>NZ_CP065037.1:605979-1211959 GCF_019924635.1 Leifsonia sp. ZF2019
GGGGTGATCGCGTTTGATTGGGTGCGTTGTGCGCCGAAGGCTTGGACTACGGCTTGACCGTCAACGGTGCGCTTGGTTCGGGCGCTAAAGGAACCGTCTTCGGACGCTCGAACGCGGCCTCCCTCGAGATCGAACCAGCCTCCTCGAGGGTCATTTGTGGTCTTTATGACGCTTCCCGGTTCGGCCCATCCCGTGATCGTGATCCATCCATCGGCTCCACGCACAGCCGAAACCAATACGGCGGCTGGGGTGATCGCGTTTGATTGGGTGCGTTGTGCGCCGAAGGCTTGGACTACGGCTTGACCGTCAACGGTGCGCTTGGTTCGGGCGCTAAAGGAACCGTCTTCGGACGCTCGAACGCGGCCTCCCTCGAGATCGAACCAGCCTCCTCGAGGGTCATTTGTGGTCTTTATGACGCTTCCCGGTTCGGCCCATCCCGTGATCGTGATCCATCCATCGGCTCCACGCACAGCCGAAACCAATCCCGTCGCCGGCTCGGTTGCGGTCTCCACGATCCAATCTTTTACGCGCGCGAGTGACATGTAGTACGCGCTGCTGCCACCGCCCGTAGACAGGACACCGACGACCTTGTCGTTGATGATGAACGGCCCCCCGGAGTCTCCATGCTGAGTGTGATCAGGCTCGCCCGTGACCTTGATGGCCATGCCACCGTGACCACCGCCACCGTTGGGTGCGAAACCGGTCACTCTCATGGCAGCGCGCTTCAGTACGTTCGCCCCCGCGTATCCTTCCGCGAAGCCCTGATCATTCTGTTCGGGTTGATAGTCCAGGTTGAGCGCCGCATATGACGCGAGGGGATGTCGTCTTGCTAAGTGCAGAAGGGCAATATCACCAGCACCAATTGGCTTTCCACCGTCGGTCTGCTGCTCGCTCGGATAGTAGACGTGGTCGACGGCCAGCCCCTCACCCGGCGTATTGTTCTGATCCATCGTGCTTGGATAAACGGCCACGCTCTTTGAGGAGTCCGTGCAATGACGAGCCGTCAGAACCCATGATGCAGATATCTGTTCTGCGGTGCACGACGCTGAGTAACCGGAGTATGACGCCCACGTCTTTGCTGCCCATGCTGTCGGAGGCGCCAAAACGCCGCCAGTGATGTCTTCGGACGGCGGCAGTAGGTCCCCGGATGGCGGGGCAGCCTCGATTGCGGGCAGGGGACTCGCCATCACTGGAGGAGCAAGAAGCGCCCCAGCGAGCAACGGTGCGAATCCGGCTGCAGCGAGGACGGCAGCAATGCGATACTTCATGCCGCGATGATGGACCATCAAGGCGAAGTTCCATCGGGAAATCCGATGGAACAGTAAAAGTTCACCCGCCAGCCTGAAGGCCTCGACGCCAGAACGAGAGTCGAAACGAATGGGCTACCGGTAGATCTGAGTGGAGCGCCCGGTGTTAGTTTCTGGGAGAGCCCGACCTACGGCCGACAGCCTCCACCCGCGGCGGACGAGCGATTCGTGACGATGTCCCCCGGTGGCAAAAGTTCGAGCGTTGGTCTTGCGCGAGAGTGCCCGTTCAACGCGAGTTGCTCTGGCAGTGTGCCGGGTGTGTGTCGTCTGAGCACCCATCGTCACACCGGCCGATTATCGTGCGAGCCTGCGTCAACGCACTCGTGGGCGCGTGTCTGCGGGCCCGCTGACGCCAATACATACCCGTCGCTTACGGAGATCAGGTTCGGTGAAACATCGATACGCATCCGCGCGAGCATGCCGATCAATGTCACGAGGGCGGGGGCATCTGAAGACGACGTCTGCAACACCACGGTCTCGCGTACCATCGGGTCGACCAGGCTTTCCCCGAACACGGAGACGACCCACTCCTGTGTGTCGGCGCGATCGTCCACGCGTTTGAATTGGGTCAGCAGAACTGATTCGATTTCCTCGCTCGTCAGGCTAGACAGGTCGCGCGCCCACACCGCGCCCTGATACCTACGCGGACATCCTGCCTCTCGGGTGATTTCCATCATTCCCACGAGGACCTCCTTGTCATTCCTACTAGCGGCGGGGGGATAACCCACCCCTGCATTCGCCGTTGCTCTCTCGCGTCCACCTGGGCCGAGGCCGGCCCGCATCCGTCCTGGGTATCTCACCCGTCGTCCACTGGTGCCGCCTATGGTCAAGATCTTGTGCCGGATGCGCCCCCTAATCGGCCGTCGTGATGCTGCGAAGTGCGCATGCGGTCGCGGTGATCACAGTCACGCTGGCGAGGGCGAGGATGAACACGAGTTCATGTTCCTCGGGGAAAGGGGCGGCCATGATGGCAGAGGAAATGGTGAATGTGATCAAGGCCACCGTCAGGGCGACCAGCGCCCACACGGACGGGCAAATCCGGCGCGTTCGCATCAGGGTTCCCTGCTCGCAGACCTGGCCAGCGGGGCGACGCGCACGGATTGTGGGGATGCCATTTGCGGAAGTTGTGCTGCCAGCATGTTCGACAGGGCGGCGATCGGATCGTCGCCATTTCGCACGTGGCCGATGTATTGGCCACCGATATATACCTGGAGGAAGTTCGTGCAGTGTCGCGGATCCTGCTTGGTCCAATCGAATACGTGACCAGTACTCGCCACGCAACGGTATTCATACTTGCCCGCAGGAGTGATCGCGGCGGCCGGAGTCGCCAACCCGAGAGTCCCGGCCACCACAAGAGCGACAAGCCCGGCAGCACCCGTTGTCACCTGGGAACGCATCTCAGGTGCCCTCCTTCGCCGCTGGCCCAGCCGCCCGGTTCGCTCTCAGCCGGGCTGTCAACTCCCTCCCTTGCACGCTGCCGCCGAGAGAAGGACCCACCACGACGGCGTTCTCCCGGCGCCCGATCAGCTGTCCGCGGGCATCCCGCCCACGAGCACTTCGATTCTTTTGATTCCGACGACCTGTTGTGTTCATAAATCCACGTTAGAAACCCACACCTACGACACGCATCAACGCACAGACCCACACGCGCTCAGACCCCGGTACCAACTCGGGAGTTACGAGAAGGACGTGGGACTGCTTCTGGGGAACGGTCCACGCGTTCCATCGCCCGCAATAGTGGTGGGGTGAATTCATATGTTCTCGCTGTACATGGGCGGGTGCACCGGGTGGCAGCGGTTGGAATGCCCATGTGAGCAAAGGAGCACACATGAAGAGCACAATCCTTGGGCGGCTACTGGGCGGGGTCAGCGCACTCACGTTGGGACTCTCCATCTACGCCCTATTGAACGTACTGTCACTCAACGGACTATCGCGTCTGCCAATCCGAGCCCTGGACGCGACCATTCATGCCGTAGAAGTCGCGGTCAATAGCGGTAGCGGAGTCAGTCTTGGGGGATGGACGGACTCGTTCGCCGCCGATTTCCTATCCGCTCTCTGAGGAGTCCCACACACGGAACCGTCCCAACGCTCGACGCATCAATACGCGTAGACACAAACAGGCGTGTCCGTGTTGTGGGTAGCAAATGAAGATCACCGACCATGCCGACAAAGTCAGCAACGCCGGCGGCAGAGAGATCCCCGCTTGGGAAGCTCTGGAAACTGACGCTGTTGATGGACGCGGCGAGATGTCCCGCGCTGAGGTAAATCCCGTAGCTGAATCCAGGGCGAACGCAACCGGGAAGCGACCGCCACCCGGCTGGGCAGCAGAAACCACCGTTACGAGCCCCGGCTGGGTACCGCGTTCGTCCACACGGTCGTCGATGACCACTCGCGCGTCGCCTACGCCGAGATCCACTCGGACGAGAAAGCACAGACCGCGATCGATGTGCTCCACCGTGCTGTCTCTTGGTTTGCCGGCCGCGGCGTCAGCGTCGAACGCGTCCTCTCGGACAATGGTTCTGCCTACAAGTCCCACGCCTGGCGCGACGCCTGCGCGGAACGGGGGATCACGGCAAAGAAGACCCGCCCCCAACAGGCCGCAAACCAACGGCAAGGTCGAACGCTTCCACCGCACCCTCGCCGACGGCTGAGCATACGCGAGACTCTATCCCTCAGAAACCGCAAGGCGAGAAGCCCTTCCCGGCTGGCTGCACTTCTACAATCATCACAGGCACCACTCCACCATCGGAGCCCCACCCATTAGCAGGATCGAAAACAACCTCCCTGGGCATCACACCTAGGGCGTGTCTCCTAACCGTTGTTGTGGTCGTGGTGCAGGCTGGGCGTTGTGTCGCGGTCTCGGGTGTTGTCGGATTCTCAGTGGGAGCGGATCGCGTCGTTGATGCCGGCCCCGTCGCCGAAGGGCGGTCGCCCGTTCGGTGATCATCGTTTGGTGGTCGAGGCCATCATTTGGCGGTATCGGACCGGGATTCCGTGGCGGGATCTGCCGGCGGAGTTCGGTCCCTGGCAGACGGTCTGGAAGCGTCACAACCGATTCAGTCACGACGGCACCTGGGACCGGGTGCATGCTGCGCTGTTGACTGAGGCCGACGCGGCCGGGGTGCTGGATTGGACGGTGAGCGTGGATTCCACGATCAACCGAGCCCACCAGCATGCGACCACCTTCGCCCGTGTCGAGGAGCCCGCGGGCCGCCGCCCCACCAACACCCCAGGGGGCACGATCGAATCACAAGAATCTTCGTCAGGAACCCGCTGACCACGCGATCGGCCGCTCGCGTGGCGGCCTGTCGACGAAGATCCACCAACTCGTCGATGGCAACGGACTCCCGCTTGTCGTGCTCCTCACGCCGGGCCAGTCCGGTGATTCGCCGATGTTTGACGCCTTGATGGGACAGCTCCGAGTAGATCGAATGGGTCGAGCTCGCACCCGGCCCGACGCCGTCCGCGGCGACAAAGCGTATTCATCACGCGCAATCCGCTCCCACCTCCGCCGACGCGGTATCGCGGCAGTCATCCCCGAACCCGACGATCAGAAGCGACACCGCCTCAACCGCGGCAGCGCGGGCGGCAGACCACCCCGATTCGACGCGATCAACTACCGAGGACGGAACGTCATCGAACGCGGCTTCTGCGACACCAAGCAATGGCGAGGCCTCGCCACCCGCTACGACAACCTCGCCGTCACCTACCGGGGAGCAGTCGTCCTCCGCGCAATCACACTCTGGCTCAAACGGTTAGAAGACACGCCCTAGGTGTACTGTCCAGGGAGGTTGGTTAACCGGGTGATGGGTGGTTGCTGGCCGGCCCGCGTCTGGTTAGGGAGCTGATAATTCGGCAGTGTTCGCTGGACCAGCGACGATGCCGGTGTTGGGGGAATTCGGTGGTCGCCGCTATGCGAACGCGAGTGCGTCGGGTGGTCTTGCACGAGATCTTTGAGTGGGCTTCGCGAGCGAAGGCTCGAGTAGACGATCAGGGACAAGAAGCCAGCGTAGCGGGAATCGGCACCCGGGACGTGTGACTGAAATCGGCAAAGCGGTACCTCGGTTGGCCGATGTCCGCCCCTGGTCGGATTTGGACTGGTCTCCTAGAAGCGACTCTGGAGTAGACAGTCTGAGCCTGGCCTCACAAGTACCACCGCACCGAAATGTGTGTGGGTACGAGGGCTCACTTCGCAGCGAACTAAAGGAGAAGCACTTGAAGAATAGACGCGTCCTCTTATCGGCGACGGTTGTTGCTATCGCGACGTTCTGTATTGTCACGGTTGCGGGCCCCGCCATTGCTGGAGAGGAGGGGCCGTCCGATCGGCATTCCCGCATTGTTGGCGGAACGGAAGCTGGCGACGGAGAGTATCCGTTCATGGCCGAAATCTACGACAAGGCCACTCATCGACATATCTGTGGCGGGGCTCTTATCAACAAGGGGATGGTAATTACCGCGGCGCATTGTCTGGAGGGATACGAACCCGCAGAACTGGCGGTGGCCGTCGGGCGGACCGACCGCTCCGACTCTGGACAAGGCCAAGACTTCGGGGTGGTGGAGACTCGGCTACACCCTCGCTTCACGGAGGGGGAAACCAGCCGAGGTTATGACGTTGGCTGGTTGTGGATGGACGGTCTCGCTGAAGGTGTCCAGCCAGTATCGTTTCCCACGTCCGGAACAGACGCTCTGCTTGCTCCGGGTTCCGAAGCCACGGTGACTGGGTGGGGTGTCCAGGGCCAAGATCAAGTGAACTTCCCCGATCGGCTCCGCAAAGTTGATGTCCCAATCCTCAGTTCGGCGGAGTGCGCTGTTAATGGTGCAGGCTTCAACAAACTGACGGATCTCTGTGCGGGCGTAGCAGGCAAGAGCTTCGGCGGCGGCGACAGCGGTGGGCCGCTCTTCAAGGTTATCGATGGACAGGTATTTCAGATCGGGATCGTCTCGCGTAGCCTCGGATATGCGCAACAAGGAGCGCCAGGCGTCTATACGTCGACGAGCTCGAGGGAATTGTGGGTTCCGGTATTCACTGCGGATACGCCGCCGGAGAACGCTTCGGTCGGAATGGCCTTTGAGTATACGTTCAAAGCGGATAAGATCCTTGCCCGCTCAGTGAAGTACTCGTTCACGGAAGGAAGCCGTGTTCCTTCTGGACTGAAGCTGAACCCTGATACAGGCGTCCTTTCGGGCGCGCCCGATGCTACGAATGTAAACGGCATCTTCGAGTTCAGCGTCGCCGCGACCTCGGACGCGGGGACAACGGAAGGTGCGCGACACCGCATCGCAATACTCCCGACCCAGTGACGGCTTAGCCGTCTCTGGGGAGGATGAAGCCGCGAAGAAGGCGCTTCAACTAGCCTTGGAGCCGGATGGTTGATCCCAGGGTTTGCCTTGGGTTCAACCATCCGGCGCTACTGTCGTGAACTGTTGCGGTCGTGGCGGAACTGGCAGACGCGGGGCACTCAAACTGCTCTCCCTCCGGGGGTGCGGGTTCGATTCCCGCCGACCGCACCCAGGTGGGTTGTCCGAGCGGCCTAAGGAGCCAGTCTTGAAAACTGGTGAACAGCAATGTTCCCTGGGTTCGAATCCCAGACCCACCGCGGCAAGACCTGGGGTGGTAGCTCAGCCGGTCAGAGCAGCGGACTCATAATCCGTCGGTCGCGGGTTCAAACCCCGCCCACCCCACAACCGAACATGTGAAGAAAACCCAGCCCGGGTGTAGCTCGGCTTGGCGAGAGCGCCCGCTTTGGGAGCGGAAAGTCGCAGGTTCACACCCTGCCACCCCAACCACCGGCAGAACGTCGGCACAATCCGCCTTGGTGTAACGGCAGCACGACAGCCTTTGGAGCTGTGAGGTCCAGGTTCGAATCCTGGAGGCGGAGCACAACACACAGACCATCAACCCGCCCGCCGCGGACCCTTCCACTCTCATCCGCGGTACCAGTCGAACGGCGAACCCAAAGAACGGCCCGATGAGAACAGGAGCTGCACAGGCAACAGTGCGCACAGTACATGCACTGCTCCAATCGCCCGCCATCGCCTACGTGACTGATCTGGCTCTCGTGATCTTGTCACTGTTCTGTGGCTCCGGGTTGTCAGAGTTATCTGCCCCCAGGGGCGCGGGTCAGTGAAGGTGCGGGTCCATGGAAACCTGCGCCAACCACCCCGGCTCGATCACGATCTCTGCCTGACGAACACGGCCGTAATCGCGGAGGCCAGGGCTTTGCCGAGCACGCGCCCGTCCCGATGGGCCAGGCGATCGGCGGCTCCTGCGGGGTGACGGTCAACGCGCCGCTGATACAGAGCCCGGGGCGCGCACTGGCCGGTCACGCCCGGCTAAAGGGTACACGGCCCCGTGCACAGCAACTGCCTTGAGGTGGAACTGAGGTTGCCGTGTTTTCTTGGCTGATCGCCGAGCGACTACCGAGGACGAGCTGCTCGATCTGGGACAGAGTCATTGCGATGGCGTTGACGTCCCACCCATGTGGTACTTCGTTTCACGTATCCAGTCTTCAATTGTCAGCGCGAGTTCTGTTGCGCCGGCTTGGGAGAGGTGGATGCCGTCGTGGAGCATAATCCGCGGGGCGGAGGGTAGCTCGGCCAGGAGGGTCAATCTCTCATACACTGGCAGGACGGTGACACCGACGCTCGCGGCGACCTCGATGATGGTCCGGTTAGTGGCCGTTAGGTCGGCGGTAGTGGCTGAATTCCCTAGAGGAGGAATTGTGCACACGGCGATGTGCCTGGGGTATTGTCGCGTTAGAGTTTGAAGGAGTCGCTCAAGTTCGATTCGGGTGGTTTTGTGAGACGGGCGACGGGTGAGTCGCTTTATGATTCGGATTACCGCGCGTCGCCAGAGGTTGAGGTGTGTCCATAAAGTGTCGTTCGTGCCGGCCAGGATCAAAATATGTGTGCAGTCTGACCTCTGCATGGAAGACGCGCGACGCCGCACGTTCGTCATGTGGTCGCCATCGATTCCGTAGTTGGTGATACTGGCGCTTGGTCCCAGACTGTGGCGTAAGAGGTTGACCCAAGAGGCACTCTTGCGGCCTTTGGTTATGCTGTCGCCGAATGCGGCGAGTTGGATGGGTGAACTCATCTGGTCTTTCCTGCTGTCAGGTTTTCGACTCGGCTCGAGAGGATTGTTGCCGCGGTGCGTGCGAAGGATGCTGTGAGGTGGTTGTCGTCTCGGTAGACGGGAATGCCGCCTATGACAGCGTGGCACTGTGTGTCGCAGACGAGGTCTGACGTCGGCACGAGAGGGAGTCCAAGTTGTGTAGCAAGGGGCGCGGACTCGTGGTCGGTGAGCGGGCCACGTCGAAGAAGCGGCAGTGTAGGTAGGGATGCGGTAGATATGCGTGGCGAGGAACATGGGTCGGTGTCTTGGGTTGTCTTTGATATGCATGCGGGGACGTTTACGCCTGGGTCAGGTGTGTCTTGCATGATGAGAGTAGGTGTGGTGTCTTTAAGCCAACTTGCGATGAACCGTGAGCTCGCTTGCACGACGGCGGTGGAGGCTTCTTCTTCGGTGAGGTTAGGCAGCTTTGAGAGATACTCCTGGACATACAGCCCCATTCGGGCACCGTAGACGATGACGTCGATGTCATTACGTTCACGCAGAGCGTCGGCGACGTGGGCAGACCAGGCCCGACATGCACCATCGGTCGCATCTTGCAGACGGGTCCCGTCTACATTTGAAGCGAGGCAGCCACCGTGAAAGTACACTTCCACATTCCATCGCCGTTGAGGAGCGACCGCCAGAAGCGCATCGGCCCATTGCGCAGCGTGCGAGTCGCCCACAATGGCGATGGTGCGAGTGGCGTTGGGTTGATTCCATCGGCAGTGCTTGCTGAGGATCTCTGCGCCGATGAGCTCCTGAGCGCAGCCGTCAATGAAGGGCATGCTCCCCTCGACGATGCCGACATCCGATGCGGCAAGGGCGGCGTCGAGGCCTTCGAGCACTGAAAACTTGTTCCCGCAGTCTGGGTTGCGTATTGCTGGCGCCCCAATGCACGAAGAGCTGGCACTGCTTTCGCTGATGAAGCTCCGATACTCGTTCATTCGGGCCTGCTCGATACCGAAAGTGGCAATGCTTGCGCCGATCACCGTCACGCCGAGGGCGGCGATCGTTAGGAGGGCCCGTGCATGTTTAGTCAGAGGCTTCCTCATGCGTTTGCTCCCCAGAAACGACGTTCAACAAACCGATGTGTGAGTTCAGCCAAGATCAACGACACCCCCAGGGCCGCGACGAGAAGTAAGGGCGAGGCTGGGACGGGAAGAGCGGACGTGAACGTCGCCACGAGTAGTGGTGCGAGAATGAGCACGGGCCAATGCCACAGATAGATGGCGTAAGAGCGGATTGCTACATAACCGGCAACGCGGTTGCTGCACACCTTTGTCAGTGCTGGACCGAGGCTGCGAGCTCCCGCGGCGATGAAGAGTGTCGCACCACTAACCGGAGCGAGCGCGACCCACCCAGGAAACGCCATGGACGGTGTGATGAACAACACACTCAACACAAGTAGCGCAGCACCGGAAACAGCCAACCATGGGCCCAACCTCGTGTTCGGGCGAGGCAGAAAGCAGAGTGCAGCGCCTGCTAGGAACTCCCAAACACGAACGCCCGTGTTGAAGTACGCACCCGCCGGATCCGTCACCGAGAGGACTACCGAGAGTGCAAAGGAAGCGCCCGCGAGGGCTCCGAGCAGGAGGAAAAGACGCCCGCGCGAGACCCGGACAATTCCAGCAGCCGCGATCACCGCGCAGAAAACGAGCGGAAGAATGACATAGAACTGTTCCTCCGTCGACAGCGACCAAAAATGCTCGAGCGCAGTGGGGGGAGCTCCGGCGGTCAGGTAGTCAACCGACTGAAACACCAATGCCCAATTCTGGACGAAAAACAGGGAAGAGACCTGCTGGACAGCCGTCTGGTGGCGGTCCGCCACCGGCACCAGAATCGGGGTAAGGACGGCGACCACAGCGATCACTGTCAATGCTGACGGCAACAAGCGGGCCGCTCGACGCATCCAGAAGCTACGAAGATTGATCCGCCCCTCGGCGTCAATCTGACGAAGGAGGTGCGTGGTGATCAGGAAACCAGAAATTACAAAGAAGACATCGACCCCAACGAATCCGCCCGGAAGCGCTTCAGGCCAGTAGTGGTAGGTAACGACCGCACCAATAGCAAAGACCCTGAGGGCGGTAATCTCAACTCGATGACCGGTCACTCCAGCAATTGAGCCAGCAGCGACAAGTTGCCCCAGCCCACCACGCCGCCTCGCAGAAATGGCCGGTGTGGCTGGGGTCACACGGGATGCGTGTTCGGTCGAATAGGTCATAACCCCAGTCGACAGGAGCGCTTACCTCATGTCGCGGGTACCTTCACGAAATTGAGGGTATACCCCGCACTACCTTTATGATCGAGAACAGGGTAACTGAGGTTAAAGCGATCGGTCAGCGGTCTAGGTCTCTGAGGTACATAAGAACTGCGCGCACCCGCCGGTGCCCCTGCTCATCGCCCGTGAGTTGAAACTTACCGAAAATGTTCCCTATGTGCTTGGCCACCGCCGCCTCAGACACGTAGAGCCTTCCCGCGATCTCCGCATTGGAGGCACCTTCGGCCATAGCTTGCAGCACCTCGCGTTCACGCGGGCTGAGCGAGTCAAGGGGGGAAGACTCCCGAGAGGGCAGAAGCTGCTGAACGACCGTTGGATCGATTACAGTCCCCCCGGACCGAACCAGTTCCACACTCGCCAGAAACTCGGCCACACGACCTATACGTGACTTGAGGAGATAACCAACACCACCAGAACCATCTCCTAAGAGCTCCGGCAAGTAGGCTTCTGCGACGAACTCCGACAGAACAAGAACAGGCAGGCCAGGAAAGTCACGGCGGATCGTTAATGCGGCGTCAAGGCCATCCATCGGCGTGCTGGAGGGCATGCGGACATCGGTAACAACGATGTCGGCCCCATCGCCTTTGTCGAACGCAGTTCTTACCGTAGCCAAGAGTTCGGGGGCATCTTTCGCGGTCGAGACTGTGTGGCCATGCCGTTCGAATATCGCAACAAGACCATCGCGGAGAAGCACTGCGTCGTCGGCGAGAATAATATGCATTGCCGGCTAAGTCTAAGGTGATCGTGTCTCGGATTCGTCTGTCGCTAGCGGCAATTCAAGTTCCACGACAGTTGGGCCGGCGGCAGGGCTATCTACTCGCATGCAACCGCCGACCGAATGCGCCCGGGCGGCGAGGCCTCGCAAGCCCGTCCCGCACAAAGGATCTGCGCCACCAATCCCATCGTCAACGACTGAGACGTAAAGCGTTTCTGGACGTGAAGAGATTGTAATGTTCACGTTTGTTGCGCGGGCGTGGCGGTTGATGTTGGAGATGCTCTCACTCACCACGTAGAAGGCACAAGCTTCGATTTGTGGCGTCAAACGTTCCTCGAGGGAGGATCGGATGTGCACTGTGAGCGGAGAAAACCGTACCAGGTCCCGAACCGCCTCCGTGAGCCCCCGGTCAATTAGCACAGCCGGGTGAATACCTCGCATCACGGCACGCAAATCATCGAGTGCTGACTCAATCGCGGTGTGAGCGGCATCGAGCGCCTTATCTAGGCCAGAGGTAGGGACACCACTGGCGCGGAGGTCGGCAGCTTCCAACTCAGCAGCACCAACGAGCAGCGCCGCCGTGACGCACCTCTGTTGGACACCATCATGAAGGTTTCGGCCAATCTCGTCACGTTGACGATCCAGAGCAGCAGCCAAGTGAGCCCGAGAATCAGTGAGCGCTCGAACTTGCGCTTCAAGCTCTTCGGGTCGTGCTGAAAGCAGCATCCTGGTCACGGATGTCTCAACCAGGACTAGAAACCCAACGGCATATGCGCCAACCGCGAAGGAAGTCGCGACGAACAAGAACACCAGCACAATGCCTGTTCCATCGGTGATCCACACAGCATGGTTAAACGGCAGGGGCACCCCCGGAGGTTGCGCCACCCCCGTCTCTGCGAGCTGGTGCTGATAGAACACCACTTGTCCAGGAAGGAACAACGTGAAGAACAGATAAATAGGCGGCACCAAAACCGCGAAACCCTGAGCTATCCCCGACGTGACCGATACCAGAAGTGCGGCGGTATCGCGCCAGGTGGCTGGTTCCCTATAACGAAGCGATACCCAGCTGGAAAGCCGTCCCCCAGTAAACGGGTCGTGTCCGGAAGAAACTCTCCGAAGCTGGAGCACACGTCCCCGACGCCGTTCCATCCGCGCAAAACCAACAGCGATGAGCGGCACAAACGGTAGCCCCACAATCAGTAGCGGAATGATCAGCACCGTTCTCGCAACGCTGACCACGCTGAAGCCAGCAGCCCGCCATGGCCACGAACTCACCAAGAAGCGTCGACTTGCAAGAGCTTTCCCCAAACTCCCGAGTCTCGAAAATCGTTGGTGACTATTGCCGGAATGGACACACCTCATGGTCACCAGGCTACGAAATCGATCCACGGAAGACACTCACGCTGAACATAACCGTCAGGTAGAGACAGCACTACCCGCACGCCACGGGCGGGAGCCCGGCCCGTGGATGCGGGGATCGGTCCCGCCCGCGCCAACACCACGGCGAAGACGTTGGTTGACCTACCCTGCGATGCACCGTCCGATCGACTCGATCACCGACCACTGAGCATCCGAAAGCAACCGAAACCGCGACACCCGTCAAGACTCGCAGCCGGCACCCCCAACGTTTGTCAGACACACCTAGGGCGTGTCTCCTAACCGTTGTTGTGGTCGTGGTGCAGGCTGGGCGTTGTGTCGCGGTCTCGGGTGTTGTCGGATTCTCAGTGGGAGCGGATCGCGTCGTTGATGCCGGCCCCGTCGCCGAAGGGCGGTCGCCCGTTCGGTGATCATCGTTTGGTGGTCGAGGCCATCATTTGGCGGTATCGGACCGGGATTCCGTGGCGGGATCTGCCGGCGGAGTTCGGTCCCTGGCAGACGGTCTGGAAGCGTCACAACCGATTCAGTCACGACGGCACCTGGGACCGGGTGCATGCTGCGCTGTTGACTGAGGCCGACGCGGCCGGGGTGCTGGATTGGACGGTGAGCGTGGATTCCACGATCAACCGAGCCCACCAGCATGCGACCACCTTCGCCCGTGTCGAGGAGCCCGCGGGCCGCCGCCCCACCAACACCCCAGGGGGCACGATCGAATCACAAGAATCTTCGTCAGGAACCCGCTGACCACGCGATCGGCCGCTCGCGTGGCGGCCTGTCGACGAAGATCCACCAACTCGTCGATGGCAACGGACTCCCGCTTGTCGTGCTCCTCACGCCGGGCCAGTCCGGTGATTCGCCGATGTTTGACGCCTTGATGGGACAGCTCCGAGTAGATCGAATGGGTCGAGCTCGCACCCGGCCCGACGCCGTCCGCGGCGACAAAGCGTATTCATCACGCGCAATCCGCTCCCACCTCCGCCGACGCGGTATCGCGGCAGTCATCCCCGAACCCGACGATCAGAAGCGACACCGCCTCAACCGCGGCAGCGCGGGCGGCAGACCACCCCGATTCGACGCGATCAACTACCGAGGACGGAACGTCATCGAACGCGGCTTCTGCGACACCAAGCAATGGCGAGGCCTCGCCACCCGCTACGACAACCTCGCCGTCACCTACCGGGGAGCAGTCGTCCTCCGCGCAATCACACTCTGGCTCAAACGGTTAGAAGACACGCCCTAGGCGCACCGGTTGAGCACAGCTGAGCAGGAGCGCTCACTACGGTCTGGGGCGTTTCGCCTACCTCCACACGAGCGCCGCAACGATGATCGCGACACCCGCACCGGAACCGAATTCGGAATCATCCCCGCACTCGAAGCCAAAACATGGCGAACCAACATGATCGAAGCCGAACGACGCGGACACATCTGGGGCACCCGCGACCCGGGCTAAACCCCAACCAGGAACAGCGCGGCCCGCGAAGCGATCGCTGGACAAGGCCGCGGTTGCCGCACCTATAGGACACCCACACGGTGACCTCTATGTCGGCTCCTCCGCATGCTCACATCGAGTGCCAGATCATAACCATCGCAGCGAGTCCGCAAGCGGGGTCGGATCAGCCTGCGAGCCTCACATTTCGAGCCGGGTGATTGCAGAGGATGTCAGAGGGTGAAAAATCTGGACCACCGACCACGCAGCCTATTTGGTCGAGGAGTGCAACGAGATCGTTGTGAGCCGCAGGTGGAGTGGCGTATGCAATGAGTTGCTCGACACATCCGGCCTCCACCACTTAAATCAAACGTAATTCATTTAAGTGGTTGCACGGATGCCCTGCGCTTGCCTACTTGCTTAGCTCAGAACCACAACGTTCGTTTTGGAGGTTCAATGAGTTCCGCTCCTGTGGCCAAGGCCAATTCGCCCAAATTCGTAATGAAACTGTCGGCGACCGCAGTGCTGGCTCTAGCAGTTGGCATGACCGCCGCTATCCCACCGGCCGCGGCTGTTTCATCGGGGACACGATGCGGGTTTGCGACTATGGTCGCGGTCCGAGGCACCTCGGAGCCAGCCGGCACTGGCCTGAGCAACGGTGGACGCACATACGCATCCGGGGGAGTGGGCTCAACTGTCGGGCAGATCGTTGGGTACGCCAATCGAGAGCCCAACGTCCCTATCTACACAGAAGGGCTGGTGTATCCGGCTGCCGTCTATGAGGATCCAGGCACCACATACATCTCAAGCGTCAACGAGGGAATCACGAACCTCCATGCCGAAATCGAGAACCTCGCCTCAACCTGCCCGAGCACAAACATCCTGCTTGCCGGATACTCGCAAGGCGCCCATGTCATCGACGCCGTCCTTTCGAAGGACCACCCACCCGCATTTCCGGTCGCGCCGCTATCCACCAATGCGCGTGCGCACATCAAAGCAGTTGCGCTCGTCGCCAGTCCCACCTTCCGATCCGGACAACCTTGGAATGCCGCAGGATCGGGCACTTTGGATGGGATGTTCCCCGACCCATCGGGGAGCCTGAGCGACTGGACCGCACTGCAATGGAACTCGGACTATTCCGGCCAAACGTATCAACCGATCGTTCGTTCCTGGTGCTTTGCAGGCGACGCATTCTGTCAAGGAATGTGGCCCGAAGGCATGGATATCCACGCAAGCTACGCCTCGTCGGAGGTCCCCATGGACGCGTGGCTGTTCATCAAATCCTGGATCACAACAGACGACAAGAAGAAACTGGTCCCGTGACCAGACCAGCGTCTCGCACGAGTCGAGGTATCGATGTGGCGACAGCGATCATCCTCGCCGTCACATCGGTCCTCCTCTCTGTCGTGCTGTCTTTCGGGGTGGCTCTGCAGCAGATGGGAGTAGCAGCCTGTGCACCGCAATCGCGGTGTGACGTTGGAGCGCTGGAGGTGACCGCGTTCATCACTCCCCTTGCGGGAGTGGTCGGAGTCGTATTCGTTGCGGTCATGCTCGCCCTCCGGATTGGACGGAAACGGTTGTGGTGGATCCCGCTACCCGCGATCGGGCTCACCCTGGCCGCCTTCATCGCAGCAACACTCATCACCGCGAATCTCCTGCCCTGACCCAGCATCGGATCGGTGCGAGCGGGAACTGGACCGGGACTTGCGCTTGCACCCGGCGCGGGCGGTCGTCGACGACCTGCTCCCGAGCGGGCGCTGATCGGCGGGCAGCACCGCCCCCCACGCTCCGCATCCTGTGGTCAGGGGGAGCATCCGACATTTGAGGGAGCGATCCACACGATCGCCTGGTGCCGCTACTTCTACGAACCGCGGTACCCCTCGGCCGCGTCAGCGAATGAGTACCTCGACACCAAACCGACTACAGAAGGTGATGAGCGCCGGCCGGCCGTCGATCGGGTCACTGAAGTTCCAGCGGAACGCGGGATCCGGCTCGAAGGCGTCCTGGCAGCGGTCGGCGAAGAATGCGTAGGCGCGGTCGGAGTTGCACTTGTTGCTCATGTAGGCGACGCCGTCGTACCCGGCCCGGCGGGCTGCCTCAGCCCAGAGGACGGTGCGGTCGTACTCCGCGGCCGGAGTTGTCGTCACCTGATCGGCGGTGACGCCGAGCTTCCGCAACCCGAGCCCCATGAACGAGGCGACGCGGAGACCGCGAGTCGTTCGCAATCTCGACATCCGCCGGTTCGCATAGGCCGACGCGGTGAGCTGTCCGCCCGTGACCGGAACGTCGTGGAGCAGCGATTCGGCAATCGCGGCCTGCCAGGTCTCGGCCGCGTAGAGGATGGGGACGACCGGGTCACCGAAGAAGGCGAACCGGGTGGGCGTCCCCATTCCCGGGTTGAAGGCGTGCCCGTCGCGGTCCTTGCCGTGGACACGGTACAGCTCCTGTCCTGTGGCGAGCTCGAACGGTTCCGGGTCAAACGGATAGGGAGGGTCGGGGACTACCACTCCACGTTCCAAGCACGCCGGGCCACCTCGAGCACACTTGCAGGGTCCGTGTCGAAATGGTCGACCGGCCGCGAACCGTCCGCGAAGTAGGTGGTCGGCGAGCACAGCCACAGCACGACATCCTCGGCCGCCCAACCACTCGGCACTGCCAGTGCCATCAGGTCGACCACCAGAGGTGCCACCCGCGCGCGGGCAATGTCGAACTGGAACCCCGGGTAAAGGAACTTATTCAGACGGCGCACATAGAGCAGGCGGCCCTGATTGCGCATGTCGTTGGCGAGAGAACGCTTCGACTCTGAGCTTGAGCTGGATCCCAGAAGGTCCGCCACCTCGACGCTTGAGAGCAGACCAAACTCGTCTTCGATGGCCTTCACCGCGTTCTCGCCGGCCTGCGCCGCACGGGCGGTCGCCGGCGACAAGAAGCCGATGCGCGTCATCGCCGTCGACAACGCGTCCAGCGCGCTGCGCTCGCGAGCGAGCTCGACCACGACGCTCACCTCGTCGGCCGTTAGATTCACGCCGGCGTCCTGCCGCAGTGCCTCGCGCACGCGCGCGTAGTCCTTCTTCGCCTTGCGCCCAGACTTGTGTTCGAGAGTCGTCATGCCGTCCTCCAATTCCTACGACTTAGTCTATCGTTGGATTCTCTGGCTGGATAGACCCACTCTCCTCGGGGCAGTGGCGCATGGACTGCTTCTAAACGAACCCATCAGGTGCTGCCATCTCACCGAGCTCCCATGGCTTTCGCGACCGAGATCATCAACTGGGTCATCACCGCCACCCTCCACGACACCAGGCAAACCGTCAGTGTCGGCGCATGCGGTGACCCCACTGAGCAAACCCACCTGGTCCCACCCCACGTCACCTCCACCCCGCCGAAAGGACTCGCGGAAGGACAGTCCGCCCATGATGTCCTCCACGTGAACGGATGGGTTCCGGCCGGGACAACGACCACCGTCACCATCTACAAGAAAGCCGCCGACCAGACCACCCTGCAATGCACACCGGCCACCAAGGTCGGCGAGTTACCCCCAGTGGCATTGAAGACCGGCGAGGCGGCCAAGACGGACTACACCACCGCCGCTACAGTGGCACTCCCGGCCGGGGACTACGGATTCGTCCACGCCACCCGTGCCGCGAACGGAACCGTGATCGCCGTCGGCAACTGCCACGACGAACCCTTCACCATCACACCCCACCTCGCCCACACCGGCTCCGACACCACCCAGAACAATCTCCTCGGGACAGCAGCCGCGCTCCTCCTCCTTACCGGAGCAACAGCAATGCTCTGCGCCAGACGACAGAAGCACCGCATCGTGTAGAACTGGCTGCTAGCAAGCGGTGAGGGGTGAAATGACAGACCACGGTCATGGTGGCATGCGGCTTTGGTGGTGTGTGCGTGAAAATAGGAGGCGCTGCTGCCAGACCCCCCCCATAAGTCATGGCAGTAGCTGCCCCAGAAACGGTAGCCACCTTCTCTGGGGCATTCTTCTTTGCATGGCCCTGAGATGATGGAGATAGCAACGGAAACGACTGGGAACAGGCCCTGCTCTTCTCAACTTCGTTGCCACTCACGACGGCAGCTCTCATTGTCAACGTCGGGTTAATTCGGTGCTTCCGGGGGTTGGTTAGTTGTCGTTTTCGCGTGCCTGTTTGGTGACGAGGTCTCGGCGTTGCCTGGTGCGGTATGAGTCGCCCATTCGTGTAGTTCGACCCAGCCCCCTGTGGTGCCAGTCGCGTTGGTCGCGTGCTGATGCGCGCGGGCGATGGTCGAGTCCACCGACAGCGACCAATCGACCAGCCCCGCCGCGTCGGCCGTAGCGGTCAGCTTCGCCTGCACCTGGTCCCAGGTCCCGGTCGCAGCCATCCGGTGATGCCACGTCCACACCGTCTGCCACGGCCCGAACACCTCCGGCAGATCACGCCACGCGATCCCGCACCGGTACCGGTAGATGATCGCCTCGACCATCAGCCTCGCCTCCGAGAACTGCCGACCCGGCCGGCCAATCGGCCGCGGCAGCATCTCCTCGATCAACAACCACTGAGCATCCGACAGCAACCGAAACTGCGACATCCGTCAAGACTCGCAGCCAAAACCGTCAACCTTTGTCAGACATACCCTAGTTCTTTACATACATGCTGGTTGTCTCGATCCATCGCGCAGAGGAATCTTTGGGGCCGTAGATACCAGCGGCGGGCGATCCATCGCCCTCACCTGTGATGATGACTGTGTCGTAGTTGATCTTGACTCTTAATAGGTCTACCGCTTGACGCTTGTCCGGGTTGGTGGATCCCTCCTCGTAAAAAGCATGAAATTGCGCCGCCTTGCTCGGGGGGATCACAACCCGTTCTTGTCCAACGACTCCATCTTGAACGTAAGAAGAAGCCCCAATTGGGGTGCCATCTGATTTCGTAGCTTCAACCACAGGTGACTCATCTATCGAACATGCAGTACTACCCGCGTTGGTGATGGTGAAAGTTGTCGCGGAACGCTCAAAGGGTTCGAGGTTCACCCAGGTGGAGGCGGTTATCGCCGCCCCTTGACCGTTTGGTTGGTTGAACTGACAGGGCGAAACATCCTTCGCCTCCGAAGCCTGGGCCGCACTGGGTGCGGCTACACCGCCGACGATGAGTGCTCCTGCAACTCCGAGCCCGGCAAGGAATCGGTTCTTTGTGATTGCCATTGAAAACGCCTTTCGTCGTTGAAGGATTCTTGTTCCGACTCTCATTCACGTTTGTGAGTATCGAGAACGGGATGTGTGTGTGGGTTCAATGTTCTTCCACCAGGGCGGCCTGTTCAGACCCCCTGAGGTATGGCCTGCCTGGTACCCCGGTATGAATCGCCGACTCGTCAGTCAGAAAGCCAACTGGTAAAACGAACGACGCTTGAACTGGGGGAGCACGTCGGCGTAGGCGCAAGTCTCGGTCTCGGCCACGTAGTAAGTGCGGCCGATGGTGTCGAAACGGCCCCACTCCTGACGATGCACGTCCGGGGTTCGCCACGGCGCGGACGGCTGCGCGTAACGCGCCTTGGCGACGTGGAAGCCGATCACCTGGTCGACGGGTCGTTTGTGGCCGTGTGGGTGGATGACACCACCGACACCTGCGGGCGCGGGGTATGCGCGAACACATCGGATGTGCGGCGTTCGATATGATCCGGTTGCCGGGAAACATCGATGTGTGGATCGATGACGAGGGCATGTACCGGTCGCCGGTCAACACCGAGTTGACCGCGCTCGTTGCCCGTCGGTGCTTGATCTTGATCCAATCGCGGTGGCCGCCGCCCTTGACCACCACGCGCTCGATCCCACGGCGGGCAACTCCTCGAAACGCCGCCTTCCCTCAGCGGCATCGGCAGTGGCGGCGATCAAGCTCAGCGGTGGCCGCCAGCCGGCCGCGAGCTGTTCGAGGGCGTGGCGACGTTCGTCGTAGGGCAGACCGCGCAGATCGCGGCCCACTGCAGCGAGGATGTCGAAGACAACGAACTCGATCGGCCCCACACCGCCATCCGGAACCAACCACCCATCACCCGGTTAACCAACCTCCCTGGACAGTACAGCTAGGGCGTGTCTTCTAACCGTTTGAGCCAGAGTGTGATTGCGCGGAGGACGACTGCTCCCCGGTAGGTGACGGCGAGGTTGTCGTAGCGGGTGGCGAGGCCTCGCCATTGCTTGGTGTCGCAGAAGCCGCGTTCGATGACGTTCCGTCCTCGGTAGTTGATCGCGTCGAATCGGGGTGGTCTGCCGCCCGCGCTGCCGCGGTTGAGGCGGTGTCGCTTCTGATCGTCGGGTTCGGGGATGACTGCCGCGATACCGCGTCGGCGGAGGTGGGAGCGGATTGCGCGTGATGAATACGCTTTGTCGCCGCGGACGGCGTCGGGCCGGGTGCGAGCTCGACCCATTCGATCTACTCGGAGCTGTCCCATCAAGGCGTCAAACATCGGCGAATCACCGGACTGGCCCGGCGTGAGGAGCACGACAAGCGGGAGTCCGTTGCCATCGACGAGTTGGTGGATCTTCGTCGACAGGCCGCCACGCGAGCGGCCGATCGCGTGGTCAGCGGGTTCCTGACGAAGATTCTTGTGATTCGATCGTGCCCCCTGGGGTGTTGGTGGGGCGGCGGCCCGCGGGCTCCTCGACACGGGCGAAGGTGGTCGCATGCTGGTGGGCTCGGTTGATCGTGGAATCCACGCTCACCGTCCAATCCAGCACCCCGGCCGCGTCGGCCTCAGTCAACAGCGCAGCATGCACCCGGTCCCAGGTGCCGTCGTGACTGAATCGGTTGTGACGCTTCCAGACCGTCTGCCAGGGACCGAACTCCGCCGGCAGATCCCGCCACGGAATCCCGGTCCGATACCGCCAAATGATGGCCTCGACCACCAAACGATGATCACCGAACGGGCGACCGCCCTTCGGCGACGGGGCCGGCATCAACGACGCGATCCGCTCCCACTGAGAATCCGACAACACCCGAGACCGCGACACAACGCCCAGCCTGCACCACGACCACAACAACGGTTAGGAGACACGCCCTAGGTGTACTGTCCGGGGACGTTGCTTGATCTGGCATCGGTCACATAGCGAGAACCTTCGGTCCGGAGTGGGATTTGCTAAGACATTCACTCGAAACCTGGAGGTTCTCGTGTCTCACGGTAATGCGGCGTTGACGCCGCGGCAAAGACTGTGCCTTGCGCGGCTGATCATCGACAATGGGTGGACGGTTGCGGCAGCGGCCGACTGCTTCCGGATCTCGTGGTTCAACGGCGGCGAAGTAGGCGCGCCGGTATGTCGAGATGGCCGGCTATCACGGCGCAGAGCCCGGAGTCTGTGAAGGTGTCAGCCCAACCGGAGAAGGACAGGCTCACATTCAAGGCGTAGTCGTTCCTACCGCTGTGTGCCGGTTGCGTTCTGTGGGGTGATCGTGGATGTTAGAACGAAGTCAGCCTTGTTATTGTCTGTGTCGACAGCATCGATTCGGGTGATCGAGCGAACATCTTTGTTGCTAGATGGTGCGTCCGCTACCTCGGTTTCGTACGTGTTGGATGTACCGTAACCGAGGAGATCAACAACGTTGCTTGTCTTAGTCACACTTCCGGTAGGAAGCGTCAGGGCTTCTGTGGTGCGCGCCAGAATGAGCGTCCCCGTCGTACCCTTGGGGTCGAATTTTCTGCCACTCACATCCGGACTTGGTAGCTCAACGCCGTCCGAACCGTTGGAGCCGCCCTGGATAAGGTAGTGACCTTTCGCCGGAATCTTCCCGGTCAAGTGGAGTACTGCCGCTGACCTACCGTCACCGCCGGCTGCCCGGTATTGCACACTCCACCCTTTCAGAGAGACGCTCAAGTTACTCGAGTTGTAGAGCTCAATAAACTTATTCTTGTACGCAGCCCCTTGGCTTCCACCCGACAAGTAGGCTTCGTTGATCACAACCCCGGTCCCATCGCTGCTCGCGAACGCCGGGGTCGCAGGCAAACTTCCTATGGCAAGGCCGGAAACAACAAACGCGGCTGCCCCAGCTCGCAGGAACTTACTTCCTTTACGGAACTTCACTTTCTTCACCTTCCGCTGTCCATTTGGTTCGCATCTCACCCTCTTTAGACCAGGAGCTCATCTACGAGTGCATGGAGTACGCGATTGATTTCATTGTCTTCATCCCCGCCCCCCTGCCAGGACCTCCTGAGGGATGATGTGACCCAGACTTCAGTACCATCCACCTCACCACAGCTAGGGCGTGTCTTCTAACCGTTTGAGCCAGAGTGTGATTGCGCGGAGGACGACTGCTCCCCGGTAGGTGACGGCGAGGTTGTCGTAGCGGGTGGCGAGGCCTCGCCATTGCTTGGTGTCGCAGAAGCCGCGTTCGATGACGTTCCGTCCTCGGTAGTTGATCGCGTCGAATCGGGGTGGTCTGCCGCCCGCGCTGCCGCGGTTGAGGCGGTGTCGCTTCTGATCGTCGGGTTCGGGGATGACTGCCGCGATACCGCGTCGGCGGAGGTGGGAGCGGATTGCGCGTGATGAATACGCTTTGTCGCCGCGGACGGCGTCGGGCCGGGTGCGAGCTCGACCCATTCGATCTACTCGGAGCTGTCCCATCAAGGCGTCAAACATCGGCGAATCACCGGACTGGCCCGGCGTGAGGAGCACGACAAGCGGGAGTCCGTTGCCATCGACGAGTTGGTGGATCTTCGTCGACAGGCCGCCACGCGAGCGGCCGATCGCGTGGTCAGCGGGTTCCTGACGAAGATTCTTGTGATTCGATCGTGCCCCCTGGGGTGTTGGTGGGGCGGCGGCCCGCGGGCTCCTCGACACGGGCGAAGGTGGTCGCATGCTGGTGGGCTCGGTTGATCGTGGAATCCACGCTCACCGTCCAATCCAGCACCCCGGCCGCGTCGGCCTCAGTCAACAGCGCAGCATGCACCCGGTCCCAGGTGCCGTCGTGACTGAATCGGTTGTGACGCTTCCAGACCGTCTGCCAGGGACCGAACTCCGCCGGCAGATCCCGCCACGGAATCCCGGTCCGATACCGCCAAATGATGGCCTCGACCACCAAACGATGATCACCGAACGGGCGACCGCCCTTCGGCGACGGGGCCGGCATCAACGACGCGATCCGCTCCCACTGAGAATCCGACAACACCCGAGACCGCGACACAACGCCCAGCCTGCACCACGACCACAACAACGGTTAGGAGACACGCCCTAGTGGCGCCAGAGCGTCAACCAGGAAAGAAGGAACAGCTGTCGGGACCGCTACGTTTTCCCACCCGACCGGTGGAGGGTCAGTGGCAGGATCGAATTCGCACGCTCCACGCTAAAGACCGCCGGGGACTGTAAGAAGAACGGTGGATCTGGCCTGGCCTGACCGAAAGGAAGGGCGATGGCCGGCGTCATCGAGATGATCGATCCTGTGACGGGAGAGATCATCGATCAGCAGCAGATCGCGGAGCAGTTGCTCGCGCAGGCGAAGGAGCAGGGCGCAATGAAAGCCCGGGATGCGGAGCTCCGCGCGGACGCACGCGCGGGAAAGGCCGCCGAGAAAGACGCGGCAGATGCGCTGGCGCGACACGAGAAGATCGAGTCGATGCCCCAGCCCGACCGCGCCATGGCGGAGCGTCTGCAGCAGAACGTCTTCGAAGCAGCCCCGGAACTTCTTCCAAACCTGTACTACGGGCAGCCAGCGTGGGCGAGAGACGGGAAATTGATCGTGTTCTTCCGCAGCGGGCAAGACGGTACTTCAGGACGATTTGCGCGCTGCATTGAACGGTTGAAGTGGAGGTATGAGAAAAATTCGGAGGAACACAGTCGTTCCGGCTATCGGTGTGGTTATCGCTTCTTTCGCGGCGGCGGCCGGGGTAGTGGGCCCAGCTCACGCGACCACGGCGGAGAATTATGTCGCGTTGGGAGACTCGTTTTCAGCGGGGCAAGGATCCCAGTCCAGGTATGACAATAAGTGTGATCGCACGGACAAATCGTTCCCAGCGTTGTGGGCACAAAGCCACGATCCCGCGTCGTTCGAGTCTGTTGCATGCGGTGGCGCTACGGCAGACAACATCACGAGCACGGCCCAGGACGATCGTGGGGTCGCTACACCGCAGATCGACGCGGTGACCTCCGCCACGAGTCTCGTGACCATCACTGTAGGCGGTAACGATGTTGAGTTCATTCCCACGTTGACGACGTGCGCACTCGCAGAACTGGGCTCCGCGACGACGAAACCCGACTGCCAGAACGCGATCGAGAACAGCAAAGCGATCATCAAGGGCACTAAACCGTTGAGCGATGGGTCCACCCTGCCGCAGAAGCTCGCGGACACCTACCGTGCGATCGCGAGTAAAGCAGCAAGGGGCGCCCGAATCCTTGCGATCGGGTATCCCGAGCTGTTCAACGTTCCGCGGGTGAAGCAGCTTGTCTCCGACCCTTCCCGAGCGCTGATGAACGAAGCAGCCGTCGAATTGAACACAACAATCAAGTCCGCAGCCGAAAGCGCGGGTGTTCGCTACGTGGATGTTCGCGACAACTTTGTTGGTCATGGTGCTGGACCGCGCAGTGGGAATGATGCATGGATCAACGACCTCAACATCCTCGCCCTGCCCAACAGCGGCCATCCGAACGCCGCCGGCTACAAAAACGGATATCTCCCCGCCATGGAGAACGCTCTCGGAGTGCCCAGCTCCGCACAGGGGGGTGAACGACCGGGTCAACTGCCACGACACTTCCCGTGAGACACCCAGGTAGGTGAGGGTGAAGGTGTCTTGTTCCGTCGACTCGACCAGGATGCGGACGGATCTGGACGGGCGGTTACTCGGTGGTCGTCATCCCTACGAGCAGCGTCCCGTGCCGTCGCCGACGACTGCGTCGTACCCACAGCTCTCGCAGCACGCACAGAAGTGCCGCAAACCCTGACGACCACTTTGTAACCAACGGGACTGCAGAGGGTCTTTGTTCCCGTGGACACCGCTTCTCCCGCAAGACCTATCACGAGGCAAGTGAGCGCGACACTCAGTCGTGTGCTGCGTCCCCATCGCGCCGACTGGATGACGTTACGGCGGTCCGCGAGATTGTGGGAGCGCTGAAAATCGAATGAGTGCTTTCGACGCCGGAACGTGATCCAATGCACGCCCCTCAGCTTGCGTGGCTCCGTCGCGGCCACAGCCCGCGGCTCGGCCCCTCGCGGTCTCAACCCAGCGTGTCACCAATACCTTCCTCACACCCCTGGGGCGTGTCTCCTAAATGGCGTAGCCAGGCGATGACGGCGTTGAGAACGACTGCGGCGCGGTAGACGATCGCGAGTTTGTCGTACCGGGTCGCGAGGCCGCGCCACTGCTTGAGTCGGCAGAAACCGCGCTCGATCACGTTGCGGTTCTTGTAGTCGATTGCGTCGTAGGTGACTGGGCGGCCGCCGCGGGAATCGCGCCGTTTCCGGTGTCCTTGCTGGTCGCGGGGCTCCGGGATCACGGACTCGATCCCTCGCGGCCGGAGGTGCTGTCGGATCGCGCGAGACGGGTACGCCTTGTCGCCGCGGACCCGGTCCGGCCGGGTCCGCGGACGGCCGATGCTTCGGCTCACGCGGAGGTCGGCCAGGAGCGGCAGGAGCATCGGGGAGTCGCCTGCTTGACCGGGCGTGATCATCGTAGGCCGTTGCCGTCGACAAGCTGATGCACCTTCGTGGACAGACCGCCGCGGGAGCGGCCGAATCCGTGGTCAGGCGGCTCGATGCCCGCTTTCGTGTAATTCGACGAAGCCCCCTGTGGCGCGGGCGATGTTCGTCGCGTGCTGGTGCGCACGGGCGATCGTTGAATCGACCGACACCGACCAGTCGACTTGCCCGGCCGCGTCCGCCGACGTCAGCAACCGGTCGAGCAGCACGTCCCAGAGGCCGCCACCGGCGAGGCGACGGTGCCATTTCCACACCGTCTGCCACGACCCGAACGCTGGCGGCAGGTCCCGCCAGGCGATGCCCGTCCGATACCGGTACACGATGCCTTCAACCATCGTTCGGGCGTCAGCGAACGGGCGGCCCTTCCGGCCCGTCGGGCCGGGCAACAGATCAGCGACCGCAGCCCACTGGGCATCCGACAGCAGAAGGAAACGACTCACCCAACGACGATCCCAGACCCGCCGCCATTACTTAGGAGACACGCCCTGGGCGCTACTTGAAGGTCTGCGGCAGGTTTCAGGGTTCAACGTGTCGTTCGAGGGGAAATCCGCGCATGACAGGTCAACGAGTCGGTCCACTCCGAGGAACGGTCGATTGCTGGGTTAAAAGTCAACTCTGACCGTGCTGAAGACCCGGCGATCATCAAGCAGGCAACTATGGTCGCATGAGATGGCAAATCGACGGCACTCACCGGGAAATTCGGCAGAAGCGAGACGTGCCCGGGTAGCAATTGTTGGTCTGAGAGCGCAGAGGAATGGCAATGAATAATGTAGAGCCTGATCAAACGAGGACTGTCACCACTAACAACCAGGTCGGGATTGTCGAGGGACTCTCGGTTCCTGGGCTTCAAAAGGCTGCTGTTCGCCCCGATGGCAAGATCGCATATGTTTCTAGTTTCGTGGAGTCGGAAGGCCAAGGTCCGGTAGGTCAAGTTTTCGTTGTTGATACTTTTACGAACACAAGGGCAGGCACTGTTACTGGGATTGAGCACGGCGCTTTCGACATCCTGTTCACCCCCGACGGGCTAAAGGCCTACATCTACGTCCCACAAGGCATTGTCATTGTGGATGCGGAAAAGCATGAAGTAGTTGGGATTGTCCCCACGGATGAGAGCCCGTTCGTGGGGGGTATGGCGATTACTCCGGATGGGAGAACCGCCTATGTTACCGATGACCGCGAAAACCTTGTTCGGGTTGTAGATGTTGTTAGTGACAAAGTCACGAGCACGGTGAGTAACTTCACCGGCCAAGCTCCTCGTGGGGTAGCAATAACTCCGGATGGTTCAAAAGCGTTCGTCGCAAATCAAGATGGTGGGGGCGTCTCAATCATTGATGTTGCTTCACACAAGCAAATCGGGGTTGTATCCGGGTATACAGGTGAGACTCCGGCCAATGTGGCGATCACTCCGGATGGGAAAACAGCCTTCATCATTGACTGGGCTCTCAGAGAAATCAAAGTTGTGGATGTGGATGCTGGGGCAGAGACATCAACAATATCGGGCATCCATGACACCTTTACTGCCGCCTTTTCTTCAGATGGCTCTACCGCCTACCTAGCCACACCCCTAAACGGAGTAACAGTGGTAGACGTCCCTTCCAAAGAAGTAGTTGGTTCTGTCACAAACTTCAGTAGCCGGGGCACCGGAAGCGTTGCTTTCAGCCCAGATGGGTCCACGGTTTACGCGCCAAATATAGAAAAATACCCTTCAACTGATCCACAATCTGTTTCCGTCATTAGCGTGTACGAGTACACGGACCGATTCCCTTCTCGAATAGTGGCCACACCGGGCAAGACGTGGGGAGATATCCAAGTCTCTTGGAGCAGACCCAGAGACTATCGAGGCGTCACCGGCTACCGTGTTTTCTACCGTCCCGCCAGTGATGGTCTCAGCTGGTCCAAGACCGCGTATGTGAACATCGAAGCAACATTTGCGCTGACCCAAGAAACAACTCTCAGTGGCCTATCCAGCAGTGATCTCTATTCGGTAACTGTTCTTCCTCTCAAAGGATCAACCGTCGTCGGCGCTGGGCCTGACAGCAAACCGCTGCCCGGTCGCGCATCCAATGGCGTCACAACAACCCACCCCAAGTATTAGGAGACTCCTCAGATAGGTAGGTGGTGGTCCCGTTGACCGCAATGACCTCTCGCGGAGCCGTCCTGACACGGCCGCACACGGAGAAGGAATAGTCCCCTATCCGAATCCTCAAAGACCTCTTTTTCCATACGACTATTGAAGTCAAGGGACAGCCTGAGGAGTGACCTCTCCTCACCCGGGCTTCCGAGTGTCGATGGGAAGCGACGGTGAGGAGGGATAAGGCAGTTGCAACCCAAAACACCCCACGCTTGCCGACACCAGCAAATACATCGCCGAGACCAACAACCACGTCAGACGTCATAGGCGATGCTGCCACCCCGCCTATGATTAGCCCGACGACGGTGCCGAGCGGGCCCAGTTCGACCAGCCTCTGTACTACGTCGACGGGAAGCTGGCTAACACGGTCAAGCATTCAGACAGGACCCGCGCGGACCCACGCGCGTTCACAGGCCTCCACGCCCAACGAGCGGCTCGACCGCGAGACCGGGCGTGAGGAACGTTCTGGTGCCGGGTTGCCCTCCCCACGGATTTGGTGCCAGTCCGGGTCGCCAACTCGTGGCGGGGATGTCGTTGTTTTCGAGTGTCTCGTATCCGATCGGGGTGCGGTAGCCGAGGGCGGAGTGTCGGCGCTGGCAATTGTGGAAGATCTCGATGTACTCGAAGAACGCGTTGGCGAGTTTGGCTCGGGTTCTCCACTTCGTGCGATTCAGGAGTTGGAGCCTGACCCGGTTTCCCGGACGGTTTCGGTGTGTTGATCATGCCGCGGCTTCGGGGTTGGTGTGAAGGGCTTCGTAGTCGGTAGGGCTGAGGTGGTCGAGGCTGGTGTGCCGGCGGCGCGGGTTGTAGAAGCCCTCGATCCACTCGAACATGGCCGAGGCGAGCTGCGTCTTCGAGTCCCAGCTGGTGCGGTCCAGGAGCTCGCGGTGCATGATCGACCAGAAGCTCTCGATCAGGACGCTATCGACCGACGATGCGACTCGGCCCATCGACCCGAGCAGCCCGGCGTGACGCAGCCGGTGCCCGAACAGCCAACTGGTGTATTGCGCTCCTCGATCCGCATGGACGATGGTGCCGGGCTCGGGACGGCGCCGCCAGCGGGCCATCTCGAGCGCGTCGACGACGATCTCGGTGGTGATCCGGTCCGAGATCGACCAACCCACGACTCGGCGGCTGAACGCGTCGATCACGGCCGCGCAGTAAACCCAACCTTCCTTCGCGCGGTGTTGGGTGATGTCGCAGAACCAGAGCCGGTCCGGTGCGTCCGCGCGGAAATGCCGCTTCACCAGATCCTCGTGGGTGGCGGTGTCCGGCCTCCATCCGCGTCGCTTCCGGCGATGCGAGACCCCGACCAGACCGTCCAGGCGCATCAGCCTCGCCACGCGTTTTCGGCCGACGTGAACGCCGAGCCCGAGCCGCAGCTCGGCCAGCACCCGCGGTGCCCCATTTGACGAGCAGGCGGCTTCTGGTCACATCGTCACGACCACTGCTGACGGAGTTGTCAACGCGCCCTGCGATCGCAGAACGTCACAGGCCGACCCGACCGCGCGGCCCCTGGCCCGCTGCTCCGCGATGAACGCGAGGATCAACGGCGTCGGGGGTCGAGTTCCCCGGCGAAGAAAACGACCGCGTCCTTCAGGATCGCGTTCGCCTCACGCAGCTCACGGTTCTCCCGCTCGAGACGGCGGATCCGCTCGGACTCGGACGAGGTCACCCCGGCCCGGTCACCGGCATCGACCTGCGCCTGGCGCACCCACCGACGCAGCGACTCAGCGCCGATGCCCAACCGCGACGAGACCGTCTCACACGCGGCCGTCCGGTTCGGATACTCATCCAAGTGATCCAGAACCAGCCGCGTCGCCCGCTGCTTGGTCTTCTCCGGAATCTTCTTCGGCATGATCCCTCTCTTCCTTCCACACTCGAAAGAAGGCGGCATCAAACCGGGGACGGTTCAATCCCATGTTCTTCTCGTAACTCCCGAGTTGGTACCGGGGTCTGAGCGCGTGTGGGTCTGTGCGTTGATGCGTGTCGTAGGTGTGGGTTTCTAACGTGGATTTATGAACACAACAGGTCGTCGGAATCAAAAGAATCGAAGTGCTCGTGGGCGGGATGCCCGCGGACAGCTGATCGGGCGCCGGGAGAACGCCGTCGTGGTGGGTCCTTCTCTCGGCGGCAGCGTGCAAGGGAGGGAGTTGACAGCCCGGCTGAGAGCGAACCGGGCGGCTGGGCCAGCGGCGAAGGAGGGCACCTGAGATGCGTTCCCAGGTGACAACGGGTGCTGCCGGGCTTGTCGCTCTTGTGGTGGCCGGGACTCTCGGGTTGGCGACTCCGGCCGCCGCGATCACTCCTGCGGGCAAGTATGAATACCGTTGCGTGGCGAGTACTGGTCACGTATTCGATTGGACCAAGCAGGATCCGCGACACTGCACGAACTTCCTCCAGGTATATATCGGTGGCCAATACATCGGCCACGTGCGAAATGGCGACGATCCGATCGCCGCCCTGTCGAACATGCTGGCAGCACAACTTCCGCAAATGGTAGGAATGACAAGGAGGTCCTCGTGGGAATGATGGAAATCACCCGAGAGGCAGGATGTCCGCGTAGGTATCAGGGCGCGGTGTGGGCGCGCGACCTGTCTAGCCTGACGAGCGAGGAAATCGAATCAGTTCTGCTGACCCAATTCAAACGCGTGGACGATCGCGCCGACACACAGGAGTGGGTCGTCTCCGTGTTCGGGGAAAGCCTGGTCGACCCGATGGTACGCGAGACCGTGGTGTTGCAGACGTCGTCTTCAGATGCCCCCGCCCTCGTGACATTGATCGGCATGCTCGCGCGGATGCGTATCGATGTTTCACCGAACCTGATCTCCGTGAGCGACGGGTATGTATTGGCGTCAGCGGGCCCGCAGACACGCGCCCACGAGTGCGTTGACGCAGGCTCGCACGATAATCGGCCGGTGTGACGATGGGTGCTCAGACGACACACACCCGGCACACTGCCACAGCAGCCATCATAGGTCTTTCGATGGTGATGGCCGCTGCGGTCCCGGCAGACGCGTCGCCCGCATTCGTGCCTGTATCACGGCTGGATACCGAACGAGGCGGCATTGAAGGCCACGGCGGAGCCCCGTATCCGAGCGATGCCAACAAGCCCGAGGTCATTGCACTGTTGCGCGGATTCGACCGGATCTGGACGTCCAATGGTGTCGACGACCTTCACGGTATCGTGAACGACCGGAAGACCCTGGCGTGGAACGACCTGAGCGCGACGTGGATCAATAACAACGCGACGCAGGAGCAGCGCTTTCGTGCCCTTCAGGACGCAGCATTCCAGGCGCCTTACGACCAGTCGATCACGATCGGCTCCGCCCTCGGCTCGGTGCTGGGGCCAATATACGTAGCCGGCCGCCAAAACGGCGAACTGCCGTTGACGAGCGCGTTGCTCAATGGGCAGACAGGCACCAGCGGAGCGTACCTATCCACAAGCCATGCCAAAACTGTCTTCAGCTTCCCGCGGCCGTATATCCCAACCGACCCGACCGCCTCACCCACATCGGGCGACGAGCCACGCTGTGCGCCGGATCTGACGAACTCTTCAGCGTTGGCCGCTGTGCGCAACGGCACGTCCTACGCGGACGCCAACGGGAACCTAAGAATTGAGCGGGTGCCCGATGCGACCGATACCACCCATCAGTTCACCGATGAAACGGTGGCATTGAGCGCTGACTACGGAGTGTCGGCGATCTGCACCAGTGGCGGCTATCCCAGCGGACACACAACGAAGGCCTATCAGGCCGGAATCACACTCGCGACGCTGCTCCCAGAACTTGCACCAGAAATCCTTGCCCGTGCCTCCGAGGCGGGCAACAACCGTATCGTTCTCGGGGTGCATTCACCCCTGGACGTCATCGGTGGGCGCATTGTCGGGCAAGCCGCGTCAGCAGCACGGTGGTCCGACCCGATCTACCGGAGCAAGGTACTCGAACCGGCGCGAACAGAGCTCATCACCTACCTCGAAAACAGGTGTGGAGGAACTGTCGCGGGCTGCGCCGCAAGAGGCGATCCCTACCAATCGAACCCGTACGGCGGCCGCTCGACCCCTGCCGACACCGATGAGACAGTCACCGATCGCGCCAGCGCCGTGTCCACCTACCAATCACGATTGACGTACGGATTCTCCCCGATCGACGACACCAGCCTGCCGCCATCTGTCCCCGCCGGCGCGGCCAACCTCCTCCTGACCACATTTCCCACGTTGTCCGAGGAACAACGTACATCCGTCCTTGCGCAGACACAGCTCGCTTCCGGATACCCACTGGACCTGACAGTAACCGGGGGCCCGGCCTGGCAACGGCTGAACCTCGCCGCAGCGATGAGCGCCACCGTGCGCATCAACCACGACGGAACGGTCACCGTCACCAACACCGGAGGGCAAGCATCCGTACTCGAAGATCCTGACCGGCTCAAAGGAGAGAACACAGGATGACAACCTCGCCAGCCACCGGCATCATCTACCGCACCGCCGTCGTCCTCAACACCGTCATCGCCTGGACCAAGACATTGTCAGACACGCCCTAAGCCTCACAGGAGAACACCACGCTGCCGGGACGCTCAGGGGAGTTCCCTACGGTGTGGGTATGCGTATGGTGAACAAATTGTTGACGATCTCCGCGGCTGTTGTCTTGGCCGCCGGAATGACAGCATGTAGCTCGGAAGAACCAGTTCAGCCCACACCGTCCACCACATCACTTTCGTTCTCCGGCGTGGAAGGGGCAGCGCACTTCGACGACGGGTTTCTGCAAATCGGTTCGGGGGTGAAAGTCGTTGACCTGTATCTGGATCCGATGTGCCCATATTGCAAGAAATTTGAAGAGCTCTCCGGCCCCGCCCTTCTCGAAGAAGCAAATGCCGGGAAAGCCCTGCTCCGGGTGCACCCGGTAGCGATCTTAAACCGACTCTCTCAAGGCACGAACTACTCAACCCGCGCAGCAGCTGTACTCACCGCCATCGCGGCCACCAGCCCCGCCCAACTTCCCCAATTCCTCACGACGCTCTACGCGCACCAGCCGGCCGAGAACTCGCCCGGGCTGACGAATGACCAACTTGTCGAGTTGGCGAAGCAGGCCAGCGCAACACCGATTACTGAAGCTGACATCGAGAAATACACGGCCTGGGTTGACTCCCAAACAACCAAAGCTGTCGCCGGGCCCCTGCCTACCCGCACACAAACCCGTGCAATCAGCCAAGTACCAACCGTGATCGTCAACGGCGCCGTGTTCAACGGCAACAGCACCGACCCCGAAACGTTCACAACGTTCTACAACTCGCACTAACCGGCCAATAGCCCGGAGCGGCTCATCTCCCCGTTACGGTCAGATGGTGGTACGAAGTAAGCTGGCCCCTGTCGTGTGGTTGCGTTGCCTTGATTGCGGGCTGATCGTGAAGAGTCTGACCAAGGTTCTGGAGATGCGAGCGCACATCGATCAGGGCGGGACCAGCATCTGCGCCGGCACGGAATTTGCCATCACGACAGAGCCGAACGCCGCGTGGTGGCAGGCCAACACGGCCGAGACCGTCCGACGCGACCTGATCCGGGCGGGCACCCGCGAGAATACCTGACATCGCCCACCCCCCTACGACGACACCCCTCAGCGAACAGAACGTTTAATGCGGGAAGGGAAGATTCGCTCCGCAATAGGCGCAGATCATCACGAAAGTGGGGGTGCCGTCCAGATTGTCGCGAATCGCCGGAAACACGTTCCGATTACCGCACATCGGGCATGCCGCCGACGAGACAACGTAACCACCACTTGCAAGGTCCAGAGTCATGATCGCTCCTCTCCTTGCACTTCATCCTCACCACACGCTCACCTCTACGCCCTACCCCCAATCGGGGAGCACGCACACGCAGCCTCAAATGAAACGTCCCCGACACCGATCGGTGTCAGGGACATTTCGTGTCATAGCGGGCCAAAGCACCCTACCGAGCCGTAAGGCAAATCAGGTCCCTCGCTAGGGTGTGTTGCTAAACCCATTGGAGGGTCGCGGCGAGGCAGATCGCGGCGTGGTAGTTGCGGGCGGCCTTGTCGGTGCGCATCGCGATCCCGCGCCATTGCTTGAGCTTGTTGAAGCAGCGTTCGACGACGTTGCGGCCGCGGTAGCGGGTGCGTTGGGCGGCGCCGAAGTCGATCGGACTGCCCCGCTTCTTGCGGCGGTGCGCAATCTGGTCTTCGCGTTCAGGAATCGTTGCCGCGATGTCTCGTTCGCGTAGCCAGGCCCGGTTTGCTTTCGAGGGGTAGCCCTTGTCTGCGAGCACTCGGTCCGGACGGGAGCGGGGGCGGCCGGTTCGACCGGCGACGTAGATCTCGGAGAGCGTGTCGATCAGCATGGTCGTGTCTGCTGTCTGTCCCGGTGTCAGCACGAACGCCAATGCGCGGCCCTTGCCGTCACAGACCATGTGATTCTTGGTCGTCAGACCGCCACGAGAGCGGCCGATCGCGTGGTCAGGAGGCTCCGCGCCGAACTTCTTGTAGTTCGACCGGGCCCCCTGTGTCGCGGGCGAGGGTCGCGCCGTGCTGGTGAACACGGGCGATCGTGGAGTCAATCGACGCGATCCAGTCCAACTCGCCGCGCTGGTGTGCGAGGGACTGCACCTTCTCGAGGACCCGCGCCCAGACACCCTGCTCGGACCACCGGTTGAAGTTCTTGTAGATCGTGTTCCAGTTCCCGAACCGCTCAGGAACGTCCCGCCACGTTGCACCAGTGCGGTACCGCCACGCGGTCGCCTCCACCACCCTCCGCCGGTCCACCGGTGGGCGACCCGTCACCTTCGCCACCGGGAACAACGGGCCGATCACAACCCACACCTCATCCGAGATCTCACAGCGCGTCACTGCTCAAGGCTTGCGCACGCGCCTCCGCCCAGCGTTTAGCAACACACCGTAGCAAGCGGTGAGGGGCACCCCGTTGGGGTGCCCCTCACCGCTTTGGACGGACCGTTGGTGACTTCTTGACAGTCTCGGTTTGGTGGCCGAGCTTGTCTTCGATGGTGTGGCGAGCATCATCAAGCTGCTGTTCGAATTTGCCACCAGTGGCCTTGTTGACTGCACCTTCAACAGCGTCCAGCACCTTGTCGACGACAACCTCACCCTCCGCGCTCTGCATGAGCCCTTCGACCTTCCCGACCGCATCCTCAATCCCCATTGCCACCACTCCCTTCACTTGAGCAGTCACACAACGCCCAACATCACGAGAAACCACGACGCCCCAGCTCCTACCGGACGAAAACACCCCACCATTAACCCGCGCACACGCAATCCATCTGAAGTCGCCGGGGTGATGCTCCCACGCTCAGGTTTGCGGGGAACGGTGGGGGCCGTTGTTGAGAGGGCGCCGCGTACGTCCCCGTCGGTCACGGCGCCCTCTGGGTGGCACGGCCAGCGAAAGCCGCGCCGCTCACCTGCCCTGTCAACCCACCCGTCGACTGGGCTGCTTCGAGCCAACCAGCCACTCCTGTCGCAACCGTTCGGTAGACGAAGCTGTCCACTATTTTCACCCGGACTGTGGGTCTTTCCGGCCAACGGTCGATAAGGGGCGAAATGACAGACCACGGTCATGGTGGCGTGCGGCTTTGGTGGTGTGTGCGTGAAAATAGGAGGCGCTGCTGCCAGACCCCCCCCATAAGTCATGGCAGTAGCTGCCCCAGAAACGGTAGCCACCTTCTCTGGGGCATTCTTCTTTGCATGGCCCTGAGATGGTGGAGATAACAACGGAAACGACTGGGAATGTCGACGACGGCTTCAGAATGACCCCGTAGCGTGGGATCGGAATGAACTGTCAATGCGGGGTGAACTTTCACCCCGTTTCGCCGTTTGAATCTTGACCCTCTGGGGTCAGTTTTTGTCGGCGTGGTCTTTGGTGATGAGGTCTCGGCGGCCGTGGGTGCGGTAGGAGTCGCCGGTGAGGGTGAGGACCTCGGAATGGTGGACGAGGCGGTCGATCATCGCGGCTGCGACGAAGTCGTCTCCGAAGGTTTCGCCCCAGCGGCCGAAGGGGAGGTTGCTGGTGACCATGATCGAGCCCTGCTCGTTCGGGTAATCACGCGGCCAGATCAAGATCCCATCCACACGTTTTTGCCTATAACCCGACAAAGTCCAAGTCCTGTGCGTGGGCAGGCTAGCTGAGCTGTTGTGTCACCGTCACGAGGACCGCTGGGCTATGTCGACTGGGTTGCTGCAGTTCAGGCAAAGAAGGAACCGATCGCGAATAGCCCGCCGAATAGGAGCGCTGCAAGGGTGAGGAGGATCCACACGCCCATGGCGAGGAGGTTGAGAGCAATGCCCCAGCCGGCACGGGTGCAAGCGTAAGGTTCGCGGTTGCGTGAGGAAATGCCTAGTATCAAACCGATCATTGGTGCGAAGAACGTCCACCCGACCAGGAGCGAGCAGATTCCGAGGACAAGGCTGGCGGTGCCGCGACCGGTACTGGCGGAAAGCTGGGCTGATGAAGTGGTCATGTCTTCACGTTACGGGTGCTATTTCCCCGGACGGATCCTTCCTCAGTCTCGCCATAGTCGTACCACGGTGCCCCGCTATGGCCTTCTCCAGCGAGCAAGCCGCCCTCCAAGCCGCCCCGGCCAAGTGCGATCTGACAGCCCGTTGCCGGGGTGTAACTGGTCACCTCCGACGCGCACGCGGGCCTGAAGGACGCAATCGCAGCGAACCTGCCCGGCGCGGCCTGGCAGCGTTGCCGCACCCACTACGCGGGCGAACCTGACAAATATCACACCGAAAAAGGCATGTGGCCCGCGGTCAAAGCGATGCTCCACTCGGCCTGTGGGCAGCCCGACGCCGCCGCGGTCAACGCCCCGTTCGACCGGACCTGGACTATGTCACCGAGAAGCTCCCGAAGGTCGCCGAGCACCTCGATTGGCACCGCACCGACCTCCGTGAGAACGGTCTTGGACGACCACCCCTGCCGGAAGTGGCGGCCGCTCAGCAACGTTCGTGCTCCTCTACTCGGATGCCGGCACCACCAAAGGCTATGTCATCCTCTCTTACGCCACGATCGCGCCAGTTCTCCTCCCCGACCTCGCCAAACGTCCCATGATGCGCAAGCGCTGGCCGGACGGAGTCGGTGCCGCGGCGTCGCCTATCGAGTCATACTTCGAGGAGGACCTCGTCAACGACGTCCCCGACTGGGTGCTACCCGAGCGTCCTGCATTCTTGGGGTGAGATCCACGATCCGGTCACCGTCGCCGGGCGATGCTGGCGTTCGGCGAGCAGGCGTAACTCCTCCACCGTAGAGGCGCCCGCCATGGCTTGCGTCGAAGTATGTCGGACGCGGTTTTCAGAAGCCGGCGCACACACCCTAGGGGTAAATCATCCGAAATCGCAGGTGTCTATCTGGTGCTTTAACTTCTCGATTAGTTCCTTAGGTGCAGTGGGATCTTTCTCCAACATGGCAATGTAGGCCTTTCGCGCCTCTACCTGTGCTATCTGCACTCCACCAAACCCGCAATGCGTGCTCGAGACTGTCGATGGGTGGTAGGGCGTCGAAGTCTCACTTGCGTAAGAGGCGATGCCGCCTGTTGTCACTGACGTTGCTGTTAGTACTCCAGCCGCGATGATCCCGGTGAGGAATCGATTCTTTGTGATCGCCATGAAGGCTGCCTTTCTCCATCAATGTATTGGCTTTGCTCCACGCTTACAGAGTCGAATCAGTCACACGGGGAACAGTCGATGTTTCTTCCCTTTTCCCGGCGCTCGTTTGGGTTTGGAGGTGCGGGTCAGGTGTGTTTGTGTTAGTTCAATCGTCTTCCACCACGGCGGCCGGTTCAGACCCCCTGAGGCATGATTCTCCTAGTCCTCCGGTACCAATCGCCTGCTCATCGGCCATATTCCTGCGGCAACCCGCCCGTACACGGGCACCGCGATCCACGGCAGAAGTCGGAAGCTTCGCCGGCCTGGCACCCGCGCGTCGTGGCTCCGAAAAGTGCAACGGCAACCCCCATCGGCCGCGCCGCCACGGCCCGGCGCCTCATGAAGCCTGCTTCCTCGCCGCCTTTATCCCCTCCACGAGCTGACCCGCCTCGACGGCCTACCATGCTCGAAACCAGAAAGAAGGCGAGACGCACAATAACGCCATCATCTCCCTCGCCCGCTGAGGAATGAACGTGAGTTGGGCCATGCTCCGCGACGTGCAACCTTCAAACCCGATGCCCCTCAACTCAGCTTGACACCTGATTGAGGATCACGTCCGAAGGCATACATCGGGTCCACCGAGACGGTGTAGCACGCGTCCGCTAGGGCGTGTCTCCTAAGTAATGGCGGCGGGTCTGGGATCGTCGTTGGGTGAGTCGTTTCCTTCTGCTGTCGGATGCCCAGTGGGCTGCGGTCGCTGATCTGTTGCCCGGCCCGACGGGCCGGAAGGGCCGCCCGTTCGCTGACGCCCGAACGATGGTTGAAGGCATCGTGTACCGGTATCGGACGGGCATCGCCTGGCGGGACCTGCCGCCAGCGTTCGGGTCGTGGCAGACGGTGTGGAAATGGCACCGTCGCCTCGCCGGTGGCGGCCTCTGGGACGTGCTGCTCGACCGGTTGCTGACGTCGGCGGACGCGGCCGGGCAAGTCGACTGGTCGGTGTCGGTCGATTCAACGATCGCCCGTGCGCACCAGCACGCGACGAACATCGCCCGCGCCACAGGGGGCTTCGTCGAATTACACGAAAGCGGGCATCGAGCCGCCTGACCACGGATTCGGCCGCTCCCGCGGCGGTCTGTCCACGAAGGTGCATCAGCTTGTCGACGGCAACGGCCTACGATGATCACGCCCGGTCAAGCAGGCGACTCCCCGATGCTCCTGCCGCTCCTGGCCGACCTCCGCGTGAGCCGAAGCATCGGCCGTCCGCGGACCCGGCCGGACCGGGTCCGCGGCGACAAGGCGTACCCGTCTCGCGCGATCCGACAGCACCTCCGGCCGCGAGGGATCGAGTCCGTGATCCCGGAGCCCCGCGACCAGCAAGGACACCGGAAACGGCGCGATTCCCGCGGCGGCCGCCCAGTCACCTACGACGCAATCGACTACAAGAACCGCAACGTGATCGAGCGCGGTTTCTGCCGACTCAAGCAGTGGCGCGGCCTCGCGACCCGGTACGACAAACTCGCGATCGTCTACCGCGCCGCAGTCGTTCTCAACGCCGTCATCGCCTGGCTACGCCATTTAGGAGACACGCCCCAGGGGTGTGAGGAAGGTATTGGTGACACGCTGGGTTGAGACCGCGAGGGGCCGAGCCGCGGGCTGTGGCCGCGACGGAGCCACGCAAGCTGAGGGGCGTGCATTGGATCACGTTCCGGCGTCGAAAGCACTCATTCGATTTTCAGCGCTCCCACAATCTCGCGGACCGCCGTAACGTCATCCAGTCGGCGCGATGGGGACGCAGCACACGACTGAGTGTCGCGCTCACTTGCCTCGTGATAGGTCTTGCGGGAGAAGCGGTGTCCACGGGAACAAAGACCCTCTGCAGTCCCGTTGGTTACAAAGTGGTCGTCAGGGTTTGCGGCACTTCTGTGCGTGCTGCGAGAGCTGTGGGTACGACGCAGTCGTCGGCGACGGCACGGGACGCTGCTCGTAGGGATGACGACCACCGAGTAACCGCCCGTCCAGATCCGTCCGCATCCTGGTCGAGTCGACGGAACAAGACACCTTCACCCTCACCTACCTGGGTGTCTCACGGGAAGTGTCGTGGCAGTTGACCCGGTCGTTCACCCCCCTGTGCGGAGCTGGGCACTCCGAGAGCGTTCTCCATGGCGGGGAGATATCCGTTTTTGTAGCCGGCGGCGTTCGGATGGCCGCTGTTGGGCAGGGCGAGGATGTTGAGGTCGTTGCCGTCATCGCCTGGCTACGCCATTTAGGAGACACGCCCTAGCCCTCTCGAGGTCCCGGTCACCCGTCACCGCCTCTCGGGAAGGTGATGTGTTGAGCCCGTTGTCACTGACCTGTGGGGGCGAGAGAGCGTGGAGTAGCCTTCGCGGCCAACCGCCCTCGCGGTCTCGACAACGAGATGCTGTGGGGTGAATTTCCCGAGAGAATCATGGCGGGAGGTTCGGTCAGGGGGCCGGAGTGCTTGGCTGTGAGGTGCTACCGGGTGTGAATATCAGGGTCCCCCAACAGTCCTTGCTCGCACCCGGGGTGCTTCTTCATTGCGGTTCCTAGGTGCGCTGCAGCCCAGGCCGGGGCTGCAGCGCACCGTCCCACTCACCGGGACTGGGGTGTGTGGGCGGTGACTTTCCCGTACGTGTACCGGGTCGGGTGCGGCATGCACCGCGACGTCCGTCGCGCGTCTTCGCGTTGGTCTTGGCCACGCGCTCCCACTCACGATCCTTGATGCGGACCAGATCGCCCGCCTTGATGGCAGGCGATCGCCCCGGAGGCCCGCCGGCTGCAGTCCAGGGCTACGACCTTTGGACCAAAAGGGTGCTGAGATCGGTCGCGATCGCGCCGAGGGCGGAGTTGCGGAGTGTGGGAACAGCCCCGACGGCGTACACAATCGCGCGGTCGAGGTCCCGCAGCACGGGGTCTGGGTGGCTGCCGTAGTCGACGTCGATATCGTACTTCAGGACGATTTGCGCGCTGCATTGAACGGTTGAAGTGGAGGTATGAGAAAAATTCGGAGGAACACAGTCGTTCCGGCTATCGGTGTGGTTATCGCTTCTTTCGCGGCGGCGGCCGGGGTAGTGGGCCCAGCTCACGCGACCACGGCGGAGAATTATGTCGCGTTGGGAGACTCGTTTTCAGCGGGGCAAGGATCCCAGTCCAGGTATGACAATAAGTGTGATCGCACGGACAAATCGTTCCCAGCGTTGTGGGCACAAAGCCACGATCCCGCGTCGTTCGAGTCTGTTGCATGCGGTGGCGCTACGGCAGACAACATCACGAGCACGGCCCAGGACGATCGTGGGGTCGCTACACCGCAGATCGACGCGGTGACCTCCGCCACGAGTCTCGTGACCATCACTGTAGGCGGTAACGATGTTGAGTTCATTCCCACGTTGACGACGTGCGCACTCGCAGAACTGGGCTCCGCGACGACGAAACCCGACTGCCAGAACGCGATCGAGAACAGCAAAGCGATCATCAAGGGCACTAAACCGTTGAGCGATGGGTCCACCCTGCCGCAGAAGCTCGCGGACACCTACCGTGCGATCGCGAGTAAAGCAGCAAGGGGCGCCCGAATCCTTGCGATCGGGTATCCCGAGCTGTTCAACGTTCCGCGGGTGAAGCAGCTTGTCTCCGACCCTTCCCGAGCGCTGATGAACGAAGCAGCCGTCGAATTGAACACAACAATCAAGTCCGCAGCCGAAAGCGCGGGTGTTCGCTACGTGGATGTTCGCGACAACTTTGTTGGTCATGGTGCTGGACCGCGCAGTGGGAATGATGCATGGATCAACGACCTCAACATCCTCGCCCTGCCCAACAGCGGCCATCCGAACGCCGCCGGCTACAAAAACGGATATCTCCCCGCCATGGAGAACGCTCTCGGCTAGAGAGTCAGACGAGTGCCCAGCTCCGCGCAGGGCACTCGTCTACCGTCATTGCACATCGAGCGCGACCGAACGGCTGATACGGCAACGACGTCTGGCTGTGTCACTGTTAGCGGGCTCCGGGTTGTCGGAGTTATCCGGTCCCGGCTACGAATTGCCGGGCTGGTTGTGTCGAAGCTAAGTGGCCGCACCTGAGGGTGGCTCCCGTCTGTTTCTGGAGGACGGGAGAACCCGGGTTGGGGTCAAGGTTGGATCAGTTCCCTGCGATCACCATTCACGCGCTGGCTGCGGCGGCACCGACTGAACAGCCTCCGTGTCGAATTCCGCATAAATCGCCTCGAAGGCAGGCATTACGAATCTGACCGTCGATGGCGGATGGCCCGCAGATTCCTCACCAACGCTGACATGGACTCCAAGACCCGCGCCGCGGGTTTGCTCGTGTTCCTATACGGCGTCCGTCTCACCCGTATCGTCACTCTCACCCGCGATCAGGTCGACGTGACGTCGCGGGCGGCGAGCGTCTGGGCGATCATCGCCTTCGCGTACTGGCTCGCAGCAATGTAGTGGCCGATGATGCCGAGCAGGTACAGCACGAAGGAGAGACCGACGATCCAGCGCAGGTCGTCTGAGACGGATCCGCGCAGCGCCTCGCCGAGGAGCACCCCGAGGAGGCCGACGAAAATGAGCGCTGTGCGGATCTTGCCCATGATCGTGACGGGTACATTCGGATCGCCCTTGAACACGAGCAGCGCCGCGAGTCCGAGGAGCACGTCGGGGATCAGGAGCAGCACGAACGTCTCCCATGGCACGAGGTGCCCGAGCGCGAACGCCCCTGCGGTGACGAACACCGTGATGCGGTCGGCGACGGGGTCGAGCCACGTGCCGAGCGCGGAGACCTTCTTCGTCTTGCGGGCGAGCCATCCGTCGAGCCAGTCCGTGAGGAACACCACACCGATGACGATGATCGCGCCCCAGAGCATCCGTGTCGTGATCATCCACACGAAGATGGGGAGCAGGAGCATCCGGATGCCGGTGATCAGGTTCGGCCAGGTGCGCCACTCGTCCTCGCTGAACAGACGGTGGGAGAGCGGGGTGCGAGGCGCGCGCGACTCGGCGCTGAGGTCGGCCCCGCGGGCGAGGACGCGCTTGCGCACGAGCCGGTGGACGACGAAGACGACGGCCGCGGCGAGGGCGACGATGAGAAGCACGCTGCTCACCGGGCCGAGCGATTGGCGCACGGCGTCGAGCGAGGAGCGCAGGAGGTAGCCGGCTCCGACGTAGACCGCGGCCCACGTCGCCGCGCCGGCCAGAGAGGCGAAGAGGAACGCCGGATAGCGCACGCGCGCGACGCCGGCCGTGGCTGGAGTGAGCGTGCGGATGACGGGGACGAGACGGGTCAGGAACACCGCGATCGCACCGCGCCGCCGAAGCACGTCCACGGCGCGGTCCCAGTTGTCGACGCCCATCCGCTGGATGAGCTTCGTGTCGCGCAGACCGGTTCCGAAGTGTCGGCCGAGGAGGTATCCGACGTGGTCTCCTGCCGTGCCGGCCACGACGACGACCGCGAACATGACGACCGCCGAGAGCGGGTCGCTCAGCGCCGCGGCCAGCACCACGACGATGGTCTCGCCCGGAACGAAGAAGCCCAGACCCAGACCATTCTCGAGAAAAGCGAACAACGCGCCGAGCGCCCAAAGCAGTGGGACGGGCAAAGTCGACGCTGTCGACGTCACCCATTCGAGAAGATCCATACACTTATCTTCGTCGAAGAAGTGGCGGAGCGCTGGGCAGCGCCTGTATGCGAACCGGGCACAGCGACAGCTCAGGTGGTAGCGCGGGCGGCGTTTCGCGAGGTCAGCAGTAGGAGTGTGATGACCGCCAGGCTCACGCTGATAAGCAGCCGGTCGAACGTGATCTGTCCTCCCTGGACCCACAGCGCGAAGGCGTCAACGACCTTGTACGCCGTGAGGATGACCGCGACGACCTGCGCCCACCGGACGCCGAAGAAGACGAGCACCGCGACGGCCAGGTAGCTGACCAAGATCAGGAGATCCGGCAGTGCGCTCCGTCCGGTGACCGTGGAAAACGCGGATACCGCCGTGATCAGCGTGGCCACGACGATGAGAAGCGCCGCCACCGCTGACGCCGGACGGAGCGTGCGCCAGGACGTCCGCCGCGTCGTCTGCGGCTGGGCGTCGGTTGCGGCGACGCGTCGAAGATCGACGATCGGAAGCGCGCCGTCGGTCCGGATCGCGTCCCCGCCGCCGTTGCGATGATGGTAGCCGGAGGAGTAGTGCTCGATCACCGACAGGTCGACGTCGTCGTCCGCAGCGGTCATGGATTCAGTGATGAAGTCGCGTTCGGCGTCGATGTCCGCGTCGATCTTGTGAGTGATCTGCCCGGTGAGCAGGGAGAGCCCGACTGCGCGATCGTAGGTCCCTGCGCCGATCCAGTCGACCGGGTAGCCGCCGGGAAGCCGCCACCTGGGGGGCGCGAACCAGAACCGCACGTGATGCCGCTTGGACGGGCTGCCCTCCACCTCCATCTGGTAGGCGACGTCCTGCTTCTTCCCGAAAATGTAGAGCGAGCTCACCGGGGCCTCAGCATAGCTGCGACGCGTCAGCGCCGTCGCGATGATCCGCAGGCTCGTCACCAGCGTGATCTCGTCCGCTCGGATCCACCCGGCCTCGTGCATCACCCGGTCGAGCTGTGCGCGGGTCCCGAGACCGGCAAGGTTGACGGGATCCCCGAGCACCCCATCCCCGGTGCGGGAACGGCCGATGTAGTACCCGGGAACGTAGATCTCGGTCAGGATCTGGTGCAGGCGAGGCAGAGCGAGATACGCGATCACGCCCCAGGCAAGAACAGCGACGAAGACGCCGTACCAGCCCAGGCGAACAGCCTGGATCGAGACCAGAACTCCCAGCCACACCGCAGCGGCTCCGGCTACGACGAACACCGAATACTCGAACACACGGGCGATGAGCGTCCGCCCCCGATCATTGCACGCCATCCATCCATTATCCGGGCCTGTGCGAGAACGCCCCTCGTGACAGCAATCCACTTCATGTCGGTAACGTGCGCTATTCGCTTCTGCCGAATTCGTGGTCATTGGCTGTGGCGATGGTGGGCATCGGGGTAGTGCGGGTGGCTGTGTGTGATCGGCTCGTGGGTATGGACGTGCTTGTGCCGCACCCCGTCGGCGACCTCTTGCACCGGTTCGTGCATGTGTTGGTGGTGTTCGTCGTGGACGTGCCAGTGCTCATGCGTGATCGGCTCGTGGGTGTGCTCGTGCTCGTGGACCTCAGTGAGGTGAAGCCAGACGCCGATCGCCATGAGGAGCGCGGCGACGATGACCGGCCAGGTGAGCGGCTCACCGAGCGCGAGGGCGAGGAGGGCACCGAAGAACGGGGCGACGGAGTAGTAGGCACCGGCGCGGGCGGTGCCGACGTGGCGCATCCCGACGATGAAGAGCACCAGGCTGATGCCGTAGGCGACCAGGCCGACGAGCATGGCGGCGGCGATGTTGAACGCCCCGGGAAGTTGGGCACCGAGGGCGAAGGCGAGGATCAGGTTGACCGGGCCGGCGACACCGCCCTTGACTGCGGCGAGCCAGGTGGCGTCGTTCAGTGCGACCTTGCGAGTCAGATTGTTGTCCAGGCCCCAGCACAGGCAAGCAGCGAGGATCGCCAGCGACGGCCACGGGCTGCCGAAGTTCGCCCCGGAGGGCACCGAGAGGACGATGGCGCCGGCGACGATCGCGATCATGCCGAGCGCGATGCGGCGGTCGAAGTTCTCCTTGAACACGAACCAGGCCAGCACCGCCATGAACACGCCCTCCGCGTTCAGCAGCAGGGAGGCGCCGGAGGCGGGCATGTTCGCCAGGCCGACCATCAGCAGCACCGGGCCGGCGATCCCGCCAAAGAACACGGCGCCGACGAGTGGGGCGATCTCGTTCCGGGCGATGCGGACCCGGCCGGGACGGCGGATCAGCCGGTAGAGGCCGAGGCCGATCCCGGAACCGGTGTAGAGCAGGCCGGCGAGCAGGATCGGGCTTACGTTGTCTGCCAGGAGAAGTTTCGCCAGTGGGGTGCCGGCGCCGAAGAGCAGCGCAGAGATCAAGGCGACCTGGACGCCGGTGTTGCGGAGCGCGGCGAGCATCAGTCGGTTACCTCGGCATGCTCACGCCGGTGGTGGGCCGGGGTGCCGCCGAGCGCGTGCTCGGCTTGGAAGATCGCATCCGTCACGAGCTGGCTGGCGTGCTCGTTGGTCAGACGGTAGAACACCTTGGTGCCCTCCTGGCGGGTAGCCACGATCCTCGCCAGGCGCAGCTTCGCCAGATGCTGCGACACCGCCGTCGGTGCCTTATCCACGATGTCCGCCAGGTGGTTCACCGAGAGCTCGCCGTCACGGAGCGCGAGGACGATCCGGACTCGGGTCGCATCGGCGAGCATCGCGAATACCTCGACGGCCAACTCGACGTACGGGCTCTCCGGGTCACGACCACACATCGGGATATCTGCATCCATACGCAGATTCTCACATTAAGCGGGCTAGAGATCGAATCAACGCATGGCGGTGCCGGTGTTGGCGATCAGGTTGTACCAGTCCGTGGCAGTGGTTACAGAGACGCCAAGCAGACGTGCGACGACCGCGGGCGCGACTCGGGCAACGATGTTCGCAGTGGCTGCCTGGTGGGCGCGTAATGGTGACAGGCCGAGCGTGCGAAGGGTCGCGGCGAGGCTTGAGGGGTTGAGTGGGCGGCCGTGGCGGTAGCCGGGAAGAGCCAGGTGCCTTCTGGGACACCGCCGCGCCGGGAGCGGATCGGTTCCGTGCAGATCTGGGTGATCCAGTCGGCCGTGACGGCGGGTAGGTCGAGCCAGTCGCGGCCGAGGCGAACACGGGGGCGGCCGTCGACGGCTGTGAGGTCGTTGAGCCGCAAACTGACGACACGGTGGGTGCGGATGCCATAGACGGTGACGAGGACGATGGCGAGGCGAAGTCGTGGGTCAAGGTCGCGGTCGGTGATCGCGCGCTGCAGGGCAGCTTCATTCTGATTGCCGAGGCTGCCGCCGATGCGTTCCCGAGGCGGGCGACCCGTCAGTGACGACCGCGACGACTACCGGAGTCGCAACGTCATCGAGCGTCACTTTCGTGAGCCTGCGTCGTTCGTTTGACCAGTTGGCTTTCTGACTGACGAGTCGGCGATTCATACCGGGGTACCATGCAGACCATCCCTCAGGGGGTCTGAACAGGCCGCCTTGGTGGAAGAACATTGAACCCACACACGTCCCGTTCTCGATACAAACGTAAGCGAGAGTCGGAACAAGAATCCTTCAACGACGAAAGGCGTTTTCAATGGCAATCACAAAGAACCGATTCCTTACCAGCATCGCTGCGGCAGGAGCTCTTATTGCGGGGGGTATAGCGACACCCTCCCTGGCCCAAGCCGCAGAACTCACTGATGCTCCGCCCTGTCAGTTCAACCAACCAAACGGTCAAGGGGCGACCTTCGATCTCTATTGGACAAGAGACATTAGAGATATTTATGTTGTACACAACAATGGTTTGACAGCATGTTCAGTTGAGAACTTCCCTGTCCTTCAGGCAACCCACGGTGGAGAACCCGTGGGCGGCCCTTCGGTTCCTAAGCGAGGGGACACTAGTCCGAAAAAAGTTGTTGTTGAAGCGGACGGGTACGCTTACGGGGATGTGTATTTTGACTCTGCGAGTTCGTCACAGTCTGGGGTAAGAGCAGATGAACTGAAGGTGACTATTGCTGACCAAACAGTCAAGTTACCAGTGGGTGGCATGGGGTTTTATGGTCCTAGTGATTCCACTACACAATGGATCAAAATAGACCAACTCGAACCTATACCTTGTTTTGTATTAGATTATGACCTCATCGACGGCATAGGGTGCCCCTCTTAGGGGTGCGACCGGGACCCCGAACACCAGAACTGGCAGGAGGGCCACCACTACCACTTCACTTACGATCAGCAGGACCCTTTCCACCGGCTCCTGTCTCGCACTGCCGGTCTCGTAGCGCACGAGCAGGCTGCGTCGGAGCACCAAGAATAGGATGCCGGTCGGCACGATGATCGCGATCATCGCTGGCGCAACCATCAGGGCGACGAAGTCCAACGGACCGAGGCCCATCGGGTGTTGCGCGAGCAGATTGGTAAGGTTCGATACCGGCAGCAACAGGGAGGCCGTGTTCGCAATCCACACCGTTGTCAGGGCGAAAGGGAGCGGTGAGAGCCTCGCATGCCGGGCCAGGAGCACCACCACGGGGGTGAGCAACACGGCGGTCGTGTCTAGCGAGAGAAAGATCGCGCTTAGCACGGCAAGGCCCAACGTGAGCAACCACAGTAGCCACTCCCGACCGCGACCCCACCGGGCCGTACGCTCGGCCACAACCCGAAACAGGCCCGCCTCAGCGGCAAGCTCAGTCACCATGGTGATCCCAACCACGACCACAACAACGGTTAGGAGACACGCCCTAGGTGTGATGTCCTCGTCGCTGCCTGGAGCGACGCACGTCCGTCTGTCGTAGTCCGCTTCCAGGTCGACCAGCGCGGTCGACAGGTCCGCGAGATTATGTCGTGTCGGCGCGGATGAGAACAGGATCCCAGCTCGCTGCGGTGGTGGCGATGCCCTCAGGATCGGTCATCCCAAGAGCGTGGGAGGCTTGGTACCCTTCTTTGGCCGTATCGGAGGAAGGGCGTGAGGAACGAACTGGTGACAGTTTCGGTTTAGGCCGCGAGTGTGAGCGGCTCGGCTAGCTTGGCTTCGAACTCGATGGGCGTCAACCCGCCGAGGGTGTCTTGGGCGCGTTGGCGGTGATACTTCCGCTCGATCCAGATCACGATGGCCAGGCGCAGCTCCTGCCGGGTGGCCCATCGCTGCTGGTTGAGCACGTTCGTCTGCAGCAGTGACCAGAAGCTCTCCATGGCGGCGTTGTTCCCGGCGGCACCGACTCTGCCCATCGATCCGACCATGTCGTGACGGCGCAGCTCGCGGGCCATTGCCCGGCTGCGGAACTGGCTACCCCTATCGGCATGCAGGATGCACCCGGCGACCTCACCTCGGCGCGCGACGGCATTGCGGACAGCGTCGACGGCGAGCTTCGCGGTCATCCGATCCGAGATCGAGTAACTGACGATGCGGTTCGAGAACACGTCCTTGATCGCGCAGCAGTAAAGCTTGCCTTCGCTGGTGCGATGCTCCGTGATGTCCGTGAGCCAGAGCCTGTTCGGGGCATCTGCGTGGAACACACGCTGCACGTGATCATCGAACACCGGCGGGCCAGCCTTCTTTCCCTTCCCGCGTCGCCGGCGTTGCGCGGAGGACAGGATCCCGGCCTGCGAGCACAGCTTCCACGCCGTCCGCCGACTCATCCGCCACCCCGCCCGACGAGCTTCGTCGGCGAGGTATCGGTATCCGAACGTCGGGTCGTCGTGGTGCGCATCGTGCAGGGCGTTGATCCGATACGCGCGGAGCACGTCCGCGTAACGGATCGGGTCGTTTCGCCACCGGTAGTACGGCTGGCGGGCGAGCTTGAGAACCCGACACGACACCGTCACGGGGATCCCCGCGTCGGCGAGCTCAGCAACGAGCGGGTACGTCATTTTGGGGAACCACCCAGGCGCAGGTTCGCCTGCGACAGATACGCCACCGCGCGGCGGAGGACCTCGTTCTCCTGCTCATGCAGGCAGATCCGCTTCTTCAGCTCCCACGCCTCGGCCGCGTCAGCCGCGGTCTGGCCGGGACGGTTGCCGTCCTCGACGTCGGCTTGGCGGAGCCAGTTCTGCAGCGTCGCTTCGCTGATGCCGAAATCAGTGGCGATCTGTTTGATCGTGACGCCGCTCTCGCGGCTACGAGCGACCGCGACAACGTCCTCGCGGAACTCTCCGGGATAAGGACCGGGCATGATGACATCCTCCCCGCCAGCACCTCCCGGCACTAACGATCAGTTGTCACCGATCCGTTCCTCACGCCCCAATGGGGTTCTCGGCATTCTTGGTGGGTAGCGTCCCGGTTTTGATTCGATCTAGGACTGTTTGGGTGGTCGTGTCTATCGTTATGAGGTAACCGTTGCTCGTGCCAACGTACAATTTCTTCCCATCGGTGACTTCAGTGAAGAAATCCATGCCAGTTGGTTTCCCCGCTTCGGACCCTAGATCAATTTGTCCGACTTCTTTTACGTCGCCTGAGGTTTGGATGTCAAAGATCCGTACCATGCAACTTATCCTCGCGCCCTCACATACGGCTTTGTAGAGGAGGCCATCCGGGCTCTTCGCTGACAGCGCATCGGAGCGAGTGGCCTGAATGGCGCTGTCTCGGGGCAGGTCCCGACCGAGTGAGTCTAGGACGGCCCGGGCTATCGGTCCGATTGCGTTGACGCTTTCTCCGGGTCCCATAGCCGGAGTCATGAGTGCATCGGGGTTTCCGCGCGGGGAAGTGGTCTCGTTCAAGTGCTGGTAGCTGTCAACCGTCCGGAATCCGGGTGGTGCACCAGCGACCATGCGTGCGTTCCGATCAAGCGAGTCATCTTCTGAAGCCATCGCAGGACCTGCGACTGAGGCTGCGAGGAAGCACATCGCCCCCGCAGTTAGTGTCGCTGAAATCATTCGGTTTCTTGCCGAGGCACGACCCATAGTTTTCTCCTAAATCCGCCACAGAAGTGAGTGCCGCGCTATCAGTGCACGGCCACCAAACCCATCTCCTCCTTCATCCTTCCAACCTCAATACAGCTACTCATCCGCCCAGGGGCGGATTTCAACCGGCACTTGGGTACTATCTTGTTTGGGGTGTCAACGACGGCCCAGACGGAGCAGGTTTTCTTCGGGTTAAATTGGTGCATCCGGGCTTGGTTAGTTCTCGTTTTCGCGTGCCTGTTCGGGTCGTTGCCTAGTGCGGTAGGAGTCACCGGTGAGGGTGAGGACCTCGGCGTGGTGGACGAGCCGGTCGATCATCGCGGCCCGACGATGTCGTCGGAGAACGTCTCTCCCCGACGACCGAATGGCAGCATCGAGTGTTCCTGGCCGTGCCCACCGGAATCGGAACGCCGGGAAACCACAGATCACACTGAGTGATCTCACCCGGCCGATAGATCGTCCGGTCTGCCGGGTCGACGCCCAGAAACTCCGGCCGGATCTGCCGCAACCGGTCCTTCAGGTCGTGATCGAGTGCGGGAACTCAATTCGTTCGGCGATCACCGTCGCCTTCATCGTGGGGAACTCGGCCAGCAGCATCCGGGTTCGCGGCTCAAACGAGTAACCCTTCGACCCTCGCGGCGGCCGCTTATACTTCGGCGGATGATCCACCGCCAGCATCCACGTCACCGTGTTCCGGCCGATCCCCAACCGTTCCGCGATCGCCGCCTTCGACAACCCCTTCAGACCGGTGAAGCCGATGAACCTCCGCCCAATCCTGCAACGAAATCACCCTCCAGAAATATCGGAGGATGCACCAAATTACCGGTCGATACCTGCACAATTTTCACCCGTCGTCGACACATGATCCTCGAGATATTGCTTCAGCTTTCTCTAGCGGCCGCGGCCGCTGCCCTGCCGGCGATCGCCACCATCTTGCTGGCGACGCTTGAGCTCAGCCAACTGCGCGTCTAACCGTTCCTGCAGGGTCGGTTTCGCAGGCGGGTCGTTAGTCGGCGCCGGCTCCTCACCAGCGGTTGATGTAGACGGTCTAGGTTCCGCCGACCCTTTATCGACGACCCGCTCGGCCAGGACCTCCTCGGCTTCGTCGAGTGTCAGCTGGGTGAGGGAACGCACCTCACTACTGACAGCGGCCAGATCACGTTCGATGATTCGAAGTTGCGCCTGGACCGCTCTCAGCTCTCTAGCGTCTGCGTTCGGGTCGGCTGTCAGTTCAGCCGCGGCGACAAGCGTCGTCTGGTACGCCAGCTGCTGTTCCTCAAGATGTTCTTTCGCTTTATCGATCGCGGCAACGGTGTCAAACATGTAGGGGTTCACCCACCGAGCCTTGGCGTTCACCCGCGCCTCAAGTTCCCGTAGCTCGTTGGGCAAGAACTGAACCCTTTCGCGGGGCAGTGATGCCCACACGTTCAACGGTTGCAGCGAACCGTCTCGCCACGGCTTTGAAGTTCGACGGATCGATCACCGCCGCATTCGTTGAAACCCACAGCCCTTCATTCGTCGCATCAGGACGCGAAATATACGCAAGTGCCTTTACAACTGTCGACTTGATCTGACCCATCTTCACAACGGCCATCAGCCTTGTTCCTCAACAACAGAACCCGCAGCGGACTCGATCAGCCCCTGGATCTGATGCCACAGCTTCTTCACCGCACGCATCTCCTGGACCTCATCCTCGGCATTCACATGCCGAGCGATCTGATTCACGTTGTTTCCGATCCGGGGGAGTAGAGAGTCAGACGAGTGCCCGGCTCCGCGCAGGGCACTCGCCATTGGACATCGAGCGTGGCCGAACGGCTGATACGGCAACGACGTTTCTGCTCGACAGGCTCTTCTGTTCGCGACCGGCCCAACATGATGGGGCAGAGTCGCATCGGAGGTATACCGCACGCAGGGTAGTGCCAAACAGGAATGGCCCGCGAGCGTCAGTGAACCCTGAAAGATGTCTCGCGACGACACCCCAGTCTGAACCGCACCCACCATACGGATGAGGAGACACGCCCTAGGTCTGAGGACGGTCGCCGCGCAGGGCCCGAGGTGCTCGGTCAGCTCCACGTTCTATGCGGCAGAGCATGGATCTATCCCGGCATTCCCCGTCCGCGAGCGAGGCGCTTGGGCGTGGGAAGGAGAAGGCGCGGGGTGAAAACCGTCCGATAGTGCGCACGACCCTGTGCGTTGGAGTCCTCCTGCCACACGATGTCCATGACGAGTCTGTCAAGGTGGCGGAAGGGCATAATTGGCGAACCGACGAGTGCTTCGGGGCTTCGTCTTCATGTTGTTGGTGGTCGGGGCGGCCGCTGTTCTCGCTGGGCTGACGATCATCTGGGTGGCGCGGCTCACTGTCACGAGGTCTGTCTATGTTAGCCAACTGGGCGCTGAGGGAGCGCCGACTGCTGCGATGTTCCGTGTCGCCTTGCTGCTGATCGCTGCGGGCGGTTTCTTGATCGCATTAGCGAGTATCGATGTGCGCTCCCGCGTACGCGTGCTCGACTGTTGGGCGCCCGCGTTGAGCCTGGGGTTCGCTGCACTCTGTTTCTTGATCGCCTCGCAGGTTACGTGTACGGCACACTGCCCGGTCCCAATCGTGGACCCGCGATCGACGTACCAAGATCTCGCTCACACGGTCGCGGCAGTGCTCGGCTTCACGGCCGCCTGCTTCGCGATGCTTCAGGTCGCTTTCATCGACCGATCGGCATGGCTGGCAAGATACTCCTTCGTCAGCTGTTTGGCGGTCGCGCTTATCACGATCGGCGGTGGGGTGCTCGCGATTCTCCAAGTGGCGACGACAGCCGGCGCCTGGATGGAACTGATCGGGACGACGGTGGCGATCATTTGGATCGCTGTCTATTCGCTCACCCTGGCGTGCTCGCCGATGCATGCCAGGGTGGTAAGCGTCGAATGGGCAGCGTCTACGGACGGGTAAGGTCTCAACGATCGAACATGCCAAGACCTTGCGTGACCCTCGCGTTGTGGGGCGAAGCGCAAGGCGGGCGCGCGTGCTGTCGGCCGAAAGCCACCGGTCAAAAGAGGTCGTCGACGAGGGAAGACGCAGGTGTGACCCAGTTCGCGTAGAGGATCGGGTAGGCGCTGACTTGCACGGTTTGGGCGACAACCGGTACCGGAATATCCTCCCATCCGGAGGGTCGCTAGCCTGTCGAGGAATGACGACGAGGCGAATGTCGAGTCTTCGATCTGCTGCACTGTGCCCCTCGGAAGGTCTCTGCTGGAAAAGCCCGACGGAGTCTCTGTCGCCGGTGTTCAGGTTACGGGGGCTGGACTCCTGCCCTGCCGTGACAACCGCGACGATCGCTGCTCGGCGTTGGGCCTCCGAGCTATGGAACTTGGTCTTTGCAACCGAGATAATGATCGCCGCATTCTGGATCTGCTCCGAATCGAACCCCGAAATCACCTCGAAATTCACGGTCGGTGTCGGATGAAGAGCAAGCGGGGGTCGCGCCGGAACAAGGTTGTTGATCGATTGGGCGTGCGTGCTGACCCCATCTGGGCCGCATGATCCAGTATGCGCGTTCCCGTGAACACCGCTTCTCCCGCAAGGCCTATCACGAGGCGAGTGAGCGCGACACTCAGTCGTGTGCTGCGTCCCCCTCGCGCCGACTGGATGACGTTACGGCGGTCCGCGAGATTGTGGGAGCGCTGAAAATCGAATGAGTGCTTTCGACGCCGAAACGTGATCCAATGCACGCCCCTCAGCTTGCGTGGCTCCGTCGCGGCCACAGTCCGCGGATCGGCCCAGGACCGGCTTTTCACCCACATGACGGCCACCGCTAGTGAATCGAGGAGAGAGCTGTCACTCCCCGCCGTTCTGTCGACACAGCCGGGGTGCCCGCTACACCAGCGAGTACTGTGACTGATTGTCCTGGGCCGGCTTACCTTCCGACGGCCGAATAAAGGGCGGCGCCGATCAAGGCGGCAGCTTCCGCGTCGATCAACTCCTGGTAGAGGGTTTCAGTCGCGACCCGGATCCGGTCCGTGACATCGGTGAGTTTCAATTCCCCGAGGAACTCGAAGAGGGCATGCTGGCCAAGAGCCATCGTGCATCTGTGTCATTCCGTGAGTAACTTCGATCGTTCTCACTGACCATCGCACGATGACTCGTCACGTTCACGACAACGAGGCCAGCGCCGGGTTTCCTCACCACTCCACGGGACGCGGCCCACAACCTGAGAGACGCGCTTACTGAAAGAGATCGACAGCCTTCGCATGCGTCCGCGTCTCCGCCTACGATGAGGCGATCTTGAAGATCCCGATCTCTAGGACCCGGGGCATGAGTCCGTTCCGGTCGAAGAAGCTCGCCATCTGACCGTTCGCCCATGCGAGAGTGCTACTGTCGTGAACCGCTGCGGTCGTGGCGGAACTGGCAGACGCGGGGCACTCAAACTGCTCTCCCTCCGGGGGTGCGGGTTCGATTCCCGCCGACCGCACCCAGGTGGGTTGTCCGAGCGGCCTAAGGAGCCAGTCTTGAAAACTGGTGAACAGCAATGTTCCCTGGGTTCGAATCCCAGACCCACCGCGGCAAGACCTGGGGTGGTAGCTCAGCCGGTCAGAGCAGCGGACTCATAATCCGTCGGTCGCGGGTTCAAACCCCGCCCACCCCACAACCGAACATGTGAAGAAAACCCAGCCCGGGTGTAGCTCGGCTTGGCGAGAGCGCCCGCTTTGGGAGCGGAAAGTCGCAGGTTCACACCCTGCCACCCCAACCACCGGCAGAACGTCGGCACAATCCGCCTTGGTGTAACGGCAGCACGACAGCCTTTGGAGCTGTGAGGTCCAGGTTCGAATCCTGGAGGCGGAGCACAACACACAGACCATCAACCCGCCCGCCGCGGACCCTTCCACTCTCATCCGCGGTACCAGTCGAACGGCGAACCAAGTAAAGCTCCTTGACACAAGGCCATCTGATCACCGGCTGGCTGCTATCCGATCGCGTGGACTTCGCCGCAGCGCTCACCGCACGCATTCTCGACAGGCTGCCGAGAACGCAGGGTCGCGTTCGCCGCACGTAATCGGGCGTTATGCGATCTCAGATGGCGGATCTCGTCCCGCGGTCCCATGTGGGTGGGGCCTTGGGGTGGATGGCCGCGTGTTGACTGGTTGTGACGATGGAGGGAGTTGAGGGAGGGATCGCGCCTCGGTGCCGGTCTCTCAACCTGAGAAACCTGAGAGGAGAGCGTGATGAAGCGGTCATTTGTGGGGCACAGATCTTGGGGAGCGTGTGCTGCGGCAGCGGTCTTGAGCCTGTTGGTGTTGTCTACGTCGGCGCCGGCGATAGCGGCGGAAGATGATCGCCCATTGGCGTTACGGGCAGTTGATGAGAATCAACCTGCTGCCTTCACTTTTGATGTGGATTTCCCTATCGGGTTGGCACCCCAGGATGCTCTCGGGAAGGTTAAGGAACACTTTGCTGAATACTTCCCTGTTGCAGGTACCCCGGATGTCTTCCCCTATAGGAAGAATCTCATCAAGCAGCCCGTTATCGATTTCGCCTTACCTGAGAGTAAGAATGTCACGGTCTCGTCTGAGAACTTTGCTTCTTTTGTTACATCATGGGACTTCGGTGTGGCATCTTCAGGGTTCCAGCTGGTATCCGCCCCAGGTAATTTCGCCGGTAAAGACTCGGTCACCGCTTTTGGTTTCTATAAGTCAAGAGATGGCCAATACCTGATGAATGTTTCAGGTCGAGTGACCAATCCAGAGATTGATAGAACGGACTACCTTGCGGTCACCAACAACCTGTGGGCAAGGTTCGCTGCCAATCTCTCCGAGTAGGCCCACTAGGCCGTGTTGCTAAAGAGCGTCGTGCGATCGAGATGGCCGGTTGACTCGGCTCCAAGATGTGCGCATACTTATGCGCATGGCTACTCGGAACGTGTATGTGTCTGCTGACGATGCGGCGCTATTCGACCGGGCGGCGGAACTTGCCGGGGGGCTCTCTGCCGCAGTGGCTTCAGGCCTGCGGTTGTTCGTCGCAGCACGAGAGCAGGAGCGAGGAGCGGAGAAGATGGGCGAAGTCGAAGTCGACGTCAGCGATGGCCCGGTGATCACGGTGAAGCGTTTTACGGGGCGTCAGCTCTTGCGGTTCGAGAGTCAGGACGGTTCGCGCTCGATCACCTACCGCGTGTATGCGACCTCCGGAGGACAGATCGCGGTCTACCAGCGCGAGGGTCCGAACTGGCGACTCTTCATCTCACCACACGAGGACGCCCCCGTATGGAACAACCCAAGGACGTGGTCGGAAGACTGGTGGCGGTCAGGTCAACGATCTCTGTCGGTCTTCCCCGATACTGCGGCGATGGCGAACGAGTTACCGCCAGAGCTGGTCCAAGCCACGATGACAGCGCTCACGGTCCCCGACGTCGAGGACCTCGACATCTGAAGGTCCGACCTCGCGCTCGTCAGGTCGTGAGCGTCCCTACCCAGTGGAGGGTGGCGGCGAGGCAGAGCCCGGCATAGTAGTTGCGGGCGGTCTTGTCTGAGCGCATCGCGATCCCACGCCATTGTTTGAGCTTGTTGAAGCACCGCTCGACGACGTTGCGGCCGCGATAGCGGGCCCGCTGCTGCTCACCGAAGTCGATCGGCCGCCCGCGCCGCTTGCGTCGGTGCGTGATCTGATCGTCGCGCTCGGGGATCGTCGCGGCGATCCCTCGTTCCCGCAACCAAGCCCGGTTCGCCTTCGAAGGGTAGCCCTTGTCCGCGAGCACTCGGTCCGGGAGTGAGCGTGGTCTGCCGCGGGCACCGGGGACGCGGATCTCGCTGAGCGTCGCGGTCAGCATGCTCGTATCCGCCGTCTGCCCTGACGTGAGAACGAACGCCAGCGCGCGGCCCTTCCCGTCGCAGACGAGGTGGCTCTTGGTCGTCAGACCGCCGCGGGAGCGACCGATCGCGTGATCGGGCGGCTCGTCACCAAACTTCTTGTAGTTCGATGTAGCCCCCCGTGGCGCGTGGCAGGGTCGCTCCGTGCTGGTGCACGCGCACGATCGTGGAATCGATCGACGCGACCCAGTCCAAATCTCCGGACCGCTGCGCGAGCGACTGCGTCTTCTCCAACACCCGCGCCCACACACCCTGCCCGGACCACCGGTTGAAGTTCTTGTAGATCGTGTTCCAGTTCCCGAACCGCTCCGGCACATCCCTCCACGGCGCCCCGGTCCGGAACCGCCACGCCGTCGCCTCGACCACCGTACGCCGATCCACCGGCGGCCGACCCGTCGACTTCACCGATGGGAACAACGGACCGATCACCGCCCACGCCTCATCCGAGATCACATCACGCGACACGGGTCCAAGACTCACCCCAACGCACCCAAATGCGTTTAGCAACACGCCCTAAGACCGGTGCGTCAGCTTGTGAGAGGGGGAGGGGTCTCGATAAGTACCGCCCGATTCTCGGCGATCGCTGTGGGGACCCAAATAGGCCGAGCAGCCACACCATCCGTCTACTGGGTGAAATCGCGAACCGGCGAATCATCCTGCAGCGTCGGCGCTTTCGCCGGCATTACGTTGGGATGCACTGGGGTGCTCCCCTCACCCTCACTGCGACGAGTAGAACTCGCCAGAAGGGGTGAGATCACTCGGCTCGTTCAGAGGATCGTCACAAGCGGGCACCTCAATCCGGGTAGCTGTGTCGTGAGTAGGGGTGGCCTTCGATGGGTCAATGCATCGGGAAGGAGCTGGAGGCTCTCGTGGCGTGGGGAGAGCATGATGTTCGTTGCAGATACCAGGCGGAGTAATGGTGAGAGTTCTTGAAAAGGTCGTGGTTGGTGTGCCAGGGCTGGCCGTGTTGGCCAGTCTGGCTGGGTGTGGTGTACCATCAGCCCACCAGTCGCCGTCGCTCAGATCGAAGCCAACAAAGTCGTCCAACGAGGACTGTTCAGCAAATGGGCCGAACGCCCGACGGAGGCGCCGGCCTCAACATCGGACCTGGCAACCCAAGTTAGACGCAATCGACGCCGCGCTCCTGACCGCGATCGGGAAGGCGGAGCAGAGCCTGACCAGGGCCGACTGCGCAGGTGAGGTTGAAACTGATCGCCAGAATGCAGGTAAGTCCCTCGACAGCCTGCACAAGAAGCCCTGCAAACCGGCCTCAAGGTCCTTGGCACCCAAGTCAACAAAGCTCGCCAGCCGAGCGGGTGGTTTTGGTGCGAGAAGCAGCAATTGCGGCCTCAGCGATTACAAGTCTTCTCCCCAGTTTCCCCTCATATGGTCCGATGAGCTCCCCCGTCCAGAGCGCGACGCTTTCGGATGGCTATGACAGTTAGAGAGAGTCAATGACCCGAGCAGAACCCCTCACCCTCGAGAGTATGTCTCGAGGGTGGAAGGGGATCGTCCGTGATGTTCTTGTCACCTTGGTTGCGGCTGTCCTGGTTTCATTTCTCATCAAGACGTTCATCGTCCGCTCTTTCTACATCCCCTCCGCATCGATGGAGAACACGTTGGAGCGCAACGATCGAGTGGTGGTGAACGAATTGCAGCCGACGGTCTTTCCTGTGAGCAGGGGAGATGTTGTGGTCTTCAAGGATCCAGGCGGCTGGCTCTCTGGATCTGCACATTCTCAGCAGCCGCTAACCCCGGCAGAAGCGATTTTGTCTTTCGTGGGGATTCCTTCGGCTAAAGAAGATGGCCATCTGATCAAACGAATCATTGGTATGCCAGGTGACAAAGTCATGTGCTGCAACACCCTCGGACAGATAACGGTCAATGGGTATGCGATCGACGAAACCCCGTACCTGTTCGCCCCAAGACGGCCAGCATCAGCCATCCCCTTTTCAGTGACCGTCCCTGCCCACTCATATTGGGTGATGGGGGACAACCGAGACAATTCCGGCGATTCTCGCTACCACCAGAACGATCCAGGCAGAGGGTTCGTTCCGCAGGCAGCAATAGTCGGCCGAGCGTTCGTAATAACCTGGCCACCTAGCAGATGGTCTTGGCTCGATGACTACCCAACAGTCTTTGCGAAGCAATGAGAGCACGGCTAGATACCGCCAATGCCGATGCTACGACCATGCTCGCGACCCCGGTGACTGGGTGCGTATCCCCTGTGCGGCCGGGCGCCACGACGGCGAACTCGTGTTCTCTCCTCTGAGCCGGTCAGGATCTTCGAGTACGGATGCTAGCCTTCCGGTGTTGGTGACGGTGACGGTTCCGTCGTGGTTGATGCGCACGGTGGCGCTCATCGCTGCGGCGAGGTTCAGCCGTTGCCAGGCCGGGCCCTCGGTTACTGTCAGGTCCAGTGGGTATCCGGAAGCGAGCTGTGTCTGCGCAAGGACGGATGTACGTTGTTCCTCGGACAACGTGAGAAATGTTGGTCAGGAAAAGGTTGGCCGCGTCGGCGGAGACGGATGGACGGATGGCGGCAGGCTGGTGTCGTCGATCGGGGAGAATCCGTACGTCAACCGTGATTGGTAGGTGGACACGGCGCTGGCGCGGTCGGTGCCTGTCTCATCGGTGTCGGCAGAGGTCGAGCCGCCGCCATAGGGGTCGGATCGGTAGGAACCGCCTCTTGCGGCGCGTGCCGTTGCGCACAGCGGCCAGCGCTGAAGAGTTCGTCAGATCCGGCGCACAGCGTGGCTCGTCGCCCGATGTGGGTGAGGCGGTCGGGTCGGTTGGGATATACGGCCGCGGGAAGCTGAAGACAGTTTTGGCATGGCTTGTGGATAGGTACGCTCCGCTGGTGCCTGTCTGCCCATTGAGCAACGCGCTCGTCAACGGCAGTTCGCCGTTTCGGCGGCCGGCTACGTATATTGGCCCCAGCACCGAGCCGAGGGCGGAGCCGATCGTGATCGACTGGTCGTAAGGCGCCTGGAATGCTGCGTCCTGAAGGGCACGAAAGCGCTGCTCCTGCGTCGCGTTGTTATTGATCCACGTCGCGCTCAGGTCGTTCCACGCCAGGGTCTTCCGGTCGTTCACGATACCGTGAAGGTCGTCGACACCATTGGACGTCCAGATCCGGTCGAATCCGCGCAACAGTGCAATGACCTCGGGCTTGTTGGCATCGCTCGGATACGGGGCTCCGCCGTGGCCTTCAATGCCGCCTCGTTCGGTATCCAGCCGTGATACAGGCACGAATGCGGGCGACGCGTCTGCCGGGACCGCAGCGGCCATCACCATCGAAAGACCTATGATGGCTGCTGTGGCAGTGTGCCGGGTGTGTGTCGTCTGAGCACCCATCGTCACACCGGCCGATTATCGTGCGAGCCTGCGTCAACGCACTCGTGGGCGCGTGTCTGCGGGCCCGCTGACGCCAATACATACCCGTCGCTCACGGAGATCAGGTATTCGCCACGCAACGGTACTCATATTTGCCCGCAGGAGTGATCGCGGCGGCCGGAGTCGCCAACCCGAGAGTCCCGGCCACCACAAGAGCGACAAGCCCGGCAGCACCCGTTGTCATCTGGGAACGCATCTCAGGTGCCCTCCTTCGCCGCCGGCCCAGCCGCCCCGTTCGCTCTCAGCCGGGCTGTCAACCTGCGACTTCGTAGCAGACATCAGCGGACTCATTCCCGGGACGATCGTCGCCCAGGTCAGGTGTCCGGGACAGCGGGTCAAGCTGCAGCCGAGGCGGGGCTACCAATCTGGATCTCGGCTCGCGCAGGATTGCTCCGTCACCCTTCGCTGCACCAGTCCCGAATGGACGTCGTTGCCACCGCCGGGGTGCCATAGGTAAGTCTTCATCATGCTCGCCACGGAGCAGCGAATTCTCTGGAAGGGCCGATAGCGCGCGAGTTCCCTGCACACGGCCGAGGGACCTTGCGTCGTCTTCACGAAGGTGGCCAAGGCACCCCTGTCTGCCCGTTGGTCCGTATCGAAACTGCCAGCGATATCCAGTTGTGGAACGATCGCCGGCTCGAAGGACCCGTCTCCATCCCGGGGAATCTCGATCTGAACCCGCCCGATCTCGGTCAGCCCTGACGTCGTCCGGGCCTCGTGGCGCATGTCGCGCCCACTGGCACCCGATCGTGCTCGTGTCCGAGGTACTCGGTAAGCTCCGCTCCGAGCACCTCGGACACGAGCGACTTCAACGGCGCTCTCACGCCAGCCAATCCGACGCTCTGCTTCTTGGCCTGCGCGACAGCCCCCCGGCAGGCTCCTCCTGATCGATGATCGATCCCGCAAGCATCGATCATCTCCGCCCGGATCAAGCTCGACCCAACACGAACAAGTTATTCAGACATCCCCGAGGCGTGTCGTTGTCGATCATCCTCGGGTGGCGGGGTAGGTGATGCCGGCGCCTCGTGAGAATGCTTTCGTTGTCGGGCCGACGCTGCTGGGGATGTTGATAGGGAGCGTACCTGTTGGTCGTGTGGCCCCGACGATGACTTTGGCCAAGGAGTCGAGTGAGACTCTTGCCCACGAATAGGTCAAGAGCAATTCGGGCGTGTCAGCAATGTACGCAGCGTCGTAGGGGGTAAAGACGCCTGCGATGATAAGGGGTTTCCCTGTTGCCTGTAGCTGAGAGATGAGCTCAAATTGGCCGGCGCTCTCGTCGCCGTGGCTGAGCCTGCCGGGAAGGGCCACCACCGCGTCCTGCGATTTGGCGAGGGCAACTACTTTTTCGATGGCATTCGCGTCTGGATTCGCTCTTGTTCCGCTGACAGTGACGGAAACGCCTTGGCCTTCAAGAGACTTCGCGAAGTCGTCATTCACGTCCTCGTCCATGCCCGTCACGAGAACATTCTTAACCTTGCTGTTCAGGGGCAAAGCGTCGTTCTCGTTCTTCAGAAGGGTGATTGTCCGATCTGAGACTTCCTTCGCCTTTTCCGCGTTTTCTGGCGTCATCACCTTCTGCGCTGCGACGGCAGGATCAACCGGTGCAGAGTTGAAGAGGTTGAAACGGTCTTTGAGTTTCAGGATGCGGCGGACGGATTGGTTAATACGTTCTTCGCTCAGCTCACCGGAGTGCACTGCGTCGATGATCGAATCGCGCGCGGCCTGCAACGACGGCGGCATGAGGAGCTGGTCGACGCCGGCCTCGAGGGCCGAAACAACCACTGATTTCTTGGGATCCTGGCTTTGTACGCCGGCCATGTTAAGCGCATCAGTCACAACTACCCCGTCAAATCCAAGCTCCCCTCGCAGGAGTCCGGAGATGATGGGTTTGGAAAGAGTGGCGGGCGCACGCGTCGGATCGATCGAGGGTACCGCAATGTGTGCCGTCATGATCACGCCAACGCCAGCATCAATCGCAGCTCTGAAGGGTGGCAGATCGTTCTTTTCCAGATCCTCACGGCTGCGGTCGATCACGGGAAGGTTCGTGTGACTATCCGTGGAAGTATCACCATGACCGGGGAAGTGTTTCGCGGTTGCAATCGTGTTCTCCTCGCCCTGGAAGACAGCGACCTGCTTGCTGGCCAACGCGGAGACTTGGTCGGGGTCGTCTCCGAAGGATCGAGTTCCAATGACTGGGTTCTTTGGATTGGTATTGACATCTACGACGGGCGCAAAGTTCTGATTGATTCCCATAGCACGCAACTCACTTCCGGTGATGTGCGCCGCAGTCTCGACATCAGAAATACTCTCTGAACTAGCCCCTAGAGCCATGTTGCTTGGCAGCTGCGTACCCGGAGCGCGGACCACGTCTGCACCCGGCTCTTGATCCGTAGCGATCAAGAGAGGAATCCTCTTAGTCTTATTCTTCTCAGCTGCAGCCTCTTGAAGCTGGTTAGAGAACTCTGCGATTTGTTCGGGGTCCTTCAAATTACTGCCGAAGTACATGATCCCACCCGGCCGAAAATCCTTAATCTTCTGCTTCTCACCAGAGGTTAAGGAATAGCTGGACACGTCGATAACAAAGAGCTGACCAACTTTTTCTTCCAGCGACATCTTCTGAAGTAGGGCATCCGTGTCAATTTCCGCCGGGTCAGGTGAAATCGACCGCGGAGGCCAATTGGATGTCTCACTCATGATCGCGTGTGCGGGTGCCACAGTCCCCGTCGCTACGAACGCGGCTGCAACCAATCCGGACACAACGATGTTCCTTCGAGTAACTTTCATAACTCCATGCCAACCCCAACAACGCTCCACGCGAATCATCCTGTAGTACTGCATCATCCTGACTGTGGGACCACCTCCATGGCATTCATCGTGGATGGAGCTACTGATCACGCCTGAATCGGGCAACATTCGTTATCCCGATTAACGCGACACGAGGGAGCGGGCCTGCTGAGCGTTGGGTGACAGTTGGGTTCGGCCGCAAGGGTTTTCGGATGCAGCGCCGGCGCGGCCCATCGATCGGGTCAGGCCGTGCCAGTGAAGAGCGCTGGCGAAGCGGCGGCTTCGGGGCTGGCTGCCACTGTCGCTGTGGCCGCGGAGGCGCAGAAGGAGCGTTGGACACGGTTATCGAACAGGGGCGGCGCTCTTGCCCCACTTCCCGAACGCCGAGAACACGCTGCTCTCCGGGCAGCGGTTCCACACCGTCCGATCCGAAACAACGAACCCCGCATCTCGGGCCTCGTAAGGAGGCGTCGCCGATCGATCCGGCCAGCTTGTGGCAATGGCCCATCGAGATCCCACGACGAGATGCCCGTTTCTGTCTGGTACCAAGAGAGGAGGCAGTGTCGATGCTGGGGGACGATGTGCGCCTCGGCCGCGGGTGGTGTGATTGGAACATGAGAACCACTCGAGAAATCGTCATACGACCCGAAATCAGCCCCGCTCCCTCAAGGCAGGGCGGCTATCCGGAGGACGTAAGGAGGATGACTAGCAGGTCTCTGAGTATCGGCGTCGTCGGACTCGCGGTTGCTTTGACGGTCGCGGGCGCGTCCCCGGCGCTAGCTCAGGACCGTCCCGCGGCTGGTGGGGGAGCTCCGATCCAGTGGCAGCCTTGTGCCGCAGTCGCCCCAGACTGGGCTGATGAAACAGCGAATGCCGTGTGTTCGTGGGTGGAGGCTCCTAGGGCGTGTTGCTAAACGCATTTGGGTGCGTTGGGGTGAGTCTTGGACCCGTGTCGCGTGATGTGATCTCGGATGAGGCGTGGGCGGTGATCGGTCCGTTGTTCCCATCGGTGAAGTCGACGGGTCGGCCGCCGGTGGATCGGCGTACGGTGGTCGAGGCGACGGCGTGGCGGTTCCGGACCGGGGCGCCGTGGAGGGATGTGCCGGAGCGGTTCGGGAACTGGAACACGATCTACAAGAACTTCAACCGGTGGTCCGGGCAGGGTGTGTGGGCGCGGGTGTTGGAGAAGACGCAGTCGCTCGCGCAGCGGTCCGGAGATTTGGACTGGGTCGCGTCGATCGATTCCACGATCGTGCGCGTGCACCAGCACGGAGCGACCCTGCCACGCGCCACGGGGGGCTACATCGAACTACAAGAAGTTTGGTGACGAGCCGCCCGATCACGCGATCGGTCGCTCCCGCGGCGGTCTGACGACCAAGAGCCACCTCGTCTGCGACGGGAAGGGCCGCGCGCTGGCGTTCGTTCTCACGTCAGGGCAGACGGCGGATACGAGCATGCTGACCGCGACGCTCAGCGAGATCCGCGTCCCCGGTGCCCGCGGCAGACCACGCTCACTCCCGGACCGAGTGCTCGCGGACAAGGGCTACCCTTCGAAGGCGAACCGGGCTTGGTTGCGGGAACGAGGGATCGCCGCGACGATCCCCGAGCGCGACGATCAGATCACGCACCGACGCAAGCGGCGCGGGCGGCCGATCGACTTCGGTGAGCAGCAGCGGGCCCGCTATCGCGGCCGCAACGTCGTCGAGCGGTGCTTCAACAAGCTCAAACAATGGCGTGGGATCGCGATGCGCTCAGACAAGACCGCCCGCAACTACTATGCCGGGCTCTGCCTCGCCGCCACCCTCCACTGGGTAGGGACGCTCACGACCTGACGAGCGCGAGGTCGGACCTTCAGATGTCGAGGTCCTCGACGTCGGGGACCGTGAGCGCTGTCATCGTGGCTTGGACCAGCTCTGGCGGTAACTCGTTCGCCATCGCCGCAGTATCGGGGAAGACCGACAGAGATCGTTGACCTGACCGCCACCAGTCTTCCGACCACGTCCTTGGGTTGTTCCATACGGGGGCGTCCTCGTGTGGTGAGATGAAGAGTCGCCAGTTCGGACCCTCGCGCTGGTAGACCGCGATCTGTCCTCCGGAGGTCGCATACACGCGGTAGGTGATCGAGCGCGAACCGTCCTGACTCTCGAACCGCAAGAGCTGACGCCCCGTAAAACGCTTCACCGTGATCACCGGGCCATCGCTGACGTCGACTTCGACTTCGCCCATCTTCTCCGCTCCTCGCTCCTGCTCTCGTGCTGCGACGAACAACCGCAGGCCTGAAGCCACTGCGGCAGAGAGCCCCCCGGCAAGTTCCGCCGCCCGGTCGAATAGCGCCGCATCGTCAGCAGACACATACACGTTCCGAGTAGCCATGCGCATAAGTATGCGCACATCTTGGAGCCGAGTCAACCGGCCATCTCGATCGCACGACGCTCTTTAGCAACACGGCCTAAGGACTACGCCGATCCAACGGCTGGGACGGTGAAGCTGTTTGTGACAAAACTGCCCGCTCTGAACCCTGCCGGACGCAAGGGTACTGTCGTATTCAACTCCGGTGGACCAGGTAATGAGGCGGCGAGCATGCCGGGCAAGCTGGTCACAGGGAGCGATATGTTCGGCACTGCGCTCAAGGACATGCGGTCAGATTATGACCTGATCGGGCTGGACCTGCGCGGGACGGGCCTGAGCAGTCGGCTGGACTGTTCAATCGAGGTGACTGACACGACTCTTGAGGATCCTAAACAGGCGAAAAGGCAGGAAACGAAAGACAACGCGGCGCTCGCGAGGAAGTGCTTCGAGTCCGATGCGGCCATGGTGAAGAGTTTGAACTTGCAGACTGGCTCCCGTGACCTTGACACCCTTCGTGAAGCATTAGAAGAGGAGAAGATCAGCTACTACGGCGTGTCCTGGGGCACAGCTCTCGGGGTGCAGTACCGATCCATGTTCCCGGGGCGAGTTGATCGGATGGTGTTGGATTCTGTGATGCCAACCGTGTTCGACTTCACCACAATCTCAGATGCGGATGCCGATATCCGGGAAGCAAATTATGAGCGCTTCTTGCAGTTCATTGCGGCAGGCGCCGCCGGCTACCAGCTCGGTGATACGCCAACCGAAGTCAACGGCCGGCTCCTCCGCCTTCGAGACGACCTGGACGCCCTCCCGCTCAAGACAGACCTCGGTCTCGCTACCGGTCGCACGACGGTGACGAATCTCATGGCTGCACCTGAGATGGCCTGGGAGCGGTCTGCCGCATGGCTATCCTCGTTGTCTGCAGGAATTGTTCCGCCCGCAATGAAGAACCCGATCGACTTCGAAACCCCACCAGGCGGCGATGACCCCGATCAGACAGCCGGCACAAAAACTCTGACCTTGCCAGCTCAGGTTGCCTATGTTTGTAACGATGCGGACGGCCCCCGAGATTTTGAAAGCGCATGGTCGATCTACCAGCGACGTCTGACCGGCCACCCTGCCTTGGGAACTAGGAGCCAGAGCGCAGACTTCTACTGCATCGATTGGCCCGAAAAAACATCCGGGTACACGCCCCGGGCGGTTACTACTAGCACACCCCTCCAACTCGTAGGCCACCGAGACGAATACGTCACCGCTTACAGATTCGCCGTCGACACGCAACACCTCATTGGCGGCGATCTGCTGACCGTCGATGACCCCATTCATGCAGGGGCCTATACCAACAAGTGCGCCTCCGGCGCCCTCCTTGCATATTTCACCACCGGCACACCATCCAACATGGAGTGCGCAGCAGAACCCATCGCGGCGCTGACATGAGGTACTGCTCGCGCTCTCACAACAAGACGTGCCTGACGACCAGAAAGGACACCTCAAGCGGCGTGGGCCACGGGGCAGCATCCAGGCAGTCATTCCGCAGCCATCTGACCAGATCGGCCACCGCCTCCGACGCGTTCCCGACGCGGGCGACCCGTCAGTTACGACCTCGACAGCTATCGGAGTCGCAACGTCATCGAGCGTCACTTTCGCGAGCCTGCGTCGTTCGTTTTACCAGTTGGCTTTCTGACTGACGAGTCGGCGATTCATACCGGGGTACCAGGCAGACCATCCGTCAGGGGGTCTGAACAGGCCGCCCTGGTGGAAGAACATTGAACCCACACACACATCCCGTTCTCGATACTCACAAACGTGAATGAGAGTCGGAACAAGAATCCTTCAACGACGAAAGGCGTTTTCAATGGCAATCACAAAGAACCGATTCCTTGCCGGGCTCGGAGTCGCAGGAGCCCTCATCGTCTGCGGTGTAGCCGCACCCAGTGCGGCCCAGGCCGCTTCACCGGCGCCGTCTCCCTGCGTATTTGACGACGCCACCCGGGGTGACTCTCACTCCGTTTTTCCCGGATGAAACCACTGTGCAAGCGCTCATCAAGAATGAGAGCTCTAGGGCGTGTTGCTAAACGCATTTGGGTGCGTTGGGGTGAGTCTTGGACCCGTGTCGCGTGATGTGATCTCGGATGAGGCGTGGGCGGTGATCGGTCCGTTGTTCCCATCGGTGAAGTCGACGGGTCGGCCGCCGGTGGATCGGCGTACGGTGGTCGAGGCGACGGCGTGGCGGTTCCGGACCGGGGCGCCGTGGAGGGATGTGCCGGAGCGGTTCGGGAACTGGAACACGATCTACAAGAACTTCAACCGGTGGTCCGGGCAGGGTGTGTGGGCGCGGGTGTTGGAGAAGACGCAGTCGCTCGCGCAGCGGTCCGGAGATTTGGACTGGGTCGCGTCGATCGATTCCACGATCGTGCGCGTGCACCAGCACGGAGCGACCCTGCCACGCGCCACGGGGGGCTACATCGAACTACAAGAAGTTTGGTGACGAGCCGCCCGATCACGCGATCGGTCGCTCCCGCGGCGGTCTGACGACCAAGAGCCACCTCGTCTGCGACGGGAAGGGCCGCGCGCTGGCGTTCGTTCTCACGTCAGGGCAGACGGCGGATACGAGCATGCTGACCGCGACGCTCAGCGAGATCCGCGTCCCCGGTGCCCGCGGCAGACCACGCTCACTCCCGGACCGAGTGCTCGCGGACAAGGGCTACCCTTCGAAGGCGAACCGGGCTTGGTTGCGGGAACGAGGGATCGCCGCGACGATCCCCGAGCGCGACGATCAGATCACGCACCGACGCAAGCGGCGCGGGCGGCCGATCGACTTCGGTGAGCAGCAGCGGGCCCGCTATCGCGGCCGCAACGTCGTCGAGCGGTGCTTCAACAAGCTCAAGCAATGGCGCGGGATCGCGATGCGCTCAGACAAGACCGCCCGCAACTACTATGCCGGGCTCTGCCTCGCCGCCACCCTCCACTGGGTAGGGACGCTCACGACCTGACGAGCGCGAGGTCGGACCTTCAGATGTCGAGGTCCTCGACGTCGGGGACCGTGAGCGCTGTCATCGTGGCTTGGACCAGCTCTGGCGGTAACTCGTTCGCCATCGCCGCAGTATCGGGGAAGACCGACAGAGATCGTTGACCTGACCGCCACCAGTCTTCCGACCACGTCCTTGGGTTGTTCCATACGGGGGCGTCCTCGTGTGGTGAGATGAAGAGTCGCCAGTTCGGACCCTCGCGCTGGTAGACCGCGATCTGTCCTCCGGAGGTCGCATACACGCGGTAGGTGATCGAGCGCGAACCGTCCTGACTCTCGAACCGCAAGAGCTGACGCCCCGTAAAACGCTTCACCGTGATCACCGGGCCATCGCTGACGTCGACTTCGACTTCGCCCATCTTCTCCGCTCCTCGCTCCTGCTCTCGTGCTGCGACGAACAACCGCAGGCCTGAAGCCACTGCGGCAGAGAGCCCCCCGGCAAGTTCCGCCGCCCGGTCGAATAGCGCCGCATCGTCAGCAGACACATACACGTTCCGAGTAGCCATGCGCATAAGTATGCGCACATCTTGGAGCCGAGTCAACCGGCCATCTCGATCGCACGACGCTCTTTAGCAACACGGCCTAGTGCCCTGCACTGTAGAGGGATACCCGACGCTCACTGCGGTAAGTAAAGGTGGTCAGGACGTCGGCGCACCATCCACCCCAGCGGAAACTACAATATCCCCTCTACTGTTGTGATTGAGCCCGATAAGCAAGCACTCATCTCCGCTGACCTTTACTACACTCAGCCTTTGACGATTACGCAGAAAGTAGACAGATTATCTGGCAATTGCCGGAACCGACATCGCGTTTCCAGCGAAACGTGATATTTACGGGCCTGTCGGTACCGCTACCGCATGGATATCGGTCGATGGAACTTATCTCCTCCCTTGGTAAGGAGGGCAGAGCTACCCAGAGAGCAGAAAGGCCGCCCAGGGACGGGGGCGTTTCTGCTCTCTGGTGGCTTCTAGAGTTCGCGGGTGTCGTCACCGCGGAAAAGGTTAGCGGTCCTGTTCATACTGGGTGCGCGCGGTTGCCTGTCTATCCGCAGCGCGGTCGCGGACATGGGGTTACGGCGTACAAGGAGCCCTCCACTTCGTCGGCGTCGAGGGCCAGCTACTCGATGTCGGGGATTCCCGTCGGGCGTTATGCGATCTCAGATGGCGGATCTCGTCCCGCGGTCCCATGTGGGTGGGGCCTTGGGGTGGATGGCCGCGTGTTGACTGGTTGTGACGATGGAGGGAGTTGAGGGAGGGATCGCGCTTCGGTGCCGGTCTCTCAATCTGAGAGGAGAGCGTGATGAAGCGGTCATTTGTGGGGCACAGATCTTGGGGAGCGTGTGCTGCGGCAGCGGTCTTGAGCCTGTTGGTGTTGTCTACGTCGGCGCCGGCGATAGCGGCGGAAGATGATCCGCTGGAGCGTGGCACCCGAATTGTGGGTGGGACGGGAGCTCCGGAAGGGCAGTTCCCGTTCATGGCCTCGATTCAGATGAACGGTCAACACTTCTGTGGCGGAACGCTCATCACGCCAACCACGGTTATGACGGCCGCACATTGTGCTAAAGATGTTGATCCGGCGAAGCTCAAGGTGGTTGTGGGGCGGACGGTACTTTCTGACGCGAGCCATGGAGAAGAGCGGGAGGTGTCCGGGATCCTGGTTCATCCTCGCTTCGATTGGGACTTGACGAAGAAGAGTGGCTATGACTTGGCGCTGCTCAAGCTTGATAGGCCGGTGACGGACATCCAACCTGTCACCTTGCCCACGGAAGGGACTGACGCCTTCTTGCTGCCGGGAACTACAGCGACGGTCATCGGGTGGGGAAACACCAATCCAAAGAACCCGGATTATCCTGACCGGCTACGGCAGGTTGATGTCCCGATCTTGAGTGCCGCCGAATGCAAGATCAACCCGGCCGGGATCAATCCCGACACGGACATTTGTGCCGGCGTGGCAGGAAAGAGTTCGTGCCAAGGTGATAGCGGAGGGCCCCTCTTTAAGGTATTCGATGGAACGGTCTACCAGATCGGAATCGTTTCGCGAGGTGTCGGCTGCGCACTACAAGGCGCACCCACGGTGTACACCTCAACGAGCTCCAAAGCTCTATGGGACACACTCTTCAACCAACAAGCGAGGTGACATAACGCAAGGAGGTCTCCGTGAATACTCCGTGTCGGACACGGACCAGACCTTTATTCTGGGCTATGCAGGCGTATCTCGTGTGCCGCTACCACGGCACTGTTGACGTTGCTTCGCGCCCAGGCAGGCGTCCAATCGTTCTTGCAAGGCAGCCGTTATGATCACATGGCAGTCATGGCAGACGCGAATCGCCGCTCAGAGCCTCAGAAGCGGTCAAGGCGTCCTGCTCTGCTGTCGCTCAGGACGCGCTGCCCGATTGTCGGAATCGCCCTCCGTGCGTCGGTTCGCCCACCTCTGAGCGGAATCTACCCTTCGCACGAGGAGGGGCAAGCAATGATCCTGGTCATGCTTGCCCCTCCCATCGCTCGCGAAACCCGAACCGCGAACTGGATAGAACATCCCATCGCACTGGATTCGTGTGAAGACAGCTATACGGATCCGTTCACTATTAACCCGCGAAGCCACCCGGCTTCGAGCGCCGCCCTTCGACCTTCCGCGCGTACGCCACCTGCCGACACAATTCCGTTCAGCATTGCGCCCCGCAAGACGCCGACCCATCCGAACGACACCCAGCTACAGCTAGGGCGTGTCTTCTAACCGTTTGAGCCAGAGTGTGATTGCGCGGAGGACGACTGCTCCCCGGTAGGTGACGGCGAGGTTGTCGTAGCGGGTGGCGAGGCCTCGCCATTGCTTGGTGTCGCAGAAGCCGCGTTCGATGACGTTCCGTCCTCGGTAGTTGATCGCGTCGAATCGGGGTGGTCTGCCGCCCGCGCTGCCGCGGTTGAGGCGGTGTCGCTTCTGATCGTCGGGTTCGGGGATGACTGCCGCGATACCGCGCCGGCGGAGGTGGGAGCGGATTGCGCGTGATGAATACGCTTTGTCGCCGCGGACGGCGTCGGGCCGGGTGCGAGCTCGACCCATTCGATCTACTCGGAGCTGTCCCATCAAGGCGTCAAACATCGGCGAATCACCGGACTGGCCCGGCGTGAGGAGCACGACAAGCGGGAGTCCGTTGCCATCGACGAGTTGGTGGATCTTCGTCGACAGGCCGCCACGCGAGCGGCCGATCGCGTGGTCAGCGGGTTCCTGACGAAGATTCTTGTGATTCGATCGTGCCCCCTGGGGTGTTGGTGGGGCGGCGGCCCGCGGGCTCCTCGACACGGGCGAAGGTGGTCGCATGCTGGTGGGCTCGGTTGATCGTGGAATCCACGCTCACCGTCCAATCCAGCACCCCGGCCGCGTCGGCCTCAGTCAACAGCGCAGCATGCACCCGGTCCCAGGTGCCGTCGTGACTGAATCGGTTGTGACGCTTCCAGACCGTCTGCCAGGGACCGAACTCCGCCGGCAGATCCCGCCACGGAATCCCGGTCCGATACCGCCAAATGATGGCCTCGACCACCAAACGATGATCACCGAACGGGCGACCGCCCTTCGGCGACGGGGCCGGCATCAACGACGCGATCCGCTCCCACTGAGAATCCGACAACACCCGAGACCGCGACACAACGCCCAGCCTGCACCACGACCACAACAACGGTTAGGAGACACGCCCTAGCCGCCTGGCCGAGGTGAGTGTCCGGGCTGTGGCGGGCGACGGTGTATCCCGAACAGAGAGCATCCCGGTGACGAATCGTAGGATCCTCGTCAGCACTACAGGACCAGCACAGTCAACGCGACCGGGGTCAATCCTGAGTCAGATTCGACTGACTTCGGCGCTGAGCGTGTAAGGAGTGTTGTGTCGCCAGGGAAGCGCGATGAGGATGTGTTGAGTGGCGTAGTGGGTTGTTGCAATGGCGACTACTTCGGAGAGTGAGGTGCCGTTGTCCACGCGGATGGTGTCGGTGCAGATCGGTGCTTCGTTGCTGGCACCCCAGAGCTGCGCTGCCCATAGTGTACTTTCAGTGGTGTCGTTCCTGCGGGTGAGAGTAACGCGGGTCGCTTGCGCGAGCTGGTTGGGGGAAGTGTCGGGTGTCGCACGGGTGAGAGCCATTACGTCCGAGTCCCTTTTGAAGATGATTGCTGCGATAAGAACCGTAGTCAGGGCGAAGGCGGCGTTGCTCCGCACGGAGGTAACTCTGGTCGGTGCGTGATGCCGTGGGTGGTTTGCGGTTAGGCGACAATATGCTGCCTCCGCACCCTTCTCGTGAGTCGACCAGATCGATCCGGCGAAATTAACCCCGTTCGTCACCGTCTACTAATCGCACCACCTCCGGCAGGACGGCGGGACCTCGGTGAGTGGACCGGTCGGCGGATGGATTGGGCGGAGGGAACCGGTCCCAGGTTGCCGTACCGCTCGGGTCGCGCCATCGATTGAACGCATGACGTTGACGTCGTGGCGGCGCACACCGACCTGACTCGGACCAGATTGCGGTTCGGCGACGGTCTGCGTTCAGGAATCGTTGGTGTTTGCTGCAAGTGGACTTTGCTGGTGGGCGGATGGTGTGCGTCTGCGAGGGCGAAAGCCGCTCTACTGACGGCTAGCGAACCGGTGGCCGCAACGGACATCATGGCTTGCCCCGTGCAGTCATCCGGGATGAAGATTCGCAACGCTGCCGCCTTCGCCTCTTTCGGATTGGCATCATCACTCGCTGGAACGTTCTCCGGCTCTCCGGGGGTGGCAAGCACCCTCGCCTCTGCCGGAGATGCGTCTTCATCGGGAATCTGCTCCCACCGATCCGATAGACGGGTACAACGTGCTCGAAAGTGTCCAGGGGAGCGGACGCCGTGGTCGGAGCCGGAGCGGGGGCCGACCGATGGAGCGCTGCAAGAGATACCCACCGAGCGCCGGCCAACCGCGGAGCGTGCCGCGCTAGTACCGCAAGTGATCGCTGCGAAACCATCCGAGCCAGGCGACGGCACTGGTCAAACCCCAGATGGGCGCACAGCGATCCCGAGGCACGCCGTTCTATGACGCGGCGGCCTTTCGTGTGGCCGCCACGGGACTACACTCCAGCAATACCGCGAATCCAGTCCCGGCAGGCGTAGAGGCTGGTGTAATAGGCCGTCGCATTGGTGCCCGGCGAAGATGATCCGCTGGAGAGAACGCCGATGAGCGTCGCGGCGTCAGCGTCGATCAACGGCCCTCCGGAGTCCCCGGCGCGGGCGGAGCCCGTGATACCGGTCACGACGATGGCAACTCCGTTCTCGTCGCCGATCCACGACGTGCCGTCGAGTGAGACGACCGCGACGCGTAAGGACTGGGGGGAAGCTTCGGAATCTCCATTTGCCTTTCCAAAGCCATAGATGAGTCCGCGCCGGCCGACGTATGGGTGGTCGGACCCAACGAGAGCCGGGAATTGAGGCAACGCGCGGCGCCGGGCGAGGTGCAGGAGAGCAACGTCGGCGTTGGCGTTCGTCACTACACGGTCGAGCCTGAGCGGTTGGACGATTCCCTCCGGAGGGTATTGATTCGTGGCGTAGATCGATAGGCTCGACGGCGCCTTGTCTACGACGCAGTGCTTGGCCGTAATTACCCATGTAGCCGATATCTGCTCTGCAGTGCACGCGAATGTGGCGGGGACACGGGGCGATTCATCCCACAGTTGTACCGCCCAGGGGATGTCCGGGGCCGGTTTGCCCCCTTCGATGAAAGTGTCTGGAGTGGTGTGAGTCCCGCGGCCCTCTGCGGGCGTGGCCGCACAGCACGCGGCCGGGAGTATTGCCGCAACGAGGACCGCTGCCATTAGCTTGGAAATGGTCATTGGTGTTCTCCGAACCCGCGGCGACGATGGCCGCTTTTTCTCGCTCCGCGCTCTTTCACAGGAACCTACGACAGCGGGAAGCGGACTCCGCCTAATCGCGTCGGCGGACTGCGGAATTCACCCCGCTTCTTCTGTCGATCTTTTGAACGTGGCGAGTCGTGACACGCGCTGTGTTCGCTCGGCCGCAGCGCGAGCGGACGGGTGAAATTCTGCGTTCAGCCGGGTTGACCGGCGCTTGACGATGGTGGGCACAGTCACCCTGAGATGTGAGCAAAGGAGCACACATGACGAACAAACTGCGGACGACCTGCCTTTCGACTGCCACCATTCTGGTGCTCGCTCTATCGCTGTCTGTGATGGTCGGTTTCGTGCAGTTGAGCAGTGCGTCTCAGATATTGGGACGCGCGGGGGAGGCGACGGCCCACAGCATCGGCATCGCCCTAGAGACCACGCATGTGGATCGCGTGCTGTACGACTTCCTCCTCGCTCTGCAAGGGCGCAAGCATGTCGACCCGGGCCCAGAATTTGACATCGTCAGCAAATAGGCCTGAATCGGGCCCAGGGACGAAGGTACGGGCGGGCGGGGTGGATCCTGGGGGTTGCCAAGTCCGCCGGACACGGTGACAATACAAGCGCACGCGACGTAGCTGAACGGGCGGGAGAGGTGTTTGAGGGGGACGAGCACTCGATTCTTGCTGATTAGTGCTGTCGTCGGCGCGATCAATTCGCTCCTGATGCTCAGCCTGTTTCCTGTAGTCACCACGCTGGCCCTCGTTGCCCCTCCCCTTTACGCTCTGGTGGCGGCCGCGTTCAGCATCCTTCCTTACACGATGAGGCGCCTGTGGGGCGCGCCGTTCAGTGCGACGCTGGTTGCGTTCATCAGCGGACTGCTGAGCTCAGCTTTCAGCTCGATCGGCTTTCTAGCGATGATCCCCATCGCGCTAGGCGCTGTCATCTTCGACCTTGTTGCACCCCGCGCAACCCACCCCGGTGCTCCGGGCGCCGAATGGCGGTGGCTGGTGGCTTCATTCGCATCAGGAGCTTCGCTCTTCGCGATATCGCTCACCGTCTTTTCCGCGGATCATATGACGCCGGTCGTTGTCATCGCCACCGCCGTCGCCCGTCTAGGGGGGCAAGCCGCCGCGATCCTTGTGGCGGGAAGTCTCGCGCGTTCATTGCGGCGGGCGGGCATCGTTCTCGATCGTCTTTGACGACCCCGGGAAGGAGCACGAGGTCGTTTGCCTTTCGCCGTGGTCCCCACGTGTCAACACGTCGAGCTTGCGATACGCCGAACGCAACCGCGTCTTGTCTGTGTTGGAAGAAGCGGCAGAGGGTAGCGCTGCGAGAACGAGACCTGGCAGCGCCGCCCGAAGCCGCGAACGATCCTGCACTCCGACCGCTGCAGCGGATAGACCTCTGGCATTCGGGCGCCGGCTCCGGCACACCACCCTCAGCAACCCGAGCCCGATCGAGGTCGAAAACTTCACACCACCACGCAGAACGCGGCATGATCAACACAACAATCGTGTCCGGACAACCGGGTCAGGCTCCAGCCGCCCGCCGGGGTAGGGGTTGGTTGGAAGAATTTCAAAGATGAGGACACGCCTTCCTCACTCCCGACTAAGGGGCGGTGGGACGAACCCGATCAGCCATGCCCGGAGCTGTCGTTTACCCGGTTCAGGACGAGAGCGGCGGCTGCCTCGGCGCTAACCGACTTATCGATTCGGACCTCCTGTGCGAAGGCCAACGGCTGCCAACCGTGATACCAGTCACGCAGCTTGTGCTCGCCGAATTCCGCCGCTTTTGGACGCTGACCGTGACGTCGAATGGTCTCCTCGAGGGAAAGATCCCAGGCAAAGAAATGTGATGCCCAGGACCTCTCTCGCAAGCGCTCCAGCGTGTGCTGATAACGCCGCACATCCAGAATGCCCTCCACGACCACGAGCAGCCCTCGGGCGAGCCCCCACTCAGCGATCGTCTTGAGGAGCTCAGCATTGTTTGCGCCCAGCACGTCTGGCTCGCGCAGCATATCTCGCCGGAGATGGTCCTGTGAGACCACAAGGCATCGGCCCGCGGGCAGCCGCTGCTGAACCAGTCGCGCTACCGTCGACTTTCCGGAACCCGCGTTACCACGCAGCACAACAAGGACACCCGAAACGCTCACCTGACCAGTCTGCCCGATACCAAACGAGACGCAATCAGAGGTTTGAGCACGCGACTACGCCGCCGTAGAGATATCTGCGCCTTCGTTGGTGAGGTGAGCTGGGGTTTCCTGATGAGGCCTCGACTGACTGTTATGGCCAGTCCGATGAGTGCTGCGGCGGAGCCGGCGACTCCGAGAATAGGGAAGACGGTGCCGACTCCGGCGCGGCGCCTCCCGCGAAGCCGCTGAGCCTTTCGAGTGTGGGCATGATGCATCGCGGGTTGTCGGAGCGCCTATTATCGTGCCCAGCAGACGACGCCTCCGAAGGCCGCCGCCACGGCCGAGTCCTTGCTGCAGGCGTCGATCGACCAAGGCCGCGTAGGCCACGAGGGCGAGGATGATTCCCATGGGCGCACCAGCTGCGAGCATGACCGGCCCCGCATAGCTGCTGCGAGCGTGGTCCTGGCGCCGCTGCCCTGCAACGCGGCGACATAGGCGCGGGTGGGGAAGGGGGTGAACATCCTGTTTCGCGTGCCGCGTGCCGCGTGCCGCGTGCCGCGTGCCGCGTGCCGCGTTCCACGCTCCGACGCTGCGGGCGAAGGACTGACCCGCAACTATCCTTATCCCCTTTCTCTGCCGGGACCTTCTGCGGGACGAGGTTGACTGGACCCCAGTAGCACCTGAGGGAGCGGTTGCGGGCGGGGATCGTTCTCGACCGCGTGTGGCGGCTCGGGGAGGAGTGCGAGCTCGCTTGCCTTTCGCAGTGCCTCCTCACGTGTCGATACGTCGAGCTTGCGATACACCGAACGCAACTGCGTTTTTATCGTGTTGGGAGAGACATGCAGCTGATGGGCCAGCTCTTCGCGCGAATCGGCAGTGGCGAGCGCTGCGAGCACATAGGCCTCCTTCTTCGACAGGCGGACCGCAGCCACGCGCACATAGGGAAAGGCGTCGGTCAGCGCGGGGAATGGGTCGTCAGTATCTTCGCCGAGGAGCCAGCGGCGATCGGCACTGTTCTGCCACGCTACAGGGCTCGATAACTGGTGCACCTCCAGCGTCGCCCGCGCGTGAGCGACCAACTCCTGGTGAACCGGCATGCCGAGCTGGCGAGCGCTCACGGCTGAGAGGGCGTAGACACTGCTGTCGATGAAGGGGTTGTATCGCTTGCCGCGGTGGGGCGCCAAGGTCAGCAGAGCATCGCTCTCGTTGCCCGTCAACAGGAGATGCAACGAGCGGATGAGATCGTTCTCTACCACGCCGCGGGGGAGAACGCGGATCAGGGATGAGGCGCTTCGCATCTCTCCAAGCGCCAGATATGCCAAGGCCTCGACTCGATCGAGCGCCTGGTATGCGGATGCTGTAGTCTTGGGGTGAGCGTGCGGCTCCCGAGCAGCCTCGATCTGCTCGATGGCGACCTGCGATTGGCCCGTGCGGATTCGAATCGAGGCAGCGAGGGCGACGGTGATCGGCCAGTGCTCGACGGTGGCGAAGTGCTCGGCGATCTGCTCCAACGCTTCCTCGGCCGCCTGATAATCGCGGGCTTCCGCAGCGATCGTTGCGCGGGCGACTTGACCGAGATAGCCGATGTAGCTTGATCGCCTGATCGGCGGATGATCAACGGACTCGGTCAGCGCCAGGGTGCGCGCCGCGCTGGGCATATCGCCGGCGAGTGCCTGTATGCCTGCGCGAATACTCATTGTGTGGTACCACGCGGCCGACTCGGGGGGAAGAAGCCGCAACGCCGTTTCGGTAGCGTTCATCGCTGCGGCGGCATCATCTGAGTAGAGGATTGAGAGCGCCATATGCGGGAAGATTCGGAAGAACCCCTCGGACATGCCGTCAACGTCAGCGAGTTTCAGCCGGCTCGCGACAGTGCAGGCTCTCAAGGCCATGTTCCCCGCCGCCTTGAACCTGCCGGTGAGGCGCAAAGCACTCGTGAGCATGCCGAGAATCCACAGCTGCTCTATGGGATCCTGATCGTCCGGTGGCTTCCTCGCGGACTTCACGATCGGCAAGAGGAGAGCGAGAGCTCGCGAGCGGTGGCCGCGAGCGTTGTAGCCGATAGCGAGCGCCATCGGAACGGCCGGGAAGTGAGACCGCGTTCGTGAGTCCATCTTCTCGAGGATCGCTTGTGTCTCTTCCCCGTTGTATCGAAGAAGGACGTCCCAATAACTGCGAACAATGCGCGATAACAGATAGTGGTCGCCTGATGCGGCCGCCATTCTCAGCGCTTCGAAAGGTTGCTCATTGTCTAGCGCCCACACGCTCGCAATTCGGCTGATTCGTTGAAACTCGTTCGGAGAGCGACCTTCGAGCCTGAGCCGGAGCTCATCGCGGTACGCCGGGTTGAAGACAAAATGGGCGCCAAGGCCTGTGGCGCTCGGCGCACCCAATCCGACGTCCTCTGCGGCGCCCAAGACATCGGCTCCTTGCGCCATGCTCGTTATCCGTTCGACCAACTCTGCATTCACGCTTGTGGGAACAGCCAATTCTGGCATCACTTCTGCGTAGGATTCGGGGAGCAGACCGAGAAGATAATCCAAGAGGCCGGTGTCCGAATCGTGGTCGGGGTCGAAGCCATTGCGCGTTGACAGGGCGAGCATCTTCGCCCGAATCGGAAACATCGACGTTACCAGGCCTTCGTACGGCGAACCCGCACGTTCTTCGATGCTACGCCGTGCTTCTTCTGACGTAAGTTCGAGGTCTGCTCCGGTCAGAAGCTCGCTATCGGTGGCGAGGACGAGACGATCGAACGCTCCTGACTTTCGCGACGCCACGATGAAGCGCACCTTATTGTTCTTTTCACCGATTCGGGTGATGTCGGCCTCGAAGGCGGCGTTCTGGCGGACCCCATCGATGGCGATGACGACGCCCACGTCGATGCCTTCGATCAGGGCCATCCAGTGTTCACGGGCCGCGGTCTCATCGACGCCGGCGACAAGTCCGATATCGGCGAGGCCCCGAATCACATACAGCCAGATCTCGTCTGCTTCGTCTACCCCGGCCGCGCTGATAGTGACGACGGGCTCGGTCGCGCCTTCCGCGAACTCGCGGATCAATGCGCTCTTTCCCGCCCCCGCTGGTGCAGTGATCGCAACGACCGCGCGTGGCTGCGCAAGCTTCGATGTCAAGCGTGGACGCCCTACGTACCCGCCGGCGGGCTGCCAGGATGTTGGAAGTGCGTTCGACGTTGCGTCAGAGGACATCCACGTTCTCCTCGTCGCTCCCGAACAAGGGCTTCGGGCGTCCCTGGCTCGGCCTGCGAGGTGCAACGCCACTGCTTATATCAAACTGCATCTGAGATCCCCCTCAAAGAATGCTTTCGATTGCACTAGGTTCGCCCCGAATCACGACGGCCGTAGTACCTGGGACGGCGTGTCGAGGGAGGTTGGGTATGGCAGCCGTGTGCGCGATGCCTTGCCGCCGCTACGCCGCCGTCGCCCCGACGCTCATGATGGACGTTTCACGGCAGATCGATTCCACGTCATCGCCGATGGCCAGTCGCTGACAGATCGTCGCTATTCTCTCGCTCGCGTTACCATCGCCGTACGGCGATGGTGTCGTCAGCAGTCGGGAACGTAGTGCATGATCGTGCAGCATGGCGTTCGCCACCGAGGCGAGATCCGCTGTCGGCGGCGCGAGACGCGCGAAGCCGGCGTCCATCGATTCGGGGCGTTCAGTGGAGCGTCTGACAACGATCAGAGGCTTCCCGATGATCGTGCATTCCTCCTGAACCCCGCCCGAATCGGAGATGAGGAGATCTGCGCGCATGGCCAAGGAGAGGAATTGCTCGTGAGAGACGGGCGGACCGACATGGACGAGTTCAAGAAGATGATCCAGGCCATAGGCAGACAATGCCGCACGCGTCCGAGGGTGAATGAGGAGGAGGACCGGTGCGTCGATTCCCGCGAGCCCGTGGAGGACGCGCGTGAGGGCGTCGCGCGTGTCGGTGTTTTCTGGTCGATGAATGGTCGCCAGCACGAACCCGTCGCGGATTTCGGGGAGTGAAGTCGATGGGGCAGATTCCGCTCGCGCCACCGACTCCCGCGTAATCTCGACGATGGTATTTCCGGTGACAGATATACGCCCCGGATCGATTCCTTCCGACTGAAGGTTCCGGGCGTTCTGCATCGTTGCCGCGCAATGCACTGTGGCGAGCGCTCCGGCGACCATGCGATTGATTTCCTCAGGCATTCCTCGGTCGTAGGAGCGCAGTCCTGCCTCGACGTGGACCACCGGGATACCTAGATAGTTCGCCGCCTGAGCTCCGGCGGACACCGCGTTGGTGTCGCCCTGCACGACAACGACGGACGGACGGTCCTCGAGGAAGGCGTCGGTGATGTCGCCGAGGGCGCTTGCGATCTGCGCGCCACGGAGTCGCCCTCCCACATCGCGGAGCAGGAGATGAGGCTCCGGCAAGCCCAGTTCTGGGAAAAACTGGCCAGACAACGCCGGGTCATAGTGCTGGCCCGTGTGTATGAGACGCGCTCGAGTGCCCAGCAGTCGAATGACGGGTGCCAGTTTGATGATCTCGGGTCGAGTGCCGAACACAAGTGCGATGTCGGCAGATGGCATTAGGAGTCTCCGTCCTCGGGTAACGCGGTGAGTAGTCGTCTGCCGTCGTCTGGACTGTGCGAGCGGTTCGACGCGGCAGCCGACTCTCATGATTCACGTGACTGAGAAGACGCACGGTTCTCGGCGCCGCGCGACGCAGGTCTCACCCTGGCTTTCACCCGGGGGAGCTATCTGTGAGGCGGGGTGAAGGGATGGGTGACCTCTGTCTCTTCTTCGATGGTGGTGTCCTCTGGGTGGAGGTGGCGCGACAGCATTCTTTAATGGCCACGTCGCACGACCGCATTGTCAGCCCTCGCTCGGGCTCCCAACCGTCTCACCGGCATGTGAGTCGAACGATGCGTGAGCGCGCCGGCATTCTTCACGTACCTGGTATCGCGCCGCCTAGCCTTCCGTCGACCTTTCTGTCTCGGCCACGACTCGCCAGCGCGATTCATGGCGACTGGGACGTGATTGTGGTGATGGGTCCCATCGGGGCAGGAAAGACCTCCTTGTTGGCGGAATGGGCACACTCTCCCCGCGAAAACCCCACCGTCTGGCTTCCCTATGTCGAAAATCGTGAAGACTTCTGGCGATACCTCGGCGAGCTGCTCGGGGGATCTGCTCATTGTGTCGATGACGTGGTGGCGCTTGTACAGGCGTCGGATATCGCTGCAACCATCGTGGTCGACGACGTGCCTGGGGAGAGCGCGGATTTTTTCGATTCAATCCGCCGTCTCGCCACGTCTTGCCCGGGCATTCGGATGATCGTGGCGACGAGCGGCGCCTGCGCCCTCTCCGATCTTGCTGCCGTTGCCGATCTCGATATCAGGGTCATCGGGCCCACGGATCTCATGTTTACTCGGTCCGAAGCTCGAGAGGTCGTCACGTCCCTCGCTGGCCCGCACAGCGCCGACGACGTCTATCTCGGGGACACGGTCCTACCATTGGGAGCGCGACTGATCGGCGTTGCCGTTGAGCGAGGAACCTACGGCAGCTTCGACTGGGAGGGCAGTGGCCGTTCTCAGGTGGCGGAGATACTTGTCCACAAGCTGATTCCGCAGATCCCGGACTCGAAGCTATTCACCGCAGTGATGCGTCTCTCAGTGGCGGAGTTCGTTGATGACGAACTCTGCCGCAGCCTCGTCGGTGAGTCGTCCGACGACCTCCTCGACGAACTCGAGCGGCTGGGGCTCGGCTACTTCACTCCCGCAGGCGCGGTGCGACGATTCACGATCGTGCCGCTCCTCCGTCAGGGGTATCTGAAAGAACTGCATCGACGATTGCCCGCTGAGGTTCAGAGTCTGCAGCGCGTCACCGCACTCTGGTGTCTTGACAAGGGCCGTTTCGCCGAGGCGCTCCGCAACGCCGTTGACATCGAGGACTACTACTTGGCGTCCCGCATCGCGCGTGCAGGTTGGGCAGAACTCACGGGATCGTTCCTCTCCGAGGCCACGACGATCCTCGCAAGGCGGGACCGAACCAAGTACATGAAATTTCCTGTTCTCGCGACTCTTGCTGGATTGGGCGCGCTGCGACACTCACGTGACGGTGAGGCGTCGGTCCACTTCGAGGACGCTCTGAGCGCGCTCCGGCGGACCGGCGCACATGCGCAGGCCGATGTCATCTGGACCTCCACACTTCGCGCGGTGTGTCGTATGCACCTCGGGAGTTCTGCACTCGCGGCGCGGGCGGCGCAGCGCGCCGTGGCAGAGTTCGAGCAGCTAGCGCGTCGAACACGAGACGAGCTCGGCAACGCGGGCGGCCTTCTGATGAAGGAGTGCTCTATCGTCCTACTGTTCGCAGGGCTCACCACGGAGGCGGGCGCCGCGGCGCGACTCGGAATGAGATGGGCGGACGGGACAAGCATCACCGCGAACCAGCTGCGCCTCGTTGAAGCCGTCGCGTGGGCGCTCGACGGACACATCGACGCATCGCTGATGCTGGTTGCTCAGCCGTTTCCGTCAGGACTGGGACTCGACCATCTCGAATCCGCACTGCGCGTCATCGTCGAGGCCGAGACGGGAGTTCTCGCGGCCCCGGAGGATCTGTCCCTGCTCCGCGGGCTCTGCCGTACGTCGGATTGGTGGACTGTGTCGTGGGCGCTCGCGCTGCACGCCATGGCTCAAGGGAGTTTTGACCAGGGGGCTGCGACAGTTGCGGCAGCGTTGCCCGCAATCGTTCCCGAGAGTATTGGCAAGCTCCGCACAGAGCGGATGTACGGCTACCTCCTGATGGGTTCTCGCAGACCCGGTCGAGCGGACGAGCTCATTGCGCGGTTTGCTCGACGGGATGACGAAACCAGTCTCTTGCGAGCAGTCCGTTTCGCGCAGTCCGGCCGGTACTCGGAAGCACTCGAACAGACCGCCGTCGCTCTATCCGCCACGAATGAGTCCAATCCCCGCGTGGGTGCGACTGCGGCGATGTTGGCCGCCGTATGCGCATCCGAGCTACTCATGACCGACCTCAGCCATCAATTTGCTTCACGCGGCGTCGCATTGGCGAGCCAGCACCATCTCTTGTCGCCCCTCCTCGTGCTCTCAGCCGGCCATCGCGAGGAATTTCGCAGATTCCTCCAGTCGCTGCCCGGTGATCAGAGATCCTTCCCCGCTGGCTCGTGGCTGAGTGAACAGAGCACCAGCCATCCGTTAACCCGCCGTGAACGGGCGGTGCTCGCCGAGTTGCTGATCCACGAGACACGAGCCGACTTGGCTGAATCGCTCGGAGTCTCCATCAACACCGTGAAGACGCAGTTGCGGAGCCTTTACAGAAAGCTCGGGGCGAGCGATCGCCGCACGGCGATCGTGAGAGCACTCGAGAGCGGGATCATCACCGCCAGTGAGAAGAGCCCAGCGCGGCCCATCGGCGATGTGAGCGGAGCAGCCGGCCTTCTCGACTGAAGAGGCTACACAACCGTAAGCGTCAACCGCGCCAAGGAAGGGGCGACTCGGCAGGATGCGATCGAATCATCGTGGGTCAGATGTACGCTGCGCAATCCGAAGTGCCCTCAGCTTAACGGGCATCATGACATCCGCCGCGTTAGTGGAAGCATGCCAGCCCTTTCCCGCAGAGCGGGTACTGAAGGAGCTTTCGGGTCTTGTCCAGAGGGGTGACCTCCGATGCGCCGAGCAATCGGGAACAGTCTTCTATAGCGAGCGCGCCAAGCGAACGGGTGCGACGTCGTGATACTCCCGATGCCGGCATCGACCCAGCGGGGAGACGCTGTCGACATGTTTCGTTGGCGCACCGTGGATGGGGATCGGCAGGCACTCGTGGTGCGGGGGATCCTTCTGTACGCGAAGCGGGACGTCTGGGTGCTCGACATCGAGGATTCGACTCGGCACTTCTCGATGGCCGAATGGCACCTCTGCGCCCGTGTGAGCCGCGATGTCGAAAGGGTGACGCTCACCACATCTAAGATCCCCCACGGCGAGAGTGCTACCCGGCGGCATCGGTTCACGACACGGGCATTGACGGTCGCTGCGATCATCGCTGCCGGCTTCGAAGTCATCGCCTCCGCAGTCGAAGAGGACGACCATCAGTACTTCACCATCTCCGATTTCCTTCGCGCCCGAGAACGGCCGCACGGGATCCATGCGGGGGACGCCGCGGCTGGGCAGGAAGTGAATTAGCCATCTCTCCGGGCGAGCTCGGATCGGTGCGGGGTGAGTGGTGGGGTGATTTACCAAGCTGGAGGTTTCCGCATCTCTGTGCGGAGTATTCGCTCGAAGATCATCGAAACAGTACTAACGCGGCACGGCGCCGTGGTCGGCCGCCGTGGTCGGCGCACCACACATTAGGGAGACACATGCGTATTATCAGAATCGCTGCCAGCGCGGGAGCGCTTGCCGCACTGGCAGCTGGCGGGCTCATCGCCGCAGCGCCAGCAAATGCCGCTACCGCTGGCACCAACGACCTTGGTGTTTCAAGTATCATGTGGGAAGCGGCCACCGACGCGCCGTACCTTGTGTGGCATCAGTCTGCGTCGGGCGGGACTGTCGCCGGGACGGGTACGCTTCAGGCTGGCGACGTGATGCGCCAGACGGTTGCGTTGTCAGCGGGGCAGATCGGAAGCACGAGCTTCCAGCTCGGCGGTCTGGGTAACCCGATCTGCGACACTACCGGGCAGCCGGTCACTGTCGCCACGGGGACGGTGAGTTGCCGCCTCCTGCCCAGCCTGAAGGGGCTCCAGTGGACGTTCACGGCCACCCAGGACACCTCGGTCGCCAACCTCGACAACGGACCGGTGGTGGTTCCGATTGACCCGTCCATTCGCGATGAAGCCAGCGCTGAGGCGACGATCGTGTCGACGTTCCCGAGCGCACAGACAAGCACCAAGCCCGAGTGGCAGGACGCGGCGGTGTATCTGAGTATTGCCGCTCCGACGGTCACGGGAGATGACGGCGGAAATCCGGCAACCGTGACGGGCCAGGGAATCCCCAATGCGGACATTCAGGTCTACGACACGTCTGGATCTGGCACCGCGACGGACCCGGGCAACTTTCTGGGGGGAACCGCTGCCGATTCGCAGGGGAATTGGTCGGTCACTCTCAGCCACAACCCCGCTGACGGCAAGATTCGAGTGCTTCAGGACCCGGACACGAGTGGAGGCCAGTACATTGATGACTGGCAGTTTTCGCCGTATGTGGATTACGAGCTGACTCCGGCTGGGCCGGTGGTTGATCTGCCAGGCATCGCCCGCATGGTCTCGGGGTGGCTCGGCTTCTAGCGCACGCGCGCGAGGCTGAGCTGTGCCCGCCTGGCGGCCGGATGACAAGGGATGCCATCCGGCCGCCAGCCGTACCCGGGACTCGTGCGAATACAGCGCGGAGAGCTGATTCCGTCAGCTCTCGTTTCGCATACTCAAGCGCGGGAGGGTCGGAGTGCGGGCAATCGGAGAGGTGAACACAATGACGCCTAGGACGAATGCCGCCGCCTCGCCGTCACGTCGCTCCCCGGGAGGCGCGAGACGCTTCAGCATTCAGTCGAAACTCCTGGTAATGCTGCTGGGGGTCAGCATGGTCTCCGTCATCACCGCGGGAACAGTTGGCTATTTCAGTGCGTCGGACTCGCTGAGAGCCAACGTCTTCGCCCAGCTCACAACCATACGTGAGACTCGCGCGGCCGAGATCACCCGCTTTCTCGAGAGTGTCCGGTCGGACGTCATGATCGGGTCGAGCAACGAGAGCGCTGTCGGGGCTTCGAACAGCTTCAACTCGGCATTCGATCGACTGGAAGCTCAGTCGTTGCCGCCGACACTCCAGCAGTCTGTTGATCAGTTCTACCGGGATGATTTCGTCCCGCAGCTGTCAAAACGCACCGGACTGGATTACTCGACAGCAGCATTCACCCCGCGCAACAATGCTGCGACATACTTACAAGGCTTCTACACGGCTCCGCATCACCTTGACTACGACGAAGCGGCCAAGGTGGACGACGCTCAAGACGGAAGCTCGTGGTCGGAGGTGAACGCCCGGTACAACTCGTACTTCAGGACGTTCACCGCGCACCTGGGGTTCGACGACGCCCTGTTGCTGGACACGCACGGAAACGTCGTCTATTCCGTCTACAAAGGTGTCGATCTGGGGGCCAATCTGAAGACCGGCCCGTACCAGGACTCTGCGCTCACGAGTGCCTACGAACAGATTCTGAGGTCGAACACTCTCGGTGACGCCACGCTGACTGACTTCGATCGGTATCTGCCCTCGCTGAACGCTCCCACGATGTGGGCGTTGTCGCCGGTAGGAGCTGACGGGCAGATCACGGGAGTTCTCGCATTTCAGATCAGCCTCGACTCCATCAACACGGTCATGACTGGCGGGCAAGCGTGGGAGAAGCAAGGGCTCGGCGCAACCGGCGAGGTGTATCTCGCCGGACCTGATCGCACGATGCGGTCAACGTCACGCGCGCTCCTCGAGCATCCTCGCGACTACGCACAACGGGCACTAGAAGCAGGCACCCCCCCCGATGTCGTAGCGAAGATGAGCAAATATGAGGGAACGATCCTCCTTCAGCCCGTCCGATCGGCCGCGGTCGCCAATGCGTTCGAGGGGAAGACGGGCACGATCGTCGCGCGAGACTATTTGGGAACTGAGAGTCTCTCGGCGTACGCCCCTGTGCATATTCCAGGCCTCAATTGGGTGATCGTCGCACATGAAGACATGAATGAGGCATTCGCCCCCGTCGTCACTCTCACGCGCGACCTTGCTCTCTCGATTGTCGGTCTAGTGCTGCTTGTGTGTCTGGCCTCCTTGCTTCTCGCCCAGCTTTTCCTGCGGCCACTGCGCCGACTCGTGCGGGCGGTGAAGCGTATCGCAGCCGGCGAGATCGGCGTGCAGGTCAACACGGGATCCCGCGACGAGATCGCCGACGTGGGGGAGTCGTTCAACGAGATGTCCCGGAGCCTGCAAGTGAAGGCCGATCTCCTCGACGCGGAGCAGAAGGAGCATGAGCGACTGTTGCTCACGCTGATGCCCGAAGGGCTGGCCAAGCGATACAGGCAGGGTGACGAAACGATTGCCGAGGATCACCACGATGTGACGGTGCTGTTCGCAGACATCCTCGGATTCGACGACTATGCGCGCGATAGGAGTTCCGCCGAAACGCTGGCGTCTCTGAACGACATCGTCAAGGCGTTCGAGGAAGAAGCGGAACGGTGGGGGATCGAGCAGGTTCGAACCACGCGTCAAGATGGCTTTCTCGCCAGTTGCGGGCTCGTCGTGCCCCGGGTCGACAGTGCGCGCCGCACCGTCGAATTCGCAATGGAGATGACGAGGATTGTCGATCACTTCAACACTCAGCACCACACAGAGTTGGGCCTCCGCGCGGGGATCGATACGGGAACAGTGACGAGCGGTCTCGTCGGTCGCACGAGCGTGGTATATGACATGTGGGGTGACGCTGTCAACCTGGCCCATCGCGTTCAAGGTTCTGCTGACGCCCCCGGCATCTACGTCACCGAACGCGTGGTGGAGGCACTCCCCGCATACGTCAGCTTCACAGAGACAGCCGTAGTCGGGGGCGGTCCCGATGAGCAACGTGTGTGGTGCGTCGACATCGAGGCTCAGCATGCCTGAGGTGGCGTCGCAGCCGTGGTTTTGGCCGGCCCTGGCAATCGTTGTCGGCACGCCCCTGGCGCTCATAGTTCTCACCGAGTTCGCAGACGCTCTCGCCAGGCGCGAACGCCCGTCGGCTCGCCTGGTGAAGTTCATCCGCAACTTCGTCGTGCCTACAGGAGCGCTTCTCGCTCTTCTGAGCCAACTGCGCCTCGACTCCGATGAAGTCAACTGGAGTAAGCTCGCTGCGACGCTTTTCGGCTTCGTTCTCATCGTCGGTCTTCTCAATGGACTGAATATCGCGTTGTTTGCGCGGGCCGCGCGCGATACGTGGCGCTCACGCGTGCCCTCCATCTTCGTCGACATCGTGAGGCTTCTGCTGATCGTTGCATGCCTCGCCCTATTGTTCGCCTGGGTCTGGGGAGCTGACGTCGGGGGGCTCTTCACTGCGCTCGGCGTCAGCTCGATCGTGATCGGCTTAGCTCTCCAGAACGCGGTGGGACCGATCGTCTCCGGGCTGTTTCTGTTGTTCGAGCAGCCGTTTCGCCTCGGTGATTGGCTCGACACGGGATCCGTTCGCGGCCGGGTCATCGAAGTGAACTGGCGTGCGGTGCACATCGACACGGGAAACGGGATACACATCGTTCCCAACGGTGCCCTCGCGGACGCATCCTTCGCCAATCTCTCCCGAGGAATGGGAGCCTTCAGCGTGATCACCACATGCGAGTTCGGCGCCAATGACGCGCCGCATGACGTGATTCGTGTGTTGCGCGAGGTGGCTGCCGATCTACCCATGCGTGAGCCGAACACGATGCCGACGGTGGCCCTCGTCGGGCCGAGCCTCTACTCCGTCGACATCCCGCTCGGGAGCCCGGCCGTGGGGCATCAGGCGACCTCCCTCTTCGGCGTGTGGCTGTGGTACGCGAGCCGGCGTGCTGGCCTCCACCTTGATGGGGCGGATTTCCCACCGGGTGATGACCTCGACCGGCGACGTAGCGCGATCCAGCGCGTAAGAGGGGCTTTGCACGCGAGCGACGACGAAATCGATGCGCTTGCTGATGAATCTGCCGTGCGGGAGTTCGGGCCGGGCGAGACCGTTCAGCGGCAAGGCGTGGCACCGGAGCATGTCGGGCTCATGGTGAAGGGGAGAGCGCGACTTGTCGTAGGTGGGAACGCTCTTGAGGTCGCTGCGCTTGGTCCTAGCGACTTCGTCGGGGAGTCAGCGCTGACTGGGCAACCGTCTCGAGCCGCGATCATCGCGGACAGCGACATCGTCATCGTGACATTCCCCCTTCCTTCATTGCACGGATGGGCTCGTTCGCACCCGGCATTCGCACGAGACGTCGGCCAGACGATCGACAATCGGCGCGTGCTTGAGGACGCGGCGATCGCGAAGGCGGCCGAATGACAGCGGGCCTCTGTTCCTGAGCTGCCAGGTAAAGAAGGTGACGGTAAGCCCGACCCCGGACAGGGCAATCCCGCACGTCAGGCCGCCCCAGCTCCATGGAACCACCATGCTGATAGCGCCAGTGGCGTAAAAGAAGGACGCTAGTTCTGTCGGGATGAACGCGGAGGCGCGATGTGCGTCGTGATAGCCGGCGCGGGACTTCGACGCCGCATGGGCCGCCTTGCTGGCTACCAGTTGGGTCACTTTCGCCTCCAACCCCGTGTTCACTTTCGCGATGAGTTGATAGCTTCCCGCACCTGCGATGCAGGTGCTAGCCCCCGCCCCAGGGTGCCATTGGCCCTTTTCGGGTGACATGGCTCCACCTCGCAGCTCGTGAGTGACGGAGCTGAGGGCGAAAAGCGACGACAATCGCCTCCTCGAGTGGGTTATGTTCCGGATTCATGGTGATGGTGTTCTATGGAAACGACATCATCGGCTTTGTCTCCGCAGGTTCATTTTCTCCGCATGCCGGCTCCCGCCGAGGTGGCATACGTATCGCTCACACGCTGGAACGAAACGTCCTTGTTCGGTGCGGGGGCCACACTCGAGCTGTTGACAGGTCGGATCGTCTGTTGTGGGGACCGAACCTTGGTGGTCGAGGCCGGAGGCGCGATGGTCACTACGAGTATCGGCAAGTGGGAGCTTCGCCGCCGGGTGGAGGAGCTACCCTCACGATTCTTTCTGTTCACTTCACAGATTGCTCGCTCGGACGCCGTCGCGCAGACGCGCGCGCTACGCCTGCGTCAGCGACACCTCTGCCTATTCCGCCGCCTCGGATTTCGGGTCGGCCATGTCCGTCGCCGCGAAGATCCGAGCACGGACTCGTACGGAATCTACGACAGAGTTGCGTTCGCCACCAGTTCGTCTCCGACGGTCGAGTGAGCGTCACACCTCAGGCGGTCGCTCGACCGCGCACTTCGACAACCATCAGACTTCTAGTCGGAGTGCCGCGGCTGCACTTTCGGGCGGTTGGCGATGCGGCGTGCGGCATCCGCTGATCGGTGGCCGTATTGACACGGCGGCCGCCGGTAGCAGGTAGCCGGATCCGGTCCGGACCCCAGTGGCGATCGCTGATCCGCGGAAGTCTGCCACGATTCGGCTCGCACGTGCGCCAAAGCGCGACTTCCAAATCAGCCCTCGACGGGGATTTCACACGACGTTACCCAGCGCACTCCAGAATCACGTCAAAAGAGGTCATCAACGAGAGACGATGCGGGCGCGACCCAGTGTGTATAGAGGCTCGGGTAGGCGCTGACCTGCACCGTCTGGGCTGCGACCGGCACCGGAATACTCTCCCACTCCGGTACAGCCGCCAATCGGTCAAGGAACGCCGACGAGGCGAACACGGGGTCTTCGATCTGCTGCGCCGTACCCCAACCCTCGGAAGGTCGCTGCTGGAAGAGTCCGAGAGAGTCCCTGTCGCCTGCTCTGAGGTTCCGCAGACTGGACTCCTGCCCCGCCGTGGCAACCGCAACGATCGCCGCCCGGCGCTGGGCGTCCGGGGTAGGGAATTTCACCTTTGCGACTGCGATGATGGTCGCCGCATTCTGGATCTGCTCCGGGCTGAATCCTGCAATGGTGTCGAACCCCACAGTCGGTGTCTGGGGAAGGCTCACAGGAGGCCTCGCGGTGACGAGATTTTCAAGTGCTTGGGCGCGCGGTTGTCCTGCAACGGGGCCAATCCGGCTCAGAATGCGTACTCCCATGAAAACGGCTACACCCGCGAGAGTGAGCACGAGGACGGCGAGCGCAACGCTCACCCCTGTGCTGCGCCTCGCCCTCTTTGCGACATCGGGCTTCAATTGAGACGTCTGTAAAATGCTGCGTCGACTGACGAGCTTGCGGGGGCGCTGAAATTCGAACACGTGCTCTCGGCGTCGGCACCTGGTCAATTGCACACTGTGCAGCCTGCACGATCGCGTGCGGGCAGTACCCCGCCGAGCAGCCCGAAACCAGATTTTCACCCACAGTCCGTGCCTGCTGCGAGTGATTAGGGGGCGTCTCGTCACGTGCGAGTTGCGGCGGCCTCAGCCGATTGCGATCTTCGAACCGCCATGGCCTGGGGTATCGCTCGCATGGATGGCGTCGCGCAGGGTAACCATCAGCGCTCCGCTGCCAGGCGTCGACTCTCTGGCCCTCGGTCAGCGATCGCGTTCGCCCAGCGGGAGAGCAGCGAGGCAGCGCATACCCTGCCCACAAGGGCTCCCCGCGGACGCATCCCAGCACGCTGCTACTGTCGGGCCTACTATTCGGTCGAACGCTCGTGGGGACGTCGACACGTCCTACGAGCACGCGGCGATGCAGTCGGAACCGGCGTGCGGGTGTCGGTCAAGGCCGCGCCGTACGGCCTTCATGCTACCCGCCCGGTGTGCTGCTCCAGCCGCCCTAACCTGCAATGAAACAGATGGAAGTGACGGTCCTGTGCGGCGGGATCATTGACGAGATATGGCTCGCGAGGGTGCCAATATTCCTCGAGGCGGTGTGCTGCAATTCCACCCGACGGTATTGCAGCACACCGGGATTCCCTTGAGGAGATCGTCCCGGGTGGCAGCGGATTGTGACAGCACCACCCGGGATGAGGTCAAATTTATCGAGCCTCCGGGCGCAGTGAACGCTCCGGCTTGATGCGGACCCAAGTTCACCCCGTGGATCACCCGGCAGGCTTGTTTGCGACGGATGTCGTCCCGGAGCGGGAGCTGAGATCGTACCGTCGACCGATGGGCGGGTAGGGGATGGTGGGGATGCTGGGTCTATGAAAACGGATTCGGGTTCCAGAGGCGCATTTGTGAACGGGTGGCTATCGCGGGCATGTCGTAGGCTGGTGGGGGATGACCAGTGGCGCACGGTGCCCAACTACATCAGCCTTGGTCGGTTGGCGTTGCTGCCGCTCTTGTTTGCGTTCTTGGCGACGGGGCTTTATTCCGTCGCGGTCGTTGTTGCAGTGGTCGTGTTTGTCTCGGATTTCGTTGATGGGTATGTTGCCCGGCGTACCGACACGGAGTCTCGGTTGGGTGCGTGGTTGGATCCGGTGGCGGACCGGTGTGCGGGTATGGCTGTGGCGGCAGGTTTGGCCGTCAGTCACGCAATTCCGTGGGGGTATCTGCTGTTGCTGGTGGTGCCGGATGTTGTGCTTCTCCTGGTTGCTGTGCTGAAGTTCTCAGGTTCGCCGGAGGTAGCGGTGACGAAAACGGGGAAGGCCCGCACCGCGCTGATCTTCCTCGGCCTTGCGACGGTGATGCTCGGGATGGCACTCAGTGAGCACAGTACCGACACCATGAATCTGGTCGGTTGGGGGTACCTGACTGCGATGATCGGCCTGGCTGTGCACTACATCGCCGGGGTTCAGTACCTCACCGCCATGTGCCACAAACCGCGGCATGTGTCGAACGTGACCGCATGAGAACACGCAACCTCGCATGGTTCCCGAACATCTCTCATCGAGCACGTGCACACATAAGCGAATCCCTCAATTGGAGTGCGCTGCAGGAGTCATTACCCCGCTCGGGCTGGGTGGGTGGCCCATAGATCGCGTTGGCCGCCGGATAGGACGAGACCCAGGACGGTCACGGAATTGATGCCGCACCGTGGAATTCGCGGGGGCGAATATTGCGTTCAACGCTGGCGTTCAACCCTAGCTGTCATGTGATTCCCTTTGACTACGAGTGGGCCGACAACGGAGCAGGTCGCCAAGAGCTCACCCTTCACTCGATTGAGGCTTTGGCACCGGGCACGATCTTGTGGTCTACCGCGCGCTACGGCGAGAAGAGGGGAAAACTGTGGGAGTACGATCGCGAGTCATTAAGCAGCGCGTGCTGCTCGTGTCATCGCTGAGCCTGACGCTGCTGGGCGTGACGGGCTGTTCGAACCCTGCGACCGGGACTACGTGTACCGGATCGCCGAGCGTAGTGTTGCAACGCTTCACGGAATCGTTCAACCAGCATGACGCTCACGCAATTGCTGCACTGTTCTCGCCCGATGCCACCTTCATCAACATATTCGGCATGCGAATGGAAGGACGTACGGGGATCGAAAGCGGCCACCGAAAAGCCTTCCGTAGCCGGCTTGTGACAGCGGTCTTGGTGATGAAGGGTGTCGAGAAGCAAGAACTCGCCCCTGACAAGTACGTTCTATACGGCACGTGGAACCTCGCGCAGCCGAAGAGTGCTGACAGCGGGAGAAGCGTCCCGGCCGGCTCAGGAATCCTCACCGCGGTCGTGCAGTGCGCCTCAGGAGACTGGCAGCTGCGAGCGGCCGCAAACGTTCGCCAAGCAAGCCCGCCGAGCTGAAGACCCACCATCCTCCTCAGAATGTGCAACCGCGACGACGGATGCCGTGCCGCCGTCAGCATGACATTGTTGCGGGGTTGGACTCGCGGCTGTGGTCAGAGAGTCTTCGGCGTTGCCCGTTTAGCTCTCAGTTTGGGAGTCCACTAACACCGGTGAACAGGGCCCACCTTTCCGACGAATCGAGCGGGCTACGGCGTGATTCCGTCCACGTGAGCACGCGTCGGGAAGGCCTCAATGGACCGAGGCGAATCCGAGAGGGCTACGTTCGGGGTGATGTTTCGCCGCGCAGGGTGTTGCGCGCAGCCGGGGGCGTTGGTCCCTGCGATACCAGTATCCATGCGCGTACAGAAGGACCTGAAGGGGAGCCCGGGGCCAAGCATGGAGTTCTCGTACCGGATCAATGCAGGACCCCGGGGCGGCCCTTGCCACGAGCCGAGCGACACTGTGGACGGCGACGATCGCGCAGACGATCCTCGGCGATCTCGGCTCACGTCGGTCTCTCGAGGGGTGCAGTCGCGGGCGACTGCACCCCTCATCACATCCACGTGGGTGCCCAGTCTCAGTGGCGAATGTCCACCGGGCGCCCTCGCACCGCGCGGCAACCGTAGACGGCATGTATTCAAGGGATGAAGGAGCATTGATGTCTGAGCCTGAGAATGAACGGCCCGAGCGTGGCGGCAAGAAGATCGTGCGCAAGGTGTCGGCTTCCCCGAAGCATCCATCGAGCGCGCCAACCGCTGAAGCGGGTGCTCGTCCTGAATGGGCGCCCACGGCAGAGAGCAAGCGTCAAGCAACGCTCCTTCGACTGATTGCAATGGGGTCATGGGTGATCGCGGTCGGAGGTGAGCTCTTCGCGGTGCTGTGGGTGCTTCGGCAGCAGCCGGTCAGTGTGGGATTGCTCGTCGCGGTGATCGTACTCATTGGCGCGTTTGCGGTCACTGGGTCGTTGTTATGGAAGCGAGCGAATCGGCTGAACCCCGCGGCGAAGGCCGATCGGGTTCGTTTCTTTGTTCAGAACCAGCTCGGGGCGATCATCGCGGTGGTTGCTTTTCTTCCTCTGATCATCGTGGTTCTCTCAAGCAAGAACTTGGATCCGCGACAGAAGGCTGTGGCGGGCTCTGTTGGCATACTTGCCGCCGCAATTGCTGTGTTCGCCGGTATCGACTTCAATCCACCTTCCGTGGAGGAGTACTCGCAGGAAACGAACATCGTGCAACAGCTGACGGGACAGGATGTTGTGTACTGGACAAAATCGGGCACGGTTTTTCATGTCTGCTCCGATGTACCGGACGTGAACAAGGAGTCCCGAGATCACACGATCTACGAAGGGACCGTGGCTGACGCCCATGCTGCCGGCAAGCAGCGTCTGACTCAGAAGTGGAAGAGCGAGGCCGTCGCCTACTGTGGCTATACACAAGAGCAGGTGAGCGGGATATCGGGCGCGGTCGAAACCCAGACTCCCGAGCCGACCAGGGGATCAGGCGGTCAATAGCGATATGACGCATCAACGAACTCATCTCACAGCCCGACCGGCCGGCTCGCCAGGAGGCTCGGCGTAGACGGGTCCAATTCAGCCGATGCGGTCCATAGAGCTGTACCGGCGCTCCTGTGGGAGGAATATGGGCCGACACGCAATCTGGCGGCGGTCCCACGTGAGAAGGCCTCCAGAGCCCATGTCCAGAACGGTGTGGACTGAACGTCGACGATAGTGGTGTCTCATGGTCCTCGGTGAATCCCACGAAGCCGTGGTAAGCGGTCTCGGCTCGCAGCCCTCAGGTAGGGCTCATAGGCCAGGCTTGCGCGGTGAGCATTCACTTGAGCTCAACTCCTGAAGTTGGCCTCTCATTGCGAGGTGCCCCCCGGAGCTTCGATCCGTCATTGTCTCGTAGTGATTGGACGCATCGTCCGGGGTGATCACCTCGATTCGTCGGTCCTTCAGATCGTACGCGGGCAATGGAGTGACGGCAGCGGCAGAATGCGGTCCAATCTCACCGTCCTACGATTGATGCCGCAGGCCGATCGTAAACGCGACCGGCGGTTCTCCTGGCGACTTGAGTGACCCACATCCAGCGACCTTCCCTACAAGCTGACGGTCAACTCCCTGCCTCCCGGAATTCGGGGAGATTCAGCATTCAGCGCACCCAGCGACACCACTGTGGGTGGAGTCTGCCACGGTGACCATCCCCTCCTGCGAGCTGTCTAGGTCCTCCAGTCTACGAGTCACAACCCGGTGGTCAGCCAGATCACCAGCAGGCTGGTCCCGGCGACGAGGGTCGAGAGCGTAGCGCCCAGCAGGAGGGGGCGCCACCCGGCGCGGCGGATGGCGGCCACGTCGGTCGAGAGGCCGATCCCCGCGAGCGCCACCGAGACCAGGAACACGCTGGCGGTGACGAGGCCGTCGTGCACCGGCGCGGGGATCGGGATGACCGTGTTCGCCACCGCGACCAGCAGGAAGCCGACGAGGAACCACGGCACGAGGCCGACCGCGCGCCGCAGGGTCATCGGCTCTCCGGCGGTGCGGCGACGGTTCTCGGCGATGGCCAGGCCGATGCTGATCGGGATGATCATGAGGGTGCGCACGAGCTTCACGACGACGGCGAAGCCGAGTGCGGAGGTCGCGAACAGGCTGGCGGCCGCGACGACCGAGCTGGTGTCGTTGACCGCGGTGCCGGCGAAGAGGCCGAACGTGTGCGGGTCCATCCCGAGCGCGTGGCCGAGGTACGGGAAGACGACGACCGCGATCGCGTTGAACAGGAAGATCGTCGACACGGCGTAGGCGATCTCGGCGCTGGTCGCCCCGATGATGGGGGAGATCGCCGCGATCGCCGAGGCGCCGCAGATGCCCGTGCCGACGCCGATGAGGGTGCGCTCCCGCGCGGGGATGCGCAGCGCGCGGCCGATGAGCCATGCGGCGAGCAGGCACACGACGAGCGAGCTGAGCATGACCGGGAGCGATTCGACCCCGACGACGAGGATGCTCGCGAGGGAGAGCTGTACGCCCAGCAGGACGACGGCGAGTTGCAGCAGGAACTTGCCCGAGTAGGCGACTCCCGGCGCGAAGCGCCCCGTCGGCTTGCGCACGACCGCGACCAGTACGCCGAGCAGCAGGGCGGGCAGCGCGCTCCCGAGCGCGGGGACGACCCGGGCGATCGCGGTGGCGACGAGAGCGATCGCCACGGCGATGCCGACGCCGGGTGCGACATCGACGGCGCGGGCAGCGAGGCGGGAGGGGAGGGTGCGGACGGGTGCGACGTTCATCCCGTCGAGCATCCCCCGACGGGCCGGGGCGGGGCTACCGGCGCGCGGTTGTAGCGTCACAAACGATCGTTGTGGCGCTCCGCCCGGCCCGCGGGCAGCCGCGCGACCTCAGCCCTGACGGCCCTTGAAGCGCGGGTTGAGCTTGTTGATGACGAACACCTTCCCGCGGCGGCGGACGACCTGCGCGCCGGGCTGCTTCGTGAGGGATTTGAGGGATGCACGGACCTTCATGGCGACTCCTATTGATAACCGTTATCGTTAAGGATAGACCCATCCGACCGACAGGAGACCTCCCGTGCCACAGATCGACGTGATCGCCGTCGTCGGCCCTCGCGCCCCGGTGCGTGTCCGCTGCGCCAAACGCCTCGCCGAGCGCACGCAGCGCGCGTTCGTCCCGGCAGCGCGCCTCGCCGTCGCGGCCGACCCGATCGAGGAGGCCATCGCCCTCGTGCCGTGGACGACTCCGTCGAGCGGTGCCGTGGTCGAGTTCCCTGCGGAGACGCCGGTGCTGGAACTCATCGGCGCGCTGACCGCGCCGGAGGCTCCCACCCGGCTGCTCGCGGTGGTCTGCGTCGCGGACGCCGAACGGCTGGAGGCGGACCTCGCCGACGAGAGCTACGTCACGCGGACGGCCGGAGCCGGGGAGGTCGAGCACACGGCCCGGGCCTGGCTCACGGTGACGCAGGTCGAGCACGCGACCACCATCGTCCTGGCGAACGCCGACCGGCTGCACGCGGAGCGTCGCGACGACCTCATCGGGCTCCTCGGCCTGCTGGCCCCGACGGCGCGCATCCATGCAGCGGGGACGGGGTCCGTCTCGCCGATCCCGCTGGACCTCGCGGAACTCGGGCCCACCCAGGCGCGGGCCGGATGGTCGCGCGCCCTGAGCGGGGACCTGGTGCGCGCGCCGCGGGGCGCGGCAGGCGCCTTCCGCTACGAGAACGAGCGGCCCCTCCATCCGTGGCGCCTGCACCTGCTCCTCGCCGAACGCTTCGAATCGGGGGAGTTCGGGACCATCGTGCGCTCGGCCGGCTTCTGCCGGCTGGCGACCAGGCCCGGCGCGATCGCGCAGTGGGAGCAGGTGGGAGCGATGTTCGACCTGGTGCCGCTGGCGGACGCGGTGTGGTCGGAGGGAGGATCGGCTGCCGAGGAGGTCGAGCTCCTCACACTGGGGCAGGACCTCTTCGTCGCCGGCTACGATCTCGACCGCGCCGCGTTCACGGTCGCCCTCGACGATGCCGCCCTGCACGACGGCGAACTCGTGGCCGGGCCGGACGAATGGCGCACCTACCCGGACCCGTTCCCGGACTGGCTCGTGGCCGACGACCACGAGCATTGACGCGAGACGCGGCAGACCGAACCCCGCAGGGATCGGTCAGCCGAGGGTGACGGCCGTGCCGTAGGCGCAGACCTCGACGCCGCCCTGGCCGTAGTCGTTCGTCTCGAACCGGAAGGCGAGCACGGCGTCGGCGCCCTTCGCCTGCGCCTCGTCGGCGAGGCGGCCGAGCGCCTCCGTGCGGGCGTCGTGCAGCAGGGAGGTGATGCCCTTGAGCTCGCCGCCCGCCAGTGATTTGAAGCCGGCACCGAGGTTCGAGCCGAGGTTGCGGGAGCGCACGGTCAGGCCGAACACCTCGCCGATGACGTTCGTCACGGTGCGGCCCGGGATGTCGTTGGTCGTCACGATCAGCATGGTCAGACACTCGCACAGCGGCGGATGTCGCGCGGCCTCCAGTACGGGGCGCACGACATCCGCGAACGACACGCGCGCGAGTCGCTGCGCGACCGTAGCGCGGGGTCGCTACGCGGTCTGCTCGAGCTCGGCGTAGTAGGTGACGTGGCAGCCGTCGCCGGAGCACTCCACGCACACGGTGATCTCCTCACCGTGCTGGAGCGGGTCGGCACCGGTCCCGTCGCACCGTTCGCAAATCTCCAAGGTCCTCATGCGGACGATTCTGCGCCCGACCCCCGACATCCGCGGAAGGGACGTCGGGGTGTCGCGGATCGACGTCGTCGTCCGCGTGGATGACCCGGGAGGTGGTACGACGGTCCGACGACATCGCGGGCGGCGCCACGTAGCGTCGGATCATGCGCATCGTCTACGACCCCGAACTGGATGTGGCGCACCTCCTGTTCGACGAGGGCGCCGTGGCCACGGCGGTGCGCGGCGCTGTCGCCGGAGTCGCGGCCGGCGGGTACGTGGACGCGGAGTACGACGCCGCCGGACGGTTGGTCGGACTGGAGGTGCTCGGGGCGCAGCGGGTGCTTCCGCCGGAGGTGCTCGCGGGCGCGGAGCCCGCATGACGGTGCCCCGGTGCGGCCCGGGCCGCGTTCTGCTCTGAGCAGAATCCCCCGACCCGCCGGGTCCGGATCCGCGCCGGGCGGCTTAGGCTGGCGCCATGCTTCTGCGGCACGCCCTCGGCTCCGTGCTCCGTCGCATTCGGACGGAGCAGGGCACGACGCTGCGCCAGCTCTCCGAGACCTCCCGGGTGAGCATCCCGTACCTCTCGGAGATCGAGCGGGGTCGCAAGGAGGCGTCGTCCGAGATCCTCGCCGCGCTGTGCCGGGTGCTCGGTGTCCCGGAGGGGGAGCTCCTGCTTCTGGTCGCGGCTGAGTACGCCTCCACGGCGCCGCCGGTCGCCGCTCCGGTGCAGGTGCTGAGCCTGGTGCCCGAGCGCGAGCGGGTCGAGACCCGTACGTCCGTGGCCGAGTATCCGGATGCGGCACCCGCCGCGCCCGTCGCACCGGCCGCGCCCGCGGCGCTCCTCCTCGTCGCCTGACCGGCCCCCTCGCCGTTTGGACCGAATGTCGTGATTGGCGTGCACTTTCGCGACATTTGGTCCACATGGCGAGTGCCGAGTCAGGCGCGGAGGGCGCCCGTCGTGCCGACCACCGCGTCGACGAAGCCGTAGTCGAGCGCCTCGTCGGCCGTGAACCAGCGGTCGCGGTCGCCGTCCTCCACGATCTGCTCGACGGTGCGGCCGGTCTGCTCGCTCGTGAGCTGCGCCATCCTGCGCTTGAAGTGCAGGATCTGCTTCGCCTGCGTTTGGATGTCGGCGCTCGTGCCGCCGAAACCGCCGTGCGGCTGGTGCATGACGACGGACGCGTTCGGCAGGGCGTACCGCTTGCCGCGCGCCCCCGACGAGAGCAGGAACTGCCCCATCGACGCCGCGAACCCGAGCGCGACGGTCGCGACGTCGGCACGCACGAAGTTCATGGTGTCGTAGATGGCGAACCCGGCCGTGATGGAGCCGCCGGGGGAGTTGATGTAGAGGAAGATGTCCTTGTCCGAGGCGATCGAGTCGAGCAGCAGCAGCCGCGCGCAGATCTCGTTGGCGGCCTCGTCGGTCACCTCGGTGCCGAGGAAGACGATCCGCTCTTCCAGCAGACGCTGGACCGGGGAGTTCATGTCGGTGTCCATGCGCCCATCCTGAGTCGCCGCCCGGTCCGGTGTCGCGGCCTTCTGCCGGTCGCGAATTCGCCGCGGGCAGACGCCTCTCCCACCCGATTTCGCGAGTCGGCGTGCGGCAAGTATCCTTATCTGGCGCCTTCGGTCAGCAGCTGACTGGTGGTCGGGAGCGCGAACGGCGAGTTACCCTAGCGGCCAAAGGGATCTGACTGTAAATCAGACGCGTAATGCTTCGGGGGTTCGAATCCCTCACTCGCCACCATGTCTTGAGTCGCGACATAGGTCTCACCTGAGTCGTGTCTTAGGTCTCACGTGAAGAAGCCCTCGGCCATCGGCCGGGGGTTTTCTCGTTGTTGCGCCAGTAGCTGCGGGTGGGGTCGATGGTGTGGGTGGAGAGGATTTCGCCGGTGTGGAGGGCGATGACGGTGACGGTGGTGTCGTCGGCGAGGGCGAGGATGCGGGTTCCGCGGTGGTGGTAGCCGATGCCGAGGTGGTGCATTCGGCCGGCGCGGCGGAGGCTGACTTTGCCGCCTGTTCCGACGAGGTCGTAGCGGATGCGGTAGTGGCCGGGGGTGCGGGCCTGGGCGGGGAGCGCTTTCGGGGTGGCGCGGAATGCTTGCCCGGGTGTCTGCCGGTTCAGGGCGCGGTGGGGGCGGTGCTCGTTGTAGTGCTCCCGGAACGCGTCGAGCTGAGTCTGGAGCTCGGTCAGGGTGTCGGCGGCGGGCCGTGCGGTGAGCCAGCGTTTGAGGGTTTGGTGGAAGCGTTCGATCTTGCCTTGAGTTTGCGGGTGGCTGGGTGAGCCGTTCTTCTGGGTGACGCCGAGCAGGGGGAGCAGGTATTCGAAGGCGTTGCGGCCGCCGCCGAACCGGGCGGTGTAGACCCTGCCGTTATCGGTCAGGGTGGAGGCAGGGATGCCGTGCCGTTCGGTCGCGGTCAGGAAGCTGGTGACCACGTCGTCGCCGGTGACCGGGCGGTGTGCGGTGCAGGAGAGCAGGTAGCGGGAGTGGTCGTCCAGCCAGTTCAGGATCTCGATATCGGTGCCATCGGCCAGGCGCCAGTGGGTGAAGTCGGACTGCCAGGTCTCGTTCGGTTGCGCGGCCTGAAACCGGAGGTAGGAGGAGCGGGGCCGTTTCCGGGGTTCCGGGGTGATGAGCCCGGCGGTGTGGAGGGTCCGGCGGATCGTCGAGGTCGACGGAGCCTGCAGGTTCTCCTGTTCGAGGTGCCAGGCGATGGTGACCGGGCCGGCATCCAACCCGTTCCCGATCAGCTCAGCTCGCAATTGCAGGATCCGTTCCCGGACTTCGTCCGCGGTTCGCTGCGGGCTGGTGTGCGGGGCTCGGGAGCGCGGTTCGACCGCGTCCAGGCCGCCGTCTCGGTAGCGTGCGAGCAGCCGATGCAGGTGCCGGCGGGAGAACCCGTACTCGGCAGCTGCCGCCGTCACGGTGAGCTGTTTGGACACGATCTTCATCACGGCGACCCGAGCCTTCGACATGCCACCGACTGTGACGCATGTCCCGACTCACCAGGGACCTATCAACTGAGACCTATGTCGTGAACCCAGACACCTCACTCGCCACCACCCGAAAGCCCCCGGCGCTCTGCGACCGGGGGCTTCGTCGTTCCTGGCCGCCCGGACCCGTCTGTGCATAAAACGTAACCCACGGGCTGGGGTGAGAAAAAGGTAACCTGCGGGCCGGGGTGAGGAAAACGTAACCTCGCGCGGAGGGTGAGAAAAAGGTAACCTGGTCGAGGAGGTGTGGAAAAGGTAACCTCCCATTCGCGCGGAGGTGGAGCATGCAGACGGCCAGGATCACGGGACCGCGTTCGCTGGGCACGATCCTGCGCGAGGCCCGCTTGACCCGCGGCCTGACGCAGCAGAAGCTGAGCGAGGAACTCGGTGTGAGCAAGCGGTACATCATCGAGATGGAGCAGGGGAAACCGACGAAGGCGGTCGAGCGGCTTTTCGACTACCTGCGAGCGACAGGGGTGACTCTTCAGGGCGAGATCGCCGACGAGGTCGACCTGTGAGCGAACTCGTCGTGGAGCTGTACGGGCGCCGGATCGGTGTCCTGACCGGTGAGCGTGACTCTTTCGATTTCACGCCCGACGCCGACGCGATGCGGCACTACGGCGTCGGCAGCACCGCCCTGTCCATCGCCGTCCCTCTGGCGACCCCGCGCTCGGACGGCCTGGCGCTCCGCCGCAACTTCTTCGAGGAGATCCTGGCGGAGGGACGCATCCGCGAACGGCTCGGCGCCAACGCGCGCCTCGACGCCGAGAACACCGTCGGCCTGCTCAAGCGGTACGGCCGGGATGTGGCCGGAGCCGTTCAGATCTGGGACCCCGAGGATGCGGCGGAGCCTCGCACGCCCGCCACGCGACCGGTCACCGACCAGGAGATCGCGTCGATGTTCGCCGAAGTCAAGAAGAACCCTCTGGGGAACAAGGGACGTCGACGGCTCTCCTCACTTGCCGGCGTGCAGGACAAGGTGCTGCTCGCACTCACCGGCGAGGGATGGGCGGAGCCGCTCGACGGCTATCCCTCCACGCACATCCTCAAGCCGGTGGTCGGGAGCATGCCGAGCCTCATCTTCGACGAGGAGTACGGCTCGCGGTTCGCACGCGCACTCGGTCTCGCGGACTTCACCACCACCATCGCCTCGTTCGACGGCACGCGCGCGCTGGTCATCGAGCGATACGACCGCGACGAGCGGCGCGAACGGATCCACCAGGAGGATTTCAATCAAGTGCTCGGGTACCGGGGGGACGCGAAGTACGAACCGGAGGCGGGTGACGGCCGGCTTCGGCAGATCGCCCAGACCGTCCGCGAATACGCCACGGTGTCCGACGTGCGGCGCCTGGTCCGCATGATGACGCTGTCGGCAGCGGTCGGAAACCTCGACATGCATGCCAAGAACATCTCGATCCTGCACCTCCCCGGCGACCGCGTGCGGTTGGCGCCGATGTACGACGTCGTGCCCCAGCTCCACCAGGACGTCGATCAGGAGACCGCTCTGCTCATCAACGGGACGAACGCGATCGAGAAGATCACGGGGGGTGACCTCGTCGCCGAAGCCGCCGGGTGGGGCGTGCGCGACGCCGAAGCCATCGTCGCAGAGACCCTGGAGGAGATCGTCGCCGTCGTCGCGCACGAGAAACCATTGCCCGGTGCGCATCCGTCGCTCAGCGAGGACATCCGTCGGCAGACGATGAAGTTGCAGGGATCGCTTGCCTCCACCAGTGAGCCAGGCGCGGCGGAAGCGCACCCGCGCCCGGGCCGCGACGAGATCTTCCCCACGCGCAACGCTCCGGGCGGATGGGGTGGACCGGTCGGGTGATCGATCGTGTCAGGCTGGTCCCATGACCTCGAATGCAGAGCTCCGCGACATCGCCGTGTCCATCGCCAAGCGCGCGGCGGCGATCGCCCAGCAGCGGCGGCGAGACGGGGTGGAGATCGCCGCCTCCAAGTCGTCGGTGTCGGACATCGTGACGCGCGCGGACCGGGAGGCGGAAGAGCTGATCCGTGGCGCGCTCTCCGCGGCACGGCCGTTGGACGGGTTCCTCGGCGAGGAGTCGGGAGCCGAGGCGGGGACGAGCGGGCTCACCTGGGTGGTCGATCCGATCGACGGGACGGTCAACTACGCGTACGGCATCCCGGACTACGCGGTCAGCATCGCGGTCGTCGAGGGCGACCCCGATCCGGCGAGCTGGCGGACTCTGGCCGGTGCGGTCGTCGCCCCGGAACGCGGCGACGTGTTCGCCGCAGCGTGGGGGGAGGGCGCGACGCTCAATGGAGGACCGCTGCGGGTGAACGGGGCGGTGGAGCTGCCGGTCGCACTGGTCGGCACGGGTTTCAGCTACGACGCGGAGACGCGGATGCGCCAGGCGGAGTTCGTGGGCCGGCTCATCGGGGAGGTGCGCGACATCCGGCGCATCGGCTCGGCCGCCCTCGACCTGTGCGGACTGGCGGCCGGTCGGCTCGACGCGTACTACGAGCGCGGACTGAATCCGTGGGACCACGCGGCGGGCGCGCTCGTCGCGCGCGAAGCGGGAGCGCGGGTCGGCGGGCTCGACGGCGGTCCGGAGGGGAGGCGGCTGCTCCTCGCCGCCGCACCGGGGCTCTATGAGGCGCTCGAACCCCGCATCGCCGGGTTCTTCGGGGCCTGGGACTGAGGAGGAGCGGAGTCGTCCGCGCCGGCGTGCGCGTCTGCGCGCGCCCGCCAGTCGCCTCTCGACTGGCATGATGTTTATCGATTTGTTACTTTTGGTCGAGTGCGCCCGACAACCGACCTCCGCGCCGGCCAGCCAGAGCCGGACGCGCCGCTGACCCGCCGGGCGATCCGGGAGGCCCGCGAAGCCGGGCGGAGGCGCGCCCGTGCGGTGCGCCGTCCCGCCGCTCCCACGGCCCCGGAGTCCCGCCCGCCGCAGGGCAAGCGCGGCCGCGGCGTCAGCCTCGTCGCGATGTTCGCGGTGCTCGGCATCGGCGTGGCCACCTCCCTTCCGGCGATGGCGCTGCTGACCGAGGATCAGGTGCGGGCGAAGGCGATCGCCGAAGCCTTCCCGGTCGCCGGCCAGGGCGAGGTGCAGGCGCTCGACCGCGTCGAGTCCGACCGCAGCGCCGTGGTCGACCGCGAGAGCCCGGAGGTCATCGCCGCCGAGCAGCTCGCCGCGGTGCGCTCGATGCGCATCGCCGACACGTTCACCAACAACCCGCGCGGAGCCGTCCAGTGGCCGTTCCCTGTGGGCGTCCCCATCTCGTCGTACTTCGGGCCGCGCGCGGCCCCGACCGCCGGTGCCTCCACGAACCACCTCGGCGTCGACTTCACGCCGGGTGAGGGCGTGCCCATCCAGATCATCGCCGACGGCGTGGTGCGGGAGGTCGTGCTCGGCGACAACGGCGGCTGCGGGGTCAACGTCACGATCGACCACATGATCGCCGGTGCCCTCGTGAGCAGCAAGTACTGCCACATGCAGCGCGGCTCGGTGCGGGTGCAGGTGGGACAGGTCGTGAGAGTCGCGGACACGGTCGGCAAGGTCGGCAACACCGGCGTCTCCACGGGTGCGCACCTCCACCTGGAGATCCGCCTCAACGGGACGGAGCCGGTCGACCCCTACGCATGGCTGAAGGCCAACGCGTCCTGAACCGACCGGCCCGTCGCTTCACCGTCCGATCGCGTCAGACCAGCCAGGCCGTGGTGTCCTGCGGGAGGCTGCGCCCGTCGAGCGGACCGCTCGACAGCAGCACGTCGCCGGCGGGCAGCTCCAGCGGCTCCTCGCGGAAGTTGGCCACGACGGTCACCTCGCCGGACCGGAAGGCGAGCGTGTCCGGGCCGAGGTCGAACCACTCCAGCTCGCCGAACGCGAGGTCGTGGGCCCGGCGGGCCGCCAGCGCCTCCTGGTACATGGTCAGCGTCGATCCCGGCACACCCTCCTGCGAGGAGCGCGTGTAGGCCGCCCACGAGGCGGGCTGCGGCAGCCAGCTCCGCGCGCCCGGGCCGAACCCGTACGACGGGTCCGCGCCCTCCCACGGGATCGGGACGCGGCAGCCGTCGCGACCGTACCGCTCGCCGTTCGTGCGGAACCACGTCGGGTCCTGCCGGGCGTCGTCGGGCAGGTCGATGGCCTCCGGAAGGCCGAGTTCCTCGCCGTTGTAGAGGTAGGCGGAGCCGGGCAGGGCGAGCATGAGCGCCGTGGCCGCCCGCGCGCGGTTGAGCGCGAAGGCCGGGTCGGGCAGCCCCGTGGTCTTCGGGCCGATGCCGTGCCCCTGCAGGTTCTCACCGGTGAGGGCCAGGCGGGTCGCGTGGCGCACGACGTCGTGATTCGACAGCACCCACGTGCTCGGCGCGCCCACACTGCCGAAGACGGCGATCGAGCGGTCGATCACCGTGCGGAGGGCCGCCGCGTTCCAGGGGGTCTCGAGGTAGCCGAAGTTGAAGGTCTGCTGCATCTCGTCCGGGCGCACCCAGCGCACGAGCTTCTCCAGCGGCTCGACCCAGGCCTCGCCGCAGAGCACGCGGTCGCCCTCGTACTCCGCCAGCACCCGGTGCCAGTCACGGTAGATGTCGTGCACGCCGTCCTCGGCGAAGTACGGCGGGGTGGCGGGCTCGTCGCCCGCGTGGCCCTCGATGGCCGGCTCGAGCGTGACCGAGCCCGCGCCGCCGCCCATGCTGCCCACGTTCTCGGGCGGCGTGTAGTCGGGGAGGCCGGCCTCCTTGATCATGCCGTGGGCGACATCCACACGGAAACCGTCGACGCCGCGGTCGAGCCAGAAGCGCAGGATGCCGCGGAACTGCTCGCGCACCCACGGGTTGGTCCAGTCGAAGTCCGGCTGCGACTTGTCGAACAGGTGCAGGTACCACTGGCCCGGGGTGCCGTCGGCCTCCTCGATGCGGGTCCAGGCGGCTCCGCCGAAGATCGACTCCCAGTTGTTCGGGGGGAGCTCGCCGTGCTCGCCTTTCCCGTCGCGGAAGAGGTAGCGCCCGCGCTCCTCGCTCCCCGGCCCGGCGGCCAGGGCCTCCTGGAACCACACGTGGTCGCTGGAGGAGTGGTTGGGGACGATGTCGATGATGACGCGCAGGCCCAGCTCGTGCGCGGTCTCGAGCATCGTGTCGAAGTCGGCGAGCGTGCCGAAGAGCGGGTCGACGTCGCGGTAGTCGGCGACGTCGTACCCGGCATCGCGCTGCGGCGAGGTCTGGAACGGCGACAGCCAGACCGCGTCCACACCGAGGGAGCGCAGGGCGGGGAGGCGGTGCGTGATGCCCGGCAGATCGCCGATCCCGTCGCCGTCGGCATCCGCGAACGAGCGCGGATAGACCTGGTAGATGACGGCGGAGCGCCACCACTCGCGTCCCGGGGAGCTGGGGGCGAGGGAGGAGGAAAGGCCGGGGGTCGTGGCGGCGATGGTGGTCACCTCTCGTTCGGGCTGTCGGCTGACAGGGCTTGCAGGGCGGGATCGGGCGCGGACGTGCTGGCGCGCACCACCAGGTCGGTGGAGACGGGGACGGTGACGGGAGTGGCTGTTCCCGCGTCCGTGCGGCGGCCGGCGGTCGCGGACCCGCGGGGGCCGGAGCGGCGGCGCACGTCCTCGATGCTCTGCACCAGCAGCTCGACGGCCTCCTCGCCCTGGCGTTCCGGGTACTGGGCGATGGTGCTCAGCCCGAAGAACGCGGCGAGGGGATGGTCGTCGACACCGATGACGGAGAGGTCGCCCGGCACGGTGAGGCCGAGCTCCCGTGCCGCGAGGATGCACCCGATCGCCATCTCGTCGGAGGCGGCGAAGACGGCGGTGGGGCGCTCGTCGGCGCCGGCGAGCAGCTCGATCGCCGCGGCGTGGCCCCCGGGAATGGTGAAGTCGGAGCCGCGGAAGAGCGACGGGTCGGGGGTGATGCCGGCGTCGCGCAGCGCCGACTCGTAGCCGAGCCGGCGATTGCCCGGGGTGTGGAACTCGAGGTCGTACTCCTCGCTGCCGCCCACGTGGGCGATGCGCCGGTGCCCGAGGGAGAGGAGGTGCTCGGTGGCGACTCGCGCCACGGCGACGTCGTCGATCGTGATGGCGCTCGCCCCGGGCAGCGGCCCTCCGACACCGGCGATCGGCTTGCCGAGGGAGAGCAGCCGGCTCACCTCGTCCTCGTCCAGGGCGAGCGCGACGGCGATCACCGCATCGACCCTGTTGCGCAGCAGGTGATGGTCGAAGACACGGCGCCGCTCCTCGCCGTCCCCGCTGAGGTTGTAGAGCGTGAGGTCGTAGCCGCGCCGCAGGAGCTCGCGCTCCGCACCCTCGATGACGGCGGTGAAGAACCAGCGGTTGAGGCGCGGGACCACCACGCCGATGTTGCGTGTGCGGCCCGACGCGAGGCTGGACGCGTCGGAGGAGACGACGTAGCCGAGCGCGGCGGCCGCGTCGGCGACGCGGGCTCGCGTGCGCTCGGAGACGGGACCGTTGCCGCTCAGTGCGCGGGAGACCGTGGCGGTCGAGACGCCGGCGAGGCGCGCGACGTCGTCGATGCCGGGCATCGCACCCCTTCCGCGGTCCGAGAGGCCGCGACCGGACGCGCGACCGGGACGAGTCTAGTCGCGGCGCCTCGGCGGAATGCAAGCGTTTCCAGTGTACGGGCTCCCGAGTGCGGGTCCGGATCGCAGGGCGATGCGGACCCGCACCGGCGTCAGCCGGCCTGCCCGGGGCGCTCGCCCTGGCGTTCCCGGCCGATGCGAATGCGACGCGCCCCGAGCAGGGAGAGGCCCGTCAGGAGGGCCAGCGCTGCCGCCCCGGCGAGAACGGGGGACGCGGTGGAGCCGGTGTGCGCGAGCGCTCCGGTCGTCGGCAGGGAGGTGGCGCCTGCGTCCGCCGGCCCGGGTGCGGGAGACGGGGTGGCCGACGGGGCACCGCTCGGCGGCGTAGTGCCCGTTCCGCTGCCGGGAACGACGGGGGTCGCGGCGTAGGTGTTCGTGACGGTCACCCCGATCGGGTCGTCGCCTTCGGGAACCGTGATCGACGCGGCAGGTGAGTAGGCGATCGATGTCGCGCCGCGGGAGTCGGTCTCTCTCACTGCGCACTGGGCACCCACGGGCACACGGGGGAAGACGTGAGTCTCGCCGGCCGCGATGGAGGCGCTGGCCGGGTAGCCCGCGACCGGGGCGCCACCGAGCGTGCAGGCGACGGCGATCGGGAACCCGCCGGTCGGTGCGACGCCGTCACCCGCGACGCGCTTGGTGACGGCGAGTTCGCGCGTCGTCTCTCCGCTCGCGGCTCCGCCCGCGGAGACGTACGCGACGGACGCCTCGTCGGATCCGACGCCGTCGCCGCGGACGGTGTTGGCGAAAACGGTCCCGTCGGCTGTGCCGGCGGGGACGCTGAGCTGGTAGAGCACGACATAGGTGCTCTGCGGGTCGGGCGCGTGGACGGTCAGCGTGAACGACGGAGGGGTCGAGCCGACGGTGTAGGCGCCGGCACCCGTGCCCTCGGCGAGCGGGACGGCGGAGCCGGACCAGTCGCCGCCGTTCCAGTCGGCGTCCGCCACGCGGAGGACCGAGAGGGAGCCGGGGACGAGCGACAGGCGCGCGTCGTAGGTGTCGGTGACCGTGACCTCCGCGCCGTCGTGGAGGAGCTGACTTCCCGGCAGGTAGATCAGCCAGCCGAGCGTGCCGTCCGCGTTCTGCCAGCCGCCTTTCGCCAGCGCGGTCGGTGGCTGGGTCGCCGGGGAGCCTGTGCCCTCCCCGATCCCGCCGCCGGGGACGGTGACGTGGTAGACCGTGCCGTTCGACGACTGGAACAGCAGCGTGCCGCCGGAGGTCTGGACGGCGCTGGCGTAGAAGAACAGCGTGCCGGTGATACCGGTGTGCGTCGCGGCGTAGTCGCCGAGCGTGCAGTGGAAGGAGTCGGAGTCGACGGTGCAGGTTCCGACCTCGGCTCCGGCGGCGTCGGTGAGCGTGAAGGAGGACGCGTAGCCATGGACGGGGGAGGGGAACGACACCGAGAACGTGTCTCCCGGGGCCGCGGCGGCGGGCAGCGACCAGGCGACGTCCACCCGGAACATCTGGCCGACGGTGAGCGGCACGGTCGGGTCGGCGGGATCCGGCGAGGAGATGGTGAGGGACGTGACGACGTCGAGGTCGGCGGCGCGGGCCTCGTCGGCGGCCAGGACGGGGACGAGGGTGAGCGCCGCAACCCCCAGTGCGGCGAGGACGGTTCTGTAGACGGGCATCGGGCTTCCTTGCGATCAGACGGGGAGGCTCGGGTGCCTTCCCGCTCCTGAGAGACCGCGCCGGGCGGGGATCATGACGCCGTTTGTCGAATAAATCTCACTTACGCCAGTGCGAGGGCCGTTCCAACCCGGCCGGGAGACGCGTGCGCGCATCGCCGGAGGCCGCGTTGACCTGGGTCTGGGTGAGGTAGAGCGCGTCGCGGAGGTCGGCACCGTCGAGGCGTGCATCCCGCAGATCCGCGCCGAGGAGCTCGGCGAACGCGAGATCGGTGCCACGGAGGTCGGCCGCGATGAGGAGCGCCCCGCGCAGCTCGGTCGCGCGCAGGTCGGTCGCGCGCAGGTCGGCGCCGAGGAGGTCGGCGCCGGGGCGCAGGCGGGAGCGGGCGACGCGGGCACGGGCACCGGGAGCCGTCCCGGGGCGCGTTGCGGGCGGCCGCCTGCTGGCGGCCTCCCTGGTCAGGCGCGCGGACTCGCGGAGCAGCTCAGCGGCGGGCGCCCGCAGGGCGTCCACGTCGAGCGCGCGGATGCGGTCGGGAGAGTCGTCGGCGGCCGCGCGGACCGCGCGCTCGGCTGCACGCAGACGCGCGTGGAGTCGCTCGGCGGCCGGCATGCCGAGCGCCTCGCGCAGGTACCAGGGCAGCTCGTGCAGCTGGCGGACGATCGGGAACACGGCGAGCATCCCGTCGCGCACGTCGCCGCCGTCGCGCCAGGTCGCCCCGCCGAAGGTGCGCTGCGTCACGTGCTGACCGGCTCCGAAGCAGTCGAACACCGTGCATCCCTTGAAGCCGCTCTCCCGGAGGTGCGGATGGATGCGACAGCGGAAACCGTCGTCGAGGTTGTCGCACGGGTCGCCCGCGGGCTTGTCGATCGCGAAGTCCGCCGACCGGGCGAACGCCAGCGCGACGCAGCACAGGCCGGCGCAGCTCGCACAGTCGGCCGAGAGCGGCGGGGCGGCGGCGACATCCATTCCTCCACAGTAGGGCCGCGCCGCAACCTTTCCACATCTTCATCCGCTCCCGGAATTTCGCCCGGTCGTCCGCGTTAGCGTGAAGGGACCGGAACGACAGACTCATGAACTGGGAGAGACCTTCTATGACTGCACCCCGTCGCACGATCGGCACCTCCGACCTCGACGTCTACCCGCTCTCGCTGGGCGGCAACGTCTTCGGCTGGACCGCGGACGCGGACACCTCGTTCGCGGTGCTCGACGCGTACGTCGCCGCGGGCGGCAACTTCGTCGACACGGCCGACGGCTACTCGGCGTGGGTGCCGGGCAACACCGGTGGCGACTCCGAGCGCATCCTGGGCCGGTGGTTCGACGCGCGGGGCAACCGCGAGGACGTCGTGCTCGCGACCAAGGTGAGCCAGCACCCCGACTTCAAGGGACTCGCCGCCGACAACATCCGTCGCGCCGCCGACGCCTCCCTCGAGCGCCTCGGCAGCGAGTACATCGACCTCTATTACGCGCACTTCGACGACGAGACCGTTCCCCTGGAGGAGACCGTCGCCGCTCTTTCCGGCCTCGTCGACGCCGGCAAGGTGCGTTACATCGGCATCTCCAACTACAGCCCCGAGCGCATCGAGGAGTGGTTCCGCATCACCGAGGCCGAGGGTCTGCACCGTGCGGTCGCGCTCCAGCCGCACTACAACCTCGTGGAGCGCTCCTACGAGCAGAACTACCGTCCGATCGCCGAGCGCGAGAACCTCGGCGTCTTCCCCTACTTCGCCCTGGCTGCGGGGTTCCTGACGGGCAAGTACCGCGACGGTGTGGCTGTGGACAGCGCCCGGGCGGCCGGTGCCGCCAAGTACCTCGACGACACCGGACGCGCGGTGCTCGGAGCGCTGGACGAGGTCGCCGCCGCACACGGCGTCTCGGTCGCAACGGTCTCGCTCGCCTGGCTCGCGGCCCAGCCGACCGTCACGGCACCGATCGCGAGCGCCCGCACCCTCGACCAGTTGCCCGACCTCCTGGCGTCCGTCACCCTCGAGCTCACCGGCGACGAGATCGCCGCCCTCGACACCGCTTCGGAGGCCGCCCGCGGCGCCTGAGCCGGCGCACGTCGGCCGGGTCCGCGATGGTCGGAAGCACCCCCGCGGTGATGGTATCCTCGTACGGTTGCCAAAATCGTTCGGGCCTTCCGGCCAGGACCGGCTTCGCCCCCTTAGCTCATTGGTAGAGCACTTCCTTGGTAAGGAAGAGGTAGTGGGTCCGATTCCCACAGGGGGCTCCGTCTCCCCGTCCGTCGACGGGAGGCCGCGGCGGGGTAGCTCAGGTGGTTAGAGCACACGGCTCATAATCGTGGTGTCGCGGGTTCGAGTCCCGCCCTCGCTACAAAACACAGGGATCGAGAGCGCCGAGTCTCACCAACTCGGCGCTTACTCGGCGCTTTCGATTCGCGATAGACCAACTCGGCGTCTGCGGAATAGGATCGCTGCATGACGACGAGTGCCGGCGCCGATGCTTCCACGGGCGCGACGATTGCGATCGTCGGTCGTGTCGCGATGTGGACTGGGCTTGCCGTCGTCGTCGTCGGACTTCTCTGGGCGGCCGTCTACTTCCTCTCCCAGGGCGCCGCACCGCTTTCAGATTTTGGTCCGCGGAACTTGCTGGTCGGCCTCACCGTTTCGGTGGCTGGCTTGGTGATTCTCGCGGCTGGTTTGCTCATGCGCTGGATTGGACGACGGTCCTAGCCGGGCCTTCTCGCGCGAGATTCGTAACTCCTCGGCGAAGGCTATCTCGGCGACCGCTTCGAGCGCTTCGGCGAGCGTGGTCATCGAATCCGCTCCTGTTCGATGCGGTCGGACTCGATCCTGGCGGCAATCCGAATGAGTACTCGCGCCGCCTGGCGTAGGCATTCTTCACGGGTGCGTGATTCTGTCATGGGCTGAGCCTATTGTCACTCGCGTGCCTGTCGAATGGAGTCCGGTCACCTACGCGCGACCGATGGAGTGGTTCCTGCGCGTCTCCGAATCGCAGGAGCCTTACGCCGTCGTCCGCCGCTTCCTGAAGGGCGACCCGAACCGCCCTGAGGAGTGGTTCCGCGTCGTCACGTACGCGCCGACCTCGGAGGGACGCGAGCTGGTCGGATGGGTAAGCGCCTTCGAGGCCGCCTGTCAGCTCGGATGGGACTACAAGTGCGCCTACGAGTCGTGGCGTCACCATATGGCTAAGAACCGGGCGAGCAGCGAAGCTATGAGCGCCGCGCAGCCGCCGGCCGCGGAGCTCGTCCGCTTCTATCGCGAGCACGAGAAGAAGAGAGAGCAAGAGGTCCGGGGAGCCGGGCCTCCCGCCATCTGACGGATCCGGAGTAGGTTTCGCGCGTGGGCGAACTCTCGAGCCGCGTGGTCTCTGACCGTTTCACCTTCGTGGTGGGTGTCGACACGCATTCCGAATCACACACGTACGCCATCCTTCGTGGCCGAAACGGTGAGGTGTGCGCGATCTCAGATTTTCGCGCGGACAGGCAAGGCATCCAGGCAGCCCTAGCGTGGATCGCCACGGTCGTGAGTGGCGAGACACTGCTCGCGATCGAAGGCGCAAACTCCTACGGCTCACTCCTCGCCCAGGTAGCGGCGGAGGCGGGGTTCGAGGTCTGTGACGCGCGGGTCAGAATGCGTGATCCCACCAGGCCCAAGAACGACCAGACCGATGCTGTGTGGGCGGCGTACCGCCTACTGGGTACCCGTCTAGAGTCCCTCGCCCGACCGCGTGCGTGGGGCGCTCGCCAGATGCTCAGCCTCCTCGTGATGTCTCGTCGCGACATGGAGATCCGCTCGGTTGCTGTTCGCAACCGGCTCGGGGCGATCGTGCGCACAGTCGACCTCGGCCTGGACACAACCCGCAAGATCAGCCGTTCCACCATCCGCACCCTCGCAGACCACGACTGGGCCAGAGCCGACGACCCACTCACCATGCTGGGACGCCGAGAGGTGTCCCGGATGGCCAACGAATACCTGCTGCTACTCGAACAGCTCGACAGCAACAAGAGCGACCTCGAGGCCGTCGTCAGGTCTCTCGCTCCGGGGCTGCTGGAGATCTACGGAGTCGGCCCCGTCACTGCCGCAGTTATCCTCGGTGCGTACTCCCACGTCGGCCGCGTCCGATCCGAGTCTGCGTTCGCATCGCTGGCCGGCGTCGCGCCGATCGAGTACGCGTCAGGTAAGACGACCCGGCACCGCCTCAACCGCGGCGGTGACCGCCAGCTCAATCGCGCGATCCACACCATCGTCGTCGTGAGACTGTCCCGCGAAGGCCGCACTCGCGAGTACGTTCGACGGCGCACGACTGAGGGAGTGTCGAAGGCCAACGCGATTCGGAGCCTCAAACGCTACGTCGCGCGCGAGATCTTCAGACAAGTCGATCGGATGATGCGGGCAGGGGAGGCGGGCAAAACCACTGGCAGCCACTAGCGGGCAGCTTATGTTCGAGCCACGCCTCCCCGTACGAGACTAGTGACGACGGACGAAGCTGCACCGAGGCATCCGTTGAGCCAGTGTGATCATTGGTCACGCCGCCTTCACGAAGGTAGCACCGCTCAGCGGGGCGCAAACTGCCGAACACCCACGACCCACTCGGGGAGCGACGGCAGCCTACGCCGAAACACGAAGAAGAGCCCCGGCTCACCCGAAGGTGAGCCGGGGCTCGTGGTCATGATCGACTATGACCTACTCCTGTGCGGATGCTGCTGCGCCGTCAGAGCGGAGACGCTCTAGGCGGCGTGTTTCGCGAGGTAGACCGGTGCGGCGTCCGTGCCGAGCAGGAACCGCGCGGACGGCCAGCGCGAGACGATCCACCGGGCGAGCGCGTAGTAGGCCGCCTGGATGAGCGCGACGAGGCCGACGATGAGCGTCGACTGGGTGTCCGCGTCGAGAGCAAGGCCGAGCGCGACGACGGTCGCGACGAGCGCGCCGGCGAGCGACGGGATGATGGTGCGCACGAGGGACGCCCAGAGATTGTCGACCGCGGCGAACTGCGGTGCGGTCGGCCAGCCGAGCAGCGCACCGATCCACGGCACCCGCACCTCGATGACCCGCACGAGCACGTAGTACGCATTCTGGGTCAGCGGGACGAGGAACGCGATGAGCGCGAGCTTTACGGGCCCGGTGAAGTCGATGCCGGTGTGCACGAGGAGCCACGCCAGCGCGGCGCCGACGAGGTACGGCACGTAGGTGCGGATGTAGGCGAGCGCCTTGTCGTTGGGGGTCATAGCGGTTGGTCTCCTTGGGAGTCGGGGGTGGGGTCGGGTGCACGGTGCCTGGCAGGAGGCATGAATCGGTTGCGCGGCCATGTACGTTCGATCAGTTCGAGACGTTCTCGGGAGTCGGCGATGTCTTCGTCCTGGTCGCCTTGCGAGGCGATGAGCTTCTTGAGGACCACGTCGTGTGACTCGAGCAGCTCGCCGTGAGACTCGAGGAGAGCGATGATCTTGTCGTTCTGCTTGGTCACCACCTCGTGACGCTCGTCGTTCTCCTCCCGCATATTGATCGGCTCGCCGGTCACGGGGTCCCGGTGGTTGTTCTCGACCTGGTCCAGCGTGCGGTCAGTCTTCTGGTCGATGCGCTTGAGACGTCTATTCGCGCGCGCCTGCAGCACGTACGGGCCGATGACCGCCGCGATGAGCGCGACGAGGACGCTCGCCCATCCGCCCGGGATGTCGACGATGACCGGGCCGCCGGTCCCGGTAAGCACGATCACGCGGAAGTGCTACTTCGTCGCGCGCTTGTTGGTGAACGCGGAGTCCGTGCCGAGCGCGAGGTTGATCAGGGTCTGGAACTGCGTCGTGCCGATCGCGGCGGCCTTGGCCTGCTCGACCGTGTCGTAGGTCTGCGAGTAGAAGTCGCGAGCGTTGCGGGCCTGCTGCTCGCCGTCGTTGCAGTAGAGGATGTTGTTCTGGCCCGGGGTGCGGTGCCAGAAGATGATCACGAACTGCGGCAGGCCGGCCGGCGGCGTGGCGCAGTAGTAGAGGCGCCCGCGGCTCTCGCGCAGGAGCATCTCCTTGATCAGGGCGGTCTGGGCGGCGTTGGACGCGTCCGCCTGCTTGCGGAGGTCTTCGATGGTGGCCATGTCGATCTCGTCTCCTTGGGGGATCAGGGTTGCGCCGCCATCAGCGGCCGAGGTGGTGCCCGGGTAGGGCGGTCGGATGTAGCTGAGGATGTAGCCGGCGGAGCGGGTGCGGTCGCGCATGTCGTCGCCGGGGTTCGAGTTCGTGCCGCGGGAGGTGACGATCGACCCGCCGGACGAGACCGAGACGACGATCTCGGTGTGGTCGGGGTCGCCGTCGCCGTCCCAGTCGAACGCGAGCACGTCGCCGCGCTGTACGCCCGCGTGCCCGGGATGCCAGACGCCGAGGTTGCGACCCCAGGTCTGGATCTGCGAGACGTAGCTGTAGAACGGGTTGCCGAGGGAGTTGAGGCCGAAGAGGTAGAAGCTCACGCAGGCGGCGCAGTCGTCGTACGCGCTGATGCCCTTCGGCCACCACGGGTTCGGCCACCGAGTGCGGAACTGCTCCTCCATCGCGGCGAGCATGTCGTCGACGCTGCGCTGGAGAAGGTCAGGCATCGGGGTCCTCCTCGCCATAGCTCGAGCTGATCGCCTCCGGCGCCGGCTTCTTGACGGCGTTCATCGGCGGCAGCGGGGTCCCGTCCGAGTCATACGGGATGTTGGGGTCGGGTTCGATCTCAGTCACGGGGTCCTCCTAGACCGCGTCGAAGGTGGTGTCGATCCAGCCGACGGCGGAGGCTGTGGAGCTCACCCAGAGGATGTTCATGGTGCCGTCGGTGTTGAAGATGCAGTTCATGACGCCGGGGGAGCCACCGGTCGTGAGGGAGCCGACGGCGACGTGCTGGGCGACGGGTCGGAATCCGGGTGGCAGGGTGAAGATCGGGCCGGTCGCGACGAGGGGGTTTGTCCCGCGGTTGAACTGGAGCGCGAGAGTGACTGAGCCGTTCCGCCTCGAGAGGCGGTTTGTGAGGCCGGCGCCGTATCCGTTCGCGAACGAGGAGATGCTGCTCAGCTGGGTGGCTTGACCGATCGGCACCCAACTGCCGTTGTCGTTGATGTAGAAAGTGTCGGTGTCGCGGGCGTAGACGAGGCGGCCGCTGTAGGTCGACGCCGCCGACGGGAAGTCGTTCGCGGTCGCGTAGCTGCGATTCTCGATGTCGTCCCAGTGCTGAGACTGTGCGACGATCTGCGCGGGCCCTTCCATACCGGACCCGTTGGTGAGGGCCGGGTAGTTCGTTACGCCTGGCATGGGGTCATGTCCTCCATCTGATGAACAGTGCGCCGGAGTTGTTGACGCCGGCGCGGCTCCACTTGTGGTAGCCGCCGTGGTTGGTTCCAAGGCCGAGCGCGGCGCCGGTCTTGAGGAGGTCGCCGAGCGCGGTTGGCAGGTTCTTCCAGCCGGTGCCGCCGGGCACGGTCCCGGCGCTGCTGACGGCGGGTGCGCCGGTCGCGCCGGCGAGCGAGTGCACGCCGATCGTCGGGTCCGAGCCGGTCGTGTAGAAGGCGTCCACGTAGACGCGGATCTCGAGGATGGTCGCGGTGTCGGGGATGGTGTCGGCGATGCCGGCGTAGAACCACGCGCCGAGGGTGCTGTCGGAGCACCAGACGTTCGAGTCCTGCCACTTGGAGTAGGTCGTCGACCACGTGCCGGACCCGTTCGGGTCGAACGTGAGGGACTTCTCCTGCGCGACTGGCGAGACGACCGGCGGCGGGATGTACACCGGGTCGAGGGTGATCGGGTCGGCGGAGAGCTTCGCGAACGCGAAGCCGCCCGACCACCAGTCCACGATGATCCGGTCGTTCAGCGCGAACGTGATCGTCGAGTCGTAGGCGATCGTCTTCACGGTGCCGTCGTCGCCGGTGAAGCCGAGCACGCCGCTCGCCGGCGCCGTCGTGACCTTCCCCGTCATCGACCGCGGCACCGGTCCCAGGCAGAGGGCCTGCTGCCCGATCCACCCCACCCAGCACTTCTGCTGCGGGATGGGCGGCGCGGCGCCGAGCATCGGGATCGAGATCGCGCCGCCAGAGACGATGACGTTCGCGAGACCGTTCGTCCAGTCGATCGACGAGCAGATGCCCTGCTGCAGGTTCGACAGGCCCGACTTCATGTCCGCCAGGGCGGACGCCGTCGCGCGCGCGGGCGAGCGCGTCACCGTCCCGCTCACGGGGTGATCACCTCGGCGACCGTCATGGTGCCCGACATCAGGTCCGTCGGGTCGAGGCTGAACTGCATGGTCGCGATCTCGCCGCGGTACGTCTTGTCGGACACCTCGTCGATGACGTCCCCGAAGTCGCCGATCTCCAGGTCGGGTCGCGGCAGGCACGAGAACGTGACGGTATGCGCCTGCTGCGTCGACACGCGCGCGAGCGACGTCGCGGCCGCGGCATCCGCCATCGCCTGCGTCGTCATCAGCGGATCGGCGAGTTTGTACGGGCGGCGCCCGAAGGGACCACGCACGTACAGCGGGTGCGCCGGCTCGTCGATCATCTTGATGCCGAGGATCTTCGGGTCGTTCGGGTTGGTGACGACGACGCAGTTGTAGAGCTTGTTCGTCATCGTGTCCGAGATCGCGACGGTGCCGTTCACCTCGAACTCGGGCGTGGTCGCCGTCAGCCAGCGGTCGCGGGCGCGCGCCGTGAGCAGGCCGTCGCGCGTCATGTGGGGGACGCCGTTGAGGTTCGCCATCAGCTTCGTGATGGCGTCGGACATGCTCGTGTAGGTGATCCCCGCGGGGACCGCCGTGTCCACCAGCGAGGTGCGCAGTCCGAGACCCTGCGGCATGAGGCGCTGGATCTCGGTCCACGTGCTCGGCCCGGCGACCGTCGAGGTCGGCGCGGTGAAGTCGTCGTTCTGGAGGATGTCCATCCGGTCGCGCACGGTGAGCTGCAGCGACCAGCCCGCATCCCGCTGCGACGGGTAGCGGTGGAAGTACTCCTCCATGTCGGGCACTTCCGTGATCCGGAACCGGCCGAGCGGGATGCCGGGCGCCGAGCCGACATTCTGCAGCGACCGCCACAGGGCGATCTCCTGGCCGAACGGAGCGAAGGTGTCCTGCTGGTTGCGCGGGGTGTAGTCGGTTCCGCTGTCGCCCAGGTACAGGGTGCCCGAGCTCTCGACCGCTGCGGACCCGTCGAAGGAGATCGACCCCTGCCCGAACAGCGGTACCTCCGCAAGCGTCTGCTCCGAGCCGTAGTACGCCGACGCCCGGTAGACGCTGGTGCCGGAGGTCTCCAGTGCGGCGAGCACGTCGGAGTCGAGTGCCAGGACCATTCACGCCTCCGGGGGGTTGTTGATCGCGTCGAGCCAGGTCAGGTAGGCGGCGTTGAAGTCGCCCCAAGTGGGGAAGGCGTCGATGTAGATCTGCCACGGGGTGAGCGACGAGATCGGCTCACCCTCGAACGGCGAGAGCTCGTCGACCGGGTTCTGCCAGGCGAAGTCCTCGATCCCGGCCGGGAGGTTGAACTCCTCCCACACCAGCGCCTTCGTCCACGCGTAGAGCAGGCGCGGTACCGGCAGCGGCGGCGTCGTGCGGAAGAGCAGGAGCCCGTTCGACCCGTCGACGAGGTCGCGGACTGCGTGGTACTCGACGGCCGTGGAGGTGAAGAACGACATGTCGACGCCCTCGAGCAGCCCGCGCGGTGCGAGGAGCGCGATCGTGCGCAACCCCACACGGTACTTCGCGCCCGGCGCCTCCTGCGTCCCACCGGTCCCGGCGGTCGATCGCATCTCGACCCGCACCGGGGCCGTCGCCGGGTCGAGCGGGTTGCTGACCCAGCCGGCACCGACCGGCCCGTCGACATGAACGGTGGTCGAGGGGGTGTAGCCGAGGCTCCGCCCGTCGCTGCGAAAGATCTCGGCCCGGAACGAAACATCGACGCCTGGCGGGAGCTCGACGTCGTCGGTCGCGAGACCACCCGCGGCGAACCTGTCGACCGCACTACGGACGGTCATCGTCTTCCCCTCGAACTGTCGATACAGCGTGAGAGTGCCGACGTTGTCGGCCAGGTCTGCTTCGGTCCAGAGGATATGCGCGGTGGGCGGGTCGATGATCGTAGTGACGGTCGGTGCCGCGAACGCGTAAAGGGTGGAAGTCGACGCATTCGCGGCGGCGTCCCAGAACGCGCCGGGGGTGAGATCGGGAAGGAAGAACGGCCGAAGGGTGCTGCCGCTCTCCACCAGCACCGCCGTGAACTGGGCCGTGTTGCCGACCGCGAACGCGGCGGAAGTCGACATGCGGCCAGCCACGATCACGCGCACCGTGCCCGCCGGTGCGGTTCCCGTCGCAGAAGCGCGCCCCCATGCTCCGGTGGCGACGGCGACCGCCGAGCCCACGAGGGTCGAGCCGATGATGTTGCCGGAAGCGTCAACGAACGAGAGGCGGCAGGTCAGGTTCAGGCCTGCCGCCGCCGACGTGATGCGGCCGTACACCGACGCGACGACCGTCTCGCCGGGTGCGACGACCATGTCGCCGCTGTTGCCCTCCACACCCTGCACGTAGGTTGGTGCACCAGCGGTCACCTGGGCCTGAAAGACGGTATCGATCCCGGGGAGCGGCTGGCCAACTCCGGCGAGCGCGACACGGGCCGAGGTGAGCGAGCCAGTCGACGATGCGGCCGCCCACCCGGAGGCATTGACAACTACGACCTGGTTTGTGGCTCGGTTCCTGCGGTAACCCATCGTCTACGCTCCCGGTCGCGATCCGTTGTCGAAGATGCGGCGCTCAGCGTCGAGCGCGTCATGGACGATGCCGTCGATGAGCCCGGTGAGCCCGTTGCCGAGATCGAGGGTCCCCTGGATGCGGAGGCCGCTCGATCTGGTCGCCGAGCCGGATGTCCCGCCGTCTCCGAAGCTGGCTGCGGCAGTCGGAACCAGCTGGTAGCCGAACTGCGTCGCGACGCTCTGCAAGATCGCGGTCGACCGTGCGCGCTTTGCCTCGGCCAGCGGGATGTACGCCTCGCCGCCGGTCTCAGCCTCGGCCCAGACCCGCATGGTGCCCGCCTTGGCGATCTGCGCCACGTGGTGCTCGCGAATGCCGCCGCCGGCGAACGCCTCCACGCGCGGGTAGACGGCGCCCTCGGCGTTGAACCGGACATTCGTCCCGGGCACCTGGTACGCCTGTCCGCCATACGCGTCTACGTACATGCGGAGCCGCTTCCCATCGTTCGTCGTGACGAAGCTGTTGATGGCCTGCTGCGCGGGCTGTGTGTCCGCGAGGAGCTTGAACTCCTTCTCCGAGGGGATCCGATAGATCTGATCGGCCAGGGCGGCCGCGGCATCCCGGTTTCCGGTCAGGGCGGTGATCTGGTCGATGAGCGCCTGCCGACCCGCGACGAGGTTCGCCCGATAGGAGTCCGTGTTGTGGTCGAGGTCGTACTGCGCCTTGGCGGCGGCCTGCGACTTCTCCGCGAGGTCGGCGAACATCGATGCGTTCTTCGCGCCGGCCGACGTCGACTGATCGAGCGAAGTCGAGTAGCCTTCTGCCCCCTCGTGGGCCTTCTGGATCGTGTCCGCAACATCGGCGAGCGCCTGCTGGTAGGTCGCGTTCGTGGTGACAGCGTCTTGGCCGACCCCATTGGCCTTGTCGATCGACTCGATCAGCTCATCGATCTGCTTCGTCAGGCTGGTCGCCTGGTCTGCGGCATCCTGGTAAGCGGATGCAGCGGTCGCGGTGGTCTCGGCATTGGACGCTGTGACGAGCGTCGAGTTCTCCATCGCGAGCGAGAGGAGGTTGTGCTTGTTCGCAGCCTCGTCTGCCGAGGTGACGTTTATGCCCATTTCTGTCGCCTGGGCCGTGAGGGCGTCCTTGTAGGCCGGCATCGTGTTGAGGAGCCGCCACAGCTCCTTCTGAGAGCCATCGGTCTCGTCGGCGAGCAACGAGAATGCGTGCTGCGCAGCGGGGAGGTCCGTCTGGGCGAGCGTGCTCAAGCTCTCGCCGACCTGCTTCAGCGCATCGAAGGCGCCGAAATGACGGTCATCGAAACGCGCGAACACGTTGTCGCTCTGATCGGCGGCCGCCTGCAACACGTCAGGTAGATCCTTCAGGTCGGCCTTCACGTCAGTGAGCCACTTGAAGTCCTTGCCCTTGCCCGCCGTCGCGAAGATATCCGCAGCGTCCTTGGCTGTCTTCAGCGAGTTCGTCATCTCGTCGGACGACGCCTGCAGGCTGTCGAGGTACTGCGAGAGGAGCTGGACGCCGAGCGCGGCGGCCGCGAGCGCCACTCCCCACGGGCCCGTTAGGAAGGAGGCGAACTGCTTCGCGCGGGCGATCGTGCCGGGGAACTCGGCGGAGAGGGTCGCGACGGCCACACGGAACTGGACGATCTTCGGGACCGCGACGAGGAGCGTGCCGCCGAAGAGTGCGGTTGCGGCCGTGCCGACGCCGATCGCGAGGGCGGCAGCCTGGACGGGTTCGGGCAGCGAGCTGTACCACTGCACGACCTGCGTGAGGGTTTGGACCATGTCGCGGAGCACATCGTTCGCGCCGGATCCTGTGCGGATCATCGCAGTGTCGAACGCGGCGCCGAGCTTGCCGACGTCGCCCTCCAGGCTGTTCAGCTTTCCCTGCGCCTGCTCGGCGGCGAACCCGCTGTCGTCGACCTTGTCGACCCAGCCCTGGATCCCGTCGGCTCCCTCCTTGTAGAGGACGTTCGCGGCACGGATGGCATCCGTGCCGAAGATCACCGAGAGGGCGTGGTCACGCTCAGCCTGCGAGGCATCCTTCAGCCCGGCGGAAAGCTTGCCAGCCAACGCGGTGATGCCGATGAAGTTGCCCTGGGCGTCGTACGCCTCGATGTTGTACTTCTTCATCAGCTCGGTCGCCTGCGTCGACGGCGAGGCGAGCGAGAGGAGCATGGTCTTGAAGCTGGTACCGGCGTCCGAGCCGAGGAGGCCCGCGTTTGCAAACGCCGAGAGGGTGCCGACCGTGTCTTCGATCGTGAGCCCGAACTGGGATGCGACGAGGCCGGACTGGTTCAGGGCCATGCCGAGGTCGTCGACGCCGCCGAGCGCCTTGTCCGCACCGGCGGCGAGTAGGTCGGCAAGGTGAGGGACGTCCTGGCCCGCCAGCTTGAACTGGGTCATCGCCACCGCGGCGATCTGGGTCGACTTCGCGACGTCGATCTGGCCCGCCGATGCGAGGTTGAGCGCGCCGGAGAGCGCGCCGCCGAGCTGCTGCTCGACGTCGACGCCGGCCTTCACGAGCTCGGTCTCGGCCTCCGCGACTTGGTTCGCCGAGAGACCGATGTTCTGGCCCATCGTGAGCGCTGCCTCGGACAGTTGGTGCATCTGCTCGGTGTCGGCGTGTGCGAGGGTCTGCACCTGGGCGAGTTCGCCGCTGAAGCTGCTGAACTTCGCGACGGCCGCGCCGACCATGACCGAGACCGCGGCGCCGACACCGAGCATCCCGGCGCCGACCTCCTTCGCCGCCTGCTGGCCCTTCTCCGACATCGAGGAGAGCTCCTGGCCGAGGGTCTTGGTGCTCTCCGTGGTGCGCTTTTGTGAGCCGCCGAGCGCCTCGGTGTCCGACTTCGACTGGCGCTGCTTTTTCGAGGTCTCGTCGGTCTTCTTGCCGAGCTCCTCGGTCGCCGTCGCTGTCTGCTTGGCGGTCGAGCCCGCCTTACCGAGCGCCTGGTCCTGGTCCTGGATCGCCTTCTTGCCCTGCTCGGCCCCGATGACCTGGATTCGATAGATCAGTGCGCCCGCGTCGAACATCCACTACCGCCTTCCATAGCCAGGTGTCGGTGTCGTTGAGCAGCTGCTCGACCGCGGAGCGGATGAAGTGCCAGGTGCGATGACTCATGGCAGCGTCGAGGTCGTCGATCAGACCGGCGCGCAGCAGGTCGAACTCGATCTCCTGGAAGAGGTGGGGGAGTGCGATGGACCAGAGCTGGACAGCGGTTATGCCGTCCCGCGCCGCCGCCGCCCGTTCTGCCCGATGCTGCGCTTCCAGCGCGGCAGCCGCTCGAGCGCGCTTCCACTCGTCGGGGAAGACGTAGAAGTCGTACCGGCCGGTGACGGGGTCTGGGTCGCCAACACCGAACTGGGCGATGTCACCAGCGGCGAGATCCCCAAAGTCATGGTCAGCGACCCGAGTGCTTTTACCCCGCCGGCCATCCCGCCGCCGGCGGCGAAGTACTCCTCCACCCCCTTGATGCCGAGAACCGAGGACCAGTAAAAGGCGGGGAGGAGGACGTCTTCGCCTTCGGTGAGGGTGAGCACGTTGAAGACGCGGCGGGAGTTCTCCCCGTCGGTGATCCATTCGCCGTCGGCGTCGACGCCGTTGACCGCCCAGTTGAGCACGGTGGCCATGTCGGCGGGAGCTCCGGGGATGCCGTCGAGCGGCTGCTGCGACGCGATGCGGAGAAAGTACTCGGTGAGTTCCTGGCCACGACGACCGGGCAGGGGGCGGATGACGAACGGGTCATCCACCCCCTCGATCGTGATGTGGAGGTCTCGCCCCTGCTGCGAGAACGATGCCATCTGTGATCGGTGCCCTTCTGGCCTATGCGGCCGTGTAGCCGTTGAACGCGGCGGACGCCCCGTTCGGGTTGGTGAGGATGATCGGTGCCGCGCCGGCGACCGTGGCCGGGATCACGATGACGATCGTGTTCGCATCGACGATCGTGATCTTCGCGATCGCCTGGCCGTCGATGGTGCCGGCGGTGACGGTGCCGAGGTTGTAACCGCGGATGACGAGCTGGTCGCCGACGGTCTTGCCGTTGGGGGTGGGGACGGACTCGATGGACGGCTTCCCGTCGCCGGCGACCGGCGACGGGACGTCGCGGACGACGCCGTCGCTGGTGAGCGTGAACTTGTAGCCGCCCTTGTCGGCGTAGCCGGTGTTCAGCGGGACGACCGCGACCGCGAAGGTGCCCTCGGTCGCGTCGATCGACCCGTCGAGAGCGTCGAACAGCTGGGCGTCGACCTTGTTCGCGGCTCCCTTGGAGCGGGCGGCGACGAGCAGGGCCTTCAGCCAGGGCTGGATGATCGCGCCGTTGTCGTCGCGGACGGCCTCGCAGTCGAAGGTCACGACGTGGTTCAGGCCGATCACATCGGACGAGTCCGTGCCCTTCGTGCCGTAGACCTCCCGCTTGACCGTGACGGGTGTGGTGGTGTCGAGCAGGTTGTTCACGTCGCCGGTGATGTTCTCGAAGGCGCCGGCCCGCTTGACGCGGATGATCTGCTGGTGGGCGAGCGCGACGGAACCCTCGGTGGGCACCGTGGCGTCGTAGATCGAGGTATCGGACACGATCTCTCTCCTTGTGGTTGGTGGTTGGTGCCGCGGGTGCGACGGTCCCGTGAGGGTCTATGAGCGGCGGCGGCCGCGGAAGTAGAAGGTGACGGTGCCGCCCGGGCGGCCGACGGTGTCGGCGCCAAACGGCAGAGCGTTGCGGTACTCGACGAAGCTGATGCGGACGTCACCGAATCGGACGAGCTCGAGGTGCTCGAACGTCTCCCGGATCCGCCAGCCGAAGTTGCGGGCATCCGAGGGCGTTGCGCCGGGCGCCAGGCGGTACCGGAACTGGATCGGTGTGATGAGGTCCTCGCGGCCATCCGGCGTCGGGTCGAGCACGGTAAGCACGATGCACCGGTCGAAGGTCGTCGGGAGGTCGCCGTCGATGCGGATCCCGACCTCGGGGTCGGTGTAGGGCGGCCCGGTGAGGCGGAAGGAGCCGAGGCCGGCGTCCGCGGCGTGCTGGGCGACGCCGCGGCCGAGCCTGACCGGGTAGGAGAGAGGTTCACTCACCGGCCTTCGCCGCCTTCCTGACGATCGCGCCGATCTGGCGGCGGTTCTCGCGCGCCGGGTTCTCGACGTAGTGGGACTCGCGGCCGTTCTGGAAGTTCGAGCTGCCCTCGTAGTGGCGGCCGAGCGAGTCGATGAGGGGGCCGTCCTCGTGCCAGCGCGCGGCGTAGGGGGCGTCGAAGACGACATCGGCCTCGATGTCGATCGCGTCGTCGGCGCGCTGAACAGTGCCTGAGCTGACGAGGTCGCCGTCACGGAACGGGGCGCGGGCCTTCGCCAGGCCGAGGAGGAACTCGGCGCCGAGGTTGACGCCGGTCGCGGCGCCCGTGAGGATCTGCTCGATGACCTCCGCGCCGTGCTGCTGGGTGGTGACGTCGACGCGGTAGGACATGGCTACTCCAGGTACAGCTCGATGTGGTTCGGGGTGCCGCGGTAGTCGAACGCGGCGGAGTCGATGACCTGGGAGCGTCGCTGGCGAGGGGTTCCGGCGTGCGTGGTGATCCAGGAGCCGGGGAGAGCGTCGTCGCCGGGGAGGAGCACGACGAACGTCGTCGAGGTAATCTCCTGGCCGGCGGTCTCCGACGCGGCGCGGCGGTCGACGACAAGGCGCGACTTCTGCTCGACGTACGCGGGGCGGCCGGTGGCGGGCGGCGCGTAGATCGCTCCCTCCGCACCCTCACCGCCGAGGCGCTCGATGGTGACGCGGTGGGGGAGGTGCTTCTTGCGGAGCCTCATCGGGAGCCTACGATTTGTGCGACGAGACCCTCGTTGGCGAGGATCTCGTACGCTTCAGGGGAGACACGGGAGTCGCTTGCCGAGTTGTGATTCTGAGCTGAACCGCCGACGCCGGATCCGCCGAGCGACACCGAGCCGATGCGGACCGGGCCCATCGTGGACTCGGCGCCGGTGGGGTCGTCGGTGGTCTCCCAATACTCGACCTGGGCGCACGTGGCCTCGGTGAACGCCTTGGAGACGTCCGGGTCGGTCGGGAAGCCGTCCTCGTCGAGGTCGTAGCGCGCGAAGCGGGTCAGCCCATCGATGACGCCGGACGCGCGCCGCAGCCGCTTGACCAGCTTCGCGTCGTCGCCGTCGAAGGGCTCCTCCGCGTAGGCGGTGTAGTCGGCGGCCGTGGCGTAGACGCGCTGGGCCATGCTCAGTCCTCTGCGAGCCCGGCCGTGGCCAGAGCCTCGGCACGCGCGGACGCGGCGGGGACCTCGGACTCTTCCACTCCGGCCTTCCGCAGCTCGGCGCTGGCGGTGCCGATGACGTTCTCGAGGTGGTTCGCGAGGGCCTCCAAGTAGTCCGCCTTCGACCACTTCGACTTCGTCTCGATCCCAGACTCGTCGGCGAGGGCCTTCAGCTCGGGGATCGTGAGCGAGTCGAGGCTCTCGTCGCCCTCGTGCTCGCTGACTGCGGTGTCGCTGATCGTGGCCGTCTCGGCGACTTCCGGCTCGACCTCGTAGCCGTGCATGGCGTACGCGTCGGCGAGGTTCGGCTTGTCGGACAGGTCGATGTCGGCGTAGCCGTCGATGAACTCGACCCCGGCGATGCGGTCGCGGATGCGGCCGAGCTGCGGCCGGGGGTGCTTGATGCGTGCCATCGTGGTGGCCTCCGATCTGGTGTCTGCGGGGGCGGCCCCGGAGCGCGTCACTCAGGGGCCGCCAGGGGTACTGCTAGCGGACGTTCTCCGGGAGGGTCTGCTGATCCTTCACGGTGTTGTCCTTCGGGTCGGCGCTGTCGTTGACGAGCGCGGTCCCGTCCGGCGTGGTCTGGCCCTTGTAGGGGGTGCCGCCCGGCTGGATGGCGTTCCAGATCTCGTCCTTGCCCTTCGCGGAGCCGAGGTCGATCTGGTGCTCCGTCGCGTACGCGGTGAGCTGCTTCACCGTCCACTTGTCGGACGGGTCGCCCTCGGGGTACGGGCGTTCCTGCTCCTTGTCGGAGCCGGAGACCTTGTAGCCCTGCCGCTCGAAGTAGGCGATCGCCGCCTCGTCGTCGGTCGAGCCGACGCCCTTCTCGAAGCGGACGCCCGCGACGGTCCCGTCGAAGGTCTCGACGGGCGCCTTGATGGTCTTCTTCGCCATGTCGGCTCTCCTTAGCTGCTGACTCGGATGTTGCGGAGGACGGCGGCGGCCTTGGTCGCCTTGAGGGCGACGGCGACCGGGCCGAGCTCGACCTCGCCCTTCTTCACCGCTCCGGCGGTGGAGAAGTCGGGCAGCCAGGACTGCACGAGCTGGCCGCCGACGGTCGAGACGCCGTGGAAGCCGTCGAGGCCGATGCGGACCGCGTAGAGGTCGGTGAGTCCCGTGGTGGACGTGCCGCCGACGGTGCGCGTCGAGATCGGGATGATCGGGTTGTTGGTGCCGGGCTTGTTGCCCGGGTCCGCGAACACGATGTCGCCGTACTGCTCGCGTACGATCGGGCGGCCGTTCGGGCCGACGAGACCGTCGATCGGGCTCTTGACGTACATGTCGGCTCGGCGGGCCGCGGCGCGGACCTTGGCGAGCGCTCGAGCGTTGCCGAAGATCACGGTCGGGGCGCCGTCGAGGTACGACAGGAAGTCGTCGATGGCGTCGAGCGCCTTGAACGCGGCGCGCGTGTCGGTGTCGAAGTCGCGCCAGTCGGTCACGGCTCCCGTCCCGATCTCGGTCGAGGAGCCGACGAGGGCCTTGTCGAGGCCGTCGAAGCCGTTCGCGTCGACTGCGGTGTCGCCGTTGATCACGGCGTCCTGGAACTTCGTGACCGTGCTCTTCACGGTCTGCTGAAGGTTCAGGGTCACCGAGCCGGACGCGGCCGGGCCGATCTTGGCGAGGACGCGGTCGACCTCGAACGAACCACCGAGCGGGGCGAGGGTGACGTTGACCTTGGTCGTGGTCACAGCCTCGGGCGTGTACTCGGTGTTGTAGGCGCGGAACGCCGCGTTGCGCTGAGTGGCGAGTCGGCGGTAGCCGTAGTCGAGGGTGGCGCCGCCGCCGACTGGGTTGACTGCGTCATCCCAGACGAGGGCGTCCATGATCGCCGATTCCTTGCGGAACTCGTCGATCACTGCGACGTCGAGATCCGCGACCGCGTTGTTCTTCGACTCGTTGAGCGTTACTGGCATTTCATCTCCCTAGTGGAGTCAGCCTCCGAGCGCCTTGCTTACGGCGCCCGCGAGGGTGGTGGGTGCTGCGGGTGGTTGACCGCCCTGGTGGCCGCCTCCGCTCGTCGGGGGCAGGGTTGGGCCGGTCTTGAACGCGGGGTTGCTCTCCATCGCCTCAGTGATGAAGGTCTTCACCGCCTCCGGGTCGCTGGGATCGACCGCAGCGAGCTTGGTGTCGAGCGACTTCGCGTCGAGGATCGCCGCGGCGTTCGCCCCGAGGGCGCCGGCGGCGAGGATGACCGCGTTCGCTCGGGCGAGCTGCGCGTTCTGGGCCGTCAGGGTCTCGTTGGTCTGGGTGAGCTCACCGACCTGGGTCGTGAGCGTCTGGTTCGTCTCGCGGCGCTGCTTGTTCTCGTCGCGCAGGTCGCGGATGTACTCGTTGGGGTCGCCGCGGAAGTCGATCGGCGGCGTCGGCGCCGGTGCCGGCGCGGGCGGCTGCGGTGCCGGGGGAGTCGGCGCGGGCGGTGCCGGGGTGGGCGCCGGAGGCTGAGGCGCCGATGCGGGAGGCGCGGGCGGGGTGGGGTCGCCGCCCGCGGGTGGCGCCGGGGGCGTGTTGCCGCCAGGCTCGCCCTCGTAGCGGATGCCCATGAGGTCGTGGCGGGTGCGGCCAATGATCGCGAGGCCGTCGCGGTCCGTGAGGACGGGGTGCAGCGTGCTGCGGGTGGTCATGTGAGCCTCCAGCTCGGTTGTGCCGGCCTCTCGCCGACGTGTGCATCCACCCCTGCGGTGGGCGTGACCGTGCCGCCTGCGTGCAGGGCCGCAGGCGGCACGGGGTCTGGGGTGCTACCGCCGTCCGAATGCCTTGCGCTTTGCGCGCTTCAGCGTGGCGATGAGCTTGTCGATCTCGTCCGAGGTCAGTACGTCGGTCCACACGAGCGTCCGGCCGGGCGTCGAGCCGTTCGGAGAGGCGATGGCGAAGCGGGCGTAGCTGATATCCAGCTCCAGCCCGAGCTGCACCCACGAGCCGGGGTGCCACCCGACGTGGATCGCGGGATCCATCCACGGTGCGAAGTCGAAGCCCGCCGGCACGCCCGCGCCGCTGATGGGGACGCGTGAGGACGGGGTCGGCGGGTGGTTGATCTGTTCTCTGGGCATCACGCCCTCCTTCAGTGGTGCCGCATCACGCGGCCAGCCCCGCACTGCACGGGGAAGCTACTTACCGTCGGCGAAGTGGAGCTGCTCGCGGTAGCTCGCGCGCTTCCGGCCGGTCTCGGCGAGGAACGACCTCAGATCGCCCTGCGCGTCCTTCACGTCACGGAGCGCCCGCTGCCGGGCCACTTGGTCACCGGCGGTCGACGCGTCACGCTTCGCCGCGCGGACGCGCCGCTCGAGCGCGCGCTGACGCTCCCGCTCGGCTTCGGCCTTCGGGTTGTAGGTGGTCGCGTCCTGCGGGATCGTCAGGCCAGGGAGGTAGGCGACGAGTTGGCAGCGGCAGTTCGGGTGACCCCACCCGGCATTCCGTGCGTCCTGCACAGTGCCGTCGACCCGAACGGCCACGGTTCGGTCCTCGATCGCGTGCGGGACGATCACATCCGATGGGTCGCCGCTCGTGGAGAGGATCTTGCCCGACCAGCCGGCGCACTTCTTGCACGAGTCCAGTCCGCGGACGACGGTGACAAGGTTCACACCCGACTGCTGCATTCGCCAAACCCCGGCATCCTGGTAGGCGCGCTGCGTCGCCGTGCGCCCTGCCATCTCCGCGTACGTGCCGATCCGCCATCGGCGGTCGGCGCGGTCGGTGAAGCCGTCGATGCCGTCGGCGAGGAATCTCTGCACGGCGATCTGCTGGACGCGGAGTCGAGTCTCGCCGCCGAGGAGATTGATCGGCGCGGTCTCGGAGATGATCTGCTGGTAGGCGTCCTGCGGGTACCGGAGGATGCGCGCGTTGACCGTCTCGAGCCGCGAGGTGAGGTCGAGGGTGAGCTGGGCGATCGCGGACGAGGACGTCGCGGTGATCGGTGCTCGGTTCGGGAGGCGGCGCGCGAGTCCGAGCTGGGCGACGGCGGCCGCCTCGCCGTAGCGGGCGGCCTCGCGGACGAGCTTCTCGGCCAACCCCGCCTGACGGATCCGCGCGACCTCCCGCTCAGCAGTGCGCTGCAGCTCCCGCAGAGCGGTGAGCCGAGCCATCGCGAGCTGCTGGAGCCGCTGTTGTGCGGCCAGCGTTCCCGCAAGCTCACCGTCGGCCTGCGCCTGCAGAGCGAGGATGACGTAGGCGCGCTTCGCGATCGCCTCGGCGAGCACCTGCTCGGCGGCGGTGTAGCGGGCGGCCAGCTCGGCGCCAAACGCCTCGATCAGGTCGGCCGGGTCTGGACCGTCAGGGTCGGGCAGGTAAAGGGCCACGTCAGTACCTCCGGGCGCCGTGCTTCCGGGTCTGCTGCAGGCGTGTGTGGCGCTTCTTCGACTCGGTCAGGTGCGGGAGCACTACGAACCACGAGACACCGTCGCGGCGGCCGCGGCCGAGGCAGGTGAGGACCGGCCAGAGCACGGCGACAAACAGGAGGAAGAACGCCAGGCTCACGAGCGCTCAGCGGTGGTCGTACCGACCGTCGCGGCCGGGTTCTCGTCGAGCGAGATGATGACCGAACCGTACGAATCGAGGCGGACGTCGGCCGGACGGAAGAGGTAACCGCCGATCGCGATGAACACCGCGCGCTGCCCCTCGACCTGGTCGCTCTCCGCGACCTTCGCGTGCACGACGCGCTCGAACTCTTCGAGGCTCACACCGCGAATCGCGTCAGGCGTCGGCTGGGTCATCGGTCTCTTCCTCCTGGGTCGGGTCGCCGGTGAAGGTGGCAGGGTCGGGAGCGAGCGCGGTCGAGGAGCGCTTCTCGTCGAGGATGCGGTCGACCTCGGCCTGGATGGTCGGGTCGTCCCAGTCGGGGTTGAACATCTTCACCGACTGCCAGATCGAGATCGCGGACGCAGCCGAGAGGTACTGGATCGTGCGGGCCTGCTTCTCCGGGTCGACCTGCGCGCTGTCGGGGAATCGGACTTCGGGGAGGTCGAAGCGGCCGCCGCCCTTGCCCGGGAAGAGCTTGCCGTCGAGTTCGAGCGCGACCGAGAGCTGCTCGGCGATGGCCCGCTTGTCGTACAGGATCTTCTTGCCGCGGGTGGCTTCCTTGTCGTCGTCCTGCAGCAGCTCGCCGGTGGCCGTGAGCTGCTTGCCGGCGTCGCGGTCGACGGAGCGGGTGCCGAGACCGGCCGTGCGGTAGATGATGCGCCACAGCTCGGTGGTCGTGGCCTCGTGCTCCTCTACGCGGATGTCGAACTGGACCTGCTCGATCTTGTCGCCGTCCGGGTTGCCGGGCGTCGCGAGGCCGACGAACAGCTCGCGGTCGATGTCGAACGATGCGCCCTTGCCGCGGCCGAGGGTGTCGAGGTACGCCTGCGGGACGACGGCCTTCGCCGCGCCGAGCTTCAGGTCACGCATCCAGGACGAGTACGCCTCGTCGAGCGCGTCGAAGAGCGGGTACAGCTGGGCGAAGTCGGAGCGGCCGGCCGACGCGAGCTGCCCCTTCTTCCGCCACGCCCACGACGGGAGGTTCACGTTGTACGAAGCGGTCAGCCGGTCGAGGCCGGTCTCGATCGCGCTGTCACCGTTCACCAGGGTCGCGAGGTACTCGGTCTCCGGGTGATCCTGCAGAGGAACCCGCTGCCCGACCTTGTCAGAGGAGCCCGCGTAGAGGGCGTGCTCGATGCGACCGATCGAGTGGCGCTCGAGGTGCCGGTAGTAGACGCTGCCCACTCGGTACTCGGTCCAAAGCGTGACGGCGACGAGCTTGCCCTTCCGGAACTCGGGCAGGGCGACGTCGGCACCGTACGCGGACAGCCAGACGTGGTCGGCTGTCTCCGTGTCCCACTCGGTGGTGAGCACGGAGGCGCCGAAGACAGACTTCAGCTCGCCCATGGTGTTGAACGTGGCGTGTGCCTCGTCCGAGTTGCCGATCAGCTCCAGCCGGTCGAGCGTCGCCTGCGACTGCTTGTCGGAGAAGCGCAGCTCGGGCGGGTTCGAGAAGATGTTCGCCGACGCCATCGACGCGACGTCCGCCGGGGCGGGCACGTGCAGACGGGTGCGGTTTTGCCCGGGCGGGACGGGGCGGCCCCAGAACTTCGACGACACCCAGCCGGCGACGCCGCCCTCGTGGAGCTCGCCGTTGTGACGGTGTGTCGCGGCTGGGCGCTCGCCGCGGTAGAAGTCGTGGATGGCGTCCGGGTCACCGACGCGCCATACCTCGGACTCGCTGTACACCTTGTACGCCTGGTCCCACGGCTTCGGCGGCCAAGAGCTGTTCGCGTCGGGAAGCGCCACGGTGCCTCCTCTACGCTGCGACCGGTTCCAGTTCCGGTGTCCAGATGTGCTTGGTCGAATGGGTCACGTAGCGGCCGCCGTCGAGCCAGTGGTCGTTATCCTTCAGCGGCTTGTCCTCGCCGCCGTCGGTTGCCTTTTCGTCCCATCGGTACTCGGTGACCTCGGAGAGCCAGTTCTCGCACCGGTCGGTGACGATGAGCTTGCGGCGATCGAGGAGGTTCGAGATCGTCGCGATGCCGGGGAGGACGTCGTTGTTCGCCGGCCAGGTGCTGATGCCGTCGTCCATGAGCTGTCGGGCGAACGATGCGGCCGACGGGTCGCGGAAGATGAACGCGGGCTCCAGGTCGGACGGGTACGGGGTGTGCTGCTGCGGCAGCCACTTCCGGAATCGTTTCGACAGCTCGACGTCGGAGAGCGTGTAGCCCTCCTCGCGGCTGTTCCAGCCCCACTCGTCCATGAACACCAGCCGCGGGTCGGCCTCGTCGGTAAGGCCCAGCATCATCGCGGTCGTGGCGTTCGTCGTGCCGTAGTCCATACCGACACCGATGATCGACTGCAGCGGCGGCATCATCGCGAACGGGATCTGGTGCACGTGCGGATCCCACATCGGGAAGATCGCACCGGCCGCGTTCGTCCACAGGCCGCGGATCATCCGATCGTAGAAGACACCCGAGTACGAGCGCTCCATGTCGGCGATGTACGAGGGGTCGAGGGCCGGGTTGTCGGCCATCGTGAAGTGGAAGCTGACGAGGTTCTTCTCGGCGGCCTGCAGGATCCAGTCCTTGCGGATCCAGTGGTTCGCGCTCGCCGGGTTCATCGTGGCGAGGAGGCGGGCGCCGGCGACGCGGAGACGGGAGACGAGCATGTTCCAGAACTCCTGCGGGAGCAGCGCCGCCTCGTCGACGTACACGAGGCCGATCGTCGCACCCTGGATGCGGCCGACAGCCTTCGCATCGTTCGCGCCGACGAGCATGACCTCACGGCCGAGGATCCACGCCGTCGTGCTGCCCGGCGTGTAGTGCACCTGGTTCGCGATCGCGGAACCGAAGATCTCGGTGTTCTGCAGGAGGACGAACACGTTCTGGTAGATCGTCTGCAGCGACTTCCCGACGATCACGATCAGGCCGCCGCGCGGTGCCTTCGGGATCGCCATCAGGAACGCGAACAGCGAGATGACCGTCTTGCCCGCCGAGACCGACCCGTACCAGAGCGCCAGCTTCCGGGAGGTCGCGTCGACGAGGGAGAGGATCTGCGCACGGGAGACGCGGCGCTCGATCTCGTCAAGCCTCATCGGGCTCGCCATCGGCCGGCGTTGACTCGCGAGCCCGGATCTCCTCCGCCGCAGCCTTGAACCCAGCAGCGAGGACGTCGAGCGTACCGACCGCCTCCTCGAGCCCGTGGTCCGACTTCTCGATCACCCGGGTCGCCTTATCGAACGCGATCCCCGCCGTGACGACCGCGTTGCGGCGCACCTCGGCCGGCGCCGCATCCAGCACGGCCGACTCGAACGTGTTGTCCTTGCCGCCGAAGTTGAACACCTCGTACGGGGCGTCCAGCTGGTCGAGCATGTCCGAGGCGACCGCGAGCATCTTCTGCGCCACGAGCAGACGCTCCTCAGCGAGATCGATCGACCGGGCGCGCACCGCGAGCTCCGTCGCCGACCGGTCGAAGCTGACCCCGGCATCCGTACAGATGCGAGTCACCGTCCCGCCAGCGACACCGAATTCGCGTGCGATCGCGTTCCGGGTCTTCCCCTCGCGGGCGGCCGCCACGATCTGTTCGCGCGTTTCGCCATCGACTGGTCTACCCGGCATGGTCGATCACCTCGGTTGGGCCTCTTGCCCGTTCGGAGTGAGGCCGTGGGCCTCGGGTGGGATTGCGACACGACGGCGCTGCGGCTTTTCATGTCGGTGACGGTCTCTACCGTGGTTACAGGTGCCTCGTACCCGACGAGGCGAAGTGGAAGGTTGTCGACGTGGATATGAGTGGCTGGGAAGGCTTTCGCGAGAACGCAAATGAGCGTGGGCGAGAGATGGTCGAGCAGCAGTTTGCTGAACAGCTCGCCGATGTTGCCCGGGAGAACGGGATGAGCACTGTGGATGCGATCGAGGTGGACCTCAAGATCGAGGGCGACCCGAACAACGAGCTCGGCATCAGCGAGACCAGCATCCGCGCGAAGGCGAACGCGCTGCTCGGCGCGTAGACACGAGAGGAAACCATGGATCCCATCAGCATCGTTGCTCTGGGCGTTGCCATCGTCTCGGCAGTCGTCGCCATCTGGCAGGGCATATTGTCTCGCCGCCAGCTTCAGCTAGCCCGCGATACCGAGGGTCGGACGAACGCGGCGCTTGAGGAGATCAAGCGAGTGACCGCTGAGACCAGGCAGTTGACCAACGACATCAAGCAGAACATCGACGACAGGATCACCAAGATCCTCGACAGCAAGCTCATCACCGAGCAACAGGGGGCCGCGAGTGGACAGGCGTTTGCCGAGATGCTCATGAAGAAGGCTGTGGAAGGCATGGGCGGCGGCACTCAGCAGTAGACCATCGGTCGCGCCGCGCAGGTCTGCCTGGCCCGAAAGGTAAAGCGTCATGGGCAGCCTTCACGGCTCACAACCGACCGTGTTGACGCGGACGCGACCGTGCTCATGGCAACGGCCCCGTCACCTGGGGGAAGGTGGCGGGGCCGTTGTGGGTGGAGTTCTCCATCCGACACTGTCTATGGTTCCGGTTTTCCCGAATTAATGCACGCCTGTGATCCTCGGCGTGTCTACCGGGTCTTGCCGCTCCCACGGGGGCGTCCGCGGCGTTGGCGGCCGGCGACTCGCATGAGGTCGATCGAGCGGACGGTGCGGCCGTCGGATGTCTCCTCGAAGCGCAGCAGGCCGGTGTCCATCCATCGGTAGACGGTCGTCTTGGAGCGGCCGCTCGCGACGACGGCCTCGGCGACGGTGAGCTCAGTCTTCATTCGCACCTCCGTTCGCGGCCTCCAGCAACACGTCGGCGTGGCACGGCTGGTCGAGCGGGCACCAGCACGCGAGGTTCTTCCCGGCGAGCTCCTCCCGGATCTCCTCCGGCTCGGGATACTCCAGCGCTGCCCGGGTGCTGGGGTCTTCGAGCATCGCGCGGAACGCGGCGATGGCGTGGTCACGGCCGTACTCAGAGAGCGGGAACGGGTTGCCCCACTTCGATGGCCGCGCGACGACGACCGTGTTCTCCGGCTTCCGCCAGCCCGCTCTCCGACTCAGCTGAACGTGGTGTGGGTGCTCCTCCGACGGGTAGGGGCACGGATATCGCGCGAGCATCACCTGGCAGTCGTCCGAAAACTTGCCCGGCTTGTACAGGTGGCTCATCATGCTGCCTTTCCCTTCCTGCCGAGCAGCTCGGCCTCGATATCCTCGCGCAGCACCCGCATGTCGAAGTCGACCATCTGCGGATCCCACAGGGCGCCGCAGCCCGGGTTCGAGCACTGGATCACGATCGGGTCTAGGTGCTCGAGCGGTGGCCGCCACTGCAGGGACTCGTGCTGGCAGGTGCGGCAGCGGATGTGGCGAATGCGGCGCGGCTTCTCCTCGAGCGGGAACGCGTGCAGGGCGGTCTGGACTGCGTGCACGTACCGGACCGCCTCGGCGGCGCCGTGGTGCTTCGTCCGGAGTCGCTCGACGCTGTCGGTGACGTAGCGGACGAGGAGCTCGGTCACCCACCAGACAGCCTCGATCGGTGCTTCGGGGTGGAAACCCTGGTGGTGGGAGGCGGTGATGTCCCACTCGGGCTCGTCGACGTGCCAGTCGACGGAGTAGGCGACGGCGACGGCGGCGAGCGCGCGGTACAGGGTGTCGGCCTGCACCCACGATGTCGGGAGGATGACGCGCGAGCCTGGTGCTGTGCGCACGCCGGACGTGTCTCGCGGGCCGGTCTCGATCGATCGGCAGTGGGAGATGAGGGCGACGGTGAGCGCGAGCGCCTCGTCGAGCTTCGTCGCGCACGAGTAGCAGAGGAGGCCCCGCTCGGCCGGCCGCGGGAGGCAGCCGGTGCAGGCGTCGTCCTCGCACGTGGAGAGGTGTTGATCGCGGATCGTGCAGGAGCGCAGGTCCGCGACGTCGTTGGTGATGCAGAGCAGAGTCATGGCTGGCTCCTCAGTAGGATTCGGGGATGGAATGGGTCACGGGCATTGCAACGGGTCTGATCGTCGCTGCCCTGCTGTGGGCTGGAGAGCGGCTCCGACGGCGGTACTGGAACCCGGTCGAGTGGCGATTTCGGCGCCTCGACGGCGATCTCTGGCAGTTTCGGTACCTTGGCCGGCGGACGGCCTATGTTGTGCAAATCGAGGCGGGATACGGCGGTCTTGACGGACCCCGAGCGAAGATTCAACGCTGGGATAGCGAGTGGCGTGACTATTTCGATATGCCTCCCGGTGTCGACGTCGAAGTTCGCGGCCTTCTTCCGCTCACTAGCGGTCCGTGGAGGATGGAGTGGATCGAGCGTCGCGGCCGCCGTGCGGTCTACTTCCGGGTATTGCCCACAAGAGATCAGATCGAGATACGTCGCAAGCTGTCCGCCGACCCCTCCAAGGGCTTCCCTGGCACCGCAGAATAGTGAGCTTGTAGTCATTGCTCACCCCGTTCCTGCTGATGGCAGGTGCACGTGAGATGCCGCCCGCAGCCGAATGGCGTCTTGCAGCACGACGGCTTGCACTTCGCCGGCGCGGGCTTCGGTCGCGACGCTGGCTCGAACCACGAGGACAGAGGGCGCTCGTTCAGCAGCGACGTCGTCGATCGCGCCCGCCGCAGCCTCACGACGGGACCTTCTCGAGGACGACGAGCGGCCGACGCCCGCGAGTCTCCCCGCACGTCGTCCACCCGGCTCGCTTGAAGCAGTAGCCCGGGTTCGTCGAGCGGATGCGCCGCGGGTTCACGTAGGTGTAGAAGCGCTCGCCCGGCCAGCGATCGCGCGCCCACGTCTCGGCGTCGATGATCATCTCGGAGGCGACGCACGGGGACTCGTTGCGGAAGATGGCACAGTTGACGCCCTTCTGGCCAGACGCGTCGATGAACTTCCGCCAGACGAACAGCGCATCGTCGTCATGGGCGACGAGGACGAGTTTCTCGCCCGGGCCGACGAACAGCGCAGGGTCACGGCCGTCGGCGTACCGGCGGCGTGAGTAGTGGCGGCGGTGCAGCGCGAGGCCGAGCGGGTCGCCGTCCCGCGACTGCCGCCAGAACGTCGACCCCGTCATGGAGGCCGAGCTGATGAGCGCGGTCATGCGCGATCGGCCTCCTCGAACGTGTCGGTCCCGCGGTACTCGAACTCGAACACCGTGAGGCGCTGGTCCGGGCTCAGGTGCGGCGCCGCCGGCCGGGGGACGCCGCTCATCACAGCCCCATCCGGAGTAGGAGGCGCTGCCAGAGTGCCTGGCGCGCATCCTTCGCGCGCTGCGATGGGTTTGGGAGCTGCCAGAGCGCGGCGAACATCGCGACATCCGCTTCGACGGTTGTCCTCTCCGCCCGGCTCACCTCGATGCGCTCGTAGAGCCTCGCCTCCCGAAGGGCGGCGACGAGGTCGCGCTCGGGCAGAGTGACCTGTCGGACGCGGGTCACGCGTCCCCACCGGCCTCCGGCGCGCTCCTTCAGCGTGATCCGCACCCGCTGGTGCGGGCTGACCTGAGCGCCGAAGCGCTCGATCTCGATGTCCTGGTGCTTCATGCTGCTCGTCCTCCTGCTGTTGGGTGCTCGATCACGTAGCGGGCGTGGTACTTCTTCGCCGTCTCGACGGCGATGTGCTCCTCCTCGGCGATCTGCTCCCACGTGCGGTGCATCCACCGGTCGTCCCAGATCCGCTCGCCGAGCGCGGGCGTGTACTTGGTCGGCCGGCCGATCCGCTTGGGCGTCAGCGCCCGGCGCGTCAGCTCAGCGACCAGCGCGCCGACCGTCGTGTCGTGGAGCGTCGCGAGCTGGTGCAGCCGCTTGTAGTGCTCGACCGTGATCGCCGTGTGCACATCCACGAACCCCTCGGTCATGCGAGAACCCCCGCTGCGTACACCCGTCGAGCAAGGTCGTTCGCCCGCTCCATCGCTTGCGCCCAGGTGGCGTGATACGCCTCGGCGACCGCTTCGTCATCGCGGAGCAGGTACGACAGGGCCTTGGGTGCGTCCGCGTGGCTCCAATTGATGCAGGCGACCTTGACCCGCGGAGACTTATCCACAGCTTCACTCGTGCGCTCAGGAACAGAAGAATTTCCGGTTCGGTCTTGGACACGTTCGTTAGTTGCGTCCGTTGCGTTCGTTGCGTGCATTGCTCCCAAAGCCGCCGAGCACTGCTCAGGTCGAATGCTCGGAGCATTGCTTGTAGCAGTGCTCATGCTGCTGCTCCCTTCTGCTTGGCCCACCGCGCCGCGGCAGCCTTTCTCGCCTTCTCGGACCGCGCCCGCGACTCCTCATCGGAGGGCTGGTAGACGGCCCAGTCGTGGATCTGCCAGCCGCCGTCGACTGGCTCCCACAGCCCGACCTCGACAAGCAACTCGGCGTCGCGCTTCCGGCCGTGCATCAGGCCGAGCGCGGCCGCTGGGATGAACCCGTCGTTCCCCTGCCCGCCGCAGTAGCCCAGGCTGAACACCCACACGCACATCGCGTGGTCGCCGCCGCGCTGCCCGAGCAGTTCGAGCGTCTTGTGGTTGCTGTGGAGGTTCACGTCCACCCGCACCCAGTTCAGATTCGCCATCAGGCTTCCCCCTGCATCCGCCAGACGGCGTCCTTGTCGGTTATCTCGTCCCAAGTGCCGTCGTGCCTATACAGCACCCAGACCTGGCGGACAGTGCCCATCACGGTCGTGACCCAGCGGCGAGCCGGCCAGACCAGCGGGTCCGCGTACCCGGGCACGGCGTAGCCACTCGTGAGCGCTTCGGCCGGGTGCGAGCTCTTCCACCCGTGGCACCCGGTCGTCCCGGACCCGCAGAGGAGCTGGAGGTTCTCGACGACGGTGAGGCCGCCGACGCCGCGCCCCTTGCGGTGGTCTCGGTTCACGCCCCAGATCGGATGGACGCGGAGGCAGCGGACGCACACACCGTGGTCACGGAACGTCGCCGCGTCGTACGCGCGTGCCTCCTCGGTCGGCGTCGGCTTCGCGAACTTCGGGCCGATCACGCCGCCACCTCCGATAGGGTGCGCACATGAGTGATGGCACGGGATGGATCGAGATCGTGGGCGCAGCTGCGTCGGTACTGAGCGCTGGTACCGCCTTCGTCGCAGCGATGTCCGCCGCCTCGTCGAAGCGGTCGGCTGACGACGCTCAGGAATCGGCGCTTAAGGCATGGCAGCAGACTGCCGATGCCGCCGCGGAGACGAACGAGGTCCACAAGGCCATGGCCGAGGCTGCAGCGCGTCGACTTCGCATACCGTTTGCGAGAGAGCTCAAGATGTACGCGAACTCTTTCCTCGCGAAACGCGTCGCGGGGCTCAGCGTCCAGCAAGCGATGGAGGAGGACATTGCCGACACGTCGAGAGTCGACCTCCTGATCCGCTTGCAGAGTGAAGCCGACGAGCCGACCGCAAGCTTGATAACGGGGTGGGCATCGAACGTGTATTACAAGGCCCCGCTCGCTGCCAGCGATTTCCCGGGCATGATGGCGCTGTCGCAGCAAATTCAAGACCGACTTGACCTGTGGGTAGACGACCCAAAGGCGGCAGCCGCTTTGTGCGAGGAGGCAGGCGCCGCCTTGTCTGGATGATCTCACGCTGCCACCGCCCCGAGGAACTCGGCGACCGCGTGCCCGAGGTCGCGGGCGGCCGGCGGGGTCACCGCGTTGCCGGACTGCTTGACCTGCTCCCGCTTCGAGCCGAGGAGGACGTAGTCAGTCGGGAACGCCATGCCACGCTTGATCTCGTCAGGCTCGAGCATCCGGAACTCGACATCGTCGACGTCGAGCGAGATCGGTTCGGCCGCGAGGAGCGACTGGTGGCCGCCGGTGGTGAGCGTGCGCAGCTCCTCCGTGACGGGCGTGCTCATCTCGGCGCCGCCCTGGTTGTTGCGCATCACGAGGGCGTGGGTCGTCGCGGTCGTGACGGTCGGCAGGGTCTCGTCGACCGGGCGGGACCGGTTCGCGTGGTTGTTCGTCATGACGAGTGCGTGGTGGTTGCCGTTCGCCGCGACGGTGTCGATCGGGTGCTCGGCGGGCTTCGCGACGCCGTGGTTGCGCAGCGGGATCACAAGCGCGTCCGTCTCGGCCGTCGTGCGCGTCGGCATGACGTCGGCGACCGGCGTCGCGTCCGTGCGCCAGGTGCCGCCTGCCGGGACCATGAGCGCCGTCTCGGCGCGGGTCGACTGGGTGCGCATCGGGTCCGTCACGGGCGCCGCGACCTTCCCCTCCCGGCCCTCGACCGGGATCAGGAGAGACGGCGTCGCGCCGGATGCGGTGAGGGTGCGGATCGGCTCATCGGTCGGCGTGCACAGGTCGCCGGCGCCGCGGTTGTTGTAGTTCCGCATGACGAGCGGCGGGACGGCGACGCCGTGCTGGACCGTTGTCGACTGCGTCGGCATCGTCTCGTCGACCGGGTACGCCCGGATGTAGCTGCCGCCCTTGCCGGACGCCGAGTCGTACGTGTTCCCGGCCGCCGCGACCACGATCGGCTTCCAGTACCGCTCGATGCCCTTCTCGATCCGCAGGCGCGTCTTCTCCGCCAGTGGCTTCTTCCGGTCCCCGATCCGCTCGCCCCGGATGGACCAGTCGATCGCGGACGCGGCGGGCAGCCAGGCCGGCTCGACGACGACGGCGCACTTCGGGCACCGGTAGACGTACTGGGCGCGGTAGCGGCCCCACGCCTCGGCCTTCTTGAACGCCTGCACCGCGCGCACCTCGCCGTGCTCGACGCACACCGCAAGCGGGCGAGTCCACTGCTCGAGGCGCGGCCGCGGGTTCTTCGCCGACGCGATGTCCTTGCGCCAGAAGACGACGTACATCCGGTCGCGCGACTGCGGGGCGGGCAGGCCGGCGCCCTGCGCGTGCATCGAGTTCAGCCAGACGATCTCGTGCTGGTAGCCGAGCAGCTCCATCGCCATCAGCCAGGCGGGGAACTGGATCCACCGGTGCGCGTCGACAACGTTCTCGATGATGATCGCCTTGTACCGGTGGTACTCGGCGAACCGGGGGACGTCCCACATGGTCGCGCGGGACCGGTTCGCGGCCTCGTCGACCAGCGGGCGGGTGCCGTTCAGGTCGAAGAGGGCGGCGTCCTCGGCGCGCTGCCGCTTCACGCCCTTCGCGATCGAGTGGTTCGTGCACTCCGGCGACGCCCACAGGATGTCCGTGCGCGGGAAGTAGGCCGGGTTCACCTGCGAGATGTCCGCGTTGCTGTGGTCCGTGTCGGGGTGGTTCAGCTGGTGCGACTCGATCGCGCGCGCCCAGTGGTTCGCCGCGATGATCACCCGAAACCCCGCCGCGACGAGTCCGGTTGACGAACCGCCCGCGCCACAGAAGAGGTCGGTAGCGGTGAGGCCGTTCATCGAGTGCCTCCCGCTAGAGTCGCGACATGGTTGAAGATGACGTGCCCGAAGAACTCCCTGAATTTGCGACGTTCAGTGCGCCCTTTCGACGTAGCGGTCACACCTACCAGATAGGGGGCCAGGCACGAGATCACTGGGTGCTCAGGCGCTTCGACGAGAGTGATCGCGGCACGGACATCGGCTTCATCAAGAAGCACGGCGGCAAGTGGGGCTTCGTCGACGCGTCGCTCACGGCGGACGCACATGCAGCTCTCGCCGACGACTGGCGGGAACTCGTCCGTCTCTACACCTAGCGCGTTCATGCGGCCCACCGAACCTTGTCTATCGCGCGGAGGTTCGCGGCCGGCAGGGACTCTTCGATCGGCTGCCCGGCGAGGCGGGCTCCGATCGCGGCGAGCACGAACGCGTCGGCCTCGTTGTCGTTCGCGACGTCAGCGGCGGGGTAGCGCTTGAGCACAGCGGCGAGCACCTCGGACTTCGAGGCGTTGCCCTTCCCGGTGGCGTACATTTTGACGCCCTGTGGGGTCACCTCGGCGAAGCGCTCGCTGTCGATGTCGTCGGTGAGGGCGTCCATGACAAGCCACCAGAGGCCCGAGCGGTCGTGGTGAGAGCCGCCGGTTTGACCGTAGGCGGGCTGCTCGATAATCACGATGTCTCCGAGCGCTGCCCAGCCGAGCACGTCGAGAGTGAGTTTGTGGAGGCGCACCGCGCGGGTGAGGAGGCCGTCGTCGGTCTTGCCCTTCGAGCGGACGGTGCGCGCGGACATCTCGGTGCCGCGGATGGTCGCGACGCCGGTAGCGGTGAGGGAGAGGTCGAGCCCGACGATTCGGAGCGGGGTCGGCGTGGCATGGTTGTCGGACACACTGATTCCTTCTGAGTAGGGGGAGCGGTTGTGGAGGGCGGCCAGGACGCCGGAATCGTCCTGGCCGCCCGGTTCGGGCTACGGCCGGCCGTAGAAGATCGGCACGTCGCCGATGCCGTCGTGGATGCGGGTCTCGGTGGTCTTGCCCGTCGCGGCGTCCGTGATCTTGTCGGTGCGGCCGTCGCGGATCTCGGTCACGATGTCGGCGAAGGCGGCGTCGAGGATGTTCTCCGGCCGCTCGATCGCGTACCCGAGCGCCAGGCCGTTCGCGCCGGTGCGGTAGCGGAACTGAGCCCAGAGGTAGTAGATCGGGCCGCCGATGTACGGGCGCAGCGCGATCTGGATCCGCTTCGGGACCTCGATCGTGCCCTTCTGCCCGGCCTTCGCTGCGACCGTCTCGGTGTACTCGAACTGGATCGCGCCGGAGTCGAGCCGGACCGCCGAACCGAAGTCGGCTTTGGACTTCGCCTCGAACGTCGTCGCGATCTCGATCAGCGTCGCGTGGTCCGGCTCGATGACGTCGAGCGCACGGTCCTCGATGAACTCGGCGAACTCCTGCTGAGTGAACCACGAGTGCGAGTTCTGACCGAGGTCGCTCGCCATCCAGGCCTCCCACGCCTTCGTCTTCTCGAGCGCGAGGGTCAACTTGTGCTTCTCCCAGCCCGCCGGCTCATCGGTGCCCTGGTGCGAATCGATCACGGCGATGACGCTCGACGCCGAGGTGTGGGCGTAGACCTCGGTGCCAGACGTGCGGTGCCGGTTCACGTACCCGACGAACGACGCGGCGTCCGTGACCGTGCGGTTCGCCTTCGGCCGCCGTGGGGCGTCCGCGAAGTCGTCGGTGTCGATCACCTTCACGCCGCCACGGCCATCGGCGACCGCGTAGATGGTGCCCTCGGCGAGCTGGTGCGGTTCGATGCCGGCGACGGCGAGGGCGGCGATGGTCGCGGCCTCGGACGCGCTCTCAATTACGCCGAGCTCGGCGTTCTTGTAGTCGGTCATGCGTTCGGGATCTCCTTGATCTCCCCAGTGCGGGGATCGGCGTAGTCGGGGGCGGTACGGATGTCCTCGTCGGCGAAGAGAGGCATCGCGGTCGGGTCGGTGCGCTGCAGCTTGTTGCCCTCCCCGATGTAGGCGATCGACCCCTCGCGGTTCTTCTCCGGCAGCTTCATCGCGATCTTGTCGTTCACGATCACCGCCGTCCCGCCGCCGTCGACGAGCTTCACGTCGAAGCGCACGGAGAGCGACCCGGCCTTGCCAGTCGCCTTCACCGCCTCGATGAGCTTCGTCAGCCCGTCGGCGAGCTCGATGTCGGTCTTCGGCCGGATGGAGGCGAGCACAGCTGCGAAGCTGTCGCGCGTCCCCTCCTGCCTGTTGGTGTCCACCATTCGATTTCCCTTCTCTGGGTGGCTTTCAGCGGGCTACGCCGCCGACGCCGTACGCGGCGCCGTTGACTTTGTTGATGTTCTGGTAGCCCATGAGCTTCGACTTCAGGGCGTCCTGGAGGTGCTCCGCGTGGTGGAGTTGGGCCTTCGCCTCGTTCAGCTCACGGAGCAGCGGCAGACAGGACAGGCGCGCCTCGGCGATGCGGTCGTTGTACAGGTGCCGCTTCGACTCCAACTTCGCCATCTCGAACGCCTTCGAGTACGCCTCCTCGGCGTCGTAGCGGGCGCGCTGCAGGGTGTCGATGATGACGACCGCGCGCTCGAGGCGGTCACCGATCTCGCGGATGATGAACTCGATCTCCATCGGCGAGACGGGCTGGTAGTCGAGCAGCTCACCCGTCGTCGAATGCACGATTTCCGTCACGGCTGCACCTCACCGCGCGCGACGGCGGCTTCGTATTCGGCAGCCTCGCGCCGTAGGAACTCTTCCTCGGACGGTTCGTCGGGCTCGGCCTCGTGACCGACGGCGGCCGCCGCCAGCTCGGCGGGTGAGGGTCGGTCGGAGCGCGAGTCGACCGTGAGTGTGCCACCGTGGGCGGCGACGAGCGGCCGGAACTCGTCGATGACCTCACGCGCCTGTGAGGCGACCAGCCGCTTCCACTCCCGCTCGAGGTCCGCCTTGTCGGTGGTGGCGAGGATGATCGACTTCCAGTCCTCCGTCGCCGGCTCTCGGCGGTCGACCGCGAGCTCGCCGAGCTCGTCGAGGTTCACGACTGCCTGGTCGGCGTCGAGCGCGAGCGCGAACTTCCATGAGTCCCGCGACTTCGCCGTGTACTTCGACACCCGCCGGATGCCGGTCTTCTTCACCATCGCGGCTTCGTCCGTCGCCCACGGGGTCTTCGCCCAGTTCGACGGCCGCATCCGGTCCCGGATGGTCTCGATGTCGAGCCACTCGATCAGGGACCGGTCGGCACCCTTCACGAGCGCCCGCCCGATCACGCCGCGCAACTCACCGCGCGCGCCGTCCGGCGCCGGCCGCAGCTTGAAGTGCGTGCCGGTCTCGTCGTCCCAGGGCAGATCGACGTCGTCGTTCTCGTAGACGAGCTTGCCCTCGATCGCGTCGTACTCGCCGGTGTTCATGGCGAGCGTGATGAGCCCGTTGTAGCCGACCACCGGGACGACCTGCCACTCCTTCTCGCCGCGCTGCGCGTTCCAGTTCTGGCGAGGGGTGAGGTGGAACTGCTGCATCGGGCCGCCGACGGGCAGGTCGATCTGCGCGGCGAAGTAGAGCGCGCCGAACAGCGACGACGGCGTGCACCGGCGGAGGAACGGGTTTGCGTTGAGGGCGGAGAACGCCTCCTGGATGAAGCGCTCCGCCTGCTGCTCGCCGCCGAGGAAGCGGACGAAGTCCTCTCGGCGTTCGAAGAGCGCCTGCCCGGCGGGGTCGTCCTCGATGCGGGCGAGATCGGTAGTCATGCTGCGAGGCTCCTTTCGAAGTCGTGCGCCGCGCGGACGCCGGCCAGCACGGGGCGGGCGATGCGCAGCAGCTTGGAGAGCGCGGCGTCGTCGCGCTCGATGATCTGGATGTGCGGCTCTAGCCGCCGGGGAACGCCATCGACCAGCTCGCGCCAGAGGTACTTCGTGCGCCGGGCGCCGAGGACGTACTGGGCGAACCAGATCTGACGGAGGTGGGCGGGCGTGGGGCCGGTGTGCACGCGGCCGTGGATGACCTTCACCTCGGCGAGCACCAGCTCACCGGACGGGAGCACCTCGATGCCGTCCGGTGTCGCGGCGAACCCGCGCTCGTCGACGGAGTGGAAGGTGAGCGTGTTGTGCGGGATGCCGAACCAGTCGAGGATCTCGGGCTCCCACCGGTGCCCGGCTTCCGTGTACGCGTTGCCCTGGAACTGGCCGTCCTTGAGCTTCGCGAGGATGTAGCTCGGGATCGACTGCTCGCGGGCGAAGGTCGCGGCGTCCGAGGCTCCGATGAAGTCGGCGCGGCCCCAGTTGGCACGGTCGGCAGAGTCGGCGAGCACGCGGTCGAGGTAGCTCAAAGCAGCACCCCGATCTGCTCGACGACGATCGCAGGCAGGTCGCGCAGGCCGAGTGCACCGCGGTATGGCAGCGGTTCGCGCAACGGGCGAGCGTCGTCGAGGCACAGGTGCCAGGCGCCGCGCTCCGCCCACGGCGACCCGCCAGGGCCGCCGACAGGTCGGTGAGGGCAGCAGTTGCCGCCGTCCTGGTCCTGGTGAACGGCCCAGAGGTTGGCGACGCCGATGATTGCACCGAAGACGATGCGGGTATCCGTCTCTCCGCCATGGGCCATCCGATGCGCGGTGGCAGCGGCGTTGTCCTTCTCGAAGGCAGCGAGGCCTGCGTGGATCGCGACGGGACCGCGGTACATGCCCGCGATGTTTCGCGTCCGGTTCTCGACGTCTTTGCCCGCGTGGATGATCGCCCACGCCCACGGCTGGCGCACGGTCAGGATCCTCATGCTGCGTCCTCCGGCGTCCAGTCACCGTCCGCATCGGCGGCGGCGGTGTCGTCGTGGAACGGGAGCAGCGGCTTCCGAACGGGCAGACCGACGATGTCGCTGATCGCCTCGAACAGGTCGCTCATCGGGCCACCTGCCCGTCCTCGATCGTGATGCCGACCTTCCCGGACTCGTCCACGACCTCGACCCACACCTGGTAGTCGTTCGCCGCCGCCAGCTCCGAGATGATCGCCATCGACTCCTGATCGAGCAGCGAACCGTCCATGATGCGCAGCACCCGAAGCTTCGGGTTCGCCGCCATCGCGAGCGCGACCGAGACGCGCAGCTGCTCCGCCGATGACGCCTGGCCGAGCGGGATGCCGTTCAGCGTCACGCCGGCGTCGTCGAACGAGAGCCCGGGCACCGGGAACTGGACGGCCGCGAGGGCGTCGGCCTTCTGCTTCTCGATCTCGTCGAGGCGGATCGTGAGTTTCGCGCGCGCCTCCTTTCGATCCGCGAGCTCGTCCGCGACCGCGGCGCGATGCTTCTGGTCGCGGATGCGCCGGTTCAGATCCTCCAGCCCGGAGAGCCGGTCGGTGATCGCCGCCACATCGGCGCGCTCGGGGAGGGTCGCGAGCAGCTTGCGCTGAGCTTCCTGCTCGAACTCCGCCCGCTCGACCGCCGCCTGAGCGAGCGCGAGCGCCTCGCGCGCCTTCTCCGCGATCGTGTCCTTCGCCGCCAAGATGTCGATCTCGCGGTCGATCTCCGCGTTCACGGCGCGTGCCGCGTCCGCCTCGGCGAGCAGGTCGGCGGCCGACGACTCCTCAGCGGGCAGGGTCGGGTCTGGGGCCGCGTAGGCCGCGAGCTGCGCTTCCAGTCGGACGACGTCGCGTCCGACCTCCGTGCGCTGGTCGTACACGCCCTTCCGCTGCCGCTCCAGGTCGTCCGGGTCGAACGGCAACTCGACCATCGAGACGAGCGTCGCGACCTGGTCCTTCGCGGACTGGCGGACGAACGCGAGCGGGTCGAATGCGCGGCGGCCGAGCAGCTCGTCGAGGACCTTCTGCGGGGACGAGTAGCGGGCGCCGTCGGCGGACTCGACCGTCAGCGTTCCGGCGTCGTCCTTCGTCCAGCGGCGGGTGACGATGAGGTCGCCCAGGTCGAGGCGGACGACGGCGGTGTCCTGGCCGTCGCGGATGGGCTGCTGGGTCGCGCGAGAGGCGTCGCCGCCAGCGAGCGCCGCCCACAGGGCGTCGAGCACGCTCGACTTCACCTGCGCGTTGCGCCCGGCGATGGTGACGACGTTGCCCGTGGGGGAGATGTCGACGACGACGAGGCGCTTGTAGTTCTCGGCGCGGAGACTCAGAACTCTGAGAGACATGGTTACCTTCCGAAGGTGTCGGGGCCGGTGAGGTAGCACGCGGCCGCGTAGGTGAGGATCGTCCCGCTGGCGCCGGCCATCAGGAGCGGGGTGGTGTTGAGCGCGGCGCCCAGGAAGGCGACCGCGGCGAGGATGAGGAAGAGGGCGACGAAGGCGCCCTTTTGGTGGCGGAGGACGAACGCGACCATGCGGCGCAGGGCGCGCTTCACGAGTCGTCCCCGTCCGTCAGGCGGGTGACGTGAGTCGTGCCGCATGGGCCCGGGCATGTCCACCGGTAGGTGATCTCGACGGCAGACCAGCCGGCCTCGATGTCGATCACCTCGGCGTCGACGTCCCCGTACCAGCCGCACGACGAGCACGAAGCGTCGATCGTCTCGGCCGCGATGTCAGGGGAGGGCTTCGGGGCGCGGATGTCGATCATCGCCACGTCAGCACCCCCGTCGCGATGAAGAGCCATGACACCGTCACGACCGTGCCAAGCAGGCCGAGCACGATCACGAAGAAGGCCGCGAGCACGGAGCCGCGGAATGGGCGGTCGTCGCGCGGCATCACGAGCACACCTCCAGATCGAGATCGTCCTCGGCCGCGAGAGCGGCGACGGTAGCGACCGCGGGGAGCGCCCGGTCGGCGGTCTCGGGGTGAACGAAGTTCGTTCGCGCGCGGTCGGGGCTGATGAGTTCGGTCACGATCCCACCGCCTGCAGCGCGCCGACGTGCAGCCGCTGGCGCAGCCGGTCGATGCCCTTGACGGTGACACGGACCTGCGGCGGGTCGAGCACGAGCTCGCCCGTGCCCGGGTGGTGGTGGAACTGTGCCTTCTCGGACAGGTAGCCCTTCTCCATGCGCTCGGCGAACGCGCGCCACTTGCCGTCCCCGCCGCGGTAGATCCACTTGATCTCGGCGAGCTGGGTGAAAAGTCGCTGCGGGCCGGTCGGGATGCCGCCGCGCGTGAGGATCTTCGCTGCGTCGCCCACGGAGTAGTCGCCCTCGGCTGACGCGATCGCGTTCCACGCGTCAGCGCGGGGGGCTGCCTCGGCCAGCTCAGCGCGTGTTGCGTCGTGGGCCTCGACCTCCGCGAGCAGCTCGTGGAGGGCTGACGCGAAGTCGTGAGGCAGAGCGCGCTGCGCCTCGACGACGTACCCGCCCGTTCTGCGAATTGCAGGGAGCACCTCGTGAGTGACCCACCGTTTGAACGGCTTGGCCTGCGCAACTCGGGAACGGAGTGCCGCCGAGTAGAGGCCGGCCTCGCTGATGATGCTGACGGTCTGGTTTCCGCCAGGGGTACGCAGAATGTGCGTACCCTTCTCGTCCTCGTCAAGGTTGCGGCCCATGTCGCTGGCCATGCGGTAGCCGAGGGCGCTGGAGACATCTGTCGCCACAAACCAGGGTTCATCGTCGAGGACGATCACGCGGAGATCCACCCCCTCGCGCCGGAAGATGCTAATGTCAGTCGTGTTCAAAGGACTTGCTCCTCTCTGATTCGCCCCGGTTGGCCCCGGGGCGTTTCTGCTATGCGGACTTGCGCGAGCCGATCGGGGTGACGTTCGGTGCCGGAAGGAGCGAGAGCTTCCACGCTTCGATGTCCTCCGGCCGCCAGCGGAGGTACTTCCCGACGCGGATCGCGCGCGGGCCGTACTTCTTCGCTTGCCAGCCGTAGATCGTCTTGACGGGGACCTGCAGATCGTCAGAGAGCTGCTCGATCGTGAGCATCTGACTCATGCCGCGTGTCCTTCTGCCATCTGGTCCGAGCGCTGGTCACGTCCCGCAGCGGCGCGGAAGATGTCGTCGGGATCGATGCCCAAGGCCACCGCGATCTGCGCCACCTCGATGACGTTGAACGGCGTCTTCCCTGTCGTCTTGCGCGAAAGGGTTGCCTTCGGAATTCCCGTCTCCTCCGCGATCGACGAGTGTGTTCTCGCCGCCCGCGCAATCTGAGCCCGCACCTCGGCGGCGATCGATTCGCCATACGTGAGTGCTTCCATGCCCCCACATTAGGTTCCAATTGGAACCAGGTCAAGCTTGTTGACCCCGTTTCCAAAAGTGGTTATCTTGTTCCATATGGGAACCGCTAGTAGAGAACTCGGTCCGCTTGTCGAGGCCGTCGCTGCCGAGTTGCGCGCGCGCCGCGCCTACCTGAACCTGGGGCTCCGCGAGCTTGCAGATCGTGCGCGACTGCCGCATCCGACCGTCTCTAAGAGTCTCAACGGCAAGCGCGTCATCGACGTGGAGGAGTTGGGTCGCCTCGCGCACGCGCTTGAGATCGGCCCGGATGTGATCATGCGCGACGCCCTCGCCAATCTCAAGAAGCGTGGGTTCGAGATCGCCAGCTACATCCCTTCGCTCAACAACGCGGACGCCGCAGACCTCCGTCGATTCGGCGTGAAGCCTCGGCTGAGTGTCGTACCCCATGCGGATACTGACCTGCACAGCGTCGATCTCTCCAACGACATCGACCTCGCCGCCACGGAAGACGGCTCACACATCGACCCAAGCAGGGGGGAATCTTGACGATCGAAGCACTCGACATGCTGCTCTCGGACTGGGACGAGCGCCGCCCGTTGCCAGGCTCGACGAACTACATGTTCGGCATCCAGAGCCTCATTGACGGACCGTGCGCTATGGACTACGACCCGTGGGTACACGCCGAGGACCTCGCGATCCCGGTCATCGTCAACCCGAACCTCCCAAGCCCGAAGATGATCGCCGCCTTCTCCCGACGCCGCGGAGCGATCTTCCTCCGCCCAAACCAACGCGACGACGTCGAGCGGTGCGCGCTCGCGCACGAGATCGTCCACTTCGAGCACCAGGACGTAGGCACCACGCGCTCGCAGGAGGACCGCGCCGACCGCATCGCCGCACAGCGGCTCATCCGGCCCACACGTCTGCGCGAGGTCGCGCTTCAGACCGACGATCCCGGCAGGATCGCCTACGAACTCGGCGTCACCGAGCACATGATGCGTATCTACATGAGGAACCATGCCTAGGCCGCCGCTCGTCATCGGCACCTGGGGGCGAATCAACCGCCGGCAAGTCGCACCGAAGCAGTGGGTCGCATCCGCCCGCTACCGCGACCACGACGGCGTCACGCGCAAGGTCGAGCGAACCGCGGCCACTGGGCAGAAGGCCGAGGACGCCCTTAAGGACTACCTCACCAAGCGGCTGACGCTGACAGAAGAGGATCTCACCCAGGAGTCGACAGTACGAGCCGTCGGCGAGGTCTGGCTGCGAGACGAGATCGAGGGAGTGAAGGCGCTCAATACCGAGCGGCGCTACCGCGAGGTCTTTGAAGGAGTGGTGACCCAGGGCCTCGGCGGCGTGCGCATGCGCGAGATCAGCGTCGCCCGGCTGGACCGATTCCTGAAGCTCACAGCATCCACCCGCGGGTCGGCAACGGCCATCGTGACCAAGACCGTGCTCTCCGGCATCATCGGACTCGCCGCGCGCCACGGTGCGATCGACCGCAACCCGCTGCGCGATGTCGCCACGATCAAGAAGACCCGGAAGGAGGTCCGAGTCCTGCCCATCGAGCAGCTCTGGGATCTTCGATCCAAGATGTACGCGAACGAGCTCGCCGTCCTGCGCGACGTGCCGGAGCCGGTCGACTTCATGCTCGGCAGCGGCGCCCGCATCGGCGAGACACTCGCGCTCAGATGGGCGGACCTGGACCTTGAGCACGACGTCGCCACGGCACAGATCCGTGCGACGGTGGTATGGGTGAACGGGCGCGGCATGATCATCCAGGAGCACCCGAAGACCTCGTCGTCTCGTCGCCGGCTGAAGCTGCCCCCGTTCGTCACGGAGATGCTCGAGCGGCGGCGTCTGCGGGAGTCGACGAACGACTTCGACCTCGTGTTCGCTTCGGCCGTCGGAAGCGTGCGCGCGCCGGCGAACCTCCGTCGACAGTGGAGGGATCTGCGCGAAGAGATCGGATACGACTGGGTCGTGCCGCACACTTTCCGTAAGTCTGTGGCGACGCTTGCTGAGGACCCGGAGCTGGCGAGCCAGCAGCTCGGTCACTCCGGCACAGCCACGACCAAGCTGCACTACATCCCGCAGGTGCACGAGGGGCCAGACCTGACGGAGATCCTGCAGGGGATCGCGGACCCGGCGCTTACCCGGCGGAAACAGTCGGAAACGACGAGCAAGGATGATCGCCGACGAGCGTAGCGAGCTCACCTTCCAGCCTGATCAGGTCGGGAAATCGAGCAATGATGAGCAAGGACGAGTTGAGCCCGTCGAGAATCGTGGTGTCGCGGGTTCGAGTCCCGCCCTCGCTACAAGACCCCCGGAATCCTACGGTTCCGGGGGCTTTCTCGTTTCTCGGGGCGGGGAAAGCCAAGATCGGTTTCGACCCACCGCTGGACGTCACTGCGTCGACTCTCACCGAGGTGTCCTGTTCCCTGGTCTGCGCTCGTGTGGGTGCCACGCAGACTCCATCGCAGCCACCGATGACGGCGTGAGGTTGCTCTGTGCAGTCATCCACTGCTCGCCCAGGTCACCGATCGTGGCACCGGTGACTGTCGCGTCGACGTCGGGTCCCGTGCGGGTTCTCGACCTCCGCGCGACGCCAGGCGCTCCGTGCCGTCGGAGGAGGGGGCGACAGCACCTCGGTCACTCCCGCCTCTCTGACAGCACCTTCACCTTTCGCTGGTGCCAGACGATCGGCGTCGGCAGCTCGTCGCTCATCATCGAGAGCACGCGCAGGACGATGATGTCGTGGTCGCCCGCCGGGTAGCTGTGCTCGACGGCGCACTCGAGCCAGGTGGGAGAACCTTCCAGGAACACCGCGCCGGAGGGCAGTTCGGCCTTGCGGACGCCGCGGAGACGGTTCCGCTTGTCTCGGGAGGCGAGTTGTCTCGTCTGTCCCGCGTGGTCCTCGCCGAGGACCGAGACACCGATCGCCGCTGCTGCCGCGAGGTCAGGCCAGGTCGTCGAACTGCGCTGCGCCGCGAAGGAGACCATCGGCGGGTCGAAGGAGACGCCGACCGAGAAAGAGGAGGTGATCATCACAACCGGCTCCTCCCCGATCATGGCGGCGAGGGCGGCGACGCCGGAGGGGAAGCCGGCGAAGGCCGCGCGCATCTGCTCGGGATCCGAGGTGAAGTCGTGCGTCATCGTCATCGCGACCGATCCATCCGCAGAGAGGCGTGGATCGCGGGCGCCCAGGCGTCCACCCACTTGTCGAGCGCGCCCTCCTCGGCGTAGCGGGAGTCGAGCTGGTAGAGCCCCTGGGCGGGGCAGACGGCGCCGAGCTCGACCAGCACGGGCTTGAGGGTGAGCTCGGGGGCGAGCGCATGCGCCGGGCCGGCGCCGAGCATGAGAGGCACGCCGACCTGATCGGCGAGGCCGGTGGCGGTGGCGAACTGGTCGAGGAAGAGCTTCAGCAGACCGGTGTACGTGCCCTTGTAGGTGGGAGAGGCGGCGACGACCAGATCTGCATCCTGCACTCTGGCGACGGCTTCGGCGACGACCGGGTCCTCAAAACCCAGGAGACGCGGGCCGAGTTCGGAGACCTCGATGGTCGTCGCGTTCGCGCCGAGGACGGCGGCGAGGCGCTCGGCGGCGTCCCGAGTGCGCGACTGCGGCTTGGGGTTGCCCACGATGACGGCGGCAGTGAACATCAGGAGACATTCCTTTCGTGTGGGTTCCGGGCTGCGGCGAGCAGAGAACGGGCCTCCCGCTCGTCCTGCCGCATGGCCTCGGCCAGTTCGTCGGGACTCGCGAAGGTCTTCTGCTCGCGGAGGAGCCGATCCGCGGTCACCTCGGCGCGGTGCCCGTAGAGGTCGCCGGCGAAGTCCAGCACGTGCACCTCGACGGTGTGCGCGCGGCCGGGGAAGGTGTCGTTCGTCCCGATGGAGATCAGGGCAGGCAGCGGCTTTCTCCACGACTGGGCGCGGAAGCCGCCGATGTAGACGCCGTCGGCGGGCCGGGTGCCGGGCTCTTCCAGGTCGATGTTCGCGGTCGGGAAGCCGAGGCCGAGGCCGGCGCCTGCGCCGCCGACGACGGTGCCGACGAGGACGCCGCGCCGACCGTCGTCGTGGGCGTCCGCTGGATGCGCGCCGAGGAGCACTGCGGCGACGATGCTCAGCACGGCCACGAGCGCGAGCGCGGCCAGTGCGGCAGCATTACCCGTCCACGCCAGCACGACGGCGGTCGCAGCGCTGCCGAGCACGGCGCCCAGCTGCTTCATCGCATTGAAGGCCCCGGAGGCGGCGCCGATCGACGATCGTGGGACAGCGCTGACGGTAGCGATGGAGAACGGCGACCAGATGAAGGAGTTCGCGATCCCGAACAGTGCGAACACCGCGGCGATGGTCCAGAGCGGCGCTTCCGCCCAGACCAGCGCGGAGGTGCCGCCGATCGACAGCACGAGCGCGACCCCGCCGATGACGGCGACCGTGCGCAGCCCGACGGTGTTGTTCAGCCGGGCCGAGACGGGAGCCGCGAACAGGCACACCACCCCCATCGGGACCAGGACCAGCGAGGAGGTCACCACATCCAGCCCCCGGTCCTCCTGCAGCGCCAGCATCAGCGGGATCGGCGCGGAGCCGACGCAGAAGGCGGCGGCCGCAGCGCCCCACGATGCGGTGACGAAGCCGTTGCTACGAAACAGCGACGTCGGCAGCAGCGCGCGATCGCCCGAGCGGCGCTGCAGCCACACCACGGTCACGACGATCGCCGCGCCGAGCGCGACCAGAAGCCAGCGCGGGACGTCAGCGACGGAGGCCGAGGCCGCGTCGGTGCCCTGGATGCCGAGGACCAGCGCGGCGACGCCGAGGGCGTTGCCCGCCATCGCCCAGAGCGGGATGCGCGCGGGCTGCCGCTCCGACACCGGCACCCAGACCAGCACGGCCGCCGCGGCGACCAGACCGATCGGCAGGTTGACCCAGAAGATCGACGGCCAGCCAGCCGCCCCGACGAGCAAGCCTCCCAGGATCGGCCCGGCGGCAGTGGCGGCGCCGCCGACCGCACCCCAGATCCCGAGCGCCACCGCGAGCCGTGGCGGGGCGAACAGGGTGCGGATGATCGTCAGGCATTGCGGCGTCATGAGCGCGGCTCCGACGCCCTGCGCGACGCGCCAGCCGATCAGCGAGCCGACATCGTGCGCCAGTGCGCACAGCACGGAACCGACGGTGAACGCGGCGAGCCCGATGAGGTAGATGCGCCGGCGGCCGAACCGGTCGCCCAGCCTTCCGGCGATCAGCAGGGGCACCGCGTACGCGATCAAGTAGCCGCTGTTGACCCAGATCGCGAAGGTCGCGGTCGTTCCGAGCTCGGCGATCAATGCGGGCAGGGCGACCGACGTTATCGTGCTGTCCAGCAGCAGCATGAAGAAGCCGAGGCAGAGGCTGGACAGAGCGAGCCAATCCCGCGTCGATCGTCGCACGGCGCCACCCACCTCAGACCGCCAGGTTCTCGCGGAGCGTCGAGCCGGGGTACTGCGGCGCGAGGGCACCGCGGCGGCGCAGCTCCGGGACGAGCAGCTCGCTCAGGTCGGCGAGACCGGACGGCATCGAGAGGGGGCTCGAGAGCATGTAGCCGCCGCGCGAGCCGGTCTGGGCGAAGTTCTCCTCCAGGGCGTCGGCCACGGTGGCGGCATCGCCGACGACGGTGTGGTCGAGACCGCTGGCGGCCTCGAAGCCGTGCTCGAAGAACTCGGTCCGGCCGATCGTGTAGTCCTCGCCGAACTCCGCGACGAGCGCGCCGACGAAACCGCCGGGGCTCGCCTGGGACGCGACGATCTCATCCCGCAGCTCGCCCAGCCGGAACGAGCCGGGCAGCGTCGAGAAGTCGTACCCGGAGTTGTGCGAGAGCATCGTGCCGATGGCCTCCTCCGTCCAGAACTCGAGCACCGCATCCCGCCGCGCCGCCGCCTCCGCAGCGGTGCGGCCGACGATCGCCTGCGTCGCCCAGAGGATGCCGACGTGCGCCGGATCGCGCCCCTCTGCGGTGAGCGCCTCGTCGAGCATGCGACGGTGGCGCTGCTGGCCGGCGATGCTGCCGCCGAACCCGAAGACCAGGTCGGCGAACGCGGCCGACCCGGCGATGCCGCGCGGCGAGTTGCCCGCCTGCACGATCACGGGATGCACCTGCGGGCTCGGCACGGAGGCCAGCGGGCCCTTGACGGTGAAGAACCGGCCGTCGTGGTCGATCGGATGCACTTTCGACGGCTCGGCGAACCGGCCGGTCGCCGGGTCGCGCTCGATCGCGTCCGGGGCCACCGAGTCCCACAGCGCGCGGCAGACGTGGATGAACTCCTCCATCCGCTCGTATCGCAGGTCGTGGTCGATCAGCTGCGCGTAGCCGTAGTTCGCCGCATCCGCACCGCGGCTGGAGGCGACCACGTTGAAGGCGATCCGGCCGCCGGTGACGTGGTCCAGCGAGTTGAGGAGACGGGCGACGTAGAAGGGGTGCATGAACGTCGACGAGTAGGTGAGCCCGAAGCCGATGCTCTCCGTCACCGTCGACATGGCGGCGATGACCGGCGACATGTCCTGCCGGGGCCATTGGATGCCCCACTCGACCGCCGGGTCGATGCTGCCCCGCCAGGTGCTCGGGATCCCGGAGCCGTCGCCGAAGAACAGCATGTCGACGCCGGCGCGCTCGGCGGTGCGGGCCACCTCCAGATACATGCGCACGTCGGGGAACTGCCGCCCGACCCACGACCCGGGCTGCGCCCAGCGGCCCTCGGTGTGCGTGAAGGAAAGGTCGTAGGCGATGTGCATGCCGCTCAAACGGTCACCTGCTTCCAGAGGGAGACGACCTCGTCGGTGTCCGAGAGGACCGCGACGTTGAGCTCCAATTGCACGAGCGCGGCCTCGTTGACGGCGAGGTCGTACGCGGCCGTCGCATCCGTCGGCACCACGACCGGCCAGTCGAGCTGCATGGCGTCCTGCGCGGTCGCGTCGACGCAGCATTCGCTGGTGAGACCCACGATCGTGAGCCAGTCGTAGCCGGCGGCGCGCATCCGCGCGTCGAGGTCGGTGCCGAGGAAGCCGCTGTAGCCGCGCTTGACGACGCGGAGCTCGCCCTCCGTGGGCTGCATCCGGTACCACTCCGCGCCGGGGGTGCCGACGATGCAGGGCTCGGTGGGTCCAATGGGTGCGTCGTAGTCACCCTCGCGCAGCCAGTTGCTCGACCGCCACGGACGGGTCGGGTCGCTGCCGAGCTCCACCCACACGACCGGGACGCCCAGTGCGCGAGCGGAGTCCACGAGCGCACCGATGCGGGTCACGGTGGCGTCGAGCTCGGCGACGACCTCGTCCGTCAGTCCGTAGGCGCCGAGCGCGGCCGGGTCGCCGAAGTCGCGCTGCACGTCCACCACGACAAGGGCCGGGACGCTCCCGGGCCGGGTCAGCTGCGCGAGCTGCGCGTCGCGGAGGTCGCTCACCGGTCACCGCCCGCGTCGTGCGCGCGCAGGGCCGGGAGCACGGTCTCGCCGAACAGGACCATGTCCTGGTCGTACTCGGGGAAGATCAGCATGAGGCCGTCGAGGTCGGCCTCGCCAACGATGTACTGGATGTGCTCGGTCACCGTCTGCGCGGAGCCTGCGACATACGCGGTCTGGAACGCCGCCTCGCCGACCGCGCCGGAGGCCCAGGCGCGGGCCTGGTCCTCCGGCACGCCCCACGACGCGCGCATGTTCGCCAGCGCCTCCCGGTCGACACCGGCGCCCCACTCCTTCACCTTCGCCTCGGCGAGCGCATCCGTCTCGTCCTGGACGACGGTGAGCATGGAGTACGTCTTGCAGGCGCGGCCGTTCGCCGCGGCTCTGGCGTGGACGTCGGCGGAGAGCTCCTTCATCTCCTCCAGGCTGTCGCCGGCGAGGAAGGCCCCGTCGGCGAAGCGCGCCTGGAAGGCGCGGGCGGCCTCCGACTTGCCCGCGCTGATGATGGTCGGCGTGGCCGACGGGTGCGGCCGCGACTCGCAGTCGACCAGGTCGAAGTACGGGGTGTGCATCGTGACGGAGTCCTCCGACCAGAGCCGGGTGACGGCCTCCGTCCACAGCTCCGTCATCGTGTACCGGTCGGCGTGGCTGAGCGCGGGGTCCCAGATGCCGAACTGCTCGAACTCCCCGGCGTAGGCGCCGTTGACGATGTTCATGCCCGCCCGGCCTCCGGAGACGTCCTGCAGCGTGGCGTACATCTTCGCCGCGATCGCCGGGTTGTGCACGTTGGCGTGCATGGTGGCCCAGATCTTCACCCGCTCCGTGGCCTCGGCCAGCGCTGACATCATGGTCATCGACTCCAGCGAGCGGCCCCAGTGATCGGTCGTGCCGCCGAAGCCACGCCACTTCGCCATCGACATGATGAAGTCGAGGCCGATCTCCTCGGCGTGGAGGGCCGCACGCTTGTTCCAGGCGTACGTGGCTTCGGGGTGGGGTGCGGTGGTGGAGAGCATCCAGCCGCCGTTTCCGATCGGGAGGAAGATCCCATAGTCTTTCGCGGGCATTGAGGGCCTTTCGCTGCGTTCGGTGGTGGGGCTTACGGTGCGGGCCAGATGAGCGTGTCGCCCTTGTAGATGGCCTTGATGTAGGAGTCGTCGAACCACTTCTGCGCCGTCTCGCCGGTCACGTTGTCCGGGACGATCTGGAACTGGTGCAGCATGTCGACGAGCTTCGTCACGTTGGACTCGTCCATCCCGCCGAGCGGCTGGCCGGGAGTGGGGTTGTCGGCGACGACCTTGGTCTCGGTCTTCCAGATGGTCGCGTTGAGCTTCTTGTCGTACGTGGCGCCGCCGGAGAGGTCGGCCGCGAAGCCGACGCACTTCTCGGTGTTCGCATCGCTGGAACTGCAGTAGTCGTAGGCGTGCAGTGCGGCGCGGAGGATGTCCTGCACCGCGGTCGGGTGGGCTTTGGCGAAGGCCGGGTTGACCGCCATCGCGCCGAGCGAGCTGGGGATTCCGTACGTGACCGGCTGCCAGACCGTGACCTTGTCGCCGGCCGCCTTGAGCTGGTTGGGCTCGTTGGAGATGAAGCCGGTGAGGGCGGCGAGGCCGTCCTGCTTGCGCGGCAGCACCGAGGGGTCGTAGCCCTCCTTGACCAGGGTGAGCGACTTCCAGTCGACGCCGGCCTTGACCATCATCGCCTCGACCGCGGCGGGGACGTATCCCTTGTGGCCGACGACCTTGCCATCCAGCTGCGTGAGGTCGGTGATGTCGGGGTTGGTCATCAGGATGTCGAGGCCCGCGTTCGAGTACGACGAGATCCCCTCGATGTCGATGCCGTTGGCCCGCGCCTGGATGAGGTCCTGCTGGGAGATGGCGGAGACAGACGCCTGCCCGCTGGCCAGCAGCTTCGTGTTCTGGGCGGTGTCGCCGGTCCCGGGCTTCAGCTGCACGTTCAGGCACAGGTCGTCGAAGTAGCCGAGCTTGCTGGCGGCGACGTACTCCAGGATCGAGGCGGACGACTGGAACTGGTAGCCGGAGAGGTACGTGATCGTGCCGGCCTTCTTGTTCTCGGCACAGCGCTCTGCCGAGATGGCCTTGCCGGACGACGCGGAGTCTGCGGGGGAGCCGGAACTGCACGCGGCGACACCGAGCGTCAGGACGACGGCGGTGAGGGACGCGAGACCGGCCTTGATGAGACGGTGCTGCATGGGTCACTCCTTCGGGGGATGGGGTGGTGCAGGGGTGCGCGATGGCAGGGGTGGGCCTGGTCGCCGGTCGGCGACAGGTGGGAGGAGCGCGAGGAGGGCGGGAGCGCCCTCGCTCAGTCGGTCGAGCTCTCGTGCCAGTGCAGGACGCGACGCTCGATCAGGGTGATGAGGGCGAGCAGGAGGACGCCCATGACCGCGAGGACGAAGATGGCCGCGTAGACCACGGCGAGCTGGTTCATCGACGACGCGACGCTGATGGCCGTGCCGAGACCGCCCGTCGACCCGGAGGCGGAGAGCTCGGCGACGACCGCGCCGATGATCGACAGCGGGAAGACGATCCGCAGGGCCGCGAAGATGTACGGCAGCGCGTTGGGGATGCGGAGGTGGACGAGCATCTCCAGGCGGGACGCATCCATCGTCTTGTACACCTGCATCACCTGCTGCGGCACCGACCGGAGGCCGACCGCGGTGTTGATGAGGATGGGGAAGAAGCAGATCAGCGCGGTGATGATGAGCTTCGGCAGCGGACCGAAGCCGAACGCGACGACGAGGGCCGGCGCGATCGCCACCAGCGGCGTGACGTTGAGCACGACCGCGATCGGCATGATCGCCCTGCGCGCCACCGGCAGCTCACTGATCAGCACGGCGACGACGAACGCGGCGACGAAGCCGATCGCCAGCCCGGCCGTCGCCTCGCCCAGGGTGATGAGGGCGTTGCCGAGGTAGTAGCCGATGTTGTCGGCCAGGGAGTCGCCGATCGCCTGCAGCGGGGGGAGCAGGTAGGGCATGGATGCGGCGCCCCACTGCCAGAGCCCGGCGAGGAGGGCGAGCATGACGACCAGCGGAAGCCACACCGTGGGCCGGATCCACGCCAGCCGCGACTTCGGGTGCTTGAGGCTGAACCGCGAGGGCTCGGCGGGGACGCCGTCCTGCAGGGTGTGCGACACGGCGGCCCGTTCTGTTGCGACGCTCATCTCGTAACCTCCTACGCCGCGTCCGTCGATCGCCACGCGGAGCGCAGGCGATCCCTGATCAGGTCTTCGTATTCGTGGAAACGGCGGTCCTCGAACAGCTTCTGGTTGCGCGGCCGCGGCAGGTCGATGTCGATCACGTCGACGATGCGACCAGGACGCGGCGCCATCACGACGACGGTGTCGGACATCCGTACGGCCTCGGAGACCGAGTGCGTGACGAACAGGACCGTGGTCTTCAGCTCGTCCCACAGGTCGAGGAGCTGGTCCTGGAGGCTCTCGCGGGTGAACTCGTCGAGAGCGGAGAACGGCTCGTCCATCAGGAGGACATCCGGCTGGAGGCCGAAGGCCCGCACGATCGCCGCACGCTGCTGCATGCCGCCGGAGAGCTGGGCGGGGAGCTTGTGGGCGGCATCCGCCAGCCCGGCCCGGTCGAGCAGCTCGAGCATGTCGGGGGATTGGTCGCCGCTGCCGCGCTCGGCGAGGTGGCCGATGCGCTGGCGCCGCTTGGCGGCCCCCGGGTTGATCTTCTGCGGCAGGGTCACGTTCTGCAGCACCGTCAGCCACGGCAGCAGCGCCGGGGTCTGCGGCACGAGCCCGATCAGCTTCGCCGCGCCCGCCTCACCGGGCGTCACGTCGTGGACGCGGACCTCGCCGCGACCGGCCGACTCGAGCCCGGCGACGATGCGCAGCAGCGTCGACTTTCCGCATCCGCTCGGGCCGATGAGGCTGACGAACCGTCCCGGCTCGATGGACAGGTCGACGTCGTTCAGCGCGACCATCGCAGAAGACCCGTACCCGTAGACTTTGCCGACCGAGGTCAGCTCTACCGCTGGCGTCACTCTCCACACCCTCCATGCCGTGCACGGACCCACAGGCCCGTTCCCAGATGGCGGAGAGCGTGCGTGGCGAGTTCGATGTCTGCCACGCGGAGTCCGCTTGATATCCCCCAACGATATCCGGGCAATGTTTCGGTGACCGCGCCCGAAGATTGCGTGCGTGTTAACTCTGAGCGTGGAGAGGGGTGACAGCAGCACCGTCGAACAGGTACACCTCGACGCCGAGATCCGCCGCCGCGACGGCCACCCACCCGTTGAGCGCGCGGGCGGTGACCGCGTTCACCACCACCGCCGCTCGCTCGACCTTCGGGTCTGCCGCGCGCAGCCAGAGGAGCTTGAACATGTCGGCCATCACCTTGTTGCGGTAGGACGACCGGTAGGAGCCTTGGTTCGCGACCAGTTGCACCACGATCGCGCCCGCGGCATCCATGCCCTCGACCTCGACGCGGACGCCCCCAGCGAGCAGCAGCTGGCGGGGTCGTAAGGACGTTCCGAGCCGGTCGCCGAGCGCGGCTAGCATCAGCCGCTCGACGGAGTCTTCGCCGAAGCGTTTCCACTCCGCTGCACCGGACTCGTCTGGACCTTCCATGTGGTCAGGATAGGCGCGCGGGGTTTCCGTCAGGTTTCGGCTGGGTCGGAGAGGGCTGGAGCGGAACGCGCGGATCGCGGAGTCCCACACCACCACCGGGTGATGCGGATCTGCTCGTGAAGGTGGCGGCGCGTGGAAGGGGCAGCGCGGGTCGTGCGCGTTCGCCGTCACGAACCCGGGCGTGTCGCCCGCCTGGGTCAGGACTCGGCTGTCGGTCCCCGGTCCTCGAGCGCGTAGACGAAGGGGTCTGTGCGTGCGCGCAAAGGGTGTCGTGCCGATCAGAGCCCGCCGTCACCCGAATGCCGGGCGGCGTCGACGGGAGGTCTGCAGCGGTACAGGTCCGTCGGCGACGGGCGCCGGTGGAACGTCCCCGACACGACGTCGTGGAACGCCCGGACGAAGCGGCACTCTCCCGACAGCGCGACGGAGCGGACGGGGTCCGTCGCGTGCCCGCCCTGTGCGACCACGAGCACGCGCACCTCCCCGGACGCGATCATCCCGCGGATCGCGCTCGCCGTGAAGACCGGGACCGACCCGGAGTACCCGCCGTCGGTCAGCACACTGGTGCCGGTGCGGGAGATCACGGCGGCAGACAGGGACCACGAATCCGTCAGCATGAGGGGTCGTCCCGCGGCTCCACCGCCCTCCGCGCGCGCCAGGTCGACGACCTCCTGCTGCTGCCGGGAGAGGGTCGAATGGCCTCCGACGACCGCAGGTGCCGAGATGCGGAACCCCGTGTCCATCGATGACGGCACGGGAAGCCGGACGCCGACGGAGGCGTCGCCTCCCGAACCGTCGCGAGCCGCGTCCAGCGCTTGGAGGCTGAAGGAGGCCTGGCCCGACACGAGGGCGAGCGCGACCAGCAGGGGCAGCACGGGCCGGCCGCCCGGGCGCCGCAGCACGAGGCGTCGCAGCGACGGCACGACGAGGACGATGCCGGCCGCGATGCCGAGCAGGAGCAGTACCCCCGCTGCCGCGAACAGCACGGCGGGTTCGGAGCCGTCCGCGGCCAGTGCCACCGTCCAGCCGGATTGCGCGAGCACCACGCCGGGCAGAGCGAGCCGTGCGGCGCCGGTGCCGTGGAGCGCGAGACGGATGAGCTCACACCATCCGATCGCGGCGAGCAGGGCGAGCTGCACACCGATCGCGGCGACGTACGCCGTGTGGGGGAGATGGATGACGGACAGGACTGCGGCCGCCGTCGCGCACCAGGCGACGAGCCCGAGTCCGACGGCGAACGCCGCCCGGCCGTGGCGGCCCGTCCGCCGCCGTCTCGGCCCCCACCGCACGAACACGAGCACCGCCCCGGCGATCGCCGCCGGATAGAGCCAGCCGATCTGGGTCGCGTACTCCGGCGAGAGCAGCTTGGCGAGACCGCCCGCGGACGCCCGTCCCCCGGGGGCGATGAGGGCGGGGAGGACGCCGCCGTGGCCACCCGGCGCGGAGTGGAGGGCGCCGACGGCCCCCGGCACGGCGCCCGGGAGCAGGCGGTCGATGCCGTTGTAGCCGAAGACCATCGCGAAGACGTTGTCGTTCACGGAGCCGTCGATGAAAGGTCGGCCGGCAGCGGGAGTGAGCGCGATCGCCGTGATCCACGCGAGAGAGGCCGCTACGGCGCTCGCGACGAGAGCGGCACACGCCGCAAGCGCGCGGCGTCGGCGTGCGCGTGTGACGGCACCGGCGCAGAGGGTTCCGACCACGAGCGCGGGCAGGATGAACCAGGCTTGCATCATCTTCGCCTGGAACCCCACGCCCACGAACAGCCCGGCGACGAGCATCGGCCACACCCGACCGCTCAGCAGACCGCGCTGCCACCAGAGCAGCGCCAGGGCGAGGGCCATCGTGAGCAGCCCGTCCTCCATGGGGTGCCCGAACATCGAGACGAAGATCGGCGTGCTCGCGGCGCAGGCGGCCGCCAGGAGGCCCACCCGCGGACCTGCCCAGCGCAGGCCGATGAGCGACACGGCCCACACGGCGATGACGCCTTCGATCAGCTGCGGGAGGGCGAGCGCCGAGGTGGACATGCCGAACAGCGCGACCGAGGCGGCTTGGGGGACGGAGAACCCGCTCAGCTTGTCGAGCGTGACGGTCGCCGCCGGGTCGAAGGCGCCGAAGGCCAGCGCCCGCAGGGACTCGGACATGGAACGGGCGGACGCGGCGTAGAAGTCGAAGTCGCCGCCGCGAGCGAGGTTCCAGCCGGCGAGCACCGTGAACCCCGCGAGGATCAGGGCGAGGGCGAGCACGCGGCTCCGACGTTGCCGGCGCCACCGGGGCAGGGGTCGGGCGGGGGTCACGGGACGACGGTGGCAGACGGGGCTGCGAGGAGGCCCCGCCTCAGCCCCTTCCGTCTGAGGCTTCTCCCATTCCGGGCTGTGTGCCGGGCACCGGGCTGTGTGCCGGTGCGGCGACCGGCGGCCCGGCTCACCCCGTGCGATCGAGTCCCGCCGGACACGGGACGTCCTCGGGTCGGCCTGATCGGATCACGGAGCGCGCGGGGGAGCCGTGCTCGAACGGATGACCAGCTCGGGAACCGGGAGCTCGTCCGCCGGTGAGTCGCCGGTGCCCTCGATCTGCGCGAGCAGCACGGTGATCGCGCGCGTGCCGAGCGAGTCGAAGTCCTGCCGGACGGTCGTGAGCGGCGGCGAGTAGTGCCGTGCCTCCGGGATGTCGTCGAACCCGACGATGCTGAGCTGCTCCGGCACCGAGATGCCGAGGTCCGCCGCGGCATGGATCAGGCCGAGCGCCATCTGGTCGTTCGACGCGAAGACGGCGGAGAAGTCGGGGTGCTGCAGGATCTTGAGCCCGACCTCGTAGCCGAGGTCCGCTGTCCAGTCGCCCAGGATCGGGGCGGTGATCGGCAGGTCGTGGTCGGAGAGCTCGGCGAGGAACCCGTTCATCCGGTCCTCGGCCTCCTTCCAGTCCTGCGGCCCGGCGAGGTGGCGGATGCGCGTGTGGCCGAGTTCGATGAGGTGCCGGGTGGCGAGGCGGGCGCCGGCCATCTGGTCGAGTGCCGCGACATGCCCGTCGTCGGCACTCTCCCAGTGCAGGCTGACGAGAGGCATCCGCACCGTGACGCGCTGGAGGGCCTCATGGGCACGCTGCTGGGGCGCGATCACCACCACCCCCTCCACACCCTGCGCGACGAAGGCGTCGAGTGCGGCCTCGATGCTCTCGTCGTCCTCCCGGGCGAGCGTCGCGGTCACGATGGCGTATCCGCGGTTCCGTGCCGCCTCGTCGATGGCGGCCGCGGCGCTGAAGGGGCCGTAGTGGGAGCGGGTGGACACGAGCAGGCCGATCGTTCTCGAGCGCGCGGTCGCCAGTGCGCGTGCAGCGCTGTTGGGCCGCCACGAGTGCTCGTCGATCACCTTGCGGACCTGTGCCTCGGTGGACGGCTTGATGTAGCGCTCGCCGTTGAGCACCCGGGACACCGTCTGCCGCGACACGCCAGCCAACCGGGCGATGTCCCGGATCGAGAGCGCGCGCCGGTCGGCGGGCGGGGGTTCTTCCATGCGTCCTGATTCCGTCGAGAGGTCGGCTGCGCTGCCGGAGGAGTCGACCTGGTTCATCTTATTTGGCCGGGAGGCTTGACGAACGATGGGTGAGGGTCGTAGCGTCTAACCCGTTCTGGGACCGGTCTCATATATTGCGTACGGCCCAGCATACGACGAGGGAGTCACCGATGTCAGCAGTCCGATCGCACCGCAGCGGTCGCGCGTGCGACATCCCGTCGAGTGCTGGGCGTCGCGGGCGTGACGGTTCCGAGCCCGGCGAATCCGCGCGCATCGGGCGCACGGGTCGCCACACCGCTCGAAGGGAATCACAGTGAAGTTCAGGAAAGTCGCACTCGCCGCCGCGGCCCTCGGCGTCGCGGTCGCACTCGCCGCCTGCACAGGAGGGGGTCGCGGAGGCACCGGCTCGGGATCGGGCACCGACAACAAGGGCGCGCTCGTCGGAGTCGCGATGCCGACCAAGGTCTCCGAACGCTGGATCGCCGACGGCAACGCCGTCAAGTCCGACCTGGAGAAGGACGGGTACAAGGTCGACCTGGAGTACGCCAACAACGACATCCCCACTCAGGTCCAGCAGGTCAACACCATGATCACCAAGGGTGCCAAGGTGCTGATCATCGCCTCGATCGACGGGGGCTCGCTCACGGACCAGCTGGACGCCGCGGCCAAGGCCGGCATCAAGGTCATCTCGTACGACCGCCTGCTCACCGGCGACAAGAACGTCGACTACTACGTCTCCTTCGACAACTACAAGGTCGGTGTCTACCAGGCCAACTCGCTCCTCACCGGACTCGGTGTGCTCGACAAGGACGGCAAGCCCACGGGAACGAAGGGTCCGTTCAACATCGAGGTCTTCGCCGGCAGCCCGGACGACAACAACGCGACGTTCTTCTACAACGGCGCGATGGACACGCTGAAGCCGTACATCGCCGACGGGACACTGGTCGTGGGCAGCGGTCAGACCGCCTTCAACCAGGTCGCGATCCAGCGCTGGGACCCGGCGACGGCGAAGGCCAGGATGCAGGACCTGATCGCCAAGTCGTACTCCACCGGCGCGACCGTGCAGGGCGTGCTCTCGCCGTACGACGGCCTGTCCGACGGCATCCTGAGCGCGCTCGAGGGCGCCGGCTACGGGTCGGGCGGCAAGACGATCCCGGTCATCACCGGTCAGGACGCCGAGGTCGCGAGCGTCAAGCAGATCATCGCGGGAACCCAGTACTCGACGATCTACAAGGACACCCGCAAGCTGGCCAACGAAGCGGCCTCGATGGCGAACGACCTCCTCACGGGCAAGAAGCCGGAGGTCAACGACACGAAGAGCTACGACAACAAGGTCAAGGTCGTGCCGAGCTACCTGTTCCAGCCGGTGGTCGTGACGAAGGACAACTACAAGGAGATCCTGGTCGACAGCGGCTACTACAAGGAATCCGAACTGCAGTAGCAGCGGACCACAGGCCGGCGGGTGTGCCTCGAGCCCGCCCGCCGGCCCTCACCACGAGCAAGGGAGACCATGGCCCGCACGATTCTCGAGATGCGGAACATCTCGAAGAGCTTTCCCGGCGTGAAAGCGCTGCAAGACGTCTCGATCACCGTCGAAGAGGGATCCGTCCACGCGATCTGCGGTGAGAACGGCGCCGGCAAGTCCACCTTGATGAAGGTGCTGTCCGGCGTGTACCCGCACGGAACCTTCGAGGGCGAGATCGTCGTGAACGGCGAGCCTGTCGAGTTCCGGTCGATCAACGACTCGGAGGCGGCAGGCGTCGTCATCATCCATCAGGAGCTGGCGCTGTCGCCGTATCTGTCGATCGCCGAGAACATCTACCTCGGCAACGAACGCCAGAAGCGCGGCTTCATCGACTGGAACGCCACGAACCTCGAAGCCGCGAAGCTGCTCGAGCGCGTCGGCCTGAGCGACAATCCGATCACCAAGATCAAAGACATCGGCGTCGGCAAGCAGCAACTGGTCGAGATCGCCAAGGCGCTCTCCAAAGAGGTCAAGATCCTCATCCTGGACGAGCCGACCGCCGCGCTCAACGACGACGACTCCGCCCACCTGCTCGATCTCATCCGTCAGCTCCAGACGCACGGCATCACGTCGATCATCATCAGTCACAAGCTGAACGAGATCAAAGCCATCGCCGACCGCGTGACCATCATCCGCGACGGACGCACGATCGAGACGCTCGAGATGGGGGAGCGGGGAACCAGCGAAGAGCGCATCATCAAAGGCATGGTCGGCCGGGACGTCGCCAGCCGCTTCCCCGACCATGTCCCGCACACCGGCGCGGAACTGCTCCGCGTCGAGAACTGGACCGTGCACCACCCTCTCGATCGCACCCGCACGGTGGTCGACGATGTCAGCTTCTCGGTGCGCGAGGGCGAGATCGTCGGCATCGCGGGACTGATGGGCGCGGGGCGGACCGAGCTCGCCATGAGCATCTTCGGTCGCAGCTACGGGGTCGGGATCACCGGACAGGTCTATAAGAGGGGCGTACCGATCTCGGTCAGCACCGTGTCGAAGGCGATCGCGAACGGCATCGCCTACTCCACCGAGGACCGCAAACACTTCGGCCTCAACCTGATCGACAACATCCAGCGCAACATCTCCATCGCGGCTCTCGACAAGCTCGTCAACTGGTTCCACTTCGTCAACGAGCAGCGCGAGCGGCTCGTGGCCGAGGATTTCCGGCGGTCGATGAACATCAAGACGCCGAGCGTCCTGGCGATCACCGGAAAGCTGTCGGGGGGCAACCAGCAGAAGGTCGTGCTGTCGAAGTGGATGTACTCCGACCCGGACGTGCTGATCCTCGACGAGCCGACCCGCGGCATCGACGTGGGCGCGAAGTACGAGATCTACACGATCATCGACCGGCTCGCCGACCAGGGCAAGGGCATCGTCGTCATCTCCTCCGAGCTGCCCGAGCTGCTCGGCATCTGCGATCGCATCTACACCCTCAGCGAAGGCCGGATCACCGCCGACGTGCCGAGAGAGAAGGCGACCGCCGAATACCTCATGCAATTCATGACCCAGGAACGCGAGAAGAAGCACGCATGAAACCGTTTATCAACGCCCTCAGCTATCTGACCGGGCAGCTGCGCCAGATCGGCCTGTTCATCACCCTGATCGCGATCGTGATCTTCTTCCAGGTGGCGACCGGCGGCATCACCCTCGCCCCGATCAACGTGTCGAACCTGATCGTGCAGAACAGCTACATCCTGATCCTGGCGATCGGCATGGTCATGGTCATCATCGCCGGCCACATCGACCTCTCGGTCGGCAGCGTGGTGGCGTTCATCGGCGCGATGGCGGGAGTGTTCATCTCCCAATGGCATCTGCCCTGGCCGCTGGCCGTCGTGTTCTGCCTCGTCCTCGGCGCGCTCGTCGGCGCGTGGCAGGGGTTCTGGATCGCCTACTTCGGCATCCCCGCCTTCATCGTCACCCTCGCGGGGATGCTCGCGTTCCGCGGGGCGGCCCAGATCGCACTCGGAAACCAGCAGATCTCCTTCTTCCCGAAGGAGTTCCGTGCGATCGGCTCCGGTTTCCTGCCGACGTTCGGCACCACCGGGTATGAGCCCCTCACCATGGTCCTCGGCATCCTGGCGAGCATCGCGATCATCGCGAACGCGCTCCGTCAGCGGGCGGTCCGCCGCAAGTTCGACCTCGAAGACGAGCCGCTGTGGTGGTTCCTCGTCAAGCTCGCGTTCCTGGTGCTCCTGGTGCTGGTGATCACCGTGCTCCTCGCGAGCTACAACGGCACTCCCATCGTCCTCATCATCCTGGCGGTGCTCGTGATCGGCTACTCGGCGATCATGAACCGTTCCGTCTTCGGGCGGCACATCTACGCGATCGGAGGCAACCTCGCCGCCGCCGCGCTCTCGGGCGTCAAGACGAAGCGAGTGACGTTCCTGCTCTTCGTGAACATGGGCGTCCTGTCGGCGGTGGCCGGTCTGGTGTTCACGGCCGGTCTCAACCTGGCGAGTCCGAGCGCGGGCAACGGTTTCGAACTCGACGCGATCTCAGCGGTGTTCATCGGCGGTGCGGCCGTCACGGGAGGTATCGGCACCGTCCCCGGCGCGATCATCGGCGGCCTGATCATCGGAGTCCTCAACAACGGCATGTCGATCCTCGGAATCGACAGCGACTACCAGCTGCTCATCAAGGGCCTGGTGCTGCTGGCGGCCGTCGCGTTCGACGTCTACAACAAGCGCCGCTCCGTCACGGCGTAGCCGGTGGTGCCCGGACACGTGGTCTCGTGGGGGACCTGGCCGCCATCGCCGATGACTTCGATGGCGGCCAGGCGGCTCGTGTCGCTCAGGCGCTGTGGCGAGGGAGGAACACCCGCATCGTGCTCGGACCGTTGTTGCCCCAGCCGAAGTAGGGCTTCAACTCGAGGGTGCGCTCCTCGGCCCCGGAGACGATCCCGGGCTGCGGCGCGTACGGCCACTCGGCGCCGGGGCTGCGGACGACCGTGATCCGGGCCCGCGCTCCCGTCGGGGTGGCGGCGAGCGGGAGTCCGTCGTGGATGCGGATCTCGTCCACGTGCACGCCCTCCGGGAGGCCGGTCGACTCCGCGCAGAGCACCAGGGGGCCGCGCTCGACGGCGACCGTCCCGCGCACGGCGTCGATGCCGGGCGCCGGGTACGCGAACCGGGGCTCCATCGGCAGCGACAGGCGGATCGGATCCTCCGGAGCGAACCGGGCGCGGATGCGGACGTAGCCGTCGACGGCGGTGTGATCGGTGCCCGCGTGGGTCACGCGCGCCGAATGCGCCCAGGCCGGCACCCTGACGGCGATCTCGACCTCCCCGTCCGACCGCGCGGCGATGACGATCTCGCCTCCGAAGGGGTACCCGTTCGTCCGCATTTCGAGCTCGACGGTCACGCCGCCGCCCGTTCGCGTGGCGAGTTCGGCGTCCGCCAACTGGTGCAGCTGAACGCCGTCGTGGGTGGCGGTCGCGATGTACGAGCCCACGCTCGCGAGCGTGCGAGCGAGGTTCGTCGGGCAGCAGGAGACCTCGAACCAGGGTGCTCGGAGGCTGGACTCCGCCCGCTCGCTCAGCTCGTCGTCGGCGGGGACCGTGCCCTGCACCCGCTGGTGGAGCGTGTTCGCGTAGTAGAACGCCCTGCCGTCCTCGCGCGGCGAGACGAGGATCGCGTTGTAGAGCGTCCGCTCGATCAGGTCGGCGTACTTGCTCTCACCGGTGGCCAGCAGCAGCCGCCAGCTGAGCATGACCGACCCGATCGCCGCGCACGTCTCCGCGTAGGCCCGATCCGGAGGCAGCTCGAGGTCGGCACCGAATTCCTCGTTCTGATGGTGGGCACCGACGCCGCCGGTGATGTAGGTGCGGGAGGCCACGGTGTTCGCCCACTGGCGTTCGACGGCGGCCAACAGCTCCGCGTCGCCACGCTCCGCCGCGACGTCCGCCGCTCCGGAGGCCAGATACATGGCTCGCACGGCGTGACCGCGCAGTCGATCCGACGACCGCACCGGCTGGTCGTCGAGGAAGTAGTCGCTTCCCTGGAACAGCGTGGTCTTCAGCCGACGCCTCCCCCGGCGTTCGACGAGGACGGCCGCGAGGTCGATGTACCGGGGCTCCGACAGCGCGCGGCCGAGCTCGACGAGTGCGGTCTCGATCTCGGGATGGCCGCAGACGGCGTCGCGTCCGCCTGGTCCGAACTCCGCGTGGACGTGTTCCGCGAGCCGGCGTGCGACCTCCACGATCGTGTCGTGGCGGCCGCTGCGCACGCGGGCCACGGCGGCCTGGAAGAGGTGGCCGAAGCAGTAGAGCTCGTGGCCGAACTCGAGGTCGGAGTAGCGCGCCCGCTGACCCGGTCGGCCGAACGATGTGTGGAGGTAGCCGTCCGGCTCCTGGGCCGCCGCCACCCGGGCGACGAGTCGGTGATAATCCGCTTCGAGCTCCGAGCCCGGATCGCGGCCCAGCTCCCAGGCCATGGCCTCCAGCAGTTTGTAGACCTCCGAGTCGACGAACTCGATGCCGTCGTGGTGCTCGGCGACGGTGCCCGCTGCAGCGCGGTCGAAGTTGGCGATCCAGCCGATGCGTTCCATCCAGCTCAGACAGTGCCGGATGATCGTGCGACCGTTGAGCTCCTGCTTGTCGCCCCAGAAACCCCCGGTGATGCGGAGTTCGTCCGGGCCCAGGGGGCGCAGGGCGGAGCGGGTGGGGCTCACGGGGCCGCCGCGGCGGACGGCGCTGATCGTGTCGGTCATCGTTCTCCTGGTCATGCGGTGCGGCCGCCGCGCTGAGCGGCGTCGGAACGCAGGGTGAGGTAGGCGGCGGCAGTCCAGCTGTAGGCGCGGTCGCGCAGGCCCGCCCCGGTTCGCGCATCGAAGTTCTCTGCGAATCCGGAGGTCTCGCAGAGTGCCCGGAAGCGCGCGCTGATCTCGTCGGCCAGGATGGTGCGCCCGGCTCGGCGGAGTCCGTCCTCGATCAGGGCGGTGGATGGTGCCCAGATCGGGCCGCGCCAGTAACCGTCGTCCTCGTACTCGGGCGAGCCGACCGGTTCGGTGGCCGGCCCCCACGCCGTCAGATGCTCGCCGATCCGTCGCTCGAGCGCATCGGCGATCTCTCGCGGCAGCAGTTCCCCGAGCACGATGGGGAGGCAGTTGAGGAGGCTGTTGGCCGGAGCGGCCTCGCCCGTCGTTGCGAGCCGTGCGACGAAGCGCTCGCCGGTCCACAGCTCCTCGAAGAGGGCCGCGGTCAGATCGCCTTCGGCGGCCTCCCACTCGAGTGTCGAGCGGCCGAGCCTGCGGCCGAGCTCGTGGAGTTCTCGGAGCTGGAGGATGAGGAAGCTCGCCAGGTCGGGCGACTCGACGACGCCGCCCGCGTCGAAGGTGGTCGAGTTGTCCCAGCCGCTGTCGTTGCCGTGCTGATAGTACGGCAGGCGGTGGCCGGGACGGCGCCGGTGATCGAGCCAGAAGCGCGTCCAGGCGCTGAGGTGCTCGTAGACGCTGGTGAGCTCCGCCTCCGTGTACGCGTCGCCGGTGCGGCGGCGCAGCTGCGCGAACGCCCAGCCGTGGATGGGCGGCTTGACGAAGTTGTAGAGCACTTCGGAGTGCGTCACCGAGTCGGGGATCGCGCCCGTCGCCTCCTGGTGGTCGAAAGGGACCAGGAACTGGTCGAGTGCGGCCCGGGGATCGGCGCCGGCGAGGGCGATGGCGTTGAAGCAGTGGTCCCAGCTCCAGACCTTGTCCATCCAGTGCTTGGACATCAACACGGCCTCGCGCCGCACGAACCCGGCCGGAGCGACCGTGGCCGACCACAGCACGTACGCGGCCTTGATCGCGCCGTCGTCGATGTCCGCTCCGTGCAGCCCGTCGAGGTACTGCGCGAACTCCTGCCGTCGCGCGGCGGCGAGGTCGTCGAACCGCGCCGAGACATCGGGTCGCGGCGCGGCCGCGCCGATCTCCTCCACGAGGACCTCCCACGCGCCCTCGGCGCCGAACTCGATCGAGCGCGAGTTCTGCCCGAGCGCACCGACACCGGTCGTCGTGGGCGATCCCTCCACGACGGTGAAGCGGTATCGTCGGCCGGACTCGTAGCTCGTGAGGGTGAGCGCGCCGTCGACGGGGTCCTCGAAGAGGTAGCCGCCCGTGAACGGGGTGAGCTGGTCGCCCGCGACGAACCGCAGCCCGAACCCCCGCCCGCGAAAGCGGATGCCCCGGCCGGAGGCGAAGACGGCCTGGGCCTCCCCGGCACCCGTTCGCCAGGAGAGCGTCGCAGCCGTGGCGATCACCTGCGGTTCCTCGGCCCCGTCCACCCCGACGGGCACCAAACGGAAGATCGGGTGCATGCCGCCGGTGTGGGTGACCAGATGCACCTCGGGGGAGCTTCTGTGCAGACCGATGACGCGGGACAGGTCGAGCCAGGAGCCGCGGAGCGAGAACGGGATCTCGCCGATGTCGAACGCGAACTGATCGAGGAGCGTCATGTCAGTCCTTCACCGCCCCGGCAGTGACGCCCGCTGCGACGTACTTCTGGGCGAGGACGAGGAGCACGGCTGCCGGGATGGAGGCCACCACGGCAGTGGCCATGATCGCGTTCCACTCCTGGTTGTTGTTGCCGATGTACCTGTAGATGCCGAGGGTGATCGTCTGCAGGGTGCCTCCGCTGTTCAGGGTCGACGAGAAGGTGAAGTCGGACCAGGCCCACAGGAACGCGAAGAGCGACACCGTGACGATCGCGTTGCGGCTCACCGGGAGGACGATCGAGCGGAAGGTGCGCCACGTGCCTGCTCCGTCGATCTTCGCCGCGCTCATCAGCTCGTCGGGGATCCCCGCCATGAAGGCCGAGAAGATCAGCACTCCGAACGGCACCGCCAGAGTCGAGTCGGCGATGATCAGGCCCCAGATCGTGTTGAGGATGCCGAGGTTGAGGTAGATGGCATAAAAGCCCATCGCCATGATGATGCCGGGGATCATCTGCGCGATCAGCAGCACGAAGTCGAGGACCCCACGGCCCCTCGGACGCAGCTTCGCGAGCGAGAAGGCGGCCGGGGCCGCGAGGGCGATGGTCAGGACGACCGTGCCGAGGCCGATGATCAGGCTGGTGCCGAGGTACGGCAGCTGCTGGCTCAGCACGGCCTGGTAGCCCTCGAAGGTGGCGTGGACCGGGAAGAGGTCGGGCGGGCTTTTGCGCATCTCGGTCGTCGGGGTGAGCGAGACGTTGATCATCCAGTAGACGGGGAACAGCATGATCGCGGTCAGCACCACCCCGACCACGGTCTTCCACCACGGCCGCCTGCCGTTCATGAGATGTCCTGCTTTCGCTGCGTGCGGATGTAGATGAACCCGAAGATCAGGGCGATCACGATCAGCACATTGCCGACCGCTGCCGCGGGGCTGAAGTCGGGCAGCGTGGAGGCGAACCCGAGTTGGTACGACCAGGTCGCGAAGGTCGTCGACGCGGTGCCCGGGCCGCCTCGCGTCATGATCCAGATGATGTCGAACACCTTGAGGGTGTAGATTAGGCCCAGCAGCAGGGTGATCGCCGAGACCGGCTTGAGCAGCGGGAAGGTGACGCGCCAGAACTTCTGCCAGCCGTTCGCGCCGTCGAGGGCGGCGGCCTCGTAGAGGTCCGTGGGGATGTTCTGGAGACCGGAGTAGATAATCACCAGGTTGAACGGGATGCCGATCCAGATGTTCGCGATGATGACACTGGTCAGGGCCCAGTCCGGCGAGGTCAGCCAGTTGATGCCGGGCAGACCGATGGCCTGCAGGAACGCGTTGACGACGCCGGAATCGCTGTTGAGCATCCACGACCACGTGGAGGCCGACACGATGAGGGGCAGCAGCCACGGGACCAGGAACAGGGCCCGCAGGGTCGCGCTCAGCCGGAAGTGCTGGTGGAAGAACACGGCGAGAGCCATTCCGATCGTGAACTGGAACACGATGGAGATGACAGTGAAGAGGGCGGTGTGCAGGAACGCCGGACCGAACGTCGGACTCTGGAACACCGAGATGTAGTTGTCGAAGCCCACGAACGGCGCGTCGCCCATCACGAACGAGCGCACCGTGTAGTCGCGGACGCTCAGCTCGATGTTGCGATACAGCGGGTAGGCGTAGAAGACGGCGAGGTAGATCACGACAGGGGCGAGGAACGCCCACGCTGGCCACTGCCCGGTGCGCCGCCTGCGCCGTCGGGACCGGGGCGGGGTGTCGCCGCGCGCCACCCCGCCGTGGTCTCCGACAGAACCGGGCGGCACTGTCTGAATGGTTGTCATCGGTTTGCCTTACTCGGGTTGCGCGTCGGCGCTACTTCGTAGCGGCCGCCGCTGCCGTCTGGGCGGCCTTGAGTGCGTCGGCGGGGGACTGGGAACCGCTCAGCGCGTTCTGCACGGCACCCCAGAGCTGCTGCGAGATTTTCGGGTACTTCGTGCCGAGGTTGTCGCTGGTGCGGCCCTTGGCCGCGGCGACGGCCTCGACCCAGGGCTTCAGCTCCGGGTCGGCCGCGACCTGCTTCTCCCGCGCGGCCGTGGTGGGCGCGATGTAGGAGAGGGTGGTGTCGGTCTTCACGAAGTTCTAGGTGCTGGTGAGGCAGTCGGCGATCTTCTTGGAGGTCGCGTACCGCCCGGTGTCCTTCTGCACCGGGATCGTCATGAACTCGCCGCCTGTCGGAGCCGGCGCGGAGCCACCGTCGATGCCCGGGATGCTCAGGATGCCGTAGTCGATCCCGGCCTTCTTGACGTTGCCGAGCTGCCAGGTGCCGTTCTCGCCGAAGGCGAAGTCGCCGGTCGCGAACTCCTGCCACGACGTGGTCTGGGTGTTGTTGATCACGGAGTTGGGAGCGTAGCCCTGCTTCACCCAGTCGGTCCACAGCGACAGCGCCTGTACGGCCTTGTCGGAGTCGAGCTGCTTGAGGTTGGCGCCGGAGCCCCAGAACCACGGCAGGAACTGGAAGCTGCCCTCTTCGGTGCCGATCGCCGAGAAGGTGATGCCCTTCTTGCCCGCGGCCTTCACCTTGGCGAGAGCGGCGGTCAGGCTGTTCCAGTCCTTGATGGTGGACACATCCACGCCCGCGGTGTTCAGCACGGCCTTGTTGTAGTACAGGGCCAGCGTGTTCGCGCCGATCGGAACGCCGTACGTCTTCCCGTCGAGCTCGCCGGCGGCCAGGATGTTCTTCTGGATGTCCGAGGTGTCGAGCTTGTTCTCAGCGGTGGTCGTGAGGATGCCGGCCTCGGCCAGGGTCGAGACAACCGGGTTGTCGACCAGGAGCAGGTCGGGGGAGCTGCCCTGCTGCCCGGCGAGGAGGGCCTTGTTGGTGAGGTCGCTCGTGTCGTAGCCGGTGCGCTTGACGGTGACCCCGGCGTCCTCGCCACACTGCTCGACCAGCTTCGTCCAGTCTGCGGACGCGTCGAACTGGGGATAGGGGTCCCAGAACGTGTACGTGCCGCCTGCGCTGCTGCTGGAGCCGGGGCTCGAGCTGGAGCAGGCCGACACGCCGCCGATCACGGCGGCCGTGAGCACGGCGGCGCCGATGAGCCGGGTGCGCTTGTTTGCGATCACAGTATTCCTCCTTGAATCGTGTACTGCTGTTCGGGTGTCGCGGGAGCGATGCTCTGCTGCGTTGTAGGGATCGGGTTACTCGGTGCTCCCGCGGATGGTGAGTTCGGGTGCGATGAAGCGCGTCACCGGTGCTCCTGCGAGCTCGGGCGATGCGATCCTGCGCACCAGGTGCCGGACCGCTTGCTGGCCCAGCTGATCGGGGGAGCTCTCGATCGCCGTGTAGGGGAGCGAGAAGGCTCGACCGAAGTCTTTGGAGTAGAGACTGACCACCGACAGATCCTCCGGCACACGAGTCCCGCGCGCCGCCAGCACGGGCGGCAGTGCTGCGATGGTGGCGTCGTTGTGGACGATCATGGCGGTCGCGGTCGGGCGGGCGTCGAGGATGGCGTTGATCGTCTGCCCGATGGCCGGCTGCTTCGCCTCGCCGAAGTACGGATGCATCTGCAGGCCGTACCGGGCGCCTCGCTCCAGCGCCGCGTCGCGGAAGCGCCAGCCGTAGGCCCCGCCGCGGTCGAAGACGTGCCGCGGAGGAGAGACGACGATGATCTCGCGGTGCCCGAGCTCGTGGAGGTGATCGACGAGGATCCGCGCCGACTCGCCGAAGTCGAGGTCGAACACGTCCAGTCCCTCGGTGTGCTTGGGGAGGCCGACGAGTGCTCCCGGCTGGGGCGCGGCGCGCAGGGTGTCCAGCCGCGGATCCTCGTGGACGACATCAAGCAGGACGACCCCGTCGACCATCCCCGCGCTGGTGACTCGGCGGAGTGCGGCCGTCGCGTCGGCTTCGGTCACGAGCAGGATGTCGTAGCCGAGCTCGCGTGCGGTGTCGGACACCGGCAGGACGTACTGCAGCATGGCCGGCGCGAACTCGTCCTGGTGGAACTGGGTGAGCAGCCCGATGACCATGGTCTGGGACGTGGCGAGTGCTCGTGCGCCGGCGTTGGCGGTGAAGCCCAGAGTCGCGATCGCTTCGTCGATTCGCGCACGTGTCGACGGCGAGATCGGTCGTTTGCCCGACAGCGCATAGGAGACCGTGCTGGGTGACACGCCCGCGTGGCGGGCGACATCCGTGATGGTGATGGCCATCGCGTCTCCTTTCATCGTCGAACCGGTTCGACAACTGTAGCGGCGCTGGAGGAGAAAGACAAGTCGAAGCGGTTCGACGATTCTTCACGGTCGGATCGTCCGCTCCCCGTCCGTGCGCGGGCGGGCGGCGCCGCCGCTCGCGGCTGGCCGATGCTCCCCGGTCAGGCGACCGGGCGTGTGCTCCCCCGATCGACCAGACGCGGCTCGATCAGGCGGACGATCGGGGCTCCCGCCCGCTCCGGATCGGCGATCCGCGTGACCAGCTGGCGGACGGCGAGCTCGCCCAGCCGATCCGGGGAGGTCTCCACGGCTGTGTACGGCAGCGAGAACGTCTGGCCGAAATCCCGCGAATAGACCCCGACGACGGAGAGGTCGTCCGGTGCGCGCACGCCGCGCTTGTGGAGGTACGAGGGCAGCGCGGCGATCATGGCGTCGTTGTGCACGATGAGTCCGGTGGCGGTCGGGGCGGTGGCGAAGGCCGCGTCGAACGCGGTGTCGATGCCGGGCTGGCGCGAGTCGCCGTAGAGTGCGGAGATCCGGATGCCATACCGCGCCGCCCTGTCGACGGCCGCGTCCCGGAAACGCCAGGCGTAGGAGCCGCCGCGCTCGTAGACGTGACGGGGCGGCGTGATGAGGACGAGTTCCGTGTGACCGAGCGCGGCGAGGTGGTCGACGGCCAGGCGGGCCGCCTCGCCGAAATCGAGGTCGTAGGAGTCGAAACCGGCGCTGTCCCTGGCGTAGCCGATGAGCACCGCCGGCTGGGCGGCCTCCCGCAGCGGCTCGAGCCGGACGTCGTCGTAGGTCACGTCGAGCAGCACGACGCCGTCGACCATGCGCGAAGAGGTCGTCCGCCGCACCGCTTCGACGAGGTCGGTGTCGGTCACCATCAGCAGGTCGAAGCCGTCTTCGCGGGCCGTCGTCGACACCGGGAGCACATACTGCAGCATGGCCGGGGCGAACTCGTCGTCCTGGAACTGCAGGTACAGGCCCAGCACATTCGTCTGCGCGGTCGCCAGCGCCCGTGCTCCGGCGTTCGGGGTGAAGCCGAGATCGTCGATGGCCGCCTGGATCCGGGCCCGGGTCTCGTCCGAGATCATGCGCTTGCCCGAAAGGGCGTACGACACCGTGCTCCGCGACACTCCGGCAGCGCGGGCCACGTCGCCGATCGTTGCTGCCATCTGTCCTCCGGTAAGGGTCTGCTGATTGTTTCACGTCGTGAGGATGTGCGCAGCGATGCGGTGAGAGGGTCGTCGAATCGGTTCGCCAGATTTCCTTGACGTTCTGCCGATCGAAGGTCTAACTTTCCTCCTGAGTGCATCGAACCGGTTCGACGCACGATCTCGAACGGACCGCGTTCACTGTCGCGGCCGCTTCATCACTGATTGAGCAATGGAGAACAATCATGTCTGATACTCGATCGGATCGGTCGTCCGCGCCGATCCGGGGTGCTGATCCCTCGCCCCGCCGCTCCCGGATCCCGACCGCGCGCCGCGTCACCGCGACCGTCGCCGGATTCGCACTCGTCGCCGCAGGAGGGGTGCTCGCCTCGACGCTCCCCGCCGCGGCTGCGCCCGCCGCCGCCTCGACACTCACCGTTCAGGCCGACCAGCCTTTCCGCCCGGTGTCCCACGTCGGCACCGGCTCCTTGTACGGACTCGCCGACGCGACGACGCCGTCCGACGGACTGGTGCAGGCGATCAAGCCCACCGAGTTCGTCATGAAGCCGATCGGCGGCAAGCAGCAGCCCACCGGCGACATCGGCCAGACCTGGCAGAAGGCCGACGCGGCCGGCGCGAAGGTCGTCGACCGGCTCGCGGACTACTACCCGGGCTGGCCCTACCAGTTCAGTTGGAGCAACTGGGACCAGTTCGTGACCGATCAGATCCAGCAGGTCAAGGCCTCCGGCATGACGAACCTCTCGGCGTGGGCACCGTGGAACGAGCCGGACGGAACGTGGCTGGCCTCCAACGGGACGTTCGAGGACTTCTGGACGCACACGTACCGTCTGATCCGCAGCCTCGATCCGACGACACCGATCCAGGGGCCGAGCTTCTCGGACAACATCAGCGACATGCAGAACTTCCTGAACAACGCGGTCGCGACGAACACCGTGCCGGACGTGCTCGCCTGGCACGAGCTGGCCGGCTCGTCGTTGATCGCGGGCGACGTCGCCAAGGTGCAGGGGATGGAGGACGCCCTCGGCATCCAGCGCCGACCCATCGACATCGAGGAGTACGCCGCGCCCGCCGAGGTCGGCATCCCGGGTTCGCTGGTCGGCTACGTGGCGAAGTTCGAGCGCCTGGGCATCCGCGACGCCGAGCTGGCGTTCTGGAACCAGTCCGGCGCGCTCGGCGACCTGCTCACCGGCCAGGGCGGCAGCCCGAACGGCGCGTACTGGCTCTACAAGTGGTACGCGGACATGAACGGCGACATGGTCACCACCACGCCGCCCGGCAACAACAACTTCGACGCTGCGGCGTCCGTCACCGCCGACAAGAAGGAGGTCGACGTCATCACCGGTGGCGCATCGGGCACCGCGGGCATCCGCGTCGCCGGCCTCGACAAACTGGCCGTCGGCTCGAAGGTGAACGTGAAGCTCGAGTTCACCCCGTCGTACGGCCGGACCGTCGCGGTCGCCGGGCCCACGACCATCTCGACGACCACCTACCAGGTCGGCAGCGACGGCTCCATCACCGTGCCCGTCGTGATGAACCCGGCCTACGGCTACCACATCGTCGTGACGCCGGCGAGCCAGACCACCGACCTCTCCGGCACCTACTCGATCTCGAACCTGAACAGCGGCCTCGCGCTCGACACCCAGGCCGGCGGCACGGACGCCGGCACGGCGGTCGTGCAGAACACCGCGGCGGCCGGCGGCAGTGCCACCCAGACGTGGAAGCTCGTCTCCGCCGGTTCCGGTCTCTACAAGATCGTCAACCCCGCGACCGGCCTGGTGCTCGGCGTCCAGGGCGGCGGGACGGCGACGGGCGTGCCCGCCGTCATCTGGGGCGACAGCGGCACCGACGACCACCTCTGGCAGGTCGTGCCGGACGGCAAGGGCGACTACCGGTTCGAGAACTACGGAACGGGTCTGGTCCTGGGGGTCGCCGGCATGAGCACGACCGCAGGCGCGGGTGTCGTGCAGTGGACGGACGGCTCGGTCACCTCGGGCTGCACAGCGACCGGCCCCCGTCAGCCCGGCAAGATCGGCTCGGCGCTGTCGTTCTGCGACAGCAGCGCGTATGCGCAATTGCCGACCGGCGCGGTGAGCGGCCTGACCGGTGACTACACGGTCTCGGCGTGGGTGAACCCGGCGAGCAACACCTCCTGGCAGCGGCTGTTCGACATCGGCTCCGGCAGCAACGCCAGCATGTTCGTCACCCTCAACGACGGCACCGAGCTGCGCTACGCGATCACCACCAGCGGAGGAGGCGGCGAGCAGCGACTCAACAGCAGCACGAAGACGCTGCCGCTGAACCAGTGGTCTCTCGTGACCGTGACCGTCGCCGGCACGACCGGGACGCTCTACGTGAACGGGCAGGTCGTCGCGACGAACGCGAACATGACGATCCACCCGTCGGCGTTCGGGCAGAGCACGAGGAACTACATCGGCAAGTCGCAGTACAGCAGCGACCCCGCACTGAACGCGACCGTGGACGACTTCAACATCTACAGCCGTGCCCTCAGTGCGGCCGAGGTGGCGGCGCTCGCCTCCGGTCAGGCGGGCGCGGGCGACGTCGTCCACTACGCCTTCGACGAGGCCGGCGGCGCGACGTTGGTGGACTCGTCCGGCAGCGGTCGCAACGGCACCGTCGTGGCCGGGACCTCGGCGGCGGCGAACACGTCGGCCACCGACGCTCAGACCGCCGACCACTTCTGGACGCTGCACGCGCTGAGCGCGCCCACCGCGCCCACCGGTGCGACGCCGACGGCGACCCCCTCGGCGGTCACGGTCGGCTGGACGGCACCGGCGGATGACGGCGGCACCCCGATCACGGGCTACCGGATCTTCCGGCAGGGCGTTGCGGACCCGGTCGCCTCCGTGGGAGCCGACGCCACCTCCGCAACGGTCACGGGCGTCTGGCCGGGCGACACCGCGTCGTTCGGTGTGACCGCCGTCAATGCGGCGGGCGAGAGCGCCGAGTCCACGCTCAGCGCTCCGGTCACCGTGCCCGACGGCGCGACGAGCAAGCCGGGCCAGGCGGCCCTGTCGAACGACAACGGCTGGGACACCGGGCTCCAGGACGGCAGCTACAACGTCGTCATGAACCTGTGGTGGGGCGAGGAGGGGTCGATCTACCGGCTCTACGAGAACGGGACCCTGATCGCCACCAAGCAGCTGACCTTCGGCGGCGTCGGTGCCCAGAACGTCTCCATCCCGGTCACCGGGAAGACGAACGGCACCTACGTCTACACGGCGCAGCTGGTGAACAGCAAGGGAACCACCGCGACCACCAGCACCACCGTCAAGGTGACCCAGGCGAACCCGGGTACGCCGGTTCTCAGCAACGACGACTGGAACGGCGGCGGCACTTACACCGTCACGGCGAACATGTGGTGGGGGACCAACGCGACCTCCTACACGTTCTCCGAGAACGGCGTCGTCGTCGGCCGGGGCGACCTGACCGCGAACACGCCGAACGCCCAGGCGGCCACGCTGAAGGTCGAAGGCAGGGCGAAGGGGACCTACACCTACACGGTCGCCTTCACCAACGCCGCGGGCACCACGACCAGCAAGACGATGACGGTGACCGTCGTCAAGTAGCACCATGCGAAGCAGGGCCGGCATCACCGCCGGCCCTGCTTCGTCCATCGTCGGCGACGAGCAGCGCCGCGTGCCGGGCTCGCGTGCGATCATGTCCCATGCCGTCCTTCCCGGAGAGCCTTCCCGACGCGCCGAACCGCCGACCCGACATCGATGACGACTTCCGTGCCGGGCTGAGTCCGCAGCGCTGGGTCGCGAGTTATCTGCCGCAGTGGACCACGGCGGAGCGGGCACGTGCGCACTACGAGATCGGCGCTGCCGGGATCGTGTTGCGGATCGATGCCGACCAGCCCGATTGGCGCCCCGAAGACGCGCCTCTGCGCGTCTCGAACCTGCAGACCGGCGTCTACTCCGGGCCGGTCGGCTCCCGGCTCGGGACTCATCGCCACCGCGAGGATCTCGAGGTGCGCACGGAGACGCCGCAGACGCTCCTCTTCGCGCCGTCGCGCGGGCGAGTGGAGATCACGGCCTCCGCGAGCCGGGACGCCGGCTGCATGCTCGCGGCGTGGCTCGTCGGAACCGAGCACCGATCCCCTTCCGAGTCCGGTGAGATCTGCATCTTCGAGATCGACGCCGACGCGATCGGGGAGACCACCGTGGCCCGCACAGGAATCAAAGCGCATCACGACCCGGGACTGGCCACCGACATGGCCGCGGTCGTCGTCCCGGTGGACGCCTCGTCCCCACACACCTGGACGGTGGTCTGGCATGACGGCGAGACCGTGATCGGATGCGACGGCCACACGCTCCGGCGCATCCCGCAGGCCCCCGACTACCCGCTGTTCCTCATGATCGACCTCTTCGAGATCGGGACACGCGGCGGCCACTACCCCAAGACCGCAACCATCCACCGCGTCCGCGCGTGGCAGTGAGGTGCTGACGGCCGCGGTCCAGCGACACCCTCAGCGGCGCGCAGCGAGGAGGGCCTCCGTGTGCTCGACGACTTCGCCGGGTCCGTCATGCCGGCGGAGCGCCGCGCCGATGCGTTCGGCGGCGGCCCGGTAGTCGGCTCCGTCGGAGATGCGCCGCCAGGCGCGCAGGATCGCGCGGGACGACGGCGTTCCCGTGCGCAGATTCACCCCGGCGCCGGACCAGGCGACGCGGGCTGCGACTTCCGGTTTGTCCAGGTCTCCGCCCGCGATCACCAGGGGTACGCCGTGGCGCAACGCCGCCAGCACCCCGCCCCACCCTCCGTTGGTCACCATCACGTCGACGCGGGGGAGCAGCCGATCGTACGGAAGCAGGTCTGCGACGCGCGCGTTCGCCGGCGCGGGGAACGGCAGAGCGCTGTTCCCGCGCACTCCCGTCGCGACGGCCAGCTGCACCTGCTGCCGCCCGAGGGCGGCGAACGTCGGCCGGATGAGGTCGTCGGGGTCCACATTCTGCGTGCCCTGGGTCACATGCACGAGTGGACGCGGGTCTGCGACCGACTCCGGCCACCACGCGGGCTCGGGGATGCCGTTGCCGGCATGGTCCGCGAGCTCGCCCACCCAGACGATCCTGCCCGGCCACTCCGGGCGGGGGTACTCCAACTGCTCGACGCCGCTGGCACACACCAGGTCGCGTGAGTACAGCGCCTCCTGGAACGTGAGTGCGGTCGGTGGGAGACCGGCGAGCGCGCGTTGCTCGTGGAACGCGCGCTGGATCGGGCGGGATGCGGCCGAGATCGCCGCCCACAGGGCGCGGTCCCGCAGGCGGCCCAGCGCAGACGCCGCCGGACGCAGGCCCAGACCGGGCGGCGGCGCACCCGGCGACGGTGTCGCGAGGGGGACGAGCGAGACGGTCACCCGCGGCGTGCCGGTCCGCTCGGCGGCCAGATGCGCCCCGAGGGAGAGGCTGTCGGCGACGAGGACATCCCAGGGCCGTGTGTCGAAGGCCGCCGTCAGGTCTGCGCATTGCGCCGCTCCCGTCCGGACGAACAGGTCCTCGACGTTCACGATCATCTGGCGGGGCCCTTTCCGGCCGCGCAGCCGCGGAAAGGTCCGGGCCGGATCGTTCTCGTCGAAGTCCGGCGCCCTCACCCACGGCACGGTCTCCGCGCCGTCCGCGCGGAAGGCTTCGGCATGGGCAGACCCTGTGTAGACGCGCACCCGGTGCCCGGCGGCAGCGAAGGCGCGCACGACCGCACGCATGGGTGCGACGTGACCGGAGAACGGCATCACCGCGAACATCACCTCTGCCATAGCAGACATGGTGACGCATGCGGTCCGGACGGTGCCAGAGGGCGCCTCCCGGACCCGCCGGTGTCAGACGATCCCGCCCACCATCGCATCCCGGCGCAGCTGCGCGTGCGTGGCGTGGAACTTCCCGTCCGGCGTCCACCACGCTTCGTGTCCGGCGGCGTCGGGGTCGTTCTCGACGACGACCGGCCAATGGTCGCGGATGTTCTTGATGTAGTAGCGGAGTTCCCCGCCGACCGTGCGCTTCTCGACCTTGTCGGAGGCTTCCAGCTGTTCCTGAGTGGGCTCGTCCATGCGAGCATCATAGGTCCGCGTCGCCCGGGACCGTGCTCGGTCGAGCCGGGTGGGGAGGGGTGGATCGTCAGGGCGTGGATACCGGGCGGCGTGTGCGATAGACATGCGGTGAGGCGTGACCGTACGGCGAGGGGAGGCGGCCGTGATCGACAGGCCCGGGCTTGCGGAGTTCATCCGGCACCGGCGGGAGGCGCTCCAGCCCGAGGACGTCGGGCTGCCACCGGGCCGGCGGAGGCGCGCCGTCGGCCTCCGGCGCGAGGAGGTGGCGGCGCTGTCCCACATGTCGACCGACTACTACTCGCGCCTCGAGCGCGGCGACGGCCCGCAGCCGTCCGAGCAGATGCTCGCCGCGATCGCCCAGGGCCTGCATCTGACGCTCGCCGAACGCGATCATCTCTTCCGTCTGGGCGGTCGCACTCCGCCGGACCGGGGAGCGTCCACCGAGCACATCAGCCCGGGAATGCTCCGCGTGTTCGACCGGCTCGACGACACTCCCGCCGAGATCGTCACGGAGCTGGGCGAGACCCTGCGGCAGACGGCGCTGAGCGTCACGCTCGTCGGGGACCTCGTCGCGCTGACGGGGGCGGAGCGGTCGATCGGATACCGCTGGTTCACCGACCCGGGAAGTCGTGCGGCCTACACCGAGGAGGAGCGGGAGGTCCTGTCGCGCGTCTACGCGTCCGGACTCCGGGAACTCGCCGCCGCCCGCGGCGCGGGATCGCCTGCCGATCGTCTGCGCCAGCAGCTGCTCGATTCGAGCGAGGAGTTCCGGAGCGCCTGGGACCACCACGACGTCGGATTGCGTCCCCCGGATCGCAAACGCTTCCTCCATCCCGAGGTGGGCGTTCTCGAGCTGAGCTGCCAGACGTTGCTCGACCCCGAGCAATCGCATCGCCTGCTGGTGTACACGGCGACGCCGGGGAGCGACAGCAGCGAGAAGCTGCGCCTGCTGTCGGTCATCGGCGCCCGGTCCTTCGCGTGACCGTTCCCGCGGAGAGGTGGATCGGATGTCAGTGGATCGCCGCGCACTGGAACGCGCGCGCCGACGGCGCGAGCATGGGATCTCCCGATCGAACTCGACGAAGGGCCCACTCGCCATGAACGCACGACCCGCACTGTTTCCTCCACTGACGGGCACGCTCATCGTCGTCACCGGGGCGAGCGACGGCATCGGCCGCGCGATCGCGTGGCGACTGGCGGAGGCGGGCGCCGAACTCGTCCTCCCGGTCCGCTCGCCCGAGAAGGGCCGGCGCGTCGCCGACGAGCTCGCGTCGCGGTTCCCCGGTGCGATCGTGGCGACGCCCGCCCTCGATCTGGCCTCGCTGGACTCGGTGTTCGCCCTGGTCGACGCCCTCGGCGCGGAGGGGCGGCCCATCGACATCCTCATCAACAACGCCGGTGTGATGACCCCGCCCACCAGGCAGGCGACCAGCGACGGCTTCGAACTGCAATTCGGCACGAACCACCTCGGCCACGTCGCGCTCACCCTGGGCCTCCTCCCGCTGATCCGAGCGGCTCGCGGACGCGTGACCCACCAGACCAGCATCGCCGCGCGTCGCGGGCGCATCAACTGGGACGATCTGAACTGGGAGCGGTCCTACGACGGCGGCGCGGCCTACGCGCAGTCGAAGCTCTCCGTCGCCCTCTTCGCACGGGAACTCCACGAGCGCAGCCGGGTCGGGGGGTGGGGGATCAGCAGCAACCTCTCGCATCCGGGTGTCTCACCCACCAATCTGCTCGCGGCACAGCCCGGTCTCGGTCGCGATCGGGAGCTGATCGGACGCCGCGTCATCAGGGGTCTGTCCCGCATCGGCGTGACGGGGACGGTAGAGAGCGCTGCGCGCCCTGCGCTGCTGGCGGCCGTCGCCCCCGACGGAGACGAGAGGTTCTACGGCCCCCGGCGCGTCGTGAGCGGGCCGCCCACCGTTCGGCCGCTGTGGCGCCCGATGACCGACGGGCCGGCGGCGGGACGCCTCTGGGACGAGTCGGTGCGGCTGATCGGGCCCCGGTTGCAGGAGCGGATGTCCGCGTCGAGCTGACAGCACCCGAGCGTGATGCAACCGAAAAGTTGCAAATGGTTTCCACTTAATGCAACCATTGAGTTGCAGGAGGATCCGCCTCCCGCCTCAGGGAAGGAGCCGACATGGCTACCGAGAACGCGGCCGCCGTCGCCGACATCGACGAGCTCACGGTCCGACGCACCATCCGCATCTCCGCGCCCCGGGAGAAGGTGTGGGCCGCGGTGATCGAGCCCGCACACATCTCCCGGTGGTTCGCCGCGACTGAGCTGGATGCGGAGGGGCAGGGGAGCATCACCTTCGAGGGATACGGCACTGTCCCGCTGCGCGTTGCGGCGATCGCGCCGCAGGACTCGGTCACATACCTGTGGAACAACGACGACAACCTCGACGAGCGCCCGCCGCGCTTCGACGAGTCGCGCGCGACGCGGTTCACGTTCACGCTGGCCGACGCGCCCGGTGGCACGCAGCTGACCGTGGTCGAGTCGGGCTTCGGGGTCACGACCGACCCGGCGGGCAACGTGGAGTCGCACCGCGAGGGATGGACGCAGGAGCTCGACAAGCTCGTCGCCCTGCTGGAGGATGGCGTCGAGCTTGCGGGTGCACGCGCGTGAGCGCGCCCACTCTGGTCCCCGTGTTCGCCGCGCTCGGCGACGACACGCGCTGGAGCATCCTGAGCGCGCTCGCGGAGGGGGAGGCCTCCGCGAGCGCGCTCGACGCGGTGCTCCCGGTCTCCCGGCAGGCCATCGCGAAGCATCTCGCGGTGCTGCAGGAGGTCGGGCTCGTCGAACCGGTCCGCGTCGGGCGCGAAGTGCGCTTCCGCGTGCTCGGTTCGGAGCTGAGCGCGACGGCCCGCCGCCTCGACGAGATCGGTGCGGCATGGGATCGTCGCCTCGCCGAGATCAAGCGGATCGCGGAAGGGCTCTGAGGCGCGGAGCGGTACGGTGACGGAATGCCCGCCAGTCCGCCCCGTTACTGCCCGAGTCGCAAGCGCGGCCAGCACTGCACGCGTCCGCTCGGTCACGCCGGATTGCACCGCCGCGAGGGGCTTCTGTGGTCCGACCGGGATGCCGACCCCGCTCGGTGTCCCGGATCGGGAGAGAGCGGGTCACCGGCCGCTCGCCTGCCCGACGGGTTCCCGGAGGGGCGCGCCGACTGCCCGCACTGCCAGCGCTTCGTCGCGCTCGACACGGCAGGCAGACTGGTCGAGCACGACACGACCGACGCCGCGGAGTCGGACGAGGAGATCGCCCACCGGAGGGAGTGGTTCAACGTCCACGGCTGGTGAGCGCGGACGACGCCGGGCGCACCGAACCGCTCACCCCGCGGCGAGCGGCGCGAACACGTTGACGAGGTTGCCGTCCGGGTCGGCGATCAGCAGCGACCGGTTGCCCCACGGCATGTCAGCGGGCTCCTGGACGATGCGGGCGGCCCCCTCGCTCAGATCGCGGTGCGCGGCGTCCACCGCATCCGGGCTCCCGACGCGGAAGTCCAGGCACACGGAGTGGTTGTCCGCCGCGCGCATCCCGCTGTCTCCCATCGCGGCGACCGTCCGGGTGCTGGCGATCGCGAGTGTGCCGGACGGTGTCACGAGCTCGGCGAACAGCGGGTGGCGGCGGGTGGCGCCGAGGCCGGTGACGCGCTCGTAGAACGCGACCATCCCGTCGACGTCGTCGGTGAAGATGCGGGTTGCTGCCAGATCCATGGAACGGCCCTTCTCGTCGGGGATCCCGGGTGGATCCGCTTCCGACGCTAGATCGCATTCCGGTCGGGAACCGGCCGCAATCGATCAGGCCCTCGCGGCCAGGTTCTCGGCGATCGACGCGAGCGAGCCGTCGAGGGCCTCCTGCATGCCGGGGAAGTCAGAGGTGGTGTGGATGGTGAGCTCGACGCCGCCCTCGGTCAGTCGCAGCGAGCCGTGGTAGTCGTGCGGGCCGGGAGCCGACCAGGTGATCTCGCGGGCCGCCCGGTCGACGTCGAACGTCGCCTCCGAGGTGACGGTCTCGTCCCGGCCGTCGCGGTCCGCATCCACGTGGGCCGTCGTCTCGACTTTGCCGTCGGGGAGCTCGTGGGCCTCCGTCATGCGAGGGAAGTAGGCGGGAAGGTTCTCCGGATCGGAGATGTAGTCGAAGTACTCGTCGGCGTCGCCCTCGAGCGGCCGGGTCGCAGTGTAGGTGGGCATGCGACGACGGTACGACCGGCCGATGCGGCGGGGGAGGGCGTTGACGTGGGGGCGCGATGGGTGTCGCGAACGCGCCGCGGCCCCCGCCCAGGAGGACGGGGGCCGCAGCGCGCCTGCCCGGCGTGAGGCTCCTACTCGCTGACCGCGTCCCGGTTCGGGCGGCGGCGGCGGAGCAGGAGTCCGGCACCCGCCAGCAGCAGGGCCAGCGCCGCGATGATCGCCGGGCCGGTGAGGTCGGAGCCGGTGGAGGCGAGGGTGCTCGCGGTCGATCCGGTTCCGGTGACCGCGGGGTCGGCCGCGGCCACGATGGTGAATGCGGTGGAGGCGACCACCGTGCCGCCGATGGAGGCGGTGACGGTGTGCGCTCCCGCTGCGACGTTCGGAACGGTGAACGTGAAGCTCAGCTTCCCGTTCGCGTCGCTCGTGGCGGTGCCGAGCAGCACCGGGGTCGAGTGGAAGACGAACGAGACCGCGGTGCCGGGCGTGAGGTTGCTGCCCGCGACGGAGATCGTGTCGCCGATCGAGCCGGAGTCCGCCGACAGCGTGAGCGCGGGCGTCGGGGTGGTCACCGGGGGGACGCCCTGCTCGCCGAGGGCGAGGTCGCAGGAGATGCGGCCGCTGTAGAGGGCGTGGCCCTCTCCGGCGCTGCCCGCGCCCGTGCCGTAGACGCCGTCGTCCGACCACAGGGCCTCGCGGGTGCCGTCGACGCAGGTGGAGGCCGGCGCCAGGGCGAAGCCCTCCAGGTTGTCGACCGGGAGGCCGGCCGGCTTGCTGTAGGAGACGTCGGGGACGATCGTGCCCGTGCTGCTCACCTTGAGCACCGTCGAGACGACGCCGCAGGTGTTGTCGCACAGCGCCCAGATCCGCTGGGTGTCCGTGTCGAACGCGACGTCCATCACGTGGCCCATCTTCGTGTCCACGACGGCGACGCGGTGGAAGGTGCCGTCGCTGTTGAGCGCGTAGGCGTAGAGCTTGCCGTCGTTCTCGAGGGCGGCGAAGTAGAGGCCGGTGCCGTGCTTCGGGTAGTCGGCCGGGACGTAGGTGCGACCGGTCGACTGGTCGACGAACCCGTTCGCGGTCAGGTAGCTGTCCGGCACGAAGGTGACGCCCTCGAAGCCGAGGTTGGCCTCCGTCTTGTTGCCGGCGTGGAGCTCCGGGAACTCGGCCGTCAGATTCCACTGCTCCGTCGCGACCAGCTGGGTTCCCGACTGGTTCGGGTCGATGCGCAGGATGGAGTTGAGCGGGATGGTGTTGGCCGCGTTGTTGCGCTCGGTGGTCACGTAGAGGGCGCCGTCCGGTCCCACCGTCAGACCCTCGGAGTCGGGCTGGTTGGTCGCGGTGTCGGTGCTGCCCGGGAAGAAGATCTGCTTGCCCGCGCCCCAGCCGTTGCTGGTGTCGGCGACCCACAGGCCGTCCTGCTTCACCATCCGGAACACCCAGGACTTGTTCTTGACGCTGTAGAGCACGTTCGCGTTCGACGGGTCGAAGACGAGACCGCTGACGTCGCGGCCCTCGGGGCCGGTGGTCGTCGTCCACGCGCACTGCTTGTCGGCTACGGTGACCTCGGAGCTGCCCGGCCAGGCGGACGGGGTGAGTGCGGTCGCGGGGAGGGCGCCGGTGCCCGAGGGGGCCTCCGGCTGGCAGTTCAGCGTCGGCTGTCCGCCGGTGCCGCCGTCGGCCGGGTTGGTGAGCGGGGTCGTGCAGGCGTCGGCGTTGGAGGCGCCGAAGCTCTTCGTGCCGACCGACACGAAGGCGCCGGTGCCGTCCGGGCAGCGGGCGAACGCGCCCGCCCCGAAGTCGTTGCCCTCGTCGGTGCCGGCCTCGCCGGCGGTGTAGTCGACCGAGTCGACGAGCGTTCCGGCCGTGCCGTTCGCGCCGTCCGGGAGGTACAGCTTCACGCTGTCGCCGCCGCTGCCGAGCCCCTTGGTCGAGGAGAAGTAGACGTAGCCGTGCGCCGGGACGACCGTGGTCCCTGTCCCGTCGGCCAGTTTCGCCGAGAAGGTCGTGGCGGCGGAGGCCGCACCGCTGTCGATCTGGAGCCAGCCGGCGATGCTCACATCCGTGGAGCCGCTGTTGAACAACTCGATCGCGTCGGCGACCGGGGTGGCGCCGTTGTCCGAGGAGACCTCGTTGATGCGGACGTTCGCCCACTCTGGCGTCCCGCCGCCGTCGGCCGGCGCGAACCGGCTCTTCCCCGGCGAGCCGATGTCGCCCGTGGTGGACGTCCACGACGCCTCGGCGTCGCCCGCTGCCGACAGCTGCCATTGCGACGCGTCGTTCGCGCCCAGCGCCGCCGCGGTCTTCGGGATGCCCGAGACGCCCTGCGTGCGCGGACCCTTGACCGCGCCGGTGCCCTGGTCGTTGTAGGTCAGCCGGTCGACGAGGTTCGCGACCGCGTCCGGCCCGCTGAAGAGGTTGATCTCGTCCGCACGCCCGAGCCCGACCGTGTTGCCCGCCAGGATCTTGACCGACGCGTCCAGGCCCCACTCGGCCCGGAACGTCGCGTCGGGCGACTCGGTGATGATCGCCGACTCGCCGACCGCGAGTGTGCCCAGGCTGTCCAGCGGCACCGTGCCCGGCGTCTCGCTGTCGTCGTCGAACGACCAGCCGGCGAGGCTGACCGGCGCCGCACCCAGGTTCGTGAACTCGATGAACTCGCCCGACGAGTTGACGGGGTTGTACATCCACTCGGTGATGCGCACCCCCGAAGCGTCGGCGGCGCTCGCGGCTGCGGGCAGGGCGACGGCGAGCGCGCCGGCGGTGGCGGCCGCGGCGAGCACGGCGACGGCACGGGAGCGGTGAGGTCTCATGGCACGGGAACGTATCGACGCCGGCGGTACGGGGAACGTCGGGAAGGTGAACGGGAGGGGAACGCGGGGCAGGCGCACCCGACAACCCCTCGACAGTTTGTCGAAGGGCCCACGCGGTGGTCGACAGGGTGTATAGCTGAGCCGTGAGGCGGCCCGCCTAGCCTCGCAGTGACCCATCGAGGAGTGATAGCCATGAGCAGCATCGAACGTGACGTCGTCATCATCGGCGCCGGTGCTTCCGGACTGACGGCCGCGACCGAACTGAAGAAGGCGGGCCTGACCGTCGCCGTGCTGGAGGCGCGTGACCGCGTCGGCGGACGGCTGTGGACCGACGACATCGACGGGGCGACCCTCGAGATCGGCGGTCAGTGGGTGTCGCCCGACCAGGACGCCCTGATCGACACCCTCGCCGAGCTCGGTCTCGAGACCTACGAGCGCTACCGCGACGGCATCAACGTCTACCTCGGCGAGGGCGGGGAACGCCGCACCTTCGAGGGCGAGATCTTCCCCGTCGCTCCGACCACCGAGCGCGAGATCGTCGGCCTCATCGACCGGCTCGACGCGCTCGTCGCCGAGATCGACCCGGACCGCCCGTGGGAGCACCCGCAGGCGAAGGAGCTCGACGAGATCTCGTTCCGTCGCTGGCTGGAGACGCAGACCGACGACGAGGAGGCGCGGCTCAACATCGGCATGTTCATCGCCGGCGCCATGCTGACCAAGCCCGCGCACGCATTCTCCGCGCTGCAGGCGCTGCTCATGGCCGCCAGTGCGGGCAGCTTCTCGCACCTGGTGGACGCCGACTTCATCCTCGACAAGCGCGTGAAGGGCGGCCTGCAGCAGGTCCCGCTGCTGCTCGCCGAGCGCCTCGGTGACGACGTCATCCTGAACGCACCGGTGCGCACGCTGCGCTGGGGCGACGACGGTGTCACCGCGATCGCCGACGGTGTCGAGGTCCGCGCCCGCCGCGTCATCCTCGCCGTCCCGCCGGTGCTCATCAGCCGCATCTCGTACGAGCCGCCGCTCCCGCGCCGCCAGCAGCAGATGCACCAGCACCTGTCGATGGGCTTCGTCATCAAGGTGCACGCCGTCTACGAGACGCCGTTCTGGCGTGAGGACGGCCTCTCCGGCACCGCGTTCAGCCCGTATGAGCTCGTGCACGAGGCGTACGACAACAGCTACCACGGCGACCCGCGCGGCACCCTGGTCGGCTTCGTCTCCGACGAGTCCGCCGACGACGTCTTCCGCTTGACCCCGGAGGAGCGCAAGGCCCGCATCCTGGAATCCCTCTCGCACTACTACGGCGAGAAGGCGCTCAGCCCGGTGGTCTACTACGAGAGCGACTGGGGCAGCGAAGAGTGGACCCGCGGCGCCTACGCGGCCAGCTTCGACATGGGAGGCCTCGCCCGCTACGGCTCCGACCTCCGCGCGCCCGTCGGGCCCGTCCACTTCTCGTGCAGCGACATGGCCGGCCGCGGCTACCAGCACGTGGACGGTGCGATCCGCGTCGGCCGCGAGACCGCTGCGGCGATCCTCGCCTCCCTCACCCCCGCAGGAGCCGCTTCGGCATCCTGATCCCAGACGGCGTGCGGCCTGTCGTGGATGCCGCACGCACTCCTCCGTCGGCCCCCAGCGCCGGCGGAAACGCAGAACGGGCCGGCTTTCGTGGAGCCGGCCCGTTCGGCGCCTGTGCCTTCAGCATCTGCGGCGTCCGCGCTGCTCCTACGCCGCGGCGCCCGTCCCGACCAGCTCCTGCACCGCCTTCTGGACTGCGGCGAACTCGTCCTGCTTGCGCGCGACGAACTCGAGGGCGTCGAGGCCGACCGTGAGGAGCTCCTCCGTCAGCTCGCCCGGGTCGGTGAACTTGTGGCTCGCGTCGCCCGCCAGGCCGCCTTCGAGGGCGAGGCGGCCCACCAGGTCGAGCTTGAGCACTTTCGTGCCCTCCGTGAAGCTGACCTTGTCGAAGTCGACCCAGACGATGTTCGGTCGCGTCGTCGACTCGAACGCGTAGCGCCTGTTGGTGAGGTCGAGCACGACCTGCCAGATCGTCTGCGAGGCGTCGGGCTTGCCCGGTTCCGGCGTGCGGAACGGCTGCGCCGCGTTGCGGATGATGCTGAACATGGCCGCCATCGCGGCGATCTGCGTCTTCGGCTGCACCTGGTGCGCGACGTAGTACGACGCGCGCGCGAACCGGTCGCTCGCGAGCGTCGACCCCGGCAGCGGCTGGTCTCCGCCGAGCCCGTCGATCTGCTTCACGAGCTCGAGCTGCTGGTCGAACGTGGGGGAGTTGGTCATGACCTGGTAGTCCCGGCTGTGGTAGACGGTCGGCGTGCCGTCGGTGTACTCGATGATCGCCGAGTCGCCGGTCGCGTCGTTGATGGCGAGGTGGAGGGTCGGCACGATGTGGCCGGTGGGGTCGAAGAGCTGCGCGATCCCGACCTGCGTGCTGTTGGTCCACTCGACGGCCTCGGCCACCGTCGCGAAGTTGTCGAGGTAGTACTGCAGCCACACCGCCTGGCTCAACTGGGTGGAACCGTCAGCCGGCTTACCGTAGTCCGACTCCGCCAGCCACAGGATGTGCCCGGCGAACCCCTTTTCGTTCATGCCGTCGGTCGCGATGAGGTCGAAGGCCGTCGCCACCACGCTGCCGTACTTCGCCTTCCAGGTGAGCGTGCCGTCGACGCCGTCCGAGCGCTCGATGCCCCGCGGCAGCTTCCAGAGGTTCGTCAGGAGATCGAGGTGGAAGTCCATGTTCCGCCCCACGATCACCGAGCCGTTGGCATCGGGCCAGACAACGCGTGTGCACATCGATCGCATCCGTTCTCTCGTTCCGCCCCGGCGTCTCGGGGCCGGGCATTCCCCATCCTGCTCGTGGCGCGGCCGTGCCCGAATAGGCGATTTGGTGAAAATGTGAGGCGCTAAGCTCTACACATCGACAGGGCAGTCGGCGTCACAGGAGGTGCGATGTCGTCGCCAAGGAAGCCGAAGTCCCGGCAGACGTGAAATACGAGTTCGGACGCAAATCCCGGACGAGTGGCCCCAAGATCACGTATCACGGGTAGGCATTGGCGGGGACGAGCCCGAGCCTCGGCACGTCCCCGCCTAGTCCCGCGCCCGTATTGAAACGTTCGGAGAGACCCGCGTCCAGCCTCTGCCGACCTCGCCGCCTCCGTCGACGACGAATCGCGCTGTGATGGTTGGGCTCAGGACGTCGAACTGAGGTGCCGTTCCGCACCCCTCGACCGGATCCTCAGAGTCGTCGACGAGCACCAGGCAGACCCCGTGCTCCGTCGCGCGAGGCAGGGCGAGGTAGACCCTGTTGCCGTCAACGATCCCTGCGAGTCTGGTCGAAGTGGGATCTGCGAGCTCGAGGCGACGCGACACGTCTGTGGGGACGTCGTCGTCCGGTGTGCGTTCCGATGAGAACGGCGAGGGAGTTGCGACACACGCTGTCAACACCCAGAGGCTCGAGAGAGCGGCTGCCCCAGACAGGAGGCGGCGTGCCGGGATCGGCGGGGGCGAAGACCTATTCATTACCTTGATGGTAGGTTGTCGCCTCGCTACTGCGCTAGAGAAGTGAGAAGTATGTGTGCAATACATTCAAAGATGGCGCAGGCCTCCGCGCCACCTCGCCTGACGGCTGAAACGATGCCCGATCACGCCAGCGCGCGAATCGTCCACGACGCCGTCGTGGATGCGCCCGGCTGCAGCACGATCAGGTCGGTGCCGGAGTTGAAGGCGTCCGGCGGGCACGTCATCGGCTCGACGGCGAGACCGAGGCGGTCGAGCGCCGGGTCGGGCTGGTCGGCGGTGTGGATCTGGACCCACGGGCAGGCCTCGTCCCAGACCATCTCGACACCCGTTCCGTCCGCCGCGCGCAGGGCGACCGTGGCGAGGCCGTCCGCGTCGCGGGTGAGCCCGGTGAACGCGTGGTCGATGAACGTGTCGCCGATACGACGCTCGGCGCGGAAGTCGAACGCGCCGTCGCCCTCCGCCTCCACGCTGGTGAGGTCGATCGGGATGAGGCGCTCCGGGTCGACCGAGAGCACCGTGTCGGCGGGGAGGCTGAGCGTCCAGTCGTCCACCCGTCCGTCGCCGGCGACGAGATACGGGTGCGGTCCGGTGCCCCACGGTGCGGCTGTCGGGCCGGTGTTGGTCGCGGTGACCTCCGTTCGGAGGCCGCACTCGTCCAGACTGAAGGCGACCGAGACCTCGACGCGGTGCGGGTAGCCGGCCTGGGCCTCGATCGTGGCGGCGAAGGTGACGCTGCTGCCGGAGCGGTCGACCGCGGCGAAGTCGAGCCAGGTCGCGAGACCGTGCAAGGCGTGACCGCGGTCCGGCTCGGTGAGCGGGAGCTGCTGCTCCACGCCCTCGAACGTGTACTTCCCGTCCACGACCCGGTTGGGCCACGGGGCCAGGGTCGCGCCGCGATACGCCGGCCGCACCTCGTCGGCCTCGAACGGCACCACGAGCGCGCGCCCCTTGTGCTCCAGGGTGCGCAGCGACGCCCCGACGGAGGCGATGGTGGCGTGGTAGTCGCCGGCGCTCAGGCCGAAGTGGGTGCCGGAGAGGGGAATGGTCATCCGCCCATTCTGGTGCTGCGCGGTGACCGGACACAAAACAGGGGTGGGCGGACCGCCGTGGGGCAACATCCCGGAAACGTGCGGAAATCTGGGGGTAACGCCGCGGCGCTAGCGTCAGCCCATGGGAGATCTGTTCGGCGGGTACGGGGTGCAGACGGCACGACGCCGGCGTGGCCGTGCGACTCCGTTCGACGAGATGTTCGGCGACGCGCGCAGGGCGCACGCCTCCCGGACCCGGCCGGCCTACCGTGAGCTGTTCACGGCGCTCGCCGCGCTCACGCAGGACGAGCTGCGCGGACGCACCGACGCGCTGGCCAGCTCATACCTCGCGCAGGGCGTGACGTTCGACTTCGCGGGCGAGGAGCGGCCATTCCCGCTCGACGCGGTCCCGCGCGTGATCGAGCAGCCGGAGTGGGCGCACATCGAAGCCGGCGTCGGGCAGCGGGTGCGGGCGCTGGAGGCGTTTCTGAGCGACGTCTACGGCGCGCAGAACGCGGTGCGCGACGGCGTCGTCCCCGCCGGGCTGATCACCTCGTCCGCGCACTTCCATCGGGCGGCCGCCGGGATCGAGAGCGCCAACGGAGTGCGCATCCACGTCTCCGGGATCGACCTGATCCGCGACGAGCACGGCGACTGGCGCGTGCTCGAGGACAACGTGCGGGTGCCCAGCGGTGTCAGCTACGTGATCTCCAATCGACGGGTCATGGCGCAGACGCTGCCCGAACTGTTCACCTCCATGCGCGTGCGGCCGGTCGGCGACTACCCCTACCGGCTGCTGCAGGCGCTGAAGGCGAGCGCGCCGGGCGGCATGGACAACCCCAACGTCGTCGTGCTGACCCCGGGGGTCTACAACTCCGCATACTTCGAGCACACCCTCCTCGCCCGGTTGATGGGCGTGGAGCTGGTGGAGGGGCGCGACCTGTTCTGCTCCGCCGGGAAGGTGTGGATGCGCACCACCAGCGGGCCGCAGCGCGTCGACGTGATCTACCGGAGGATCGACGACGAATTCATCGACCCGCTGCAGTTCCGCGTCGACTCGGTGCTCGGCACGCCCGGCCTGATGCTCGCGGCGCGGCTCGGCAACGTGACGATCGCGAACGCCGTCGGAAACGGCGTCGCGGACGACAAGCTCGTCTACACCTACGTGCCCGACCTCATCCGGTACTACCTGGCCGAGGAGCCGATCCTCCCGAACGTCGACACCTGGCGGCTGGAGGAGCCGGAGGCGCTCGCCGAGGTGCTCGACCGGCTGGACGAGCTGGTCGTCAAGCCGGTCGACGGCTCCGGCGGCAAGGGCCTCGTCATCGGGCCCGACGCCTCCCGCCGCGAGCTCGCCGACCTGCGGGCCCGCCTCATCGCCGACCCGCGCGGGTGGATCGCCCAGCCCGTCGTGCAGCTCTCCACCATCCCGACCCTGGTGGAAGACGGCATGCGCCCCCGGCACGTCGACCTGCGCCCGTTCGCGGTGAACGACGGGCGTGACGTCTGGGTGCTGCCGGGCGGCCTGACCCGGGTGGCGCTCGCAGAGGGACAGCTGGTCGTGAACAGCAGCCAGGGCGGCGGCTCCAAGGACACCTGGGTCGTCGGTACGGCCGGCGGCGCGGTCGAGGCGGAGAACGGGCACGAGCCGCGCGCGGTCGCCGGGCTCGTCGCAGATCAGGCGGCACTCGCGATCTTCCCTGCCCCGCACGCGCCCGATCACTCCGAGGAGGACGCGCCGCGCGCCGACCAGCAACAGCAGCAGCAGCAACAGCAGCAGACGCGCGCCGACCGGGAGGAGGCCCCGGCATGCTGAGCCGCATCGCGTCGTCGCTGTTCTGGATCGGCCGCTACGTCGAGCGCAGCGACGGCACCGCGCGCATCCTGGACGTGCACCTCCAGCTGCTCCTGGAGGACCCGTGGATCGACGAGGACACCGCCTGCCGGTCGCTGCTCGGCGTGATGGGCAGCGAGGCGCCCGACGGTGCGCTGGTGCGGGAGGACGTGCTGCGCATCCTCGCCGTGGACCGCAGCGCACCAGCCTCCATCGTCTACTCGCTCGCCGCCGCCCGGGAGAACGCCCGTCGCGCCCGCGAGATCGTCTCCACCGAGCTGTGGGAGTGCCTGAACACCACGGCCGCACGGATGCCGCGGCGGGTCACCAGCGACAAGGTGCACGAGTTCTTCACCTGGGTCCGCGACCGGACGGCGCTCGCCGTGGGGATCATGGAGTCCGGGGCGAGCCGCGACGAGGCCTGGCACTTCTTCACCCTCGGCCGCAGTGTGGAGCGGGCGGACATGACCGCCCGGCTGCTCGCGACCCGCTCGCTCACCGAGGCGAGCGGCCCGAGCTGGACGACCATCCTGCGCTCGTGCGGAGCGTACGAGGCGTACCTGCGCACCTACCGGGGCGTTCCGTCCGCGCGCAACGCGGCCGAGTTCCTGTTGCACGACAGGCTGTTCCCGCGCTCGATCCTGTACTCGATCGCGCGAGCGGTCGACAGCCTGCGCGACATCGAGCCCCGCACCGAGCGCGCCGGGGTCTCCGACCGTGCGGTGCGGCTGCTCGGGCAGGTGCAGAGCGAGCTCGAGTTCCGGCCGGTCGCCGACGTGATCGACGACCTGCCGGCGTACATGTCCGCCATCCAGGATGCGACGAGTGCGGCGACGGCGGCCGTCACCCAGCGCTACTTCCCGGAGCACGCGGCGCCCAGCTGGATCGGAGACAGGGTATGAAGCGGCTGCGGGTCACCCACTCCACGGGCTACCGCTACGACGGCGAGGTCACCGCGTCGTACAACGAGGCCAGGATGCTCCCGCTCTCGGGCGAGCGCCAGCTGGTCCTGCACGCCGCGCTCGACGTGCAGCCGGTCTCCTCCCACCACCAGTACACCGATTACTGGGGCACCCGCGTCCTGGCCTTCGACGTGCTCGACCCGCATCGCGAGCTCACCATCACCGCGAGCAGCCTGGTCGAGGTGCTGGATGCGCAGCATCCCGCGGCCGGGCTCGGCTGGGACGAGCTGGAGGTCGCCGTGCAGCGCTCGGGGGAGTGCGTGCAGCAGTTGCGGCAGACCGAGCTGACCGCGCCTCCCGCGTCGCTCGCCGGGCTCGCGGCGGACGAGAAGAGCTCAGCGGCAGACCCGTGCGCTGTCGCGCGGGCGATCGTCGCGGCCGTCGGCGACGGGATGGAGTACGTCAGCGGAGTGACCGGGGTGCGCACGACCGCCGCCGAGGCCTGGGACGCCCGCAGCGGCGTCTGCCAGGACATCGCCCACGTCGCCATCGGCGCCCTCCGCTCGGCCGGCATCCCGGCCCGCTACGTGTCGGGCTACCTGCACCCGAAGGCGGAGGCGGCGATCGGCGAGACCGTCACCGGCGAATCCCACGCCTGGGTCGAATGGTTCTGCGGCACCTGGCACGGCTACGACCCCACCAACGGCATCGAGATCGGCGACCGCCACGTGCGCGTCGGCCACGGCCGCGACTACACCGATGTCACGCCCTTGCGCGGCGTCTACGCCGGCACGGGAACCTCGGAGCTGTTCGTCTCGGTGTCGATCACGCGGGAGGCGTGAGCGCGCGGGTTCGCCGGTCGCCGAAGTTCACGACGTTGCGCCCATTCCGCCGAAATGAGCGCAACAACGTGAACTTCCGCGGGCCTTACGCGGTCGCCCGCAGGGCGGCGTAGAGGTCGGCGCGGGCGGCGAAGCCGCTGAGGTCGCGGCCGAGAAGGCGTTCGGCATCGGCGACGCGGGCGCGGAGGGTGTGGCGGTGGATGCCGAGGCGGCGGGCGGCGATGTCATAGACGCCGTCGCTGTCGAGCCACGTGCGCAGCAGGGCCGGGAGGCCGGGGTCGGCGGCGACGAGCGGGGCCAGCGCGGTCTGCGCGACGGCCCGGGCGTCGGGGGTCTGGAGGAGTGCGAGCATCCCGGCCGTGGCGACATCGTCGAACGAGGGGACCGGGGAGGCGGGGGTCGCCCGCTGTCGCGCCACCTCGGCCTGCGCGAGGGCGGTCGGGAGATCGGCGAGCGACGACGGCGCCGACGTGCCGCCGCGCAGTTCGAAGCGCGCGGCGGCGGCCGGGCCGAGCGCGCCGGAGTCGGCGGCGTCGGCGCCCGTCTCCGACTCCATCAGGACGAGCTCCTGGCCGTCGCGCGCGAAGAAGCCGTCCGCGTGGGACTCCAGCCAGTCGGCCGCGGCGGCCAGCGCGGTTCCGGTGAGCACGGTGACGCGTACCGGGGCCTCCGGCAGCGCGCCGAGCACCGGCTCAGCGACGGACTCGGCCAGCGCACGGTCGCCCGCGATGAGGGCGCGCCAGACGGCCGTCCGGAGGCGGGCGCGAGCGGCGTCGGTGGCGCGGCTCTGCTCGAGCGCAAGGCCGGCCAGGGCGACGACTCCGGTGACCACCTGCTGGGCGGCCGGGTCGAGACCGTCGGAGCCGATGGCGAGCACGCCGCGCAGACGGCCGGCGGCGCCGAGGGTCTGGAGCGCGAACGCGCCCGCCTCCGTGTCCGCCGAGCCGGCGGCGCGGCGGCGGCTGCGCAGCAGCGGGTCGGCCGCGGCGAGGAGGTCGCGCGACGCCGCCGTCAGCGCCCCGGCCGGCGAGACGCGGTCGAGGGAGCCGTCCGCCCCGATCAGGGCGACCGGCCGCTCGATCTGCCTGGCCAGCTCGGTCAGCACCGCGGCGAGAGCGTCGGGCCGCAGCGCGGCGAGCGAGATGGCGCGGGATGCGCGCAGTGCCCAGGTGTTGCGGGCGTAGGCGTCGGCGGCGACGCGGTCGGCGACGAAGCGGGCGATCGCGATGAACGGTGTGCGGTACGGCACCTCGAAGAGGGGGAGGCCGTGGCGCACGCACGCGTCGATCAGTGCGTCCGGAGTCCCGGCGCGCACCACCTCCGTGCCGAACCCGAGGCCGACGACGCCGTGCTCGGCCAGGCGCGCGATGTACGGGTCGACATCGTCGGGGGTGCCGGTGACGAGCAGCACCTGGCCGGGGGAGAGGAACGGCGTCGGGTCGGGCAGCTCCGAGCTGTGCGCCCATTGCACCGGGGCATCGGGGTCGCCGACGCCCGCCGGGGTCAGGAGCGTGAGGTCCAGCTCGGGGCGGGCGAGGAGCTGGGAGAGGGTCGCGGGCATCGTCGCCTTCCGAATTTGACAGGGTGTCGATTCCGACTCCACGAATTGTACGCGGTGTCCAGGACGGCGATGCGCCGCCCTCCATACGATGCCGCCATGACCATCACCGACACCGCCATCAGCACACCCCTCGGCGGACCGACGCTCCCGCAGGAGCGGCGGCTCGTCACCCCGATCCCCGGCCCCGAGTCCCGCAAGCGCTCCGAGCGCAAGGCGCAGGCCGTGGCCGCCGGTGTCGGCGCCACCATCCCGGTCTACACCGTGGCCGCCGGCGGAGGGGTCATCGTCGACGTCGACGGCAACTCGCTCATCGACCTCGGCTCCGGCATCGCCGTGACCGGCGTCGGCAACGCGGCCCCGCGCGTGGTCGAGGCCGTCACCGCCCAGGTCGCCGCCTTCACGCACACCTGCTTCACGGTCGCCCCCTACGACTCCTACGTCGACGTCGCCGAGGCGCTCAACCGTCTCACCCCCGGTGACCACGCCAAGCGCAGCGCCCTCTTCAACTCCGGCGCGGAGGCCGTGGAGAACGCGGTCAAGATCGCCCGCCACTACACCGGCAAGCAGGCCGTCGTCGCATTCGACCACGCCTACCACGGGCGCACCAACCTCACGATGGGCCTCACGGCGAAGAACCAGCCCTACAAGAACGGCTTCGGCCCGTTCGCCCCCGAGATCTACCGCGCTCCGCTGAGCTATCCGCTGCGCGACGGCGGCCTGTCGGGCGCCGAGGCCGCGAAGCGCGCCATCACGCTGATCGAGAAGCAGATCGGCGCGAGCAACCTCGCCGCGATCATCATCGAGCCGATCCAGGGCGAGGGCGGCTTCATCGTCCCGGCCGACGGCTTCCTCCCCGCCCTGCAGGCGTGGGCGAGCGCGAACGGCGTCGTCTTCATCGCCGACGAGGTGCAGACCGGCTTCGCCCGCACCGGCACCATGTTCGCCTCCGAGCAGTTCGGCCTGGTCCCCGACCTCATCGTCACCGCCAAGGGCATCGCCGGCGGCCTCCCGCTGTCGGCCGTCACCGGCCGCGCCGAGATCATGGACGCGCCGCAGGTCGGCGGCCTCGGGGGCACCTACGGCGGCAACCCGCTCGCGTGCGTCGCCGCCCTCGCCGCGATCGAGACGTACGAGCAGGACGGCCTGGTCGAGCGGGCCCGTGAGATCGGCGACATCCTGTTCGAGAAGCTGGGCGCCCTGCGCGACGCCGACCCGCGCGTCGCCGAGGTGCGCGGCCGCGGTGCGATGGTCGCCATCGAGCTCGTCGACCCGGAGACCGGGGAGCCGGACGCCGCCCTGACCTCGAAGGTCGCGGCCGCCGCCCATGCGGCCGGAGTCGTGCTCCTCACCTGCGGCACCTATGGCAACGTCATCCGCTTCCTCCCGCCGCTGAGCATCCCGGATCACCTCCTCATCGAGGGCCTGGACGTCGTCGCGGAGGCGGTGGCCAACGCATGAGCGCCGTCGACACCGCCCCCGGACCGACGGCCCGCGAGAGCGAGCTGCTCGCCCGAGTCCCCGACGGCCTGTACATCGCGGGCCGCTGGGAGGCCGGGACCCAGGACCCGATTCAGGTCCAGGATCCGGCCACCGGCCGCGTGATCAAGAGCATCGCCAATGCGCGCCCGGAGGACGGCATCCGTGCTCTGGACGCGGCCGCCGAGGCGGCGGACGCGTGGGCGGCGACCCCGCCCCGCACCCGCGCCGAGATCCTGCGCCGCGCGTTCGACCTGCTGCAGGAGCGCCGCGACGACTTCGCTCTGCTGATGACGCTCGAGATGGGCAAGCCGCTGGCCGAGGCCAACGGCGAGGTCACCTACGGCGGCGAGTTCCTCCGCTGGTTCTCGGAGGAGGCCGTGCGCATCTCCGGACGCTACGGGTCGAACCCGGAGGGCACCGGCACGATGGTCGTCTCGCAGCGCCCGGTGGGGCCGAGCTTCTTCATCACGCCGTGGAACTTCCCGCTGGCGATGGCGACGCGCAAGATCGCGCCGGCTCTGGCCGCGGGCTGCACGGTCGTCGTGAAGCCGGCCGAGCTGACCCCGCTCACCACGCTGTTCTTCGCGCAGCTGCTCGAGGACGCAGGACTGCCGGCCGGCGTGGTCAATGTGATCACGACCTCCACCTCCGGCGCCGTCTCGGCGCCGATCATCGCGGACCCGCGTCTGCGCAAGATCTCGTTCACGGGCTCCACGCCGGTCGGACGCGCTCTGCTCGCCCAGGCCGGCCAGAACGTGCTGCGCACCTCGATGGAGCTCGGCGGCAACGCGCCGTTCGTCGTGTTCGAGGACGCCGACCTCGATGCGGCCGTGAACGGCGCGATGCTCGCCAAGTTCCGCAACATGGGCCAGGCCTGCACGGCGGCCAACCGCTTCATCGTGCACGAGTCGATCGCGGAGGAGTTCGCCGCCCGCGTCACCGAGCGCGTGAGCGCGCTCCGCGTCGGCCGCGGCACCGACGAGGGCGTCACCCTCGGGCCGCTCATCGACGACCGCGCGGTCGCCTCGATGGCGGCACTCGTGGAGGACGCGGTCTCGCGGGGCGCCCGTGTGCTCACCGGCGGTGCGGCACCGGAGGGCGACGGCTTCTTCTTCGAGCCGACCGTCCTCGTCGACGTCCAGCCCGGCAGCGAGATCCTCCGCGAGGAGATCTTCGGACCGATCCTGGCCATCACGACCTTCTCCACCGAGGAGGAGGCCGTGGCGCGCGCCAACGAGACCGAGTACGGGCTCGTCGGCTACGTGTTCACCCAGGACCTCGCCCGCGGCCAGCGCCTGATCGACGGCGTCGACACCGGGATGATGGGCCTCAACACCGGTCTGGTCTCCAACGCCGCTGCGCCGTTCGGTGGCGTCAAGCAGTCGGGCCTCGGCCGCGAGGGCGGGCTCGAGGGCATCCACGAGTACCTCAGCACCAAGTACACGCTGATCCCCGCCTGATCGCCGCAGGATCGACATGACCACCACGACACCGCCGCGCATCCTCGTCGGCTACACCGCGACCCCGGCCGGGGAGGACGCCCTCGCGGCGGCCGCCGCCCTGGCCGGGTCGACCGGCGCGCAGCTGGACGTCGTGGTGGTCCTGCCGATGAACTCGCGGCCCTCCATCGTGCCGAACGACCCCGGCTACGACGCCCTCCTGCGCGACACCGCGGAGGGCTGGCTGGGGGATGCGCGGTCGCGCATCCCCCAGGCGGTGCCCTCGCGCGAGCGGGTCGTCTACGGCGACTCCCTCGCCGGAGGGCTGCTCACCGCCGCCGAAGCAGGCCGTGCCGCGCTCATCGTCGTGGGTGCCGCGCGGGACGGCCTGCTCGGGCGCTTCACGGTCGGCTCGGTCGCCGGCTCGCTGCTGCACGCCTCGCCGGTCCCGGTGATGCTCGCGCCGCAGGGCTCGCGCGATTCGGCCGCGCCGCTCTCCCGCGTCACCGGGATGGTCGGGACGCGAGAGGGTGCGGACGCGGTCCTCGCCACCAGCGCACGGCTGTCGGGGTCGGCGCACGCTCCACTGCGCCTCGTCTCGCTGCTCGCACTCGACCTGCCGGGTGTCGATTCGGCGAAGGAGCGCGTGAGCGAGCACCACGCCGCCGCCGTGCTGGAGGATGCACGCGCGGCTCTGCCCGAGGGCGTCGAAGCCACGGCCTCCGTCGCCCCGGGCGACAGCGTCGCGCACGCGGTCTCCTCGCTCGACTGGCAGCCGGGGGAGGTCGCGGTCGTCGGGTCGAGCCGCCTCGCGCAGCCCAGCCGCCTCTTCCTCGGCACGACCGCCTCCACCATGCTGCGCGCCCTGCCCGTCCCGATGATCGTCGTCCCCCGCACCACCCCCTAGGAGCACCATCCGATGAGCACCCGCAGCGCCGCGGATTCCACCGAGACGGGCTCGACCCGCACCGCCAAGGGCCTGAGCGCCGGATCGGTCGGCCTCCTCGGGGCCGTCGTGATCGGGATCTCGTGCATCGCGCCCGCGTACACGTTGACGGGCGCCCTCGGCCCGACCGTCTCAGAGGTGGGGGTCCACCTCCCCGCGATCTTCCTGGTCGGGTTCCTGCCGATGCTGCTCGTCGCGTTCGGCTACCGCGAGCTCAACAACGCGATGCCCGACTCGGGCACGTCGTTCACCTGGGCGACCCGCGCGTTCGGCCCCTACATCGGGTGGATGGGCGGTTGGGGCCTCATCGCCGCCACGGTCGTCGTGCTGTCGAACCTCGCGGGAATCGCCGTCGACTTCCTCTACCTGCTGCTGTCGCAGGTCTTCCACGACCCGGCGATCGCCGACCTGGCCAAGAACCCGTTCGTCAACGTGGCCACGTGCCTGGCGTTCATGGCGGTGGCGACCTTCATCTCCTACCGCGACATGCAGACCACGCAGAAGGTCCAGTTCGTGCTGGTCGGGTTCCAGCTGCTGGTGCTCGTGCTCTTCGGCGTCGTGGCGTTCGTGCACGTCGCGAACGGGACCGCGTTCGACGCGACGGCGCCGAGCCTCGACTGGTTCAACCCGTTCGGCGTCCCGTCCTTCTCCGCCTTCGCCGCCGGGCTCTCCCTCTCGATCTTCATCTTCTGGGGCTGGGACGTCACCCTCACGATGTCGGAGGAGACCAAGGGCTCCCGCTCCACACCGGGTCGTGCGGCGACGCTCACCGTCGTCATCATCGTGGTCGCCTACCTGTTCGTCTCGATGGCCGCCATCTCGTTCGCCGGCACCGGGGAGGGCGGGATCGGCCTGGGCAACCCGGACATCCAGGAGAACGTCTTCTTCGCCCTCGCCGGGCCGGTGCTCGGTCCGCTCGCCATCCTGATGTCCATCGCGGTGCTCTCGAGCTCCGCCGCCTCCCTCCAGTCGACCGCCGTCTCCCCGGCCCGCACCCTCCTGGCGATGGGCCACTACGGGGCTCTCCCCGCCCGGTTCGCCCGCGTCAGCCCGCGATTCATGACCCCCGGCTACTCGACCGTGGTCTCGGCCGTCGTCGCCAGCGTCTTCTACGCCGTCATGCGCTTCGTCAGCGAGGACGTGCTGTGGGACACGATCACCACCCTCGGGATGATGATCTGCTTCTACTACGGCATCACCGCGTTCGCGTGCGTGTGGTTCTTCCGCCGGAAGTGGTTCGCCTCGCTCCGCAACGCGTTCTTCACGCTGGTGTGCCCGCTGATCGGCGGCGTCATCCTCAGCGTGCTCTTCGTCACGACCCTCGTGGACAGCCTCGACCCGGACTACGGGAGCGGATCGAACATCGGCGGCATCGGGCTGGTCTTCCTTCTCGGCATGGTCATCCTGCTGTCCGGCGTCGTCGTCATGCTCGTGATGCGCCGGCGCCTGCCGGCCTTCTTCCGCGGGGAGACGCTGCCGCGCTCGGAGGCGTGAGACGGCGAGAGTGTCCGGCGGGCATCCACGTACGATGGGGCCGTGCGTCTGCTGCTGCTCTCCCTCGGTGTCTCCGCGATCCCCGCGTTCCTCCGGGAGGCTCTCGGGCGCGCCGACCGCATCCGCGTGGGATACGTCCCGGACGCAGCCCTCGCGTATGACGGTGCGCCCTTCGTCGACGCGGAGCGCGCGGCGCTCACCGGTCTCGGGTACGACGTCGAGACCCTCCGGCTGAGCGGCACCCCGCTCGCCGAGGTCGAGGCCGCCCTCGATCGCGTGGACGCGCTCTACGTCGCCGGCGGGAACACGTTCTCCCTGCTGTACGCCCTGCGCTCCGCGGGAGCCGACCGCGTGATCGTGCGCCGCGTGCGTGCGGGTCTGCCGTACATCGGGTTGAGCGCGGGTTCGGTGGTGGCCGGTCCGACGATCGCGCCGATCGCTCCGATGGACGATGCGACCGAGGCGCCCGGCCTGACCGACCTCCGTGGCCTCGGCCTGGTCGACGTGGTCGTCGTGCCGCACGCGGACGGCGTCTCGTATCCCGCCGCGGTGATCGACCGGGTCGTCGCGGAGTTCGGCCAGGCTCATCCGCTGCGGCTGCTCGTCGACGACGAGGCACTGATCGTCGACGACGAGGGGATGCGCGTCGTGGCCTCGCCGGTCTCGACACGAGCCGACTGAACCGTCCGGGACGGGCTGCGCACCGCGGAGATTTCGTGTCCGAAATACATGCGTTGCGGAATATATCCGGCGCTACCGAGGGAGGCCGGAGAATCCGGCGGGTCCGCTGGGCCACCGCGGAGAAAGCTCGACGATGGCACTGCATGTCCGCGCGCGGACACGGTCTACCCCCGTTCGTCTGGTCAGGTTGAGGGACGCGATGCGGTGCCATCTCCGGCGTCGCGTCCGAATCGAAGGGGTGTCCGATGACGTTGCGTAACCCTCTGATCGCCGCCGCGACGGGCCTGATACTCGGCCTGACCGGGGTGGTGGTCGCCTCGCCGGTGACGGCCGTCGAGCACGGCGGCATCGACCCGGCCACCATTCGGATCACGCGGAGTCCGGCGACGGGTGCCGACCACGCGTTGACGGTCGGCGACTCCGTGCTCGTCACGGCATCGTGGTCCGTGCCGGACGGCACGGGCGCAGGCCACCGGTTCACACTCGGCCTTCCCGGCGAGTTCTCGACCGTCAGCATCACTCCGTTCGCGCTGGAGACACTGACCGGCGACGCGATGGGGGAGTGCACGGTCACGGGCGCGCCGCCGCTCCTCGCCTGCGTGCTGAACGCATCGGTCGAGGGCAAGCGTGACGTGCACGGGTCGCTGTGGGCGACCGTGCGCGCGAGCACGGCCACGGAGGCGACAGCGGTGACGGTCGCCGTCGACGGCGACCGCTCCCACCTCGTCCCGCTCCCCGGCGGCGGCGGAATCCAGGCCCGGGAGACGGGCGAGCCGTCCGCGCCCGCCGAACCCGCGCCGGTGATCACGCGCGTGCAGAAGTGGGGAGCGGACTATCGAGCCGAGGGCGAGGGCTTCTGGTGGAAGGTCGCGGTCCCGTCGAGCGCGTGGCCGGGCGACGGGGTGTCGCCGCTCGTGATCGTCGATCGCATCGGCGAGGGCGCGGCGCATCGATTCCTCGATCCGGGGGCATACCCCGCGCCGCAATGGCGCCCGTACCTCGAGCAGAGCTGCGACACCGATCCTGCGCGCTACCCCCACGTCGTGGGGGACGATTCGCTCGCGACCTGGACGATCTCTCCCGACGGCCTCTCGATGACGATCGAGGTGGACCCGGCGCTCGCACAGAAGGCCGGACTGGACGGGGCCTGCGCGATTCGCGCCAACTACATCACGGAGCCGGCCGGTGAGGCGCGCGCCGGTGACACCTTCCGCAACAACGCGACCGTGGGATCCGTCGTCGCCACGAGCGAGATCACCCTGTCCGGCTCGGGCGGAGGGACCGCGGGCGGCGACGAGGTGGGCCGGTTCTCCGTCTCCAAGTCGCTGATCGGGGCGGCGGCCGACACCGTCGACCCCGACACCGCGTTCCACGCGCAGTACTCCGCCGCCGGGTATCAGGACGCGACAGCGAGCGTCACGGCCGGCGGGGTCGAGGCCGTCTCGCCGTGGTACCGGGCGGGAACACGGGTGACCATCGGCGAGGTCAACCTGCCGCCGGTCTCCGGGGTGACCTGGGGCGACGTGCGCATCGTCGTGGACGGTGTGGTCCGGGGGCCGGGTGCCGAATTCGTGATCGTCGCCGGTCAGACCGTCCGGGTGGAGCTGGTGAACACCGCCGAGGAGGCACCGCCGCAGACGGGTGGATTCACGCTCGCCAAGCAGGTGACCGGTGCGGCACGCGACCTGGTTCCGGACGACGCCGCGTTCGCCGTCGAATACTCCTACCCCGACGGGGAGGGAGAGCATGTGCACGGTGAGCTGCTGCTCGCGGCGGACGGCACGGCCGAGCGGGTCGCCGGGATTCCGGCCGGCACCGACGTGGCCGTGCGCGAACGGGCCCCGCAGCCGCTCGACGGCGTCGCATGGGCGTCGCCCGCGTTCACGATCAACGGGGTCCCTGCGGGGGAGGACCTGGTGCTGACGGTCACCGCGGGCGGCGACATCCCGGTCGTGCTGACCAACACGGCGGAACGACAGCCCGAGACGGAGGTGCCTGTCGTGCCGGATCCAGAGCCGGAGAACCCCGGCGAGCCGGAGCCGGAGGTCCCGAGCGACCTGCCGCCGATCGACCCGCACGTGGGCGACCCGGGCGATCCGGGCGATCCGGGTGATCCCCGACCCCCTGCGCCCGTTCGCCTGCCGGGCGTCGGAGACGGGGATCCGGCCGCGCCGGCGGCGACCCGACGGCTGGCGGCCACCGGAGCCCAGGTCGACCTTCCGGCGGCGGGCGGCCTCCTGACCCTGGCGTTCGCGGCCGTGGCGCTGGGGACACTGGCGCTCACCGCCGACCGGCGACGGCGGCGAGCGGCGAGCGGCGCCTGATACGGCCGGGTCGGCACAGAGAATGCGCCGGATCGCGATGATCCGGCGCATTCTCGCCGTGGATACCGGAGAGGGCGTTCCCGCTCAGAGCCCGTTCGCCCGGGCGACCGAGCCGAGCCATGCCAGGCTCGGCTTCGGAGTGCGCACGAAGGTCTCGCGGTCCACCGCGATGAGACCGAAGGTCGGACGATAGCCGCTCGCCCACTCATAGTTGTCGAGGGCGCTCCAGTGCAGGTAGCCGTCGATCCGCACGCCGTCCTGGATGGCCGCGTGCAGCTCGCGCAGGGCGGCGTCGGTGTAGGCGATGCGGCGCTCGTCGTCGGCGGTGGCGATGCCGTTCTCGGTGATCATCACCGGCACGCCGCCGGAGAGCTCCCAGGCGCTGCGGGCACCCTCCGCCGCCGCGGGCGGGTAGAACTCCCAGCCGGTCAGCGTGGTCTCCACGCCCTCCTCGACCGGCAGCGGACCCGATGGCCCGATGAACGTGCGGGTGTAGGCCTGCACGCCGACGAAGTCGTCGCCGGCCGACTGCTCGAGGTACCAGTCGTCGCGCGGGTGGCCGTACTCCCGCAGCTTCTCTTCCGAGCCCGGCTCGCCGGTGGCGCGGAAGGCCTGCGTGGCGATGGTCCAGCCGGACTTCAGGCCCGAGACCTGTGACAGCACGTCGCGGGAGCGGTGGTGCGAGGCGAGCAGGGCGTCGGCGACGCCGAGGTCGGGGTTGGGGAGGCCGTAGGCGACGAGGTTGGCGGCGTCCTCCCCGCCGGCGAGCATGGCGGCGATGTTCGGCTCGTTGATGGTGCACACGTGCTCGACACCATCGGACACGATCGGAAGCGCGAGCTCCGTGTAACGGGCGAACAGATCGGCGGCGTCCGGTGCGCGCCAGAAGCCGTCCCGCTCGAACCAGCGTGGCACGGTGAAATGCATGAGCGTGACGACGGGCTTCAGCCCGAACTCGTGGCACGCCTCCACCATCCGCCGGTAGTGGTCGATCTCCGCGCGCGAGACGAAGCCGCGCTCCGGCTCGATGCGCGCCCACTCGACGCTGAACCGGTAGCTGTCGAGCCCCGCGTCGGCCAGCAGCTTCATGTCCTCGCGGTAGCGGTGGTAGCTGTCCATCGCGTCCCCGGAGGGCTCGACGATGCTCGTGCCGGGCGTGTGCTCGTGCACCCACCAGTTGCTGTTGATGTTGTTGCCCTCGATCTGGTGGGCGGCCGTGGAGGCGCCCCAGAGGAAGCCGTCGGGGAAGGTGAGCACAGTTCTCCTTGTCGTGCCGGGTGGTTCGTCGTGCAGGGTGGTTCGTCGTGCGGAACGGGGTCGGAAGCGCGGCCGGATCAGGTCGGCGGATCAGCCGTCAGCCGGATGCGGGGCCGGGCGGTGCGCCGAAGAAGGCGTCCAGCACGGCGAGGGTCGCCTGGGGCGCCTCGACCTGCGGCAGGTGGCCGCCGCCGGGGATGACCGCATAGGCGGCGCCGAGCCGCTCCGCCATGTCGCGCTGGTCGGGGATCGGCCACTTGTCGTCGTGCTCGCCGTGGGCGACGAGCGCCCGTACGCTCGTGGCGTGCAGTTCGTCGGTGACGTCGGTCTGCGTGCGCAGGATCTCCGCGCCGGCGAGGAGGTTGTCCCTCGACGTGCGCTCGGCGCGGAGCCGCAGGAACGCGAGCTCGATCGGCAGCGCCGCATCGGGCAGGCCGCGGGTGTCGGGATTGTCGCGGTACCAGAGTCCCATCGAGCCGTCGCGCGCGACGATGTCGGTCGTCTCTTGGTGTCGTCCGGGCCACCCGTGCGGTCCGGAGCAGAGCAGCGTGACCGAGGCGAAGGAGGCGGGCGAGGCGAGCACGGCGGCCTGGGCGACCACACCGCCGAAGCTGTGGCCCACGAGGTGGACCGGCTGTCCGTCTCCGGCGATCGCGGCGGACTCCACCGCATCCGCGGCGAAATCCTCCAGCCGGTACGCGCCGACGCCGGCGGGGGCTGCCGAGTCTCCCTGGCCGCGTTGGCTGTAGCTCCAGGCGTCCCAACCGCGGGCGGCGAGCAGCGGGAGGAAGTCGCGGAAGTCCTCCTTCGACCCGGTGAAGCCCGGCACCACCAGCACCGTGCCGCGCGGTGCACCGGAGGGGGCGGCGTGGAACGCCGTGAGCGTGCCGACCCGCGCCGGGAGGCCGACGATGTCGACCCCCGGCGGCACGGGCAGCGCACCGAACGGCGCGATCGGGTCGAACCGGGTGCGCGCGGCGTCGGTCACGCGAGGGCCTCCCGGGTGCGGGCCGGGTTCGGCACCGCGTCGAGCAGCGCGATCGTGTAGGGATCGGTCGGGTGCTGCAGCACCTCGGCGGTCCGGCCGCGCTCGACCACCCGCCCGGCGTTCAGCACCATGATGTCCTCGGTGACGAGCCGGGCCGACAGCAGGTCGTGCGTGATGTAGAGCAGTGAGACACCCCACCGCTCGCGCAGCTCCTCGAGCAGGGCGAGGACTCCGGCGCGCAAGGTGACGTCGAGCATCGACACCGGCTCGTCGGCGATGAGCACCTGTGGATCGCTCGCCAGCGCACGGGCGATGACGACGCGTTGCCGCTGGCCGCCCGACAGCTGGTGCGGGAGCTTCTGCGCGAACTGCTCGACGGGTGTCAGGCCGACCGTCTCCAGGAGCTCGAACACCCGCCTCCGGGCCTCCGTGCCGCGCAGGCCGGTGTAGTTCACCACCGGCCGGCTGAGCGCGTACTCGACGGTGTGCAGCGGGTTGAGGGCGGCATACGGGTCCTGGAAGACCATCTGCACGTTCTTGTGCAGCTGGTGGATGCCGCGTTTGCCGAGTGACGCCACATCCGTGTCGCCGAAGCGGACGGTCCCCGCGGTCGGCTTCTCCACACCGGTGAGCAGCTTCGCGATCGTCGACTTGCCCGATCCGGACGCGCCTACGAGCGCGAGCGACTGGCCCGGCTCGAGCACGAATGTCACATCGTCGACGGCCGTCACCGGGCTCTCGCCGCGGCGGGGGGCGGGGTAGACCTTGCTGACGCCCTCGACGGTGATCGCCGAGAGCGCGGCTCGGCCCTCCCGCTGCTCCACCGCGGTGGTGCGGGCGGAGCGGTCCGCCGGAAGGCCCGGCAGTTCGACGACCTCGCCGCGCGGGTCGGCGTAGTGGCTGAGGAGCATCTGCGTGTACTCGTGCTGCGGGCGCTCCAGGATGTCGCGGCTGGAGGCGTCCTCCACGATGCGGCCGTCGTGCATGACGAGCACGCGCTGGGTGGCCTCGAGCACGACGCCCAGGTCGTGACTGATCAGCACGGCCGTGAAGCCCTCCGACGCCTGCAGCTCGGTGATCGTGTCCATGATCGCGTGCTGCACGAGCACATCCAGTGCGGTCGTCGGCTCGTCGAACACCATGAGTCGCGGCTCCAGCGAGAGCGCCAGGGCGATCGAGACGCGCTGTCGCATGCCGCCGGACAGCTCGCCGGGGAAGCGCGCGAGCACCTGCTCCGGCAGGCCGACCTTGGTGACCAGTTCGCGCATCCGGTCGTCCCAGCGGGCACGGGCCACATGACCGTGGGCCTTGAAGATGTCGACGAAGTGATTGCGGATGGTGCGCACGGGGTTGAGCGCGTTCATGCCCGACTGCAGCACCATGGCGAAGCCGCCCTGGCGTTGACGGCGGAGCGACTCGTCGTCCAGCTCGCGGATGTCGCGGCCGTCGAAGCGGATGCTGCCGCCGTTGGTGCGCGCCGGCGGCTTCTGCAGCCGCGTGAGCGCGAAGCCGAGCGTCGACTTGCCGGAGCCGGACTCGCCCACCAGGCCGACGAACTCGCCGGCGCCGATGTCGAACGACACGTGGTCGACCGCCTGCACGGGCGTCTGCCCGACCGATTCGTAGACGACGGAGAGGTCCCGGACCTCCAGGAGTGCGTTCATCGCTCGCTTCCTTCCTCGGCGCGGGCATCGGGCGCGGTACGGGCGGACGTGGCCGATCCCTCGCGCAGGCGCGGGTTGCTGATCGCATCCACGCCGAAGTTGACCAGGGTGAGACTCATCGCCAGCAGGGCGATGCAGAGGCCCGGGGCGAACAGCAGGATCCACTGGCCGGTGAGCAGCGCGTTCGAGTTCTGCGCCCAGTAGAGGATGGTGCCCCAGCTGACGATCGAGGAGTCCCCGAGGCCCAGGAACTCCAGCCCCGCCTCCGCCAGGATCGCGGCCGTCGCGGCGCCGAAGAATGAGCCGGCGATGAGCGATGTCATGTTCGGCAGGATCTCGTGGAACACCACGCGGAACGAGCTGTCGCCCGAGAAACGGGCGGCGGTCACGAAGTCGCGCGAACGCAGGGACTGCGTCTGGCTGCGCAGAACGCGCGCGCCCCACGCCCATCCCGTGATCACGATGACCGCGATGATCATGGCCAGACCGCCGTTCTGCAGGTACGCAGCGATGACGATCATGAGCGGCAGACCCGGGATCACCAGGAACAGGTTGACGACGAAGTTGACCACCTCGGCGCCGAAGCCGCGGATGTAGCCCCAGCTGAGGCCGATCAGCACGGCGACCAGGGTGGACAGCGCACCGGCGATGAAGCCGACCGTGACGCTGACGCGGGTGCCGTAGATCAGCTGGCTGAGCACGTCCTCGCCGGCGGCGGTCGTGCCGAACCAGTGGGCCCAGCTGGCGTCTGCGTTGCGGGGGAATCCGTCCTGGGTGGCGCCGTACGGAGCGAGCCACGGGGCGAAGATCGCGACGAGCACGAAGAGGCCGAGGATGATCAGGCCGAGGCGCGACTTCCAGTTGGCCCAGAGGGTGGCGAAGGCGCGGCCGATGAACGCGAGCCGGTGCGGCGGGCGCACGGTCTCGTCGGCTCGGATGGACTTGAAACTCTGTGTGGTGGTCATCGGCGGGTCCTTGGGTCGAGTACGCCGTACAGGATGTCGACGAGGAAGTTGGCGACGAGAACGCTCACGGTGATGAGCAGGAACAGCGCCTGCATCAGCGGGTAGTCCTGGCCGATCACCGCGTTGAACAGCAGGAAGCCGATGCCGGGGTAGCCGAACACCTGCTCCACGAGGATCGAGCCGCCGACCACGCCGCCGAGCGCCAGCCCGAACCCGGTGAGGTTCGGGAGGATCGCGTTGCGGGCCGCGTACTTCATCGCGACCGTGCGGCCCTTGAGGCCGTTCGCCTGGGCGAAGGTCACGTAGTCGTCGCCGAGCGTGTTGATCATGGCGTTGCGCATGCCGAGGATCCAGCCGCCCACCGACGTGATGAGGATGGTGACCGCGGGCAGGATCGCGTGGTAGCCCGCGTCGACCATGAAGTCCCAGCTGAACGCGGGGGAGGCCGTCGGCCCGTAGGCGCCCGAGGTCGGGAACCAGTGGAGCACGTATCCCAGGAAGAACAGCAGGAGCAGCGCGGTCCAGAAGTACGGGAACGTGCTGGCGAAGGTCCCCGTCAGTGTGGGGAGGGAGTCGAGCCAGGTGTTGCGCTTCCAGGCCGCGAGCACGCCGGTCAGGGTGCCGAGCACGAACGCGACGATCGTCACGATCCCGACCAGCATGATCGTGTACGGGAACGCCTGCCCGATCAGCTCGCCGACGCTCTGCGGGTAGAACGTGTACGAGACGCCGAAGTCGAACGTGACGACCTGGTGCAGGTAGCTGACGTACTGGTCCCACAGGTTGCCGCCCGGCACACCGAGCTGGGCCTCGATCGCGTCGCGGGTGGCCTGGGTCACCGGGCCGTTCTGGGAGAGCTTCGCGATGGCGGCGTCGGTGGGGGAGCCGGGCATGAGGCGCGGCAGGAGGAAGTTCAGCGTGATCGCCGCCCACAGGGTGAGGACGAAGAGGCCGAGTTTGCGGAGTGCGTATTTCATGGCCTACTCACCGTCCTTCCGGAGTTTGAGATGCGTGAACACGAGCAGCGGAGTCTGGTCGTACGTCTGCGGCGGCGCGTACGGGTGGTCCGCATCGGGCCAGCCGGTGAACTTGGCGTCGTTGTAGAGGCCCCAGAGTCCGCCGTAGTACATGGAGATGACGGGGAGGTCGTCGTAGACGATGCGCTGCAGCTGGTGGCTGAGCTCGAGCCGCTTCGCCGGGTCGACCGTGACCTTGTACTCGGCGAGGAGCGCGTCCGCTTCCGGGTTCTTGTACCGGCCGAAGTTGCTCGCGGTCGCCTTGCCGATGGGCGTCGCGAACTCGCTCGACAGCGTCGCATTGAACGCCTGGAAGATCACGCCGCCGCCCATTCCGCCCATCGCGACCTGGAAGTCGCCGTTCTGGATGGCCTGCTGGTATCCCGGCGGCTGCGGCTGCTTGATCTGCACGTCGATGCCGAGCGCGCTCAGCTCCTTGCGGACCTCCTGCACCGCGCGCAGCCAGTCGGAGTACCCGTTGGCCGTGGTGATCGAGAACGAGAACTGCTTGCCGTCGGGGCCGACGAGCTTGCCGCCCTGCTGGGTGTACCCGGCCGCGGCGAAGGCGGCGAGGGCGCCGGCGGTGTCCTGCTTGATTAGGCCGCCGTCGGGGATGCTCGGGTCGAGTTCCTTCTCCTGGTTCGGCAGGATCAGCCCGGTCTGGCCGGCGGGCTTCATGTAGCCCTCGGTCGCGGCGTCGGCGATCTTGTCGCGGTCGAGCGCCAATGCGAGGCCGCGCCGCACGTCGAGGTTGTCGAACGGGGCGACCGTTAAGTTGGGCATGAGGCCGATGATGCCGCCCGGCGGGAACCAGTACTTGTTGTGGGGGTTGGCGTCCACCCACGTGCCTTGCACGTCGCTCATGAACGCGTAGGCCCAGTCGAAGCCTTTGGTGGCGATGTCGAGCTCGTTGGTCGCGGCGGGGAGCACGAGGTGCTCGACCTCGACCTTGTCGGCCTGCCAGTAGTCCTCGTACTTGTCCATCGTGTACTGCTGCGAGGTGAAGTTGGCGAGGGTGTACGGGCCGGTGCCGACCGGGTTCGGATCCCGCCAGGTGTCGGGGCTCTTGACGTCCTTCCAGATGTGCTCGGGGACGATGAGCGTCTGGGAGATGATGTCCTGCGCCGGGGCGTCGTCCTCCTTGAGGTGGACGATCAGGTGGTCGCCCTTCGTCTCGAGGGAGGCGATGTGCTGCCACGCCCCCTTGAAGTCGAGGGTCGGGAACTTCTTGATGAGGTTCAGTGTGAACACGACGTCGTCGACGCTGAACGGCTTGCCGTCCGACCAGGTCACGCCGTCGCGGATCGTGTAGTCGATCGTGCGGGCGTCCGGCTGGTCGATCTTCGAGGCCAGCCACGGCGTCCCCGTGCCGTCGAGCACGTTGATGACGACCAGCGGCTCGTAGATGTACGACGACGCCGCGCGCTTGTTGACCAGGTACGGATTGAAGTTGCGCTCCATCATCGGAGTGCCCTTGTCGGCGGCCAGCAGCATGGTGTTCGCCGGGATGGAGGGGTCCTGCCGGCTCTGGATCTTGATGCTGCAGCCGGACAGTGCGAGAGCCGCGGCCGCGAGCGTCGCGAGGGCCGCGAGCCGGCGTCGGCGTCGCGCGCCGGGGGGTCGTGAGTGCGTCATTGCCACCTTCTCTAGGTTGTTGCCCTCCTGACTGTATGCGCATACATTGCAGTTTTCAACCCCGCGCGCCTCAAGCGTCGCCGCCTGCCCTGCGCGGGCCTCCGCCGAAGTTCACGACGTTGCGCTCACAACGCCGAAATGGTCGCAACGACGTGAACTTCGGCTGCGTCAGGGGGCGGCGGGCTCGGAGGATTCGCGGAGGTAGACCTGGACCGGGAGGCGCACGGAGGCCGCGGCGCGCCCCGGATCGGTCAGCCGGCGCACGAGGGTCTGCACGGCGGCGCGCCCGACCTCCTCCATCGGCTGCTTGACCGTGGTCAGCCGCGGGGTGGAGAGGCGGCCCGCGTCGATGCCGTCGAAGCCGGTGACGATGAGCTCGCCCGGCACGTCGACACCGCCGATGCGGGCCGCGTCGATGACGCCGAGGGCCATCTGATCGTTCGCGCACACCACGGCGCGCGGCAGCACGTCGCGGGCGAGCAGCGCGCGTCCGGCGCGGCGGCCGGCCTCCCGGGTGAAGTCGCCGCGGAGATCGGGTGCGGCGGGGGCTGTCATCCCGCGCTCCGCGAGGGCGTCGCGGAAGCCCTGCCAGCGCTCGGCGTCGTCGGGGGAGCCCTCGCTGCCCGCGACGTAGGCCAACTCGCGCACCCCGAGGTCGTCGAGCAGGTGGCCGACGAGGGCGCGCATCCCCTCGGTGTTGCTCACCGACACATGGTCGAGCTCGTCGCCCTGCCGGCGCCCGGCCATGACGACGACCGGGAGGCGCCGGGCGAGCCGCGCGATCTCGTCGTCGGGAACGCTGCCGGCGAGCACGATGAGGCCGTCGACCCGGCCGGCCATGTCGACGAGGGTGTCGTGCGCGGTCGCGCCGCGCCCGACGCCCACCATCAGCACGAAGCCGGAGCGCCACGCCTCCACCTCGCTCCCGCGGAGCACCTCGTCGAAGTAGAGGTCGCCCCCGCGGGTGTCGACCGATCCGCCGACGTCGCGGATGATCGTCGCCGCCCCCGCGTCACCCTCGTCGAGCGCTCGTCCGGCGTCGGCGTCCAGCGCGTCCAGTCCGGGGAAGAACAGGCCGATCACGCCGGTGCGCCGCGCCGCGAGACCGCGCGCCGCCCCGCTCGGCACGTAGCCGAGAGCCTCGACGGACGCGAGCACCCGCTCCCGGGTGGCCTCCTTGACCGTGTCCGGCTGGCGGAACACGCGCGAGACGGTCGCAATGGACACGCCGGCGTGGGTGGCCACGTCGTAGACGGTGGGGACTCGGGTCATCGTGGCGTGCTCCTGCTGGTCGGGCACACCCATGATAGGCGGCAGCCCGCTCGGCTCCGGCCTGCGCCCCGCCCGCCGGCAGGACCGGCCGACGCGGGCGGCGCGGCCGTCAGGCCTGCGCTCCGTCCGTCTCCGCCAGGAGGAACCGCTTCACGTCGTGCTCGACCAGCACAGGGACGAAGTCGCGCACGGGCGCTCCGGAGAACTCCTCGTGCCGCTCCTGCACCAGCTGCTCGATCCGCGTGCGAGGGACGTGGGGGAAGCGCTGCGCGAGTCGTTCCGCGGCGTGCTCCACCGCGACCAGCTCGTCGCTCTGCTTCTCATCGTGACCGGTCATGTGGGCATTATGCGCCCCGGGGGTGAACCGTGGCTGGGTCATCTGTCAGGCTGGGGGCATGGACGAGTCGATCGAGGTAGTGGTGGTCCGCGTTTTCACCGACGAGCGCGGCGGCAACGGCAACGAGCTGGGGATCGTGCGCAGCTCTCCGGCCACGGCGCAGCGGGAGCAGGCGATCGCCACGGCGCTGGGGTTCAGCGAGACGGTCTTCCTGGACGAGGTCGACGAAGCCGACAGCACCGCCGAGCTGCGGATCTTCACCCCGGCCAGAGAGCTGCCCTTCGCCGGCCACCCGAGTGTCGGGACCGCCTGGTGGCTCGCCGACCGCCGCACTCCGGTCGGCGTGCTGCGTGAGAAGGCGGGCGACGTGACCGTCGAGGTCGACGACGACATCGCCTGGATCGACGCCCGCCCGGAGTGGACGCCCGACTTCGCCTGGCTGCCCCTTGCGTCGCCCGAGGACGTCGACGCGCTCGACCCTTCCGCTTTCACGACGGGACACCACTACGCGTACGCGTGGATCGACGAGGCCGAGGGCCGGCTGCGGGCGCGTATGTTCGCGCCGGACATGGGGATCGTCGAGGACGAGGCGACGGGCGCGGCCGCCGTGTCCGTCACGGCCCGGCTGGGTCGCGCGCTGCGCATCAGCCAGGGCGAGGGCTCCGAGCTCACGACGGTACCGCTGGCCGACGGCCGCATCCGCGTCGGCGGGCGCACCGTGTACGACCGCACCATCGACGTCACCCTGTGAGCGCCGTCGCGATCCTCCCGGTCGGCGACGAGGGCGACGGCCCTTACGCCGTGGCCGCGACCGAGGACGGCGCCGTGTGGTTCACGCTCGTGCACGGCGGTCGTGTGGGCCGGCGCGATGCGGACGGTTCGCTGAGCTACCTCGCGCTCGGCGCGGGCTCCCAGCCCTCCGGCATCGCGGCGGCGACGGAGTCGACCGTCTGGGTGACGGACACGACCGGCGACCGGCTGATGCTGCTCGGCCCGGGGCCGCGGATCCTCGCCGAGGCGGCGACTCCCACGAAAGGCGCGCAGCCGTTCGGCGTCGTCGCTCCTGGCGATGGGACGGCCTGGTTCACCGAGCTGGGCGGCAACGCGCTCGGCCGGGTCGGCATCCTGGGCGCGGTGGACGAGTTCCCGGTCGCACCCGCGGACGCGATGGTCTCGATGATCGCGTCCACGGGCGACTCCCTGTGGTTCACCATGAACGCTGTCGACGCGCTGGGCCACGTGCGCGGCGGCGACGCGGCGATCGCGGTGACCGAGCTGCCCGCCGGCTCGGGGCCGGTCGGCATCGCCGTCGCGGAGGACGGCGCCGTCTGGGCCGCCCTCATCCGCTCCGACTCCCTCGCCCGCGTAGCGAAGGACGGCAGTGTGCGGATCGTCGGGCTCGCGGTCGGCGCGAAACCGCACGCCGTGGCGTCCGACCCCACAGACGACTCCGGCGGCGTCTGGGTCTCTGTCTGGGGCGCGAACGCGCTGGCCCACGTCTCCGCGGAGGGCCAAGTGCGGCTCCACCCGCTCCCCGACGATGTCGCAGAACCCCACGGGCTCACCGTCGCTCCCGACGGCACCGTCTGGACCGCCCTCGAATCCGGAGCCCTCGCCTCCCTCTCCCCTCGCGAGAGGTGAGTCGTTGCGGGTCGCGGTCGTCCGCGACCCGCAACGACTCACGCTTCGCGGGAGGTCACTCCCCGACGCCGACGGGCTCGGCGACCTCGTTCGCGTCCTGTGCGGGAGATGCCAGACGGCTGCGGAGAGCCTGGCCGAGTCCGGCGTCCACGTTCGTCCAGTACTGGATCGCGCGCTCGCGGATGTCATCGCGCTGGACGCCGCCGACCGCTCCGGAGATCGTGTCGAGGAAGCGCTCGCGCGCCGCGTCGTCGAAGACCTCGCGGTAGAGGGTGCCGGCCTGGCCGAAGTCGTCGTCCTCGGCGTGCAGGGTGGCCGCGGCGCGGACGAGTGCGCCGTCCGACTCCCACGAGCCCTCTCCCGCGCGGGCGGCGTCGGCCGTCGGTCCGCCGAACGAGTTCGGCGCGTAGACCGGGGCGTCCGCCGGCTTGAAGCCGTGACGGGCGGCGCCGTCCTGCGAGTAGTTGTGCACCGGGGCGACCGGCCGGTTGACGGGGAGCTCGTTGTAGTTGGTGCCCACCCGGTAGCGCTGCGCGTCGGGGTAGGAGAACACGCGTGCCATCAGCATCTTGTCGGGGCTGATGTCGATGCCCGGGACGGTGTTGGCCGGCGAGAACGCGGCCTGCTCGATCTGCGCGAAGAAGTTCTCCGGGTTCTCGTTGAGCGTGTGCACACCGACCTCGATCAGCGGGTAGTCCGCGTGCGGCCACACCTTGGTGAGGTCGAACGGGTTGAACCGGTAGGTCTTCGCCTCCTCGTAGGGCATGACCTGGACGGAGACCTTCCACGCCGGGAACTCCCCGCGCTGGATGGCCTCGTACAGGTCACGGCGGTAGTAGTCGGCGTCGGCGCCCGCGATGGCCTCCGCCTCCGCGCCCTCCATCTCCTCGTTGCCCTGCAGCGCGTGGAAGTGGTACTTGACCCAGAAGCGCTCGCCCGCGGCGTTGATCCACTGGTAGGTGTGCGAGCCGAAGCCGGGCATGTGGCGCCAGGAGCGCGGGATGCCGCGATCGCCCATCAGGTAGGTCACCTGGTGGGCCGACTCCGGGGAGAGGGTCCAGAAGTCCCACTGCATGTCCGCGTCGCGCAGGCCCGAGCCGGGGAGGCGCTTCTGCGAGTGGATGAAGTCGGGGAACTTGATGCCGTCGCGGATGAAGAACACCGGGGTGTTGTTGCCGACGATGTCGTAGTTGCCCTCGGTCGTGTAGAACTTCACCGAGAAGCCGCGTACGTCGCGCCAGGTGTCGGGGGAGCCCTGCTCGCCGGCGACCGACGAGAAGCGCTGCAGCGTCCGGGTCTTGGTGCCGGGCTGGAACACCGCGGCCTTCGTGTACGCCGAGACGTCGCCGGTGACGACGAACTCTCCGAACGCGCCGCCGCCCTTCGCGTGGACGATGCGCTCCGGGATGCGCTCCCGGTTGAACTGCGCGAGCTTCTCGACCAGGTAACGGTCGTGGAGAGCGGTGACGCCGTCCGTCCCCGCCGTGAGCGAGTGCGCGTCGCTGCCGACCGGGGTGCCGGTCTGGGTCGTCGTGTAGTTGTCGGTCATGGTTCTCCTTACCTCACCGGTGTGCGCGCGGGGGCGTCCGCGTGCTCCTGACAGGACGGGCACAGGCCCCAGAACGTCACTTCGGCCGTGTTCACCGCGAACCCCGACGCGTCGCCGGGCTGCAGGCAGGGCGCGTGCCCCACGACGCAGTCGACGTCCGCCACGGCGCCGCACGAGGTGCAGACGACGTGGTGGTGGTTGTCGCCCGTGCGGCGTTCGTAGCGCGCGGGCGACCCGGCCGGCTCGATCCGGCGCAGCAGCCCGACGGCCGTGAGGTCGCCGAGCACGTTGTGCACGTTCTGGATCGAGGTGCCGGGGAGGGCGGGGAGCACGGCGCGGAGCACCGTCTCCGCATCGGAGTGGGGCAGGCGCGAGAGGGCGTCGAGCACGGCCAGCCGGCCCTGCGTGACGCGCAGCCCGGCGGAGCGCAGTGCGCTCTCGAGCTGTGCCGTGTCCATGGCTCGAACATACCGCTTATTTTGAATAGATCAAAATAATGCGGATTCCCGGCGCGGTGTCGACGGTCAGTGCTCCTGCCGTGACGCGAGCACGTAGGCCGGCACCGCGATCGCCGCGGTGGCCACGTGCATCAGCGCGAGTGCGATCACCGCCGAAAGCGTGGTGCCCGGGATGAACCGGAGGACCGCGAGGAGGACATCGGGAACGAACGACAGGGCGACGACCACGGGAACGGCCACCGCCAGCGCCCTGCGCGGGTGCGCTGCCCGGCGACTGATCGCGCGCCAGCCCACCCAGCCGACGAGGATGCCGAGGATCGTCATCGACGCGTATGCGGGGAGCGTGACGGGGCCGTAGGAAGCGGGCACGCCGAGGGCGACCGCGATGTTCGCGATGGCGGCATTGACGGCGATCGAGAGGGCGGTGGCGATGCCCAGGATGAGGGCGGCGCGTGCCGGGCGGGCGCGAGAGGCCGAGGGAGTGGCGGCGGAGACCATGGAATCCTCCTGCGAGTGATCGATTACGGTTCCAAGCGGTACCGTAATCAATTACGGTACCGCTGATTCCCGAAAGATACAATCGTCTGCATGTCCTCCCTCGCCGGCCGCTCGTCCGGGCGCCCACGCGTCGAAGGCCTCGAGGGCCGCATCCTCGAAGCCACGCAGGACCTGCTCATCGAGGCCGGCTACGGGGGCACGACGATCGCCGCGGTCGCTGAACGCGCGCATTGCGGGAAGTCGGCCATCTACCGGCGCTGGGAGACCAAAGTCGACCTGGTCGTGGCCGCGGTCCGGGACTCGCAGCGGCCGTCGGAACTCCCCGACACCGGCTCGTTGCGCGAAGACCTGGTCGCGGCGGCGATGCACTTCGCCGCAGGCGATGGCCGGTCGGGCCGTGTGCTGGCGAGCCTGCTGACCGCGATCGGCACCGATCCCGAGCTCTACGATGCGGCGTATCGCGACGTCGGTCAGCCTCCGGTCCGGGCGCTCATCACCGTCATCGAGCGGTGGATCGCGCGCGGCGTCGTGCCTCCGACCGTCCCGGTGGAACTGATCGCGGGGATCGTCCCGACCGCCGCGTTCGGAAGCGTCGTGCTCCGCAAGCAGTCCCTGGACGAGCAGGCGGTGCGCGAGCTGATCGACTTCGTCGTCGTACCGGCGCTCGGATATCGACACGGCGCTCCGGCCTGAGGGTGCCCGTCGGCCGCGGATCGCTATCGCCAGCGATACTCCGTCTCGGGCCGACCGGGTGTGCCGTAGCGGGGTTCGCGCGTCAGGCGGCCGGCGTCCGCCAGGTACTCGAGGTAGCGCCGAGCGGCCACGCGGGACATCCCGAGAAGGGACGCCGTCTCCGCGGCCGACAGCGCGCCACGTTCGCGCACCGTGTCCCGGATGCGGCCCAGCGTCTCCGGCGACAGGCCCTTCGGCAGCGGCGGCGCGCTCGTCGGGCGGCGGGCGCCGAGCAGGGCGTCGATCTCGTCCTGGGTGGGCGCGCCGGCCGCATCCACGGAACGACGCCGGTACTCGCGGAACTGCTCCAAGCGGTCGGCGAAGACCGCGAACGAGAACGGCTTGACCAGGTACTGGACGACGCCCAGCGCGGCCATCTGGTGCACGACCTCCGCATCCCGCACCGCCGTGACGGCGATGACGTCGACGTCCGAGCCGCGAGCGCGCAGCCGGCGCAGCACCTCCAGGCCGCTCCCGCCGGGCATGGTCATGTCGAGCAGCACCAGGTCGATGGGCTCGGCCGGCGGACTCTCCAGCAGAGCGGTGAGCGCCGCGTGGGCGCCCGCGCACTCGCCGACGACGCGGAACCCGTCCACACGTTCGACGTACCGGCGGTGCAGCTCGAGCGTGAGCGCCTCGTCGTCCACGAGGAGAACGCCGATCACGGGATCCTCCGCCCGGGCAGTTCGGCGCGGAACCGGGTGGGATGGGCGTCGAGGCTCAGGGTGCCGCCCGCCCCCTCCACGATCGCCTTGACGAGGGGGAGCCCCACGCCGCGGCCGCCCTCCGCCGCCGGCTTGGTCGAGAAGCCCGGCTCGAAGATCCGGCCGCGCACATCCGGCGGGACTCCGTCGCCGCTGTCGGCGACCTCCATCACCACGCCGCCGCCCTCGGCGCGTGCAAGCGTGAAGCGCACCCATCGCGGGTCGGGCCCGGCGGCCGCGGCGTCCAACGCGTTGTCGATCAGGTTGCCGACGACCGAGACGGCATCCACCGCGCTGAGGCTCGTGCGCGGCGTATCCGGGTCGAGCACGGCCTCCCAGTCCACGCCCCGCTCGGCGGCCTGCGCCGCCTTGCCGAGCAGGAGCGCCCCGACGGTCGGATCGCCCGCGCGCGCGGCCGTGACCTGGTCGACCAGCGCTTGACTCTGCCGTGACGTCTCGGTGAGCAGTTCGACGGCCTCGTCGGTGCGGCCGAGCTCGATCAGGGCGACCGCGGTGTGCATCCGGTTGCCGTGCTCGTGATTCTGGGCGCGCAGCGCCTCGCCCAGCGTCCGGACCGAGTCGTACGACGAGACCGCGTCGCGCACCTCACGGGCGGGGAGGTCGCCCGTCACCCGCCGTGTGAGGCGCCGCACGACCAACGCCCCCACGACCCCGGCGGCCGTCACCGCCAGCGCGATCCCGATCGCGTACGGAATCCGCGGCAGGAGGGTGCTGCCGATGCTCTCGACGGTGACGCCCGTCGCCACCCAGCCGACCTGCCGGCGTCCGTCGAGCACAGGGGCTATGGTCCGGACCGACGGGCCCAGCGTCCCGGTGAACTCCTCGGTGCGGGCGACGGGGGTGGCGGGGATGGTGCCGAGATAGTGTCTGCCGATCTGCTCCGGATCCGGGTGGGTCACCCGGATGCCCTCGGTCGTCATGATCGTGATGAAGTCGACGCCGGCGCTGCGGGTGACGCGCTCGGTGACCGGCTCCAGCTCGGCGGTCGCCGCATGCGGCCCCGCCGTCAGCGCCGACGCCACCTCCGGGAGCTCGGCGAGCGTCTGTGAGACGGAGCGCGTCACCCGCTCGGCTTCGGTCCGAGCCGAACGCTGCGCGTCCAGCACGAGCAGCACGGCCGTGAGTGCGCCGGCGACGAGCACGACGGCGACCAGAACCGCGAACACCCGCGACGCCGCGCTGCGCATCACTCCCCGTCGAGCCATAGTCCTCCCAGCGTGCCAGAGAATCCCCGACGCGATCGCGACCAATACGACCGCAACCCCCGCCCCGGCCCGCTCCACGGCGATGCTTGTGCGACCGCCCGCCGAATCCGGCGGGGACGAACAGCGACGTTCTCCTGGAGGCGATCATGCCACTCTCGACCCGCACCACATCCTTCCTCCTGCCCAGCTGGGGCGGTCGACGCAAGCGCCGACCCGACAAGCACGCCTGGCTCTACCTCTCGGTCATCGCCGCGGTCGTGCTCGGCGCGATCGTCGGCCTGGTGTGGCCGGAGGTCGGTGTGGCGCTCAAGCCCCTCGGCGAAGGGTTCGTGGCGCTCATCCACATGATGATCGCGCCGATCATCTTCTGCACCATCGTCGTCGGCGTCGGGTCCATCGCGAAGGCGGCCACCGTGGGGAAGGTCGGCGGGCTCGCCCTGGTCTACTTCCTGGCGATGTCGACGGTCGCGCTGGCGATCGGCCTCGTCGTGGGCAACCTCATCCACCCGGGCGAGGGGCTCAACATGACGGGCGCCACGTACACGGCCACCGCAGAGGCGACGTCCACGTCGGAGTTCGTGCTCGGCATCATCCCTACGTCGTTCTTCTCCGCCTTCACCGAGGGCAGCGTGCTGCAGGTGCTGTTCATCGCGTTGCTCGTCGGTTTCGCGGTGCAGAAGATGGGGCGCACCGGCGAGGGCATCATGAGCGCGGTGAAGCACCTCCAGGCGCTCGTGTTCCGCATCCTCGGCATGATCCTCTGGCTGGCCCCCGTCGGGGCGTTCGGCGCGATCGCCGCCGTCGTCGGCAACACGGGCATCGGCGCCATCTGGAGCCTCGGGCTGCTCATGGTCGCCTTCTACATCACGTGCTTCGTCTTCATCGCCGGCGTGCTGGGCCTGCTCCTGTTCGCGGTCGCGCGGGTGAACATCTTCCGCCTCATCGGCTACCTCGGCCGCGAATACCTGCTCATCGTCGGAACCTCGTCGTCGGAGTCCGCTCTTCCGCGCCTGATGGCGAAGCTGGAGCATCTGGGCGTCTCGAAGCCCGTCGTCGGCATCACCGTGCCCACCGGCTACTCGTTCAACCTCGACGGGACGGCCATCTATCTGACCATGGCGTCCTTGTTCATCGCCACGGGGATGGGGCAGCCGATGTCGATCCCGGAGCAGATCGGCCTCCTGGTCTTCATGATCATCGCGTCCAAGGGCGCGGCCGGCGTCACCGGAGCGGGCCTCGCGACGCTCGCGGGCGGCCTCCAGGCGTACCGACCGGACCTCGTCAACGGCGTCGGCGTGATCGTCGGCATCGACCGCTTCATGTCGGAGGGGCGGGCGGTCACCAACTTCACCGGGAACGCCGTCGCTGCCGTGCTCATCGGAACCTGGACGCACCAGTTCGACGCCGACCGCGCCCGACAGGTCCTGCGCGGTGAGCTGGCCTTCGACGAGACCGCACTCAGCTTCGACACTCACGGCACCGCGCAGAAGCACGACAGCGCAGAGACGGAAGCAGCGGTCCGGACCTCCGGTGAAGCGGTTTCGTCGGGGACGGGAAGCGCGTGAGCGATCCCGGCCTCTGATGGGCCGCTCGGGGATGGGATACGGTGTGCGGGAGCATCGGGAGGATCGGATGACGGACCAGAACGCCCAGGAGCCGCAGGGGCGACCGCAGTACCAGCCGCAGAACGAGACCGGACCGGCCGGGTATGCGCCCCCGGTCCCGCCCGCCCCGCAGGGATATCCGTCCCAGCCGGGGTACCCGCCCCAGCCCGGATATCCCACGCAGCCGGTGCAGCCCGCGCAGCCGGTGCACCCCGCTTATGTCGCGGCCTACGGCGTCGCGGTCTACCCGGTCGCGCCGCCCGAGCCGAAGGGCCTGTCGATCGCCTCGATGGTGCTCGGCCTGGTCTCTCTGGTGGCGGGTTTCACGTTCGTGGTGCCGCTCATCGGCCTCATCCTCGGCATCGTCGGGGTGCGCCGCGAGCCGGCCGGACGGGGGATGGCTGTGACGGGCATCGTGATCAGCTCCCTGATCCTGCTGGTCTGGGTGGTCATCATCGGCATGATCCTGTTCGCCGGTCTGCTGGCGGCAGGCGGCGCGGCCACCTACCGCAGCGCCTGAGAGACGACCTCAGCGCCCGGCCGCTCCCCTCCGCGTGCGGAGGGCATTCCGGCCGGCGAGCGACACGGGGATGTGGCCGGCCGCAAGGATGATCGCCGATCCGGCCAGCCATGGGTTGACCAGCCAGGCGGCGGCGCACGCGAACACGGCGACCGGGAGGATCGCCATCGGTACCGGCACGCCGATCACCGATTCGAACAGCAGTTCCGCGCGGCGTCCGCGGACGAGGTAGCGCGCCCAGAGCGCGTCATAGGCGAGCAGCGTCAGCGCGGCCGGGAGCGCCCACCACCAGAGCGCGCCGCCGGGCTCCGTGATGGCCGGAACCACCAGGCACAGCGCCTGTCCCGCTCGCTCGAGCACCGTCAGGGCGAGCGCGGGGCGGATGGTCGGCAGTCGATCGCGCGGCGGGAACGCCAGGAGCAGCAGACTCGGCGCGAACACCGCGACCCCGACGATCAACCCCCACGGCGAGAAACCCACGATGTCATCCCAGCGGCTCAGCGCGAGCGCGAGCGGAGCCGCGTCTCCTCGAGGTCGAGCATGCCCTGGGCCTCGGCCAGGATGCGGGAGGGGTAGAGCCCGCGGGAGCGCTCCAGGAGCAACCGGTCGCGTTCGGCGTCGACGACGGCCAACCGGAGGGCGCGGTACACGTGATGGGGCCTGCTCTCGGCCGGGGTGTCGGAGAGCACGATGCGCTCCCAGGCGGACTCCGCCTGCAGGTACGAGGACTGCCGGACGCGCTCGACGATCTCCGGGTCGATCGGTCCGGGGCTGCCGACGACGGTCTCGGGTTCGTCGAGCACTTTGAGGCCGGTCTCGCTCAGGTCGTCGAGCAGCTGGGCGAGGAGGCGCCGGTCGTCCGTGACGTCCACGCCCTGCAGGCCGAGTGTGCGGATGAGCCAGGGCAGCGTCCCGCCCTGCACCACCAGGCTCACGACGGCGACGGTGAAGGCGATCAGGATGAGCTGCGGGCGGTAGGGGATGCCCAGCGGGAGGGACTGCGCGGCCGCCAAGGTCACGACGCCGCGCATCCCGGACCAGCCGAGCACGACGCCGCCCTTCCAGTCGATGGCCTCCTGGCGGAACTCCTCGAGGTCGTTGCGGTGCCGCTGGTACCGCACCTCCGCCCGCTGCTTGCGCACGGCTTGCCAGCGGTACTTGACCGGATGGTCGCGGAAGTAGCTGATGAGCAGCCATTCCTTCAGCACCGCCCGTTCGGCGTGCTGCGCGCGTCTTCGGAGCGAGTAGATGAGGGGGCCGATCAGCAGGAACCGGATGACGACGAGGGAGAGCATCGCGATCAGGCCGAGCAGGATGGAGTCCCACACGCCGAGGATCTCGGGGTGGTCGACATCGGCGACGAGGGTGCGGATCTCGAGACCGATGAGCAGGAAGACACCGTTCTCGAGCAGGAACTGGATGGTGCGCCAGTTGATCTGGTCGCTGATGCGCGCCTGGGCGGTGAAGTGCCGCGGCGCCGCGTGACCCGTGTAGAGGCCGGCGATGACGACGGCCAGCACGCCCGAGCCGTGCAGCGCCTCCGTCGGGGCGAACGCCGCGAACGGCACGACGACCGAGAGAGCGGTATCGAGCACAGGGTCGTGGAGCTTGGAGCGCACCCAGACGGAGACGAACCCCACGACCAGTCCGACGACGAGGGCGAGGACGACGGCCGTGACGAAGTCGACCACGCCGGCGAAGGGCGTGCTGAGCGATCCGACGGCGGCGGCGAGGGCCGTGCGCAGCAGCACCAGGGCGGTCGCGTCGTTGACGAGGCCCTCGCCCTCCAGCACGGTCAGCACGCGCGGCGGGAGGCCGAGCTTGCGGCCGATGGAGGTCGCCGCCACCGCGTCGGGCGGGCTGATGATCGCCCCCAGAGCGATGGCCGCGGCGAGGTTCAGATCGGGGAGGAGCGTGTACAGCACGAACCCCGACGCGAAGGCCGTGATGATGACGAGCACGACCGAGAGGCCCGCGATCGGCGCGAGGTTGCGGCGGAAGTCGGTGAGCGGGACGCTGATCGCCGCCGCGTAGAGGATCGGCGGAAGGAGTCCGTCGAGGATGACCTCGGGCGGCACGTCGATCTCGGGCACCCCCGGCAGGAACGACAGCGTGACGCCCACGATCACCAGGATGATGGGCGCGGCGACGCCGAGCTTGCGGGCGAACGCGGCCACGCCGACGATCACCGCCACCGCGATCACCGCATATACGCCGAGCTCCATCTAGTCAGGCCAGGGGCGTCCGGCAGCCCTAGCGGGCGCGCAATCCGTCGATGGCCATGGCGATCACGCGGTCCCGCTGCTCATCGTCGTCGAACGCGACGCCCGCGATGCCGGAGACCATGCGGATGACGTCGCCGATCGTGGCGTCCTCGCGCAGCTCGCCCGCCTCCTGCGCGCGCTCGAGCAGCGGCTCGCCGGCGTCGTAGAGGGAGGTGCGGCAGCTGAGCAGCACGGGGGAGTCCTTGTTGAGGCCCTCCAGCAGGGCCTTCTTGGTGCCGATATAGGTGACGAAGCGGCGCAGCCACGCCTCGACGCCCACCCACGGGTCCTCGAGGTCCGCGGCGTCCTCTGCGGCGTGGACGACCGCCTCCACCTCGTCGACGTAGACGGCCTCGACCAGTGCGTCGCGCGTCGGGAAGTTGCGATAGAGGGTGCCGATGCCGACGCCGGCGCGGCGGGCGATGTCTTCGAGGGACGCGCTGGTGCCGTCGGTGGCGAAGGCCTCGCGGGCGGCGGCCAGCAGGGCGTCGAAGTTGCGCCGCGCGTCGGCCCGCTGCGGGCGCACGACACCGACGTAAGCGGTGTCTGTGCCGGTCACGGCGGATCCTTCCGAACGGGTCGTCGACGGGGTCGTCGAAACAAGTATGGCAGAAAGGCTTGCGAAGCGGAGGCACCCTCCGGTAATGTCTTTCTCGTAACCGGAGGCACCCTCCGAACGGAGCCTGCCTCCAATTGTAGCCCATCTCGGGCGTTCCTTCGAGAAACGGAAGAAACCGACATGTCTCGATCCCGACCCGGCGTCACCTTCGCCATCCTGGCCCTCAGCGTGGCCTCCTTCGCGACCCTCCAGTCGCTCGTCGTCCCCGTCCTCCCCGTCATCCAGTCCGACCTCGGCACCACGACCGCCGGTGTCACCTGGACCATGACCGCGTGGCTCATCGCCGCTGCGGTCGCCACCCCGTTGCTCGGCCGCGTCGGCGACATCGTCGGCAAACGCCGCGTGTTCGTCCTCTCCCTGCTCGCGGTCGCGCTCGGCAGCGTCATCGCCGCCGTCGCGCCGTCCATCGGCGTGCTGATCGCCGGACGCGTCGTCCAGGGCATCGGCGGCGCCATGTTCCCGCTCGCGTTCGGCATCATCCGGGACGAGTTCCCGGCCCGCCGCCTCCCCTCCGCCATCGGCGCGATCGCGTCGGTCATCGCGATCGGCAGCGGGCTCGGAACCGTCCTGGCGGGCCCCCTCGCCGACCTGCTCAGCTGGCGCGGCCTGTTCCTCGTCCCGGTCGCCCTCACCGTGACCGGTGCCGTGCTCACCATGGTGTTCATCCCCGAGTCGCGCGAGCGCGCCGCGGGCGGTGTCAATCCGTGGTCGGGCGTGCTGCTCTCCGGCTGGCTGATCGCACTGCTCCTCCCGCTCAGCACGGGAGCGCAGTGGGGCTGGTCGTCGCCGCAGGTGATCGGCCTGTTCGCGGCGGCAGCGGCACTGCTGGCGGCCTGGGTCGTCGTCGAGCTGCGATCCCTGCACCCCCTGGTCGACATGCGGCTCATGCGCGAGCCGGGCGTCTGGTCCATGAATGCGGCGGCCATCTTCATCGGCGCGTCGATGTTCGCGGTCTTCGCCTACTTCCCGCGCTTCGTGCAGACCCCCGCCGGCAGCGGCTACGGCCTCGGTGCGTCCGTCGCCGAGTCCGGGATGCTGATGCTCCCGATGCTCGTCACGATGGCCGTGACCGGGTTCGCCAGCGGCCCCCTCGCCCGGTGGATCGGGTTCCGCGCCCAGATCGTCATCGCGGCCGTCCTCATGTCGGCGGCCGGCCTGTCCCTCGCGTTCCTGCACGGTTCGCTGTTCGACGTCGCCGCCGCGTCGGGCGTGTTCGGCATCGGTCTCGGCCTCATCTATGCCGCGATCACCAGCGTCGTCGTGCAGAGCGTCCCGGCGACGCAGACCGGCGTCGCCAGCGGCATGAACGCCAACCTGCGCACCGTCGGCTCGGCCATCGGGGCCGCCGTCATGACGGCGCTCGTCACGGGTGCGACCGCCGCAGACGGCCTCCCGGCCGAGTCCGGCTACACCGAGGGCTTCGCGACGGCCGGCGTGCTGGCGCTCGGCGCCGGCGCGGTCACGGTCGCCGGCGCCGTGCTGCTGCGCTCCGCGCCCGCCGCGCCGACGTCGCGGCGGAGCTCGCCGCGGTCGCCGGCCTCGCCCGGTTGCAGGAGCGCGACCCTGCGCCGTGGGTGACCCCGGTTCCGGCCCCCACGCCGGCTCAGCCGGCTCTCTCCCTCGCCGAGGTGGAGTCGGTGGCGGTCCCGGTCATGCTGGCCGAGCAGACCGAGGCGATGGAGTTCGACCGGCTTGCGGCCAAGGTCGCCGCGGAGGCGGTGGGAGCGGGGGCACTCCAGGAGTCGCTCGAGCGCCCGGCGCGGTCGGAGCACTTGGAGGTCGCCTGACGCGGCACAGATCGAACGCGAGAACGGCCCGGGTCCTGCGACCCGGGCCGTTCCGCGTCCGGCGCCCTTCGATATGCGAAAGCATGTAACGGCCCAGCCACTGATCTCGAACCGCCCCTCGGTATCCGGCGGGTGAACGGGTCGCCAACAATGGATCAACCCCGGCGCACTGCCGGGTCGGACCCAAGGAGGGAGCCCCGCCGTGACGACCGACACCATCGCCCGCCCCGAGCAGAGGCCGGCCTCGCGAGCCCCGGAGCGCGCTTCCCGTCGCCGTCCCCGCGCCGGGACCGTCACCGGGCTGCTGCTGCTCGCCCCCGCGGTCGTCGCCGTGCTCGGGCTGGCGATCGTGCCCATCCTGCTCGTCGCCCGCAACTCGTTCGCCGAGAGCAATGTCTACGGCGGCATCACCGGCGGATTCACCCTCGAGAACTACGCGCACCTGCTCGACCCCGTGTATGCCAAGGTGCTGGGCTACAGCCTGGGCATGGCCCTCCTGAACACCGCCGTCTGCCTGGTGGTGGGCTACATCGTCTCCTACTACATCGTCTCGCGGCCGCCCCAGCGCCAGTCGCTCCTCCTGCTGCTGATCATCGTCCCGTTCTGGATCGACTTCCTGGTGCGCACCTTCGCCTGGATCAGCGTGCTGGGCCGCGGCGGCCCGGTCTTCGGGGTCCTCGAGGCCCTGGGCGTCGACACGGCGAGCCTGTCGCTCGTGCCGAGCCAGGGGGCGGTGGTCATGGGCCTGCTCTACGCCTTCCTGCCGACCGCGATCTTCCCGATCTACGCCAGCATGCGGGCCATCGACCCGTCGGTGAAGGAGGCCGCAGCCGACCTCGGGTGCGGCTGGTGGCAGACGCACTTCCGGGTGCTGATGCCGCTCAGCTCCACGGGGATCGTGGCGGCCGCCATGCTCACGTTCATCCCCACCCTCGGAGTCTTCGTCATCCCCGTGCTCCTCGGCGGCGGCAAGGACCAGCTGGTCGGGAACCTCATCGTCACCCTCTACACGGAGTTCCGCAACCAGCCCATGGGCGCTGCGGTCTCGATGCTCCTGCTGGTGCTCATGCTCCTCGCGATGGCCGTCGCCGGCCTCATCGCCCGACGCGGACGGAAGAAGGCCGCCTGATGGACCGCGTGACCTCCTGGATCGCCCGCCTGGTGCTGGTCTTCCTGTACATCCCGATCATCGCCGTGATCGTCTACTCGTTCAACGCAGCCTCCGGCGGCTACCGGTGGACCGGTTTCAGCCTCCGCTGGTACGGCGAGCTGTTCGGCGACACCGCCCTGCTCCAGACCCTCGCGACGAGCGCGATCGTCGGCGTGCTCGCCGCCTCCGTGGCGACGGTCATCGGGCTCCTCGCCGCGATCGGCCTCGTGCGCTACCCCGTGAAGGGGTCGGCTGTGGTGCTCGGAGCGATCGTGCTGCCGCTCATCGTCCCGGAGATCGTGCTCGGCGTGGCGCTCCTCAGCGTCTTCAGCTTCCTGCACGTGCCGCTCGGCATTCTGACCCTGGTGCTCGGGCACCTGATCATCACACTGCCGCTGACCACCCTCATCCTGGTCGGCGCGTTCCGGACGCTCGACCCGAGCCTGATCGAGGCGGCCGCCGACCTCGGCTGCACGCCGTGGCGGACGTTCACCCGCGTCCTGTTCCCGCTGCTGCGCTCGTCGATCATCGCCTCGTGGCTGCTGGCCTTCACGGTCTCCCTGGGGAACATCGTGATCTCGACCTTCGTCAGCGGGGTCGGCTCGACCACGATGCCGCTCCGCGTCTACTCCCTGCTCAAGTCCGGCCTCACCCCCGAGCTCAACGCCCTGGGGACGCTCCTGATCGTCCTGACGTTCGTGGTCGTCCTCTCCGTCGGCATCCAACAGATGCGACGGATCCTCGCGAGCCCATCCGGCCCCGCTTCCGCCCCCGACAGCACCACCGCACCGCGCTAAGTCCCCACCCCCTCCCGGAAGAAGACTCATGAAACGCACAGCACTCCTCGCCGTCGCCGCCGTCGCCGCCCTCGGCCTGTCCGCCTGCTCCAGCGGCACCGGCGGATCCGGCGGCTCCTCCTCCGCCTCCACGCAGCTGAACATCTACGCCTGGGCCGACGAGATCCCGAAGACCGTGATCGCCGCCTTCGAGAAGGAGACCGGCATCAAGGTCACCGTCGACACGTTCGACGCCAACGAGACCATGATCTCCAAGCTCGCCGCAGGCGGAGCCGGGTACGACATCGTCGAACCCAGCCAGTACGCCGTCCAGCAGCTCGTGGGACAGAACCTCGTCGAGAAGCTCGACCACTCCAAGATCACCGGACTCGACAACCTCGGGAAGAAGTTCGCCGACCCCAGCTACGACCCCGGCAACGAGTACAGCATCCCGTGGATCTGGGGGACCACCGGCCTCGCCTACAACGAGAAGTGCACGGGCACGGCCATCGACAGCTGGGATGCGCTCTGGGACCCGGCCTACAAGGGCAAGATCTACATGCTCGACAACATGCTGAGCGCCTACATCCCGGCCCTCCAGGTGAACGGGCTGAAGGCGACCAGCACCAGCGAAAAGGACATCGAGAAGGCGACCCAGTCCCTCCTCGACCAGAAGCCGCTGCTCGCGGGCTACAACTCGTCGAACTACGCCGACCTGCTCGCCTCCGGTGACGCCTGCGTCGCCGAGGCGTACGGCGGCAGCGCCATCGCCAAGGTCACGGCGGCCAACCCCGACGTGAAGTTCGTGATCCCGAAGGAGGGCGGCACGCTCTGGGTCGACGGATTCGCGGTCGCCAAGGACGCCCCGCACGCGGATGCCGCCTACAAGTGGCTGAACTTCACCCTCCGCCCCGAGATCGCCGCCATGGCGACGAACGACGGAGGCAGCGCCACGGCCAACGATGCGGCGAAGGCCGACATCACCGACACGACGATGCTCGAGAGCGTCGCGGTCTACCCGACCGACGAGCAGCTCAAGAACAGCGAGTTCATCGTCGACCCGGGCAAGGCGCTGCAGTACTTCCAGCAGGGCTGGACCAAGGTCAAGGCCTCCTAGGCCCGACCGCATCCGACGAGGAGCAACCCATGACCACGCTCGCCAGCTCGACCGCCGCCACCCCCGTGCGCACGCCGTCGAACCCTCCGGCCATCCGCCTCGCCGGCGTCACCAAGACGTTCGGCAGCACCACCGTCGTCCAGCCCGTCGATCTCACCATCGAGGACAACGAGTTCTTCTCGATCCTCGGTCCATCGGGATGCGGCAAGACCACGCTGATGCGGATGATCGCGGGCTTCGAGACGCCCACCGGCGGCACGATCGAGCTGGCGGGCAGGTCGGTCGAGACCCTCCCGACCCGCAAGCGCGACCTCAACATGCTGTTCCAGAGCTACGCGCTCTTCCCACACCTCTCCGTGCGCGACAACATCGGCTTCGAACTGAAGGTGCGCGGACGCAAGCGGTTCCCCGATCGGGAGGCCGCGGTGGAGGAGGCCCTCGCTCTGGTGCGCATGGAGCGGTTCGCCGACCGCAAGCCGACCGAGCTGTCGGGTGGTCAGCGGCAGCGCGTCGCGCTGGCCAGGGCGATCGTCGCGCGACCCGCGGTGGTGCTGCTCGACGAGCCCCTCGGCGCCCTCGACCAGCAGCTCCGCAAAGAGATGCAGGTCGAGCTCAAGCGCATGCAGCGGGAGGTGGGCATCACCTTCGTGTATGTGACCCACGATCAGGAGGAAGCCCTCACCATGTCGGACCGGATCGCCGTGATGTCGGAGGGCAGGGTGCAGCAGGTCGACTCTCCGCGGGCGATCTACGACCACCCGTCCAACCGGTTCGTCGCGGGATTCATCGGTACGTGCAACCTGCTCCCCGCCGTCTATCACGGCACCCCCGCGGGCGCCTCGGTCGACCTCGTCGGGCTCGGCGTCGTCCCGGCGGAGGTCGGCGCCGCCGACGCCGGCGCCGAGGTGACCGTCGCCATCCGCCCCGAGCGGGTGCGCCTGCGCTCCGGATCCGCTCAGGCCGGTGAGGTCGCGGCCCGGCTGCTCGACGCCGTCTTCCTCGGCGACGAGTGGCGTTACATCGTCCGGGCGGGCGAGGACGTGCAGATCATCGTGACCCGACCGAGCGACGGCGTCGACGACGAGCTGACACGGCTCGTCCCCGGCGACCCGGTGGCCGTCTCCTGGGCGTCCACCGACGCGCGCCTCCTCGCCTCCTGACCATCGACCTCCCGACCCCGAAAGGACTGCCATGAAGGTCGCCGCCGGGCAGCTTGCGCCCACCACCGACCCCGCCGTCAACCGGCGCACCATCGAGACGCTGGTCGAGGAGGCCGCAGCGGAGGGAGCCGACCTGCTCGTCCTGCCCGAGGAGGCCATGCTCCTCGCGGACGGCGTCGATGTGCCCCTCGGTGAGCTGGCGCGGGCGGAGTGGCCGGGTTTCGTCGAGTTCGTCTCCGGGCTGGCCCGCCGCCATCGGCTCGCGGTCATCGCCGCCGGCTACGAGGGAACGGACAGCGACCGGCCGTACAACACGATCGTCGCCGTCGACGAGAGCGGACGCGAACTCGCGCGGTACCGCAAGCTCCACCTCTACGACGCCTTCGCCTACCGGGAGTCCGACTACGTCACACCGGGAGACGACAACCCGGTCGTCGTCGAGATCGCCGGTGCGCTGGTCGGCCTAGTCAACTGTTACGACCTGCGGTTCCCGGAGCTGACCAGGAACCTCATCGATCACGGCGCCGACCTCCTCTCCGTCTCGGCCGCCTGGGTGTCCGGGCCGATGAAGGAGGATCACTGGCGCACGCTGCTGCGGGCCCGGGCCATCGAGTCCACCGCGTGGCTCGTCGCTGCCGGCTCGGCATCCCCCGACTGCATCGGCCAGAGCATGGTCGTCGATCCGTTCGGAGTCGTGCGGGCGGCGCTCGGAGGCGAGCCGTACGGGCTCGCCGTCGCCACGGTCTCGCAGCGCCGCACGGACGAGGTGCGCGCCGTCCTGCCGGTGCTCGAGAACCGGCGCCTCAACACCTCCATCAGCCTCTGACCGCGCACGACCACCCCGCCACCCTCGGAACGAAGGAATCCCCATGTCCGTCCGCATCGGTGCCGTCCCGGCGCCTCTCCCGGCCGACCTGCTCGAGAAGCTGGGACGCGTGTCGTTCCCGACGCTCGGCCACTACCTCGAGGAAGGGTTCGCCGATCCGGGCATCGTCCGCCTGGCCGGCGCCGGACGCGTCGTCGGCAGGGCGATCACCGTGCGCACCACCGCGACCGACTCGACGATGCTCCACCACGCGGCCGGACTCGTCGAGTCGGGCGACGTGATCGTCGTCGACACCGGCGGGGATGTGCGGCACGCGCCCCTCGGTCAGGTCGTCGCCACGGCCCTCGCGCTCCGGGGAGCCGCCGGCGCCATCGTCGACGGCGCGGCGACCGACATCGAGGAGATCGCTCCGCTCGGCCTGCCCGTCCACGGCCGGGGGCTCAGCATGCTGACCACGAAGCTCCACGACATCGACGCCGGCGCCCTCAACGTCCCGATCGTCTGCGGCGGCGTGGTCGTCACGCCCGGCGACGTCGTCCTCGCCGACGCGAACGGGGTGCTCTTCGCGTCCATGGACGTGCTCGAGGCCGTGATCGACATCGCCCTCGCCGACGACGCCGAGGAGCCCGACCTCATCCAGGACCTCCGCGACGGCGGCCGGCTCGGCGACCTCACCGGCGCCACGGCGACCGTCGAAGGCTTCCTGGTCTGAGACCCTGCACCCTCCCACCGCACGAAAGGCCTCCATGCTCCTCAAAGCCGCCATCAACGGCGGGCGCACGCCCGACGAGTTCCCCGGCGTCCCCCTGACCGCCGCCGACATCGCCCAGCAGGCCGCGGAGGCGCTCGCCGCCGGTGCGACCGTCGTGCACGCCCACGCACGCGCCGCCGACGGTGCCCAGACCATCGCACCCGAGCATGTCGGGGCCATGGTGCGGGCGTTCCGGGCGGCGGCTCCGGGCGCGGAGATCGGGACGACGACGGGTCTGTGGACGTGTTCCGGACACGATGAGCGCATGCGTCTCGTCGCCGCGTGGCCCGCCGACGCGCTCCCGGACTTCGCGTCCGTGGCGTTCAGTGAGGACGGCGCTGCGGAGGCGGCGCAGCTGGTGCTCGAGCGCGGCATGGTGCTCGAGAGCGCGGTGTGGTCGATGGACGACGTTCCGGCCCTCCTGGCCTCGCCGACCCTGCACCGCAACGTGCGCATCCTGATCGAGCCCGACGTCGAGTCCGCCTCCGAGGCCGTCGACCTGTGCCGTCGCATCGCGGCTGTGCTTCGCGACGCAGGAGTGACAGCGCCCCTCCTGTACCACGGCTATGACGGCTCGGTCTGGCCGGTCGTCCGAGCCGCCATCGAGGACGGCTGCGAGACCCGCATCGGGCTCGAGGACGGTCTCACCCGGGAGGACGGATCCCTCGCCGAGGGGAACGCCGAGCTGGTCCGGCTGGTCCGTGTGCTGGAGGCCGTCCCGGCGCGGTGACGGACGACGGCTCCCAGGTGCACGGGTTACAGTGCTGCGGATGATCGACGACACCGATCGCTCGCTGATCGAGCTCCTCATGCGCGACGGCCGGCGGCCCTACACCGAGATCGCCGCCGAGCTCGAGGTGAGCGAGGCGACGGTCCGTGGCCGTGTGACGCGCCTGCAGGAGTCGGGCATCCTGCGGATCGTCGCGCTCTGCAACCCGCTCACCCTGGGGCACCAGTCGGTGCGGCTCATGATCGGCGTCCGTGACCACTCGCCGCGCGCGGTGGCGAAGACGCTCGGCGAGATGGCGATGGTCAACCATGTCGCGCTCGGCACCGGCGCTCGCGACATCTACGTGGAGGCGACCTGCCGGGACCTCGGGCAGCTGGTGACACTGCTGGACGACGTCCGCCGGGTGCCCGGCGTCACCGACATCGACGAGTTCGTGCTCCTCGAGCTCTTCAAGGACTACTCGTGGGTGGGCCTGCGGGAGAAGTCCGGTCAGAGCGCCGGTCAGAGCTTCGGGAGCTGACGGGCCGCCGTCCGCCGTTTGATCACCGCGGCGTCGGCCGGGGCCGGATCCTCCCGGAAACCTGCCCAGAGGTAGCTGTCCTTCAGCACCTCCAGCACGGTCAGCGTCTCGAGGTCGTGCACGCCGTTCACCCGCCGGACACGCTCGTTGAGGATGCTGCTGAGGTGCACGACGTCGTCGCAGCGGAGATCGATGATGAGATCGTAGGCGCCCACCGCGCTGGCGATGTACTTGATCTCCGGCACCTGGGCCAGCTGTTTCGCGACGGTCGCGACGGCGACGCCTCGCACCCGGATGGCGACGTGCACCTCGATCTCCCCCAGCTTCGGCGCATCGGCCATGCCCACGACCTGCACGATGCCGGCCTTCGAGAGGCGGCGGTAGCGTGCGCGGACGCTGGGCTCCGAGAGCCCGACGTTGCGGCCGATCACGGCGAACGATCGTCGGCCGTCGATCCTCAGCTGGTCGATGATCTTGCGATCGATCGTGTCGATGTCCATGAGGCGTCCTCGGGTTCGGGGGTCCTCTCAGTGTAGGACTGCCGGCCCGCGCTACGAGTGCGCGCGGACGGTCAGCAGGGTGGTCGTGATGAGGTTGAAGAACACGTGTGTCCAGATGCCCGGGCCCAGTCGGCCCGTGCGCGCGGCGTAGACGCCGTTGACCACGCCGAGGCAGAAGGTGACGACTCCGAGGTTGGTGAGCGTGACCGGGCTGCCGATCCCCTCGTGCAGGTGGAGGGCGGCGAACAGCAGCGCACTGCCGAGCACCGCGACGATCGCGGCGGTGCGGCGGGCGCCGCGGGTCGGTTCCCCGGCCGCGCCGGCCGAGCGTCGCAGGATGCTGTTGCGGATGCCCCGGAGCACGAGGCCGCGCAGCAGCAGCTCCTCGCAGAACGGCGCGACGACGGCGACGGCGACGAACCCGTTGACCACCAGCCAGATCCCGCTGGACGAGGCCGCCTGGTCGTTGGACTGCGCCTTCTGGCCGTAGAGGGCCTCGATGACGGCGCTGATCGGCGCGGTGACGATGAGCAGTCCGACGCCCGTTCCGAGGCCGATGAAGACGTCGTACCAGCGGAACGCGAGGCCGTAGTCGGTCCGCAGCGAGCCCGACCCGCGTGTCTTCGTGACGACGACGGCCGCCACGATGACGGCGGCGTAGGTGACGACCCAGACGATCAGGCCGGCGATGTCCGCGCCGGCCGCCACCGCGTCGACGATCGCGACGAGCGCGATCCAGACGGCCGCGACCGCGACGACAGCCAGCAGCGCTGCCGGGAGCCCCCAGCGGACCCGCGGATCGGGAGCGTACGGAACCCGCCGCGAGGAGGGCGCGGCGACCGGGGTCGCCGGATCGGTCTGCGCGGCGCTCATGCGCGGCGGAAGTGGGCTCGGGCGGCGGGCAGCCACATCAGCACGGCGGCCACCACGACCGCGATGCCGCTGAGCAGACCGATCAGGTCGCCGGTGAGGATGGCCGCCACGAGCGCGACGAGCACGATGGCGCCGATGACCGTGAGCACGATGCGCGCCCAATTGGCGCCGCGCAGCAGGAACAGGCCGAGGAATACCCGCAGCAGAGCACCGATGAGCGCGCCTCCGACGCTCCCGATCACGATGCCGGCGCCGGTCGGGGCACTCAGTGCAGGGCTCGCGAGCAGGGCGGGCAGGCCGACGAAGAACGACAGCAGGCCGAGGGCGGCGCTGGCTATCCAGATCCAGAACGAGGCGACGACGACGCGGGGGACTCCCACGGTGGTGAAGGGATGGGACACGGCGGATCCTTCGGGTAGGGGTGGACGGAGGTGTCCACGTCCATCGTTATCGGCACCTGCGCACGATCCGTCATGACCGACGTAGCAGCCGTACCGATCCTTTGCCGCCGACCGGCGATGCGGTATTAGGCGCGGGCCGCTCGCTCGCTGCGCCACCGCGCGAGGAGGTCCCACGGGTCTCCCGCCGACGCCCGCAGCCCGGCGACATGCCGCAGCAGGCGCAGGTCGGTCTCGAACCATTCGGTGCCCGGGATGCGCAGGTGGGCGAACTCCGTGTGCCGCTGCTGCTCGCGCTTCCGGTCGCCCCGCTCGAAGGCGAGGACCTCGTCGTGCGGGAGCGCCGCGAACCGCTGTGCGGGGTTCGCGGTCGTGCCGATCTTGATGCGGTCGCGGTAACGCAGGTAGTAGACGACATCGACGCGTGAGGCGGCGGCTCCCTCGGGCGGCAGCTCGTTCGCGCGCCACTCGCACACGGCACAGAGCCATCCGGAGGGATAGCGCACGCCCAGCCGGGACCCGCAGAACGCGCACGGTGACGGGAGCAGATCGGTCACGCCGAACTCGCCCTCGGCCCAGTCGTGCGCCTCGAGCAGGTGCGGCAGGCAGAGCCGCACGGGCGCGCCGGGATGCGCTGCGGCGGGGCAGAGGGCGCAGAGAGCGGGAGCCGTCGAGGTCACGCGGGGAGGCTACCCCGGTCCGCCGACACGTCGAGCGCGACGGAGCGGCGCGCGAGAACAGCGCCGGCGACGTCGGACGGATCCCGCCCGCGCACCAGTGCCCCCAGCAACGCAACCCCCTTCCCTCCGACGGGACGATGGGCGATGGTCGTCGCATGAAAGAGATCGCTTACGCAGGCCGGACCGTGTGCACGTCTGACGAGGCGGGAACGCTCGTCGTGCGGATTTCGGCCCTGTTGGCGAAACGGAACGTCGCCGAAGCGATCTCGGTCCCGATCCGGGCCGAGGCCGGTGACGGGGAGACGGTCGCCGAGATGGTCGTCGGACTCGGCAACGACGTCCTCGCGACTCCGTGCGACGGAGACGACGACGTGGCGATCGACGCCAGCCGTCTTCTCGGGGACCTCCGCGAGAGGCTCGCGGAACTCGACGGCTCGAAGCGCGTGGGGCGCACGAGCGGCGGCTCCTATTTCGACGACCTCGATCTGCTGTGAGGTGACGCGGTGTCGTCGACTCGTGATCTCGCCGCGCGCCTGTTCGCCGAGGCGGAGGCCGCCGGGCAGGCGGCGCACCGCGTCCAGCCCGGCGACGAGGTCGGCGAGGTGCGGGCCCTCGTCCGTCGATCGGCCAGGCGCCGCGGTGTGCGGATCCGGACCGGGCTCATCGAGGACACGCTCGTCGTGGTGCGGGCGGACGCGGCGCTCTGGGACGAGAGCAGCCGGACGATGAGGGAGAAGCTCACCCCGCACGACTGATGGGCGCCGGGCCTCCGCTACATGCTGTTTCGGGAATACGACGATCCCGACGGGGTTCGTCCGACGAGGGCGGCATCGACGAGGCGGCGTCGCAGGCCCGCCGTGTCGTCGCTGAAGCGGAGGAGGCGGACGCTGAACTCCGCTTCGTCCACCGTCTCGTCGGGCGCGAGCACCGTCTCGGCCACATGCTCCAGCAACGCCTGGCGGTCCGCCGCGCCTGAGGGGTAGCGATCGATCCGTCCCTGAGCGTCGAGGAAGCGGTCGACGCCGGTGCGCACCGGTCGGGCCGGCGCGTCACGCAGTATGTCCGCGAACCGCTCTGCGGCGACACCCGCCGACGAGCCGTCGATCGCGATCATCCCGGCGCGCGCCAGCCCGTCGAGGGCGCGGCGGCGACGAGACGGGGAGAGGCCGCTGCCGACCTCGTCGAGGGTACGGCCCACCTCGATCTCGGCGAACAGTCGACGAGCGTCCGCGTTGGCGAGGGCGGCGACGATCGGGCGCCAGTCGGATCGCTCTACGGACGTCATCCGACCACACTAGTCGTCGGAGGCGGTGTCGGGATCCGGTCTCCCCGCGCGACGAGCTCGGCGTGATTAGCATCACGGAGGTCACCGATCAACCCCTGGGCGGAAAGTTGCCTCGGCACCCGTCTGTCCCGATGATCGAGAGAAGTGAACGAACGACGTTCAGACGAGCACGAGGGGGTTCCGATGACCGACATCATCGAGCAGGACGACACGGATTCTGCGGACGCCCTGCGCGAGGCGGAGCGCGTCACCTGGCGCAGCCCTGTCGACGGGTTGTGGGTCGCCGAGACCCCGAGCGACTACCTGGGCATGGTCGACCGCAACCATGATGGCTTCGTCGCCACCGGCGCGACCGGCCTGGATCTCGGCGTCTTCCCCACGCGCGAGGCGGCGCAGCTCGCCGTCTACACGCGCTGGTTCGCGGCGGACGAGCCGGCCGGACTCTCCCGCCGCATGCTGCCGATCGCCTCGGCGACCGCCGTGGCCGTCGCCCTCCCCGCGCTCGTGATCGGTGTGGCCGCCGCCGCGTCGATGATCTGACCCCCGTAGAAAGAAGGAAGAGCCATGCTCGCACTCATCATCGTCCTGCTCGTCATCTGGGCTGTGCTCGCCATCCTCGGCTTCGCCGTGAAGGGGCTGCTCTGGCTCGCCATCCTGGGCCTGGTGTTCTTCGTGATCACCGCGATCGTCGGCTTCCTGCGACGCAACACCAAGGCCTGACGCGCCTCACGGGCTGTCCCAGAACCGCGCGTAGAGATCCCGGGACGGCGCCAGCACGAGGCGGTTCCGCGCCGCCGGATCGAGGGCGTAGAGCGTCCCCGCGCGGGGATGGTCTCCCACGGCCGACACCCCGATGCCTGCGCGGCCCTCGGGTACCTCGAAGCCCAGCAGCTCGAGCATCGACGGGAGCATGGCGTACTGGTCCGTGGACGGCTCATGGACGGTCGCGCCCTCGGGCGACCAGAATCGGTTGAAGACCGTCCGCGTGACGCCGGCGGCGGACTTGCCGTCGAACAGCTGGTCGTCGGGCATCATGTACTTGTGATCGCCCATGAGGACGACGACCGTGTCGTTCAGGGCGCCGATTTTCTCCAGGTGACGGACGAACCCGGAGACGTACGTCATCGAGCAGGAGATGGCCCGCTCGAGATCGCTGCCTGCATCGGTGCAGGTGCTTCCGGGGAGGCCCGGCCTGTGGGAGTCGACGCTCAGCATCGTGAGGTTGAAGGGGACGCCCGTCGCGCGGAGCTCGTCCACCTTGTCCGCTGCGTGGGCGAACAGCCGCTCGTCCTCGAGGCCCCAGGTGTTCATCCTGGTCTCGCCCGCGGCTTTCCACGTGCTCTTGTCCATGAAGTCCGTGTACCCGTGGTCCATCATGAACAGTTTCTTGTTCGCGAAGGTGCCGTCGGCGCCTCCCATGAAATGGTTCGTGTATCCCGCGTCCGCGAGCACATCTCCGAGGCAGGTGATTCCGGGGATGTAGTGCTCGGCGTTGGCGCCGATCTCGTTGAAGACCTCCTCGCCGTTCGCTCCGGTGCCTCCTTCGTCCGCCGCCTCCGCGGAGGCGCCGCCGGACGCACTCTTGATCGGGATGCCGCACTGTGTCGCGACGATCCCGGCCATCGTCCAGCCGAGTCCGTCCCCTTGGGCGAGGGAGTCGATCTGCGTCCACCCGTCGCCGGTGACGGAGTCGAGGGGAGCGAGGAGGTTGCGGCCGAACAGCGTCGCGTCGGCGAACGTGGGTTCCATCGACTCGAGGTAGATCGTGACGAGGTTCCGCTTCGTCTCCGGCGCCGTGACATCCGCCGGGTCGCGGTACACGTCGCTGAGCGAGTCCGTCGACGCCTGGGCGGCGATCGTCTGCGTCAAGGACACCTGGTTCGCCAGAGCAGGCGCGGTGCCGACGACGAGGAAGATCGAGAGGGAGAGTGCGAGCGCACGCCAGCCCGTGGCGGACTTCGTCGTCGAGGGCGTGGAGGATCGCTTCGGCTGCCGCTTCGCGGCGCGGCGTGTGAGCGCGATGAGTCCCGCGTAGACACCGGCGGACGCCGCGACCACCAGCACGGGCGTCAGGAGTCCGTCGACGATGAAGCTGTCCACCAGGGAGGTGTCCCCGGTGGTGACTCCATCGGCCCCTCCGGCGAGGTTGAGGACCATCTGATCCACCGTGATCACCCCCAATTCCACTACGGAGGAGGGGCGCCTCAGTGGTGGGCGCCCCTCCTCCGTAGTCCGGGTCCGGGATTCAGGAGAGGCGCACGGGTGCTTCCACGATCCGCACGCTCGCCGATGTCGACGCCCTCCTCGAGCTGGAACGCCTTACCCCCGGCACCGTCTCCGTGGTGAACCGGACGCATGCGCCCGCGCTCCGCCGCAGCTAGCGATAATCAGGACAACTCCTTACTCCGGACCGTGAGGTAAATTGATATGTTAGAAACGGTGAGAACTGTTGTAAGAGACACCTTGAGGACGTTTGGAATATCTAACTCCTGGACTCCACGCGCTGATCTAGACCCTTCAGAGCTCATCGTTCTTTTGGACGACGAGGACTTCAAGCGATGCGACGTTGCCGCCGTTACGCGTGCCCTTATGTCTCGGGTGCAGCACACCAAAGTCTGGGTCGTAGCGCGAACACCTGAATGGGATGTCGAACGTGTGTAGCAAGAATCGAGTCCCGCGACCGGGAATTGGATCCTGTACTGGACCAGCTAGTGGTGGGCTCTTCATCAGTTGACGGACTGTCCAAAGTCCTCACTGACCGGATCTCCGTCGCGACGGGCTGGGGAAAGCGGCGAGTGGGGTTACTAACTACCGATCCTTCGGATTCGATCATCGGGTGGTTGGGCCCGAACGTGGTGCGGGTTCGTGGTCACGACACGCTGGAATTGAATCCCGTGGTTAGGCTTCGAGACGGTCGCATCGAAACGATCGTCTCGACGCTGCAGGGCACACCGAAGCACGCCTACATTCCGCTGGCGGGACAAATCGGTTGCGATGTCTGCCGGCGCAGTTGGAGGAAAGCAGTGGGTGAAGGGTTCCGGTACTCGGGCCCACGCACCATTGAATCTCACGCGGGAGAGTCCGTGGAGATACTCGGCAGGGCCGGGCTGCGCGTACGCATCGACGGCCAGGAGATACCCGTGAGCTCGGAGATGCTCGCGGGCCCGGGCCTCCGTATCCACATCTATTCGTCGTCGATCCCGGCGACGGGACCGATCAGCAGATCACGTGTTCTCGAGGTGCTGACGGCCGCGTTTGCGTGGGCTGGGTACGACATCGAGATCATCGATCCGAGCCAGAAAGTGGACGCGCCGTCGGGGATGAACTGAGGCCCGGACGCAGCATGGCTGTGCTTCTCACAACCTTCGGCGGCGGCTGGCGCGTTCGCCAGCGCGGTCGATCGTCGCCGGCGCTGTCGGGCTGGATTCCACCCGATATCCCTCTGGCATCCGGTGTCGCGTGCCGGTGCCCGTCTTCACGCCTGTGCCACTAGCATGCGGAGGCATGGGCGGTCATATCCGCTCTCACGAAAGGTTCTGCGATGAGATCCGACGCCACGCTCAGGATCGTCTGGTTGAGCGCTGCAGAAGGGGGCCGCGCGGTTGGTCATCCGCCAGACGGTACCTACGCTCCGACCTGCGTTTTCGTTGGCGACGTGGAGCACCACAGTGTCCGGCTGGAGTTGCGGGAGGATGCGTCTGAAGCCGCCGCCTTCTTCCTCTCCCGGGCTCTGGTCCACGAGAAGCTCCGATTGGGGTCGCGACTATTGATCATGGAAGGCCCCCGTGTCGTCGCATCTGCCGAGGTGACGGACCTCGACCGGCCGGGCCCATCGGAGGCCTGACGTCGACGGTCCCCTCCGCGAACCCGAGCGATAGCGAGCATCGATGAACACACACCCACTGCCGGCCGTGGCGGGCATAGCGTGTCCCGTGGCCGGTGCGATCCTCATCATCGTCTCCCGCAGGTCGATCGGATCGTGGCTCCAGGCGTTCGTTCCGCAGAAGAGCGTGACGAAGATCCACGCAGCGGTGCATGTCGCAGCGTTCGCGGTCGCCGCGTTCGTCGCCGGATGGATTCTCGCGGTCCTCGTCCCGGACTCTCCGCCGCCAGTGTGGCTCTCGATGGTCGGTGTTGCGCTGCTGGGGTGGATCGTCGCGTGGGCTCTCCTCGCCAACGAGAACTGACCGGAGAGCGGCGCGGCGATTGTACTCGCGAGCGAGTGATGCGCACTCCGTGGCTGATGGCGCGGATAGCGTCAAGGCGGGCGGCTCCCTCATCCCAGCTGCCGACCGGGGCCGGCCGGACAAGTACCGGGGGAATGCACTCATCCGGCCGAGGCGCGGGATCCCGATCCCGCACGGCCCCTGCGGCACCTGACGCCGCACTCCGGTGAACTCCGGAGGCTCCCAGCCTCGATGAGCATTCCGTGCGGACCCGTGGAGGCGGCCGTGCATTGGGCGTCATCCGGTGGGGGACTGCGGCGGGGGCCGCCGGGTGTAGGGGTGGCACCTAGTGTCAGCGGCTCGCGACTGTTTGAGCGATTATGTACATTCCGCCGTATCATGTTCACATGACCCAGATCGCGATCACGGACGCCCGCGGCCGCCTGGCCTCGATCATCGACGAGGCGCGAGACGAGCCGGTCTACCTGACGCGCCGCCATCGACGGGTCGCGGCCGTCGTCGACGCCGATCAGCTCGCCCGGTTGCTGGAGGATGCGGAGGAGCTCGCCGACATTCGCGCGGTCGACGCCGCCTGGGAGGAGACCCGCGAACTCGGCGAGACGCCGATCCCGTGGGAGGCGGTGAAGCGCGACCTCGGCCTGCCGCTGTGACCTACGCGATCGAGATCCTTCCCGCGGCCGGACGTGCCATCCGCAAGCTCCCTCCCGAGGGCAGAGTCCGCGTCGGCGCGGTGATCGAACTCCTCGCAGACGAGCCCCGGCCGCCGGCGGCCAAAAAACTCACCGGTCGACCGGAGTGGCGCGTCCGCACGGGCGACTACCGCGTGCTGTATCGGATCGAGGACGGACGTCTGACGGTCGTCGTCGTCCATGCCGGGCACCGTCGCGAGGTGTACGACCGGTAGGCGCCCCTACTCCTCCCGAACACCTCCCGTGCCATCGCCATCGCCGACATCGCTTTCGGCCAGCCGGCGTAGAAGGCGAGGTGGAAGCGGAGCTGCTCGATGCTGCCGGCGGTCAGGAGAGCGGCGACGAGCGCCTCGGCCGCGCCTTCTCCTCGCCCCTGATCGGCGATGGAGGGCGCACGCCCGACCTGGCCCGGTTCCAGTTCCTGGACCCGGCCTCCCGCGAGTTCTCACCGGACTGGGGCCTGTTCGCCAAGAGGTGCGTCGCCATCATGCGCGCGGAGGCGGGCCGCGACGCCCACGACCGCGGCCTGCAGGCGCTGGTCGGTGAGCTGTCGACCCGCAGTGCGACGTTCCTGAGGCTGTGGGCAGCCCACGACGTGCGGAGGCACGGGGCGGGCACCAAACGGTTCCACCATCCCGTCGCGGGGGAGGTCGTCCTCGCCGACGAGGAGCTCTCGGTCACCGCCGAGCCGGCCTGGTGCTCATGGTCTACACGGCCGAGCCAGGGTCCCCGTCCGCCGAGCGGCTTCGGCTGCTGGCCTCCTGGGCGGCCGACGCCGCGGCGGTGCCGGTCGAGGATCCCGCGGCGAACTGGCCGACGAAGCGCAGGATGCGCTCGGCAGCCTCGCGCGGGTCGCGGATCATTGTCTCGTGCCGGTGTCCCGGGACCTCGGAGTACTGGGCGCCCGGGATGCTGGCCACCACGGACCGGCACCACTCGGGCGGGCACACCTGATCGTCGGCTCCGCGCAGGACGAGCGTCGGTGCAGCGATCCGCGGGTAGGCGAGCTCGGGGCGGTGGCTCAGCATCGCGCGCAGCTTGCCGCGCAGGTTCGGCCCGGCGCGCAGGTACTCGCGCGCGCCCTTGTACAGCACAATCGGGTTCTCGACCGCCAGGTCGCGCGCCATCCGGACCAGCTGCGGGGCGAGCCGCCTGGCCCGCCGGTCCACGGTGGGCGCGACGAGCACCAGCTGCTCGACCAGCGTGGGATGACGCACCGCGACCTCGGTGGCGACCTGCGTCCCCATCGAATGCCCGATGAGCACGACGGGGCCAAGCCCGGAGGCACGGACGAACGCGGCGACGAGGTCGGCCGTGCGCTCCATCGTGAGAGTCCGCGCGGGTTCGGGCGCGGACCCGTACCCGGGCTGGTCGATCGCGACGACGCGGCCGTGCCGGGCGAGGAGCTCCACGAGACCGTCGAAGACCTTGCGGCCCATCCCGATGCCGTGGACGAGCAGGAACACCGGCCGGCCCGCTCCCGCCTCTTCGGCGACGAGGGTGGCGCCCCCGTGGGAGAAGGTGACGACGCGTGGGTCGTCGGCGAGGGGCTCGGGGCCGGAGTCGGGCGGGAGGTCGGGCACGGGACGACGATACCGCGAGCCGCCCGCTGTGTTCAGCTCTCCGGCCGCTCCGCCGACAGATGGTCGAGCAGGGCGTCCAGGCTGCTGAAGGTCAGCGTCTCGGTGCCGTCGTCGTCGCGCTCGTCGACCTCGACGTCCTCGACCGCGAGGTCGGGGTCGAGCTGCGCGCGGATGACGCTGTCGGGGAACTGGCGGGGCGGGTCGAACGACAGCAGCGTCGCGTCCGCGAAGACGACGATCGAGGTGAGGGCGAGGTCGTCGCGCAGGTCGGTCTGCTCCTCGACCGGCTCGGACCCGACCGCCGCTTCGAGCTCGCCGGCTATCGCATCGACGATCCCGCCCCAGTCGGCGACGGTGAGGTTCAGAAGGCGCCGGACGGCGTCCGCGAAGGCATCGACCTCGAACGGGCCGCGCTCCTCGACCTCCGGGTCGACGTTGACCATCACGTCCGCGCCGGTGGCGGAGAACCGTCCCGGCCCGTACACGAAGGTGTCCTCGATCTGCGGTGCGGTCAGGAGCCCGCGACCGGCGAGCTCATTCTTCAGATCGTCGAGGGATGCGGTGCTCATGGCCGCCACGATACCGGGCGCCGGGGTGCGGGACCGTGCCCGTAGTGCGGCTGGGACGTCCCCGGCCTCGCATCTGAAGGCCCGGCGCTACCCAAACACCGCTCGTCCTCTACGGGGATCTCGGCACGTGCTGCGCGGAGGCGATCGGAACCTCTCTAGCATCGCGGAATCGTCGCGCATGCGCGCGATGCCTGACACATCGAAGGAGTCGCCCGCCATGCATGCCGAGGTGTTCGTCAGTCAGGTCTCCGGCGCGCCGATCCGGGTGGCCTGCCGGTGCGGCCGGCGGAAGGATCATCCTCCCCTGACGGCGCTCCTGCGTCGGAACGAGGACCGTCTCGCCGACACCATGCACGGTCGCGCCCACCGCGCGGGCGCCCCGGCGAGCGGCTCGCCGTGAGTCGCGTGCAGCGCAGCTCCGTCGCCGCTCTGGGCGTCGCGCTGATCGGTGTCGGTGTCTGGTGCGCCGCCGTCCTGCTCGACACCCTCCTCCACGATACGGTCACGGTCGGTGCCGCGGGTGCGGCCAGGGCGGCTGTGTCCGGCCTCGGGTCGCTGGCGGCGCTCGCCGCCGGGGGATCGTGCGCGGTCGCCCTGACCCGGCGCGGCGGCGACGAAGCACCACGCCGCGCGACATTCATCGACCTCGGGGGTGACGACGACCGCGCGGACGGCTGAGGGCCGGCCAGGACGCTCCGCCTCAGGCCGCGCGTGCCTCCACGAGGCGACGGATCTCGCCCGCGATCCGCACGGACGCGGTCCCGTCCCCGTACGGGCTGGGGAGCGCAGCCAAGGCCCTGTGACGCTCGTCGCGTTCGGCGATCCAGCGATCGACGATGGTGGAGATCTCGGTGCCGGGCAGCACCCGCTCGGCGAAGGAGCCCATCACCTCGGGCCGCTCCGTGGAGGCGCGGACGACGAGCAGCGGGCGCTTGATCACGCCACAGGTAGGCGAACGAGATGCAGATGACGACGGAGGCGGCGACGGCGAGGACGGGTACCATGGTCAACCCCTAACGGGTGGTGTCGGCGGTGCTGTGGTGCTCCGGCGGGTGGTCCGGAGAGGGCGGCTCCTTGCGAGCGTTCGGTGGGGGCGGAGGCGGTGGTGGCCGCGCGGGGCGCGGCCACCGGGCTGGTCGAGCGGGCTGGTCGAGCGGGCTCGTCGACCGGGCTAGTCGTCCGAGGCGCGGGGAGCGGTCGCGGCGCGCCGGCCACGCGGGGTGGGGCGGGTGCTACCGGGAGGCCGCTTGAAGGCGACGACGGCCATGAGGACCAGCGCACCGGCCATCCCGACGAGCATCAAGATGGTCCCGACCGGTCCGTGGACCCAGCGGAACGCTTCGATACCCCAGGTGCCCCAGGCATACATGAGCAGTCCGAGGCGGACGAGGCTGAGCAGCATCATGCCGACCACGCCGGCCGCCGCTGCGAGGATCACACGGTGGATCCGGACTCCGCGCCGCAGAGCGAGCATCCCCGCCAAGATCGCGATCGGTCCGAGGTAGAGCGCGATCGCGCACTGGACGGTGATGACCGCGAGCACCCAGCCGTCGCCGGCGGGGAACGCGATCGCGGGATTTCCCCCGCGGAACGCGAGGACGGCCTCGGAGCCGAGCAGGTCGTGGGCGATCCAGACCATCGCGTGCGCCTCGAACTCGCGGACGACCCGCTCGTTCAACATGACGAGCACGCCGACGGCCACGAGGGCGAGGGCGGTCAGCCACGCGGCGATGCGCCCGAGCGGGAACCCGCGGCGCCCACGGTCGGCACGGCGGCGGGGAAGCGCGACGGTCTCAGCGAGCTCAGCCGACATGACGGCCCCCCATCGCATGACGTGCGCCGATTTCGTGAGCGGCCTTGTCCTGGCGGCGATGACCCGCTGCACGCAGCAGGAGGAGACCGCCGAGGAGGAGGAAGAGGCAGACGATGGTGACGCCGACGACGGTCATGATGGAGCCGCCGCCGGTCGCGGCGAGGACGCCGCCGACGGTGAGACCGCCGCCGATGGGTGCGGACTGATACATGGGAACCTCGTTTCGGGGAGCCGACGTGTGGAGATCCCTCCAGACGCCGACTCGACATCCCTCTGCGCGAGGCACGCATCGGCCGGCGCTAGGACGCACGGCACGGAAGCGACGGATGTTGGTTCGGGTGGGAGATCCTGATCGGGTTGGGATCGGATTCCAGTGTGAACGACCATCGCGCGACATTCGGTAGAGCGTGGCCACGCTCAGTAACCCGCCTCCGGAGGTTCCGTAGAGGCCCGCACTGCATTGGGGAATGTGGGTGCCAGGGCGCCCGTAGCGCGTATCGGACGCCCTGGCGGGGTCGGGCAGCCCCCTGGCGCCTGTCCCCTCCTGGCGCCGTCGTCATTGCCCCTGCATGCGACGCCGAATGCACCCTAACCGGCCGCGCCCTCCGCCCAGCGGCGTCCAGCCCGACAACCCGTGCGGCACAGCCGGCGCTGGGTGGCGCACGGCGGTCCCCTCCGTACGCGCTACCAGGCCAGCCCCACCGGATGCCGGCTGTCGCCGAACGGAGCGCCGAGCGGAACCTCGAGGCTCGGCGGCTCGGCCGGGCCGCCGGCGCGCTCCGCCACCGCGACGGCGTCGTCCTGCGGGAAGTAGCCGATCGCCTCTCCCTCTTCGAGGGGGAACCAGCCTGGCCGGTTGGCGGACACGCCCCAGACGATGTGGTGGCCGGGCTCGCGGATCGCCGCCGCCGCCTCGATCAGCCGCGTCGCGTCCCCCGGCGAGAGCCACGTGGCGAGCGACCGCGAGTCCTCGGGCCGCTCGGCGAACGTGCAGATGCGCGCCGACACCACGGCCATCCCGAACTGATCGGCGTAGAGGCTGCCGAGCGCCTCCATCGCCGCCTTGCTCACGCCGTAGTAGGTGTCCGGTCGGGGCGGCAGCACCAGTGCACTGCGCGCCGTCGAGGCCGGCGCGCAACCGAGCGCGTGGATGGAACTCGCCAGGAGCACCCGCGGCACCCCCGCCGAGTACGCAGCCTGGAGCACGTTGCGGGTGCCGTCGATGTTCGTCGAGAGGATCTCGTCCCACGGGCGCTCGGACGCGGCTCCGGCGAGGTGGACGACCGTGCCAGCGCCCCGGAACGCCGCGGCCAGCGCATCCCGATCGCCGATGGACGCACGTACCTCCTCGCCCGGCGCGCCGTCCCGGCCGTCGACGATGTCGATCGACCGCACGCGGTGACCGTGGCCGATCAGGCGCGGGATCACCGAACTCCCGATGCGGCCCCGCCCGCCCGTGATCGCGAACACCGCCATGACCGCCTCCCTCATCGCGCCCGGCGGCGCGTCGCCCCCATCAGTACACCGCGCGGACGCCACGCCGAAGGGGGACGGAGCGACACGCCGACACGCCGACGCGGACACGGCCCGCGGGGTCGGCGGTTCGGCGACCGCGGGGGAGGGCGGCAGGGCGCCGCTCGGCATCGTTTTCACTGGTCAGAAGCGACATCTCCGCCGGTCTCCTGGGTCGTAGCGGGAGCCTGATCGGAGGGCTCGATGTCTGATCGGTCTCACTCCTACGTGGCCAATCTCAGGCATTTGCGATCAATGAATCACTGGGATCTTGACTGTCGGCTCTTGAGTCGAAGTGTCAGTGTTGATGACAGTAATCCGGGTGCGCCGAACCGAAGCAAATTACCCGGTCAGAGGCGTGTTTGTCTGCCACGTTGCTGCCTTATTCAGGTTGTTTGCGCAGGTGAGGAGGCGCGGTAGTGGACTGAACGAGCGAATGCCGCTGACTGTAGACCGCGAGTTCTGCGGCCGGCTGTTCAGCAACTGGGATCGCGTATCTGTTGCGTTCACCCGCGCGGAGGCCATGCGTCGAGGAGCCCAGATCTTTCGTGGATACGAATTTCAGTGAACAGTGCTGTCTACCTGACAGCAAATCCCAAGCTGGGAAAAAGTGCTTGACCACGAGCGTGAAAAAACAGGCAAGTATCCATGAGCCTATTCACAGATAGGCCATCACTGAGTCTCCTGGTGAAGGCCGGTGGCGCTCGCCGCGCGAAATGTATGCGCTACCATCGGGCACCATTGACACGAAGGCATCCCAATTATGCAAAGGAGCATTGATGAGTCTGACGACGGAACAGAGCAACAAGCAATGGGCGTTTGAGCGAATGGGCTATCTCGTAATTCGCCAGGCTGTCTCGCCTGAGCTGGTCGCACTCTTGAAGTCGCGTATCGCCGAAGTACACCAAGCCCGGACAGAAGCGAGTAGGGAACATGTCCGGAAGCTTTACCGCATTTACGATGAGGCACCCGAGTTGTTCGAGAAGGTGTTCGAGTCTCCCAAGCTTCGTGAAGAGCTGATTAATATCCTTGGTCCCAACGTGGTCTACGTGAAGAACCGGCACAATCAGGCCGCACTGAACACCGGGGATCAGACGAACGTCGAATCCCGGCTGCACCGGGACATTCTCTATCCGACCCGAGGCGTTGTAACTGCGGCTCTCTACTTGGACGAGTCCACGGTCGAGAACGGCGCAACTGTCGTCATTCCTGGCTCGCATCGTCTGCCATTTGTTGGCGTGACCCAGATCGACCCACCCGGCGGAGGCACATGGATGGACGAGCATGGCGAGTATGCGGGGCTTTCCGCGCAAGCGCTCGCCGTTCCCATGCGAGCGGGTGACATCCTTCTTTTCGATGGATTGCTCTTCCACACCGTCGGAGCAAACCAGACCGAGGATCCTCGCACGAGCGTCATCATGGGGTTCAGAAGCGCTGACGAACTCGATGCAAATCCGGACACTGAAAGACAAAAGCTGATCGCAGGTGAATTCCTGTATCGCGGCAACAACTAGGCCGACGAGCGAATGGACGCAATCGATGTGGTAATCCTGGCCAACGGCCTCTCAACACGACTGGACTGCGAGCCACCGTACGCAAAGACGTTGACGGCTGTCGCGGAGCGGCCGATCTTGGATTGGCTTCTCTCGGACGTCCGAGACGTACCCGTCGTCGGCAAGATCAAACTATACGTTCGCCCGGGAGTGGACCTGCCTGAGATTCTGCAGCCGGTCCTCGACGGGGTCGAAGTACACAGGGCCGAACCTGCAGGATACTTTCGCGACGCGGTAGCAGCGCAGGCGCCGTTGACCAAGACCGTGATAATCGATTCCGATCTGTCTGTCCCTCCCGGCAGCGTGCGGAGTTTCATACTCAGCTTTGCCCTCAGCGAATGTGATCTGGCCCTCGGCTACCAGTACGTGGGAGACGAGACGCGCGGACGCGACATCTGGATACGAATCGATCCGTCCGGCACGGTTGGCGCGTTAGGGCGGGGCCTCCAGCCGACAGGCTTTGCGACAGTCGGCATATTCGGTTGGGGACGACGAGCGTACGATCGAGCAGTTGCGAACGTCGGCTCCGAACACAGCGTCACAAAGTTCCTCAGCGACGAAGTCTCAAAAGGATTGCGGGTGGTGCCAGTCCCGTTCGCGTCGGCAGTGAACGTGAACTCCGCAGATGATGTCAACCTCGCAAACGACCTACTTCTGCCTGTCATCGCCGAGGGAGGCGCCTGATGCATCTCACTGTGGTTTTCGGTCGTGTGGCAACTGGCAAATCGACACTCACCGACGCTCTAGAGAAGGTTCTTCCCGGGGTGGCCTACCGCAAGGATTCAATAAAGGAGCTCGGCTTTGAAATCCTCGGCGTGGGTGGTCGGCCCTTCTCGCAGGCTCTGGGACGACTCAGCATCGAGCTTTGTATCCGACAGGCGCTTTCGGCATTAAATAACGGTGTTTCCTGCCTCCTTGAGGGTAACTTCCGCTCGGAAACGATTGCGGATCTCATTGCCCGCGTTCCCCAAGACACCGCGTGTGTCCTCGTCCGGTGCGACGCCCCGGACGATGTGGTCCTTGACCGCTTCTCCGCGCGGAGGACGACCGGGTCGCGGCATCCCGGCCACGGCGACGATGAACTTGCGATTCAGTATCAGACCCACCTCCCGGAGGCCCCGGATTGGCCAGCTGGAACATACGAACGCCTCGACTACGTCGCCGGGCGCCACTCGATTGGCACAGTCGTTCGGGATGTTCGCCGCTTCGCCGGGCAAGGGCCAGCTCACGCGGGAACCACATGACGAGCCTCTCAGTGTGCATGCTTGCGCGGAATGAGGAAGACAACATCGGCAGGAGCCTGCAAACTACTGTCGATTTCGCCGACGAGGTGGTTGTGGTTGACAACGGGTCAACTGATGCCACGGCCGACGTTGCGACGTCGATGGGAGCGCGGGTCATCTATCGCCCCAACGCTCTGCTCGACGAGGGCCGCGAAGCGTATCTGCGCGCCGCCGCATGCGATTGGATCTTGGTGATCGATGCCGACGAGGTAATCACGAGCGCTGACGGCTTGAGACTGCGCGCCATTCTCGCGGCCACCCCAGCGGACGTGGCCGGCTATGCCCTGCCCCGACACGACTACTTAGGCGATGGCAGGTGGGCAAACGGGCGCCTCCTTCGGCTATTTCGACGTTCGCCTCGCGTTCACTATGAGGGGGGCTCTGTACATGCCACACCGTGGGCCGAGGTGAAAAGACTCGGACGCGTAGATGTGGAGAACTACGTTCCCATCCACCACCTCGACCTGCTCATCAACGGCTCGTCCCGCCGCAAACGCGACACTTATCGCATCGCGATGGAGAGGGCAATCGCCAAAGGTCAGGACACCGGGGCGTTTGCCGCGTATCTCGCGGCGGAATACGCGGCGCTCGGGAGCTACGACGAAGCGATCGCGGTGATGCAACCGGTGGTCGATTCGGAGCCCACCGCGCGCAACCTGGTCTTCACCGCGCAATTTCTAGCGAGGGCCGATCGCCTCGACGTTGCGGAAGGATTCGCTACCCGAGCGCTCGCCCTCGGACCTAGATTTCGAGAGCAAGCCACCACGGTGCTTTGTGAGGGGGCGATTGAGCGCGGGGATGTGCAACGAGCGCGTTCCCTGCTGGCTGAGTTGGCTGCTCAGGCGCCGAATTCGCCCAGCGTTCACCTCAACCTGGCCGCGGTCAGCGAATACGTGGGGTGCGACGATAGGACGGACCTCCATGTTGAGAACGCGGTTCGCCTGAATCCTTTACTGGACAACCCGCTCACATTCAGGCACGTAACCGGCCCTGCCTTGTACCGTCACCAGGACGCGATCCTCTCGATTGCTGAAGGGATTCTGGCTCGGCTCAAAGCCAGAATCATCACAGAATCATGAGGAAGCACCCGATAGTTTTACTGGCAACACAACTGCCCTGCGCCGGGGCCGCCTTGCTAACTGTGAACGCCGCGACCGTATTGATCTCAGCAGCAGTCCCAGTTGGAACCGTGATCGCAACCTCGAGCTTCATGGCCGAGCTTGCCGGCGGGGGATCTAATGCGAGTGCATGGCTCATAGCGGTTGGAGCTCTTCTCATCGTCCAGCAGCTAGCACTGTATGGCCAACGTCTTCTCACTGAGTTGACTGCTAGCCGGGTCGACAGCAGGCTTGTTGCAGCCGCGATTGACGTGCGCAGCACAGCGCAGCTTGACTCTGCTTTCGGCGACGCGACCGGGGTCGGCGCCGATGTCGCTGAGCAATTGCGAAACGGGTGGCAGTCACCCGGTCGCGGAGTTGCGGCCCTCTTCCCTCTGGCCATCCGTATGCTTCAGGGGCTGTTGCTCGCCGTGCTTGTACTCGTCGCCGGGCATCCGGCCGCCGCAATCCTTTCGGCCAGCGCAGCAATTTGCCTTCGTGTTGCGTACACACGTTCCCTGCATTCCCTCGTGAGAGGCACGAAACGGTTGGAGGCGCTTCGCAGGCGCCGTGACTACGTTCGACGATTCGCAGCCAACCCGAATGACGCAGCCGATGTTCTGGTTTTCGGAATGGGTGGTTTTCTCGCTGCCAAGGATCACGATCATGCAGAGCAGTATTCGCGCGCGCTGTGGAAGCTAAAGCGTGCAAGCACGATCAGACCGCTTCTCTTAGCGCTTCTGGCGGGATTGTGCTGCGTGGCATTGGCGCTGGCGACGGTGGCTTTGACTGTGGGCCCGACGCGAGCCGTATTGATCGGACTGCAGGGCGTGATCATGATCGGACGGTTGGGCCGCTACTACCCGGAGTGTGATGCGTACATCGAATATGGCGCGCAGTCCCTCATGCAGCTTCCGATCGGTGACTCCGACCGACCGCAACCTCACCGATCACGTGCGGCTCCGACAATACAGATGGTGGATATTTCGTTCACATACGCGGGCCGCAAGGAACCCGCTCTCAAGAACGTCAACCTGATCATCGAAGGGGGGAAGACCACAGCGATCGTGGGAGTCAACGGTGCAGGAAAGTCCACCCTCGCTGGAATCCTTACGGGTGCGCTGGTGCCAGACCAGGGTGTGCTTCGGGTTGACGGCGCCCTGGCCGGTTCTCCGCTTGAGGCGGCTTTCATTGGACAGTCATTCGTACAGTTGCCGGACACGTTGGAAGCGAACGTCACTTTGGGGCGTGAACCTGGTTCTGCCTTTGATGCGGCGGTAGACGCGTCCATGCAGCGTGATTCGCTTCACCCATCCGTACTTAGCGGAGCGAAGTACCTGGGCAACGGGTTTGCTAACGCGTTCGAACTGTCCGGCGGACAGTGGCAAAAAGTAGCCCTTGCACGAGCGCGATTTGCCGTAGAGACCGGTACCAAGCTTCTGGTTCTTGATGAGCCGACGGCCCGCCTCGACGCCACATCCGAAGTGAAGTTCTTGGACCAATTCGCAGAGCTTACTGGGAGCGTGACGACGGTCGTCATCTCTCACCGCTTCTCCACCGTTCGCCGCGCCGACCGAATTGTCGTGTTAGACGCCGGAACCGTCGTCGAGTCAGGTTCCCACGACGAGCTCGTTGCGCGGGACGGCCACTACGCCAGCTTGTACGCAGCTCAGACTTCGTCGCTTGCGAGCGGCAGCTGATGAGGGAAATCGGAACCCTCATACGAGAGGTGTGGAAAGCCGGACCGTCTCGATTCGCCGTCGGCACGGCGCTGCTTTTGGTTTCAGCGATCGCTCCCGTCATCGTCGCTACGTCTCTCAAGCGGCTAGTCGAGGCAACTCAAGCTGGAAACGCGATCCCGGTGACGCTTGCCGTCCTTGCGCTTGCTTCGGCATGGGCAGCGGAGATGGGATCTGGCCGGCTTGCGGAGGTGATGCATGAGCGCGTCGCCGACGCTGCCCATGACCGCCTTCACGCCCGACTGATTCGCGTGCTCACAGGACCGGTGGGTTTCGAGAGACGACAAAGCTCGTCATTCCAAGACAGCATTGATGTGACACGCGCAGGTTTCCGGGCCTTCTCGTTCGCTTGGTACGGGCTCCTGCAAAGCTGCACGCTCGTGGTGCAAATCCTGGCTAGCACGATGGTGCTCGTCATCGCAGCACCCGGACTGGCTTGGTTCCCGGTCTGCGCGGCACTCCCGGTTGCCGCAAGTGCAATCGCTGCACGGCTCATCGAGAAGGGCCGGCTCGCCGCAGCCACCGAGCGGCGCCGGGCGGTCGAGTTCATGCGCATCGCGTTCAGCGCTGAACACGCCTTTGAAGTGCGCGGGTTCGGTCTTGGCCCGCTCCTAAATCGTCGCTTCACGGTGTCTTGGAAGTCCTCATCGAGCGCTCAGATTCGAGGGTTGCGTTCGGCAGGTGCTCTAGAACTCGCTGCGACGATCCCTGTGGTCATCATCGGCATCGGCGTTCTTGCCAGTTTCGCGACTTCGGGAGGCACCTCTTTGGGTAACACCGTCTTGGTCGTGTCGTTGGTACTCCAGCTTGCTACACAGGCTTTGTCCGCTGGTCCGCTGGTCCGCGACCTATTTCAGGTATCTCAGGGACTCCGGCAACTCGCTGAGCTAGAACGAGTGAACACGGCAGACGCGGAAACGGCAGTCGCCGGAAGCCTGACATTACCCAATTCGCAGGTGGAGCTCACTGACATCGCCTACAGGTACCCGGGTGCTGATCACGACGCGCTACATGGGATCAACCTCTCATTGAGATCCGGCGAGATGATTGCGCTCGTCGGGGCCAATGGCGCAGGCAAGAGCACTCTTGTCGGCATTCTCTCCGGTCTCCTGATCCCGACGAACGGGACGATACATGCGCGCGCGGCGGACCGATTCGCCAGCACCGTCTTTCAGTCGTTCAGCCGACCGGGGTTTAGGCTCATCGAAGACGTCGCGGTATGCAGGTACCCGGATCTGGGCCGATATCGACATGCGATTGCCACGGCCGGGGCTGAAGGTTTCGAGTCGGCACTACCTAAGGGCGCAGAGACGTTTCTCGGCCGTGAGTATCGCCGGGGTGTCGACCTTTCCGGCGGACAGTGGCAACGAGTGGCGATCGCTCGAGCTACATACCATGACGCAGGAATTGCCGTATTTGACGAACCGGACTCGGCTCTGGACGCTCACGCGGAACGGGCGCTCTTCGAGCATATTTCGACGATGAGCACCTGGCGGGATGGAAGGCCAGCCACCCGGCTGCTCGTCACCCATCGGCTGACATCCGCGCCGGCTGCCGATCGCATTGTTCTTCTAGAACAGGGACGCGTCGTAGCGATCGGTACTCATCAAGAGCTCATCGCCGGTAACAGTGCATATAGGCAGATGTACGATACGCAGTCAGCGGCGTTTGGATTCGAGCAATGAGCCGCCCCTCACACTCGCCCGCGCCGGCCCGCGTCTTGTGGCAGTTCGCGATCTTCGCCGCGATCTTCGAGCTCGCGGTTTTCGTGACCTTCGCGCTCCTCGAGTCGGCTGGAATCGCACTGGTGGCGGTGGTCGTCAGCATCCCGTTGGCCATGCGGTTTGCCGACACACTCGATGTCAGGCTTGGGCAGCTGCTCGCGTCGACGCCGGACGATCTCGAAGCGCCGCTGCCTCGCAGCGAGTTGCGGGCGTGCGTGGCCTATCCGTTGATCGACCGACCTGATTCAGCGCCCGCGGACTTCTTCACCTCGATCGTCGACAACATCAAGTCCAACCCGCACCCGCTGGTCCAGCACGTGGTCGTTTTCGACCTAGTCGATTCGAACACCGAGTTGGATCAAGCCGACATCGATCGTCTCGTCGCGATCGAGGCGGCGTTCGAGAGCCACTGCCGAACCGAAGATCCGAACGCCGCGCTTCTAGTCCGAGCTCGTAAGTGGTCTGTTGGGGAAGGGCGCTGGATCGGTCCAGAACGCAAGCGGGGCAAGCTGGATCAGCTGATCGCCGAATTGGCCGATGGCAGGAGCCACGGCGAATACCTCTTGCGATCAGGAACGATTGAGCCTGCCGCAGTGATTGTCACCGTCGATGATGGGGCACGATTGCACCCGGGCGCTGTGGCGGAGATGGCCGACTTCCTGTTGCATCCCAGCAATAAGCCAGTCGTAGTCGATGGCGTAGTGGAGGCCGGGTTTGGGGCCGTTCAACCCGGGATGACTCAGAATGCGCGCCAGCTGGCGAAACCAAAGGCGGATGGCCGCTTTGCTCGATATGGAGTCGGTACTTTTGTCGGGCAGGGTGCGTTCAACGTTGACGCTTATGTCCAGACGCTGCGACACTCCATCCCGTCTGCGTCAGTCTTGAGTCACGACAAACTCGAGGGATACCACCTGCGCGCTGCTCGGTACCCGCGAGTTCTCATTCTCGACGCTCCTTCTCCTGGTCCGCGGGGGGTCGCGGTTCGAAACGAGCGGTGGGTGCGAGGGGACATCCAACTGCTGCCCTGGGCCGTTGGTTCCACGAGTAGGTCACGGACGCGGCTTCCACCCCTCTTCCGGTGGTGGTTGTGGAAGGACATCATCAAGACGTTCGAGCCGCTCAGTTCAGTTCTTCTTATGGTGATTGTCGTCACAACGCCGACAGCCTTCGCGGTTCAGGTCGCGGCCGCGGCCGTGGCCATGATCTCCTACAGGTCCGAAGTATTGCTCTTGCTGCTGCGCCCACGGTCGGGGGGCATCCGGAGCACAATTGCATCTGCCGCTGTGAAGTGGAGTGAAGCCCTTCTGCGGGCCGCAGAGAACATCGGAGCTTTGGTGACAGCCACAGTTCGGATGGCAACGAAGCGTCGACTCCTCGAATGGCGGCCGTCTGTTGTTACGGCTCGGGTGCCGATAAGGATTCTGTTTGCGCAGGCATTCGCTCTAGTCGCGGCAGTGACACTTTCCGTCGCCGAGTTTGGTCGCGGGAACGTCGTTGGCGGCATTGCGTTCGCGTGGTGGGCTTGCGTCGCTCTTGCCGGCGGTATCCGCACAACAAGTCGTTAGAACACTTGTGAGGGCCAGAGTGCGTGGTCATGGGAAGACCCACGGATCGGTGGCCACCCCCTACATGGAACTCGACCGCCGAGGCGCCGAGCTCCTCTTCCATGTTCTCACCGATACGTTCCTCACGCCCCCCTTGGGTCTCGACGGTTCGAGAATCGTTCCGCGCGACACGCCGACCTGTTCGACACGTCACTCCGAGGTGGCCGGAAAGCGCCTAGACGAGATTGCTGAGCCGGTTATGAAAACTCCACTCGCAAGTGGGTGATAACCCGTCCGGAAACGGCACCTGACCTGCGACAACGACACGACAGCGTGAGACAACTGTCGCCGGAGCTGAGACCTATCGATGTCGGTGGTGGGCCCTACGATGGGGGTTGAGGCGAAAAAGTTGGAAAACACTACATGTAGTGGAATGACAATCGTGTCATTAGGGTTATATAGTGGGTGAACACCGCGCGAAGCGGTGAAAAACGAGACTTCAGGGGAGGCCATCATGGACTACGAAAACGACAGCGTCGGCGGCTACGCGGTTCCCGTCGACCCGATGGACCTGCTGCAGTGCGACAGCTGCCAGTAGGCGCCGACCACACGTAAGAGGGAGCCCCGGCCTGATGCCGGGGCTCCCTTTTTGTCTGTCACCGTAGAATCGACGGGTGCCAGTGAATCCAGCTCTCCAGGGCCGTGCGTTCCCCCCGACCGCCCCCTATCTCGTGGGGCGTGAGAAGGTGCGCGAGTTCGCACGCGCCGTGTTCGCGACCGACCCCGCCTCCTTCGACCTCGATGCCGCGCGGGCCGCCGGTCACGACGACCTCGTCGCGCCGCCGACGTTCTCGATCGTCGTCCAGCAGCTGTCGCTCGATCAGCTGCTCGCCGACCCGGAGGCCGACATCGACTTCAGCCGGGTCGTCCACGGGGACCAGCGGTTCACGTTCTCGCGCCCCGTGGTCGCCGGCGACGAGCTGACCGGCACGCTCACGGTCACGGCCGTGAAATCGCTCGGCGCACACTCCATGGTCACCGCGGAGACGGTCATCAACGACGCGGCGGGCGAGCATGTCGTCACCTCCATCTCCACACTGGTCGTTCGAGGGGACGAGTCATGACCGCGCACACCTCCACCGCACCCGACTTCGCGTCCCTCTCCGTCGGCGACGTGGTCGCCGAGCGCGACTACGAGCTCAGCCGCGACTCCCTGGTCCGCTACGCAGGCGCGTCCGGCGACTTCAACTCCATCCATTACCGCGACGACATCGCCGCCTCGGTCGGACTCCCGGGCGTGATCGCGCACGGGATGCTCACCATGGGCCTCGCGGTGCAGCCGGTCGTCGACTGGGCCGGCGACCCGGCCCGCGTGGCCGACTACCAGGTGCGCTTCACGCGCCCGATCGTCGTCGACCCGGTCTCGGGCGCCACCGTCTCCGTCACCGCGAAGATCGGCCAGCTCGACGCGGAGGCGCAGACCGCCCGCGTCGACCTGACCACGACGTTCAACGGGGAGACCGTGCTCGGCAAGGCACAGGTGCGGGTCTCGCTGGCATGACCGATCCCCAGCCGACCGCACCGTCGGCCTTGGCGCTCTCGGAGCTGACCACGATGCGGGTCGGCGGTGCGCCGTCGCGCCTGCTCGCACCGGGCGACCGCGATGCGCTCGTAGCCGCCGCGCTCGACACCTGGGTGAGCGGTGACGACTGGCTGCTCCTCGGCGGCGGGTCCAACACGATCGCGAGCGACGACGGGTTCGACGGCACCGTCCTCCGTATCGTCACGCGCGGTGTGGAGCGCCTTCCCGCCCCGGACGGACTGGTGCGGCTGCGAGTGCAGGCGGGGGAGCCGTGGGACGACCTGGTGGCGCTCACCGTCCGCAACGGCTGGTCCGGAATCGAGGCACTCTCGGGCATCCCCGGTTCGACCGGCGCGGCGCCGGTGCAGAACATCGGCGCGTACGGTCAGGAGATCGAGTCCGCGCTCCTCGGCGTCGAGTTCCTGGACTACGAATCCGGCGAAGTGCGAACCCTCACGAAACCGGAGCTCGGCCTCGGTTATCGCATGTCGGTGCTCAAGGGGGGCCTCCAGGGGGTCGTCCTCTCCGTGGATCTCCAGCTGATCGACGGCACCGTCCCCGGCGGTGTCGGAGCCCCGCAGAGCGCGCCGGTCGCGTACGCCCAGCTCGCCGACGCCCTCGGCGTCCCGCTCGGCTCCCGCGTCCCGATCGCGGAGCTGCGTCGCGCAGTGCTCTCCCTCCGCTCGTCGAAGGGCATGGTCCTCGATCCGGCCGACCCGGATTCGGTCAGCGCGGGCAGCTTCTTCACCAACCCCATCGTGTCGGAGAGCTTCGCGCGGTCGCTGCCGGCGTCGGCGCCGCGCTGGCCGGTGACCCCGCCGGAGCCGGATGCGGTCATCGGGCTCCGACCCGGCGGCGTGCATCCTCTCGACATCCCGCCGCTGGCCGACGGCCCGTACGACGTGAAGCTCTCCGCCGCGTGGCTCATCGAGAACGCCGGCATCCGCCGCGGCTTCGCCCTGCCGGGCTCCGGCGCTGCCATCTCCTCGAAGCACACGCTCGCGATCGTCAACCGCGGTGGAGGAACGGCCCGGGACGTCGTCCAGCTCGCGTCGTTCATCCAGGCCCGGGTGCAGTCCGACTTCGGCGTCCTGCTCCGGCCGGAGCCGATCCTCGTCGGGCTCGTGCTGTAAGCGCTCCCATGGCACTCTCTGAGAGTTCTCACACGCAGACTTCGTAGGCTCTTCGTCGTACGGCGCACCCGCAGAGCCGTCGATCGAAGGGGCACGACCATGGGATTCCTCGACCGCCTTCTCGGACGTGAAGAGCCGCGCCCTCTGCCGCCGCAGACGCCCGCCGCGCAGACGGCGTCGGAAACCGCGCCGCAGGCCGCCCGCAGCGAGGACGAGATCGCCGTCGAGCGTTACCGTTATCTGCTGCGCACCGCCCCGCCGGAGACGATCGAACAGGTGCACGAGGAGGCGTTCACGAAGCTCACGTCGGAGCAGCGCCGACTGTTGTTCCAGCAGCTGAGCGAGAACGCGCCGGCCGGCGAGCAGCCGCGCGGCGACGACCCGCGCTCGCTCGCTCAGGCCGCCACGCGCTCGGAGCTGCGTCAGCCCGGCACCCTCGAACGATCGCTCGGCGGTCGCGCCGGTGGCGGAATGGGCCTCGGCGGGATGTTCGCCACCTCCCTCCTCGGAAGCGTCGCCGGCTACGTCATCGGATCGGCTCTGGTCAGCGCTTTCCTTCCGTCGCCCCTCGACAGCCAGGCGGGCGCGGACGGCTCCGGTGCCGAACCGTCCGGTGCCGATCCGTCCGGCGACGGCGGCCCGGGATCGACCGAGACTGCCGGAGCCGAGACGTCGAGTGCCGACGCCGGCGGCGACGCCGGTGGCTGGGGCGACGGCGGCGGCTGGGGCGATAGCGGAGGCGGCTGGGGAGACTTCGGCGGGGGAGACTTCGGCGGAGGCGACTTCGGCGGAGGCGACTTCATCTAGCGCGCCAGCGCCGAGGCCACTCCTGCGATCCGGTCGCCGGATTCGACTCTGCGCGTCCTCACCCACGGAGCGCGGCGGCGAACGGCAGGACGGCGGAGGCCCCGGCCTCGAGGAGCGCACGGCCGGCGACCGTGATCGTCCACCGGCTGTCGACCAGGTCGTCGACCAGGAGGACGGGCCGCCCGGCCGGGATGTCGAGCCCGTCTGCGCCGAAGCGGTCCCACACGGCGGCGAGGCGGAATGCGCTGTTCCCGCCGGGATCGCCGGTCGGTCCTCCGCCGTGGAGCGTCAGCGAGCCGAGGAAGGGGAGCCGGCCGGCGTCCGCGAAGCCGCGGGCGAGTGACTCGACGAACCGCGGCCGGCGGCGGGAGGGCATGGCGACGACGGTGACCGGTCGTTCCTCCCATCCCCAGTCGGCGAGGACGCGGATGCAGGCGCCGAGCAGCTCGGGCGGGCACACCGCATCCGGTGCCTGAGGTGCCAGCACGTCACGCAACCTGTTGCCCCATCCAAGGTCCGTGAGCCGGGCGAGCGCGCGACCGGGTGCGAGCTGCTCGGCGGGCGCGATCCGGCCTCGCATCGCGACCCCCAACCGATCCGCGCCGGTCGGCCAGAGCTTGCGCGGTTCGATCTCCACGCCGACGCGGTCCAGCATCGCGGAGACCGTGCCGGACGCGTCAGCGGCGATGGCGTCCGGGTACCAGGCTCCCGCACAGTTGTCACAGCGGCCGCAGGGAGCAGCGGCAGGGTCGTCCAGTGCCTCCTGCAGGAACTGCATGCGGCAGGCAGCGGTCCGCTCGTACTCGAGCATCGCCTGCTGCTCCGATTCACGGGCGGCGGCGATGCGCTCGTACCGCTCCCGGTCGTACACCCACGGACGCCCGGTGGAAACCCATCCTCCGGACACGCGCCGTACGGCCCCGTCAACGTCGAGGACCTTCAACAGGAGCTCCAGCGTCGACGCCTTGAGGTCGACGCGGCTCTCGAGCGCCCGCGTCGACTGCGCCTCGTGCGACAGTGCGTCGAGCACGGCCGCCGCCTTCTCCTCCGATGGCATCGAGGCGGTGGCGAAGTACTGCCAGATGGCGCGATCCTCAGGGCCGGGGAGCAGCAGCACGTCCGCGTTGTCCGTCGCCCGGCCCGCGCGGCCCACCTGCTGGTAGTAGGCGACGGGAGAGGACGGCGCGCCCAGATGGACGACGAAACCGAGATCGGGCTTGTCGAAGCCCATGCCGAGAGCGCTCGTGGCCACGAGCACCTTCACCTCGTTACGCTTCAGCCGGCCTTCGAGGTCCTCTCGCTCCGCCGTATCCGTCTGCCCGGTATACGCGTACGCCTCGAAGCCGGCCGTGCGGAGCACCCGTGCGGTGTCCTCCGCCGCCGCGATGGTCAGTGTGTAGACGATCCCGCTGCCGGGCAGGCCCCCCAGATTGCTCGCAAGCCACGCCAGCCGGGCGGTCGCGTCCTCCAGGGTCAGGACCCCGAGCCGAAGCGAACGTCGTGCGAGCGGCCCGCGGATGGTCAGCACCTCCGCCTGGTCGTCGCCCGCTCCCATCTGCTCGACGACATCGGCGACCACCCGTTCGTTCGCGGTGGCGGTCGTGGCGAGGACGGGCACACCGTTCGGTAGCGCCACGATCAGCTCCCGGAGGCGCCGGTAGTCGGGGCGGAAGTCATGGCCCCAATCCGAGATGCAATGCGCCTCGTCGACGACCAGGAGCCCGCTGCGCGCGATCAGGTCGGGGAGATGCTGGTCGCGGAAATCCGGATTGTTGAGCCGCTCCGGCGAGACGAGCAGCACGTCCACGGAGTCCTCGCGGAGCCGTGCGGCCACGTCGTCCCACTCGTGCCGATTCGCGGAGTTGATGGTCACCGCGCGCACCCCGGCCCGCTCGGCGGCGGCCACCTGGTCGCGCATGAGCGCGAGCAGCGGGGACACCAGGATCGTGGGGCCCGCGCCACGCTGCCGCAGGAGCATCGTGGCCACGAAGTACACCGCGGATTTGCCCCAGCCCGTGCGCTGCACGACGAGCGCCCGTCGCCGCTCGTCGACGAGGGCGGCGATCGCCTCGTACTGTCCCGAATGGAAGTCCGCGTCGTCGCGACCGACGAGGGCTCGGAGGCTGGCGACGGCGAGGTCTCTGGTGGTGCTCATGCAGCCATCGTTCCAGAGGCGGCCGACGGCCGGACGGCGGGCGCGTGGATCCGTGGAGAAGGCGAGCGGACCTCCGTCTGTGCAGAACGATGCGCCGGACGCGCCCGCGGCGCAGCGTCCACGGGCTCAGCCGTCCGTGCGGATCCAGCGGCAGACGATCAGTCCCGCGATCTCGACGTCCACTTCGCGCAACGCCTCGAACGAGCTGCACGTCGTACGGAGACCCCGGACGGAGACCGCCCGCCGGGGAGGTGTCAGCCCCGCCCCGTCATGCCGCTTGACGGCGTCGCTGCGCCGATCGGATCGCGCCGAGCAGTGCGAACACCACGATCAGCACGCCGGCCGCGGCCAGCCACAGCGCCCAGGCCGTCCCCGGCGTCAGAGCGGCGAGCCAGACCTCCACGGAGGCCAGACGCTCCGGCGCCGAGAGGACGAACAGCGTGCTCGCGGCGAAGACGACGAGCAGGAGGCCCCACACGACGCCTCCCCAGCGGATCGGAGAGCGGCCGGGCGCGGAGGCGGTCGGGGCCCAGCCCGCCGGGGCAGGCGGGGTGAGCCAGGGCTCGGCGGGCAGCGGGGTCGTGGGCTGGGTCTGGCCGGGGAGCGGGGTCGTGGGCTGGGTCTGGTCGGCGAGCGGGACGGTGGGCTGGGTACCCGCGGCGGACTCGGACTGGGGGGTCTCGTCGGTGGTCATGGTGTTCCTCACTTCTGCTCGCGCTGGACGAGCACTTCGTCGATCTGGGCGATGCGGACGACAGCCGCGGGGGAGCCGGCGGGCCCGACCAGGATGTTCGCGCTGCACCCCCCGAGCGGTCGCGCCTGGCAGCGGTGCACGCGCTCAGTCCCCGAGGGGTCGGCCACGGTCACCGTGGACGCCGTGGCGGCCTCGATGCGGACCGTCGCGTCGGCCGGCACGATCACCGTCGTGGGGTCGGCACCCTTGGCCAGTTCGATCTCCGGGGTCCCGGGGGCCGTCACCGCGTCGGTCAGATCGATGGTCGTCGACCCCCACCCCTGCACATAGGAAGCGTCCGCCGCCGGGGTGAGGGTCCGGTCCGCTCCCACCACGACGGATGAGGCGGAGAAGCCCGCCCGCGCCCCGCCGGGCAGCACGGCGGTGAGAGCGGTGATCACCGCCAGGATGATGCCGAACGTGATGAAGAATCCGCTGCGTCGACGGGCGAGGCCGGCCACGAGCGCGGCGACGCCGAAGATCAGGGTCGCGGCGGCGAGCGCTGCCGTGACGGCGTAACCGGACGAGCCGGTCAGCGGGATCCAGAGGGCGGAGACGGCCGCCCCCGCGATGATGGCGAGACCGACGGTGAGCCAGCCGAGGGCGGCCCCGACGCGGGGGTTGGCCGCCCGGTAGGCGGCGCGGCGGGCGTTGGCCGCCGCGTTCGCCGCCGCGGCCTGGGACCGCATCTCGGCGGATCGCTGCGCTTTGACGGCACGCATGTCCTCCGCGAGGCGCGCCTTCCAGCGGGCGTGGTCCGCCTTCCACTCGGCCTGCCGGCGCTGCCAGTCGGCGACCTCCTGCTGGCTCGCCCCGATGGTGGGCGCGGGAGGGGCGACGGGCTCGGCCGTGATGTCGAGGGGCGGGGCGGGCGCCCCGTGGACTGCTGCGCCGGGTTCCGGTGCGACGGTCGGGGCGACGGCTTCGGTACTGTCCACTGCTGCCCGGTCGATGTCCTCGGCGGGGGCGGCCGTGGTGGCTGCGGCGCTCGCGGCAGCGGTCGCGTCGGAGTCCGGCGACGGCGCGGACGCCTCGGGTGTGTGGGCTGTCGGCCGTTTGTCGGCGGCACGGACGGCGAAGACGATCAGTCCGGCCACGAGCCCGAGCACGAGCAGCGTCCAGAACACCCTGCCGACGATCTGCGCCCAGCCCCAGTCGTCCCAGAAGCCTCCGCCGAACCAGCCGAGGCCGCTCGACCACGGGAGCAACGAGAAGACGAGCAGGACGCCGATGGCGACGATCGGGGCCTCGATGTCGCCCTCGAAGAGGCGCTGGAGGTGGATGCGTCCGTCGCGGTCGGGCAGCAACGCCCAGGCCAGCGCGTAGATCAGCACGACCGGCGCGCCGAGGATGGCGGCCACGACGACGATGCCGCGGACGATCAGCGGGTCGATGCCGAGCCGATAGGCGACGCCGGCGCACACGCCGCCGACCCAGCCGTCCGCTCGGACGACGCCGAGGCTGCGCATCCAGTCGAAGAAGCGGCCGCCGCGGCCCGAGAGCCCGGTGCTCGGCCCGCCATAGGGCGGCGGTGTGGTGGTGGAGTCGTTCTGTGACATGCTTCGATCCTGGCTCGCGGGTGAGCGGCGCGACATGGGGTGACACCCTGAACGGACCCTGATTACCCGGGCCGTGGGCTGTCCGGGGGCCTCCTGGTCTGCTTGGATTCTGGTCATGACCCCCACCGCTCCCGCTGCCAGGACGCCTCTCGCGCGGCCGCGCCAGTGCGTGTTCGGTGGAGTGAGCGAGGCGCTCGCCGACCACCTCGGCTGGCCGGTCGCCGCGGTGCGGTGGATCTTCGTCGGCACGTCGTTCGTGGGCGGGGCGGGGATCCTCTTCTACCTGTGGCTCTGGGCGCTCACGCCGCTGCGGTCGCCGATCGACGGGGAAGCGGTCGAGAGAGTGCGCCGCCGGGTCAACATCCCCTGGCTCTTCGGGATCGCCGGGGCGGCCTCTGGAGTCGTCTCGGTCGTGCTGGTGGCCGATGGAGCCGTCGGCGCGGGAATCAGTTTCCTGATCCTCGCCATCCTCCTGCTCGTGGCCGCGGTGGCATGGGACCAGCTCGTCGAGGACGACAGCCTGCTCCCGATCCCGTTCTCCGCCACGGCCTTCCGCGTCGCCGCCGGAGCCTTCCTCGTGATCGTCGCTCTCGTGCTGAGCGTTCTCCAGAGCGCCAGGAGTTCCGGCCCGCTCTGGATCGGGATCATCGCGGCGACCTTCGCCGGGGCGGCCGTGCTCGTCGCGCCGTGGGCGCTGCGTCTGTGGCGGGAGCTCATCTCGGAACGCACGGCGCGTATCAAGGAGGAGCAGCGGGCGGAGATGGCGGCCCATCTGCACGACTCCGTGCTGCAGACCCTCGCCCTGATCCAGAATCGGGCCGGAGCCTCGAGCGAGGTGGGCCGCATCGCCCGCGCCCAGGAGCGCGAACTGCGGGAGTGGCTGTACGCCGATGGCGCGCACGCGGCGGAGCGCGAGGACGCGGATCTCGCGGGCGAGTTGCGCGACGTCGCGGCGGCACTGGAGATCGACCACTCGGTCCACTTCGACATCGTCTCCGTTGGCGAGCCGGTGCGGAACGCACCGCCCGAGCTCGGAGCGGCTGCACGTGAGGCGATGCTCAACGCCGCCCGGCACGCGGGCGGCGAGGTCTCGGTGTACGTGGAGGGCGGCACCGGCTGCGCCGACGTCTTCGTGCGCGATCGCGGCAGCGGCTTCGACGTCGACGCCCTGCCCGAGGGCCGACTGGGTGTGCGGGAGTCCATCATCGGCCGGATGCGCCGCGCAGGCGGGGCGGCGACCGTCACCTCGCGCCCGACGGGCGCCGAGGTCCACCTGAGAATCGAGTTCGCGAGTGAGGAACCATGACAGACGACACCGGCGACACCTCTGAGGGCGCCGACGCCGGGCGCATCCGCGTCGTGATCGTCGACGACCACTCCATCTTCCGATCCGGGCTTCGGTCCGACCTCGATGAGCGTCTCGAGGTCGTCGCAGAGGCCGCCGAGGTGGAGGCCGCCGTCACGGCGATCGTGCGCTCCCAGCCCGACGTCGTGCTCCTGGACGTTCACCTCCCCGGCGGCGCGGGAGGGGGTGGCGCGGAGGTCCTGCGTCGTGCGGCGGCGGAGTGTCCGCGGACACGCTTCCTGGCCCTGAGCGTCTCCGATGCAGCGGAGGACGTGGTGGGTGTCATCCGAGCGGGTGCTCGCGGCTACCTCACCAAGGGGAGCTCGGGCGGGCAGGTCAGCGACGCCGTGGTGGCGGTCGCCGGCGGAGACGCCGTCTTCTCGCCGAAGCTGGCCGGGTTCGTGCTGGACGCCTTCGGCGCCGCGGCCGGCGAGCAGGCGGAGTCGACCGAGGAGCTCGACCGGCTCTCCGCGCGCGAACGCGAGGTCATGCGATTGATCGCCCGTGGGTACGCCTACAAGGAGGTCGCCTCCGAGCTGTTCATCTCGATCAAGACCGTCGAGACCCACGTCTCCGCCGTGTTGCGCAAGCTGCAGCTCTCGTCGCGGCACGAGCTCACGGCCTGGGCTCTGGAGCGAAAGCTGCTGTAGTCGCCCCCACGGCGTGATCGCGAGCCCTCCTCGGGCGCTCATCGCCTCGCCCGGGCGAGGATCGCGCGCACGCGTCGCGGCATCCCCGGATCGGCGAGGTCGTGCGGGCCGAGCTCGACGATCGTCCAGCCGTGCGCCTGGAGGTCGAGCCTCCGCTCCGTCGTGTCGCGCGCATCCCGATCGGTCTGCGTCCGTCCGTGCCGACACTCGAGGATCACCCGGCGCTCGGGGAAGACCAGCCCGCCCGGGTGTGCGCGACCGGAGCCGGTGCGGATGGGGAAGGCGGTCTCGTAACCGATGATGCCGGCGTCCGCGAGCCGGAATCGCAGCCGCGACTCCTCCGGCGTCGCCGCCCGCGGATCCAGCAGTCCGAGGGCTTTGACCAGGTCGGGTCGCCCCCGTCTGGCCACCGACCGATCGAGCGCGGCTCGCAGTGATCGTCGTGGGTCGCGCTCGCCGGAGTTCCGGAGCAGGGCATCGCCGGCGACGACCAGATCCTCGAGGGCGAGCGTTCCGGCGAGCTCGCACCAGGCGCGGCTCGGCGCGCTCAATTGCAGGCCGTCCTGCACCACCACGTCGCCGAAGGCGACACGCACCGAGTGCCCGTGCACGCCAGCTCTGCGCGGCGCGCGGGCCGGGGCGGGGACGGACACGTGGAGCCCCGAGGGGAGGCGCGGGAGCGGGAGGCCGTGCAGCGCAGCCGCCGTGGGGCCCGAGAAGAACGCGCCGGGCGGCGCCACGGCAAGGAAAGCGCGACACCGCTCGTCGAGTGTCTGCGGCGGAGCGGTCGTGACCGCGCCGTGGAAGGGGCGCGCCACCCCCGGTCCGCGGAGTCGTTTGGGGCTGACGCCGAGGCTGCGCGCCTCGCGGACGGAGAGGGTTCGGCGGCGGAGGTCGGTGGGGAGTGCGGTGTTCATGGCCCCACTCTCCCGTGCCGATGGGCGCCTGAACGGGTTGTCCACAGCCTCCCGCTCGACGAATCGGGTGAGACGTCACGACACGCCCCGATGGAGTGGAGGCGGCGGGGGAAATCGGCGCTCTGTGACGTCTCGCGCCGGATCGGACCGAGGCTGGCAGCGAGGAGGCGGGCGCTTTTGCGCAGCGGGTGCGGCGTCACGTACACTTGACGCGGTGGTTGAATCTGCCAAGCTTTTCTGCGCCTTTTTTTCGGTGACGGCGACGGCAGTCCTGCCGAGCTGTGATCAGGCATCCGGAGCACATTCGGATGCGTGATCGGCTAGCCTTGATCGGGAACGTCGCGGAGGGCTCGCGGGTTCGTCTTCCCTAGGGCGGTAGCTCAATTGGCAGAGCAGCGGTCTCCAAAACCGCAGGTTGCAGGTTCGATTCCTGTCCGCCCTGCAAGTCGACATTCCGATGTCGGCCCACGAAAGGTGTAACGAGGTGGCCCGAAAAGTTATCGACGAGCCGAGCGAGGACATCGTCGCCAACGCGAAGAAGGAGCGCGCTGAGAGGCGCAACCCCTTCGCGCGCATCGCGCTGTTCATCCGCCAGGTCATCGGCGAGCTCAAGAAGGTCGTCACGCCGACGCGCAAGGAGCTCCTGAGTTACACAGGGGTCGTGCTCGTCTTCGTGGTGATCATGATGGCGCTCGTGTCCCTCCTCGACTGGCTGTTCGGCCTGGGTGTTGTCTGGGTCTTCGGCAACCCCACCTAGAGCCGACCGGCTCGGCCGGAACACCGGCCTCCCCGACAGAAATGGAATGAATTCAGTGTCTGAGACGAATCGCGACGACGTGGACTGGGCCACCGCTGCCGAGCAGTCCTCCGAAGACGACGAGGCGCAGACCGGCAACGTGCTGGAGCACGACGAGGACGCGTCGGACGCCGCCGAGCACGAGGCGCTGCACATCGTGGCGGAGGACGGCACGGAGATCGACCTCGACGCCGTGCTCGACGCGATGGCGGAGGCCGTCGACCCCGAGGCCGACAAGGCCGTCGACGAGGCTCTCGAGGTCGACAGCGACGACGAAGCCGAGGCTGCTCAGGAGGCCGTGGAAGACGAGGACGAGGTCGCCACCGACCCGTACGAGGAGTTCCGCACCGAGCTCCGCAGCAAGATCGGCAAGTGGTACGTCATCCACTCCTACGCCGGCTTCGAGCGCCGGGTGAAGTCCAACATCGAGAACCGTATGGTCTCGATGAGCATGGAGGACTACATCTACGAGGTCCAGGTCCCGATGGAGGACGTGGTCGAGATCAAGAACGGCCAGCGCAAGATGGTCAACCGCGTGCGCATCCCGGGCTACGTGCTCGTGCGCATGGACCTCAACGAGGACAGCTGGTCGGTCGTCCGCCACACGCCGGGCGTCACCGGCTTCGTCGGGAACGCGCACAACCCGACGCCGCTGCGCTTCGAGGAGGCCTTCTCGATGCTGAAGAGCCTCGTCCAGGTCGATGCCGCGCCGGTCAAGGGCGCCGCCAAGGGCCAGAAGGCCACTGCCCGGGTCATCCCGGCCGAGGTGGACTTCGAGATCGGCGAGACCATCACGATCAAGGAGGGCTCGTTCGCGGGCCTGCCCGGATCGATCAGCGAGATCAAGCCGGAGAGCGGCAAGCTCACCGTCCTCGTCTCGCTCTTCGAGCGCGAGACCCCGGTCGAGCTGAGCTTCGACCAGGTCACGAAGCTCTGACCCCCTAGTTTTCAGATCACCGGGTCTCGGAAGGGCCGAGAAACCGGGAGAGCGTCGCGGAGCGATCCGTCGCCGCTCGAATACACAAAGAAGGAAGAGACATGGCACCGAAGAAGAAGGTCACCGGTCTGATCAAGCTTCAGATCAACGCCGGCGCCGCCAACCCGGCCCCGCCGATCGGCCCGGCCCTGGGTCAGCACGGCGTGAACATCATGGAGTTCTGCAAGGCGTACAACGCCGCGACGGAGTCGCAGCGCGGCAACGTCATCCCGGTCGAGATCACCGTCTACGAGGACCGTTCGTTCACGTTCGTCCTGAAGACCCCGCCCGCGGCCGAGCTCATCAAGAAGGCGGCAGGCGTCGCCAAGGGCTCCGGCGTTCCGCACACCACCAAGGTCGGCAAGCTGACCCAGGACCAGGTGCGCGCCATCGCCGAGCAGAAGATGGTCGACCTCAACGCGAACGACATCGACGCCGCGTCGAAGATCATCGCCGGCACCGCCCGTTCGATGGGCATCACCGTCGAGGCGTAAGCCCCGACAGCCCACCCCCACACCTCCGCCGAAAGGCATCACTGTGGCAGAGCCGGCCAGGCTCGCACCACATTCTCGTTAGGAGAAAACTCATGGCACAGAAGTCCAAGGCCTACCGGGCCGCGGCCGACAAGATCGAGGCCGGCAAGTTCTACACCCCGACCGAGGCCGTCGCCCTCGCGAAGGAGACCGGTTCCGCCAAGTTCAACTCGACCGTCGAGGTCGCGCTGAAGCTCGGTGTGGACCCGCGCAAGGCGGACCAGATGGTCCGCGGTACCGTCATCCTTCCTCACGGCACCGGCAAGACCGCGCGCGTCATCGTCTTCGCGACCGGCCCTGCGGCCGAGGCGGCCATCGCCGCCGGCGCGGACGAGGTCGGCGGCGCCGAGCTGATCGAGAAGGTCGCCGGCGGTTACACCGACTTCGACTCGGCCGTCTCCACTCCGGAGCTCATGGGCCAGGTCGGCCGTCTCGGAAAGGTGCTCGGTCCGCGTGGCCTCATGCCCAACCCGAAGACCGGCACGGTCACCCCGGATGTCGCGAAGGCCGTCTCCGACATCAAGGGCGGAAAGATCGAGTTCCGCGTCGACAAGCACGCCAACGTCCACTTCGTGGTCGGCAAGGCGGGCTTCACCCAGGAGCAGCTCGACGAGAACATCAAGGCCGCCCTCGAAGAGGTCGTCCGTCTGAAGCCGTCGGCAGCCAAGGGCCGCTACATCCAGAAGGGCGCCGTGTCGACCACGTTCGGCCCCGGCATCCCGCTGGATGTCAACGCGATCTGACGTTCGCGAGACTCACGAAGGGGTCGGTTCCGGCAGCAGCCGGACCGGCCCCTTCGGCGTTCCTGGGACGTCGGTCCGATCCTGAGAGAACGTACACATTCGGTAAGTATCGCGACAGACCCGTCTACCCCATCTTGTGTGGCAGATCTACGGGGTTTACGCTCGCCCTGGCGCGCGCCGCGCGCTGGCTCGTTGCCGAGTCCGTCCGAGTGAAGGATGACGTTTCATGACTCCTCGCACCACACGATCCCTCCACAAGAGGGTCGTCGGAATCATCGCCACCGTGGCCGCCACGGTGGCTTTGTCATTGGCGGGAACCTCCGCGGCCACCGCCGCCGACCGGGTGACCTATGCCGACTCCGTGCCCTCGTGGGCGACCGCCGCCAACGACGCGGGCGCCGCACCCGCCGATACGACGGTCGAAGGCGAGATCTACCTCCCGCTGCGCGACCAGAAGGGTGCGGAGACCCTCGCGAAGCAGGTTTCGAACCCGGCGATCGCCGGCTACCGCAAGGCGCTCAGCCCGGCGCAGTGGATCGGCCGGTTCTCGCCGACGCAGGCGGACTCGGACGCCGTGGTGAGCTTCCTCACCACCGCCGGCCTCACGATCACCGCGGTTCCCGCGAGCCGTCAGTACGTCGTCTTCCGGGGGACGCCCGACCAGATCGGCTCGATCTTCGGCACCTCCCTCCACTCCTTCAACTACGCGGGACGCCAGCTCATCGCGCCGGCGACCGCGCCGTCGCTGCCCGCGTCGATCGGAACCAAGGTCTCGGGCGTGAGCGTCGAGCAGTCGCGCACCCTCACCCGCCCGGATTCGATCCAGCAGGGAGACCTCGGGTCCTCCGGAGAGCCGCAGCTGTCGCGCAAGGTGGCCGCGGCGCCGGTCATCACGACGCCGTGCTCGCACTACTTCGGTGAGAACACCGTGACCGTGCCGGCGGCGTACAACGGCCAGACGAAGTACAGCACCTACAACTGCGGCTACACCCCGCAGCAGCTGCGCAGCGCGTACGGCCTCAGCGACCTCAACAGGCGCGGTACGAACGGCACCGGTCAGACCGTCGCCATCATCGACGCGTACGCCAGCCCGAGCATCGTGAAGGACGTCAACGACTACTCCGCACAGAACGGTGAGCCCGGTCTGACGAACTCGTCGTACCAGCAGCTCGTGCCCAAGGCGAGCGACTTCACCGATCAGGAGCTGTGCCAGTACCCCAGCGGCTGGCAGGGCGAGCAGACCCTCGACGTCGAGTCGGTCCACGCGATCGCACCCGGGGCGCGCATCCTCTATGTGGGAGGCACGAACTGCGGTGGCGGTCTGGACGTCGCGATGTCGAAGATCCTGGACAACAAGCTCGCGACGATCGTGAGCAACAGCTACGGCAACGTCGGCGAGGCGGTCCCGGCCGACGTGATCCAGGGCGAGGTCAACCTGCAGCTGCAGGCCGCCGGCGAGGGCATCGGCCTCTACTTCTCGAGCGGGGACAACGGCGACGAGGTCGCGAACCTCGGCTACGCGTCGCCGGACTTCCCGGCGTCCTCGCCGTGGGTCACCTCCGTGGGCGGCACGAGCATGGCGATCGACAAGAACGGCAAGATCGCCTTCGAGACCGGCTGGGGCGACACCGTCGACCAGATTGTGAAGAATGCCGACGGCACGCTGAGCTACACCGAACCGCTCCCCGGCAGCCGTTTCGTCGGCGGCGCGGGAGGCGGCACGAGCGCCGTCTTCGCGCAGCCGGACTACCAGCGCGGCATCGTGCCGGCGGCCCTCGCCTCCGGCAAGCGGGTCTCGCCCGATGTCTCGGCCCTGGCCGACCCGTACACGGGCTTCCTGATCGGGCTGCGGCCGATCGTGGACGACGACACGCTCGCCGTGGGCGACTACGTGAACGAGACCTACGGCGGAACCTCGCTGGCCTCGCCGATCGTGGCCGCGCAGATCGCGATCGTGCAGCAGGCGACGCACACGACGATCGGGTTCGCGAACCCGACGCTCTACGCGGTCAAGCGGGTGCTGCCGAACAGCTTCCGCGACGTGCTGCCGCAGAACCCGACCCAGGCGGTCGCGTACACCAGCAAGACCAGCGGCAACAGCTTCCTGGTCTCGTTCGACCAGGACACCACCCTCAAGACGGCAAAGGGGTACGACCCCGTGACCGGGCTCGGTGACGTGTCCTTCGACCTGCTGAGCCTGGTGGCGCAGGGCCGGCACTAGCCGCGCACCCGTCACCGCGCGCCGGCCGGCCGTCCCCTTCCCCCGGGGCGGCCGGTTCGTCGTGCGGGGCGACGGGAGCGCTACCCTGGTGCGATGACCGTGACCATCCGCACCGCCCTGGTGGAGGACGCCGCGGCTGTGGCCGCCGTCGCCGCGGTGACCTTCCCGCTCGCCTGCCCCCCGCACACGCCGGACGAGGCGAAGGCGCACTTCATCGCGACCGTCCTCTCGGAGGAGCGGTTCTCCGGCTATCTCGCCGACCCGGGCCGTCGCCTCCTCGTGGCCGAGGACGCGTCGGGGGAGGTCATCGGTTACACGATGATCGTCTTCGGGGAGCCGGAGGACGAGGATGTGCGCCGGGCGATCCGCGTGCGCCCCACCGCCGAGCTGAGCAAGTGCTACGTGCTGCCGGGCCACCACGGCGACGGTGTCGCCGGCCGGCTCATGGCCGAGAGTGTGCGGGCTGCCGAGGAGGCAGGCTCCCGGGCGATGTGGCTGGGCGTCAACGAGGAGAACGCGCGGGCGCAACGGTTCTACCGCAAGCACGGCTTCGAACGGGTCGGCTCCAAGCGGTTCCTCGTCGGTGAGCGCTGGGAGGACGACTGGGTGATGGAGCGGTCGAGCGTCGCCTGACGGGCGGCGTCAGCCCTCGGCGACCTTGACCACGACCTTGCCGCGGGTGTGGCCGCCCTCGACGGCGCGGTGCGCGTCGGCGATCTGGTCGAGGGCGAAGATCTCGTCGACGTGCACGCGCACGTTCCCCGCCTCGAGCAGACGCGCGATCACCGACAGGGTGTTGCCGTCGGGCGCCACCTTGTAGTGGGTGCCCCGCATCCCGGCCGCCGCCACCTCGTCCGCGAAGCCGGGCCAGCTCCCGGTGGGGGCGTTGACGATGAGCCCGCCGGGGCGGAGGACCTCGAGCGAGCGGCTGCCGGTGTCGTCGTGCACGTTGCCGACGAGGTCGATGACGACGTCGACCTCGCGCACGGCGTCCTCGAAGCGGGTCGTCGTGTAGTCGACCACCTCGGAGGCCCCGAGCGAGCGCAGCCAGGACGCCTTCGACCCGGACGCGGTCGCGATCACGTGGGCACCGAAGTAGGAGGCGAACTGCACGGCGAAATGGCCGACGCCGCCGCTGCCCGCGTGGATGAGCATCCGCTGCCCTTCGTGCGCCTTGGCGACCTCCACGACCATCCCCCACGCGGTGAGTGCGGCGAGCGGCGCGGCCGCCGCCTCGATGTGGGAGAGGGTGGCCGGTTTGCGCACGACACTGAGGCTGGGAACCGAGATGTACTCGGCGAACGAGCCGCCGAAGCGGGGGACCATGACCATCCCGAAGACCTCGTCCCCCGGCCGGATGGGATGCGCGCTGTACGGAGACTCCACGACCACTCCGCTGAAGTCGTGGCCGAGCACGGCGGGGAAGCTGTGGATGGCCTCGAACACCCCGCGGCCGGCACGGGTCTTCGCGTCGATCGGGTTCACGCCGGCCGCGACGACCTTGACGAGGAACTCGGCGTTCACGCGGTCGGGGGTCGCTGTCTCGCCGACCCGCAGCGCCTCCGGTCCGCCCGCGGCGTCCAGGAGCGCGGCCCGCATCGTCTTCGGCATTCATCGTCCCCTCGTCGGTCCCACCGGTGGTGCGGTCGGTTCGTCACCAGTCAATCCCGGGATTGCGTCACCGGTGTTACGTCGGGGTCACCGCATGTGAACACTCTGTTTCGGATACCCCCAGGTCGTTTCCAGTCGACGTCACGTTAGGATGCTTCGACCCCGAACCGAGGAGCCCGCGTGGAGCGATTCCTGCGCATCGTGCGCCAGCCGTTCGCGGCGCCGCCCCTGGTCCGCGGGTGGCAGCGCGCCGTGCCCGTCCTGCTCGCGATCGGCACCATCTGCGTCCTCGGGGGCCTCACGATCATCTGGGCGGCGCGGCTCACGGTCGCGTACCCGGTGTACGTCAGCGAACTGGGTGCAGAGGGCGCTCCGACCGCGGGGATGTTCCGGATCGCGCTCCTGCTGATCGCCGCGGGCGGGTTCTCGATCGCGTCGGCGAGCGGGCACGTGCGTTCGCGGGTCCGCCTGCTCGACCGCTGGGCACCGGCGCTCAGCCTCGGCGTCGCTGCGCTGTGCTTCGTCATCGCGTCGCAGGTCACGTGCACGGCGAACTGTCCGGTCCCCCTCGCGGATCCACGGTCGACGGGTCAGGACCTCGCCCACACCGTGTCGGCGGTGCTCGGCTTCGCGGCGGCCTGCTTCGCCATGCTGCAGGTGGCGTTCGCCGCGAGATTGCCGCGGGTGGCGCGGTTCTCCCTCGCGAGCTGCGTCGCCGTCGCCGTCATCACGATCGTCGGCGGGATGCTGGCGATCGTGCACGTGGCGACCGACGTGGGGGCATGGCTGGAGCTGATCGGGACGACCGTGGCGATCGCGTGGATCGCCGTCTACTCGCTGGCGTTGGTGCGGACGCCGCTGCGCTCCGAGGAGCCCGCCACCGCTCAGTAGAGCGTCGGCAGCGGGGTGGACACCGCCTCTGCCGGTGCGGGCGCCGCCGGCGGCGCGGTGGCCTGGCGCAACAGTTCGATGAGGTCGCCCGCGAGCGTCACCAGCTTCGCGATCTCGTTCTCGTCACGGTCGACCCAGCGGCACTCCGGCTCGTCGTGCAGCGGAACGAACCCGTCGTGCTGCTCCCAGACGAAAAGGGTGCGCTCGGCGCCGAGCACATACTGCTGCCACCAGATCTGCCGCAGGTAGCTGCGCGGGATGCTGCGGAACGGCTTGTTCGTCGTCTTGATCTCGCAGAGCTCGATGCGCTCGTCCGCTCGCACCGCGAGGCCGTCCGGCGTCGCCAGGTGACGGCGGTCCCGCTCGGCGTGGAAGAGGGCGTCGGAGGGCTGGATGCCGTGCGTGGCCGCGACCCAGGCGGCGATCTCCGGCTCGCGCACGCGCCCGTGCTGGGTGAAGGAGTTGCCCGAGAACCCGCTGCCGTGCAGCTTGTCGTACACGGCCGCCCGCAGAGAACGCGGGGTCGAGAGCTTGGCGACATCCGTCGCGGTGATGCCACGGCTCCGCGCGCGCAGCCAGCCGACGCGGTCGCTGGAGCGCGCGACGACGCGCGCGAGATGTCCCGTCTGCCCGGGTACCGCCGGGATCACGGGCACAGGGGCCGGAGCGGCCGCGCGGACCGGCTCGAGATCCGCCAGCACGCCCGGCCGGTAGAGGTCGGCGGAACGGAGCGGGGCGTGGTCGAGCACCCCTCCATTGTGCCCCGCCCCGGCGACTCCGGCGATCAGCCCACGCCCACGTCGACGCCCGCGGCGCCGAGCTGCCGACGCGCCTCGTCGATGGTCTCCAGCGTCGACACGGCCTCGTCCAGCGGGTGGACGGGCGACTCGGTCCGACCCTCGGATACGTAGCGGGCGAGAGCGGCGCCTTCGTACGACATCCCCTGCAGGTGGGGACGGCCGTACGGATCGCGCCAGTGGGCGGCCAGCGAGCCGTCGGCCCGGTGGACACGCAGGCCGCTCGGACCCCAGAACGGCGCATCCGTCTCGATCCGCCCGTCCACTCCGCTGATGGTGGCGAGCGACGGAGTGCCCGCGCGCAGTCCCGTGCTGAGCAGCGCCTGAGCCCCGGAGATCGTGCTCAGCACCAGCGCCGCCTGCTCGTCGACGCCCGAGGGGGCGAGGGTGCCGCTCGCGATGATGCCGGCGGGAGCGCCGAGGGCGAACGACGCCCACGACACGACGTAGACGCCGAGGTCGAGCAGGGCGCCGCCCGCCAGCGCCGGGTTCCAGAGGCGACCCGCCGCGTCGTAGGTCGCGTTGCCGCCGAAGTCCGCCGTCACCACGCGCAGCTCGCCGAGTGCGCCGTCGTCGAGCAGCCGCCGGGCGATGTCGGTCTGCGGCAGATAGCGGGTCCACATCGCCTCCATGGCGAAGACACCGGCCTCCCGTGCCGCGGAGACGATACGCCGCGCCTGCCCTGCGGTCGCGGCCATCGGCTTCTCGATGAGGACGTGCTTGCCCGCCGAGATCGCGAGGAGCGCGTGCTGCAGGTGCTCGGAGTGCGGCGTCGCGACGTAGACGACGTCGACGCCCGGGTCGGCGACGAGCGCCTCGTACGATGCGTGCGCGCGTTCCACACCGTGCGTCGCGGCGAAGGCGGCGGCGCGCTCCGCGGAGCGTGACCCGCACGCGACGACCCGCTGGGCGGTGTGCGCGTGCAGGGCTTTCGTGAAGTCGGCGGCGATCACGCCCGGACCGAGCACTCCCCAGCGCAGGGGCGGGGCGTCGGCGGGATCGGGATGCCGTGGTGCGGGGAGGGGCGAGAGCGCGTCCGTCATGTGCTCAGTCTGCCGTGCGGCGATCGGAGGAGGTTTGGGCCGGTGCGTGGCGCGGCCGCTAGACCGGCTCGGGGTTCGAGACGGCCGGGGCGACACGGGCGCCCTCGACCGGCGCCGCCCAGCGGACGCCGTTCGCGAGCACACGCCGCACCTGGGGGTGGAAGTACACCGGGTACTCCTGGTCGCCGGGGGAGAAGTAGAAGATCTTGCCGCGCCCGCGCGTGAAGGTCACACCCGAACGGAACACCTCCCCGCCGGTGAACGAGCTGATGAACACCAGGTCGTCCGGCGTCGGGATGTCGAAGAACTCGCCGTACATCTCCTGCGCCTCGATCACGATCGGCTGGTCGACGCCCGCCGCGATGGGGTGGGTCGGATTCACGTTCCACACCAGCTCGCGCTCGCCGCCCTCGGGGTTGCGCCAGCGCAGGGAGCACGTGGTGCCGAGCATGCGGATGAAGATCTTCGAGAAGTGACCGGAGTGCAGGACGATCAGCCCCATGCCGCCGAGCACGTGCTCGCGGACCCGCTCCACGACCTCATCGGAGACCTGATCGTGCGCGATGTGGCCCCACCAGAGCAGCACGTCGGTCTCGCCGAGCACGGCTTCGCTCAGCCCGTGCTCCGGGTCGGCGAGGGTCGCCGTGCGCACGGTGACCTCCTCGCCGAGCAGCTCGCGCAGGCCCGCGGCGATCGCGCCGTGGATGCCGTCCGGGTAGAGGGCGGCGATCTCGGGCTGGGTCGTCTCGTGGACGCCCTCGTTCCAGACGGTGACGCGGAGTGCGGACACGCTCAGGCTCCCTTCGGTGCGGTGGCGGAGGTGGTGGTGGCGTCGACGGGCTCGTCGGCACCCTGAGTGGACGGCTGCAGCCGGACCTCGGCCCCGCGCTGCGCCGACTCGTATGCGGCGTCGATCACGCGGGCGCGGTCGAGGGCCAGTGAGCCGTCCCAGTGCGCCCAGTTCGCCTCGTCGGCGACATGCTCGAGGAACGTCTCGACGACGGCGATGTGGCCCCGGCCGGGATCGGCCGCCACCCGCACATCCGCCGTCTCCTCACCCTCGCCGGTGAAGATCGTCAGCTCTCCGGCGGGTGCGTAGTCGACCACCCGCAGATCGGCCCCGCCCTCGGTGCCGTACAGCGTGATGCCGAACTCGTCTCCGGCGGGCCGGTACGCCGCCCAGCTGGTCTCGAGGACGATCGAGCCGCCGCCCTCGAGTCGCAGGAGCAGGCTGGCGAGATCCTCCACCTCGTAGGCCGAGCCCACGTGCTGCTTGGCCCCGGCCGAGCCGCCCCGCCCGCGGATGCCGAGTTCGGAGTGGGTCACGGCGGACACGGTGGTGACGACCGGCTCGCCGAAGAGGTGCAGCGCGTAGTCGAGCACGTGCACGCCGATGTCGATCAGGGGGCCGCCGCCGGCCATCTCGCGGTTGGTGAACCAGCTGCCGAGCGCCGGGATGCCCGCTCGCCGCAGCCAGATGGCGCGCGCGTGGTACGGGCGCCCGATCTGGCCGTCGTCGATGGCCGCCTTGAGCGCCTCGATGTCGCCCCGGCGGCGGTGGTTGAAGGCGACCTCGAGCACGCGTCCGGCCCGGTGGGCGGCGTCCACCATGTCCTGGGCCTCGGCGGCCGTGCGCGCGATGGGCTTCTCGCTGAGCACGTGGATGCCGGCGTCGAGGGCGCCGACCGCGATGGGGGCGTGCAGGAAGGTCGGCACGGCCACGCTCACGACGTCGAGACCCCCGTCGGCGACGAGCTCCTTCCAGTCGCGGTAGCGGCGCCCGACACCGTACTTCTCGCCGAGCTCGTCGCGCGGGCCGTCTTCCATGCCCGCGATGGCCACGAGTTCGACGCCCGGCAGCGTCGCGTACGCGTCCATGTGCTGCTGCCCGGCCCAGCCCAGGCCGATGACTCCGGCGCGCAGTGGGCGTCCGGCGCCGGTGCCGGAGGAGGAGGATGCGATGGTCACGAGATTCCTTTCGAAGAGTCGAATCGATTCGATGTTCATGAAGAAGGGAGGGGAACCCGACGGGTCAGCGCGCGGGAGTGCGCGCCGCCCCGGAGCCGGGGTCCAGCACGTGCTGGATCACCATGATCGCCGCGCCGATCACGCCGCCGGTCCCACCGGAACGGGACTCGGTGATCGTGAGGTGCTGCGTGGCCAGCGGCGTCGACCGCTGGTAGACGACCTCCCGCACTCCGGCGAGCAACTGCTCGCCGACGCGGGAGAGACCTCCGCCGACGATGACCATCGACGGGTTCAGGAGGTTCACGCAGGTCGCGACGACCTCGCCGAGATCGCGCCCCGCCTGACGGATGGCCTGCTGCACGACGGGGTTGCCGGTGCGGGCGAGGTCGACCACGTCGTCCGTCGTCTCGGCGGGGATGCCCACCGCGGAGAGGGCGCGAGCGATGGCCGGTCCGCTCGCGAGCGCCTCCAGGTCCGCGTCCTGTGCGCCGTGGCTCGGGGTGTCCGCGCCGAACGGCACGCGGACATGGCCGAGGTCGCCGGCGGAGCCCTGCGCGCCGCGCTGCAGGCGACCCCCGCTGATGAGGCCGGCGCCGATTCCGGTCGCGACCTTCACGAACAGGAGATCGGTCTGCTCCGGCCAGACCCGGGCGTGCTCGCCGAGGGCGAGGAGGTTCACGTCGTTGTCGACGAGCACGGGGACGTCGAAGACGCGCTGCACGTGGGCGGGGATGTCGAAGCGGTCCCAGCCCGGCATGATCGGGGGGTTCACGGGCAGCCCCGTCGAATGCTCCACCGGCCCGGGCACGCCGATGCCGACACCGACCAGGTCGTCCGCCGGCCGTCCGCTTGCGCGATACAGGCGGCGCGCGCTCTGCAGCGCCCAGTCGAGCACCGCCTCGGGACCGTCGGCGATGCGCAGGCGCTGCGAGTCGCTCGCGAGGATGTCCCCCGCGAGGTCGGCCAGGGCGACGACGCCGTGCGTGGCGCCGAGATCGATCGCGACGACGACGCGCGAGGCGGGGTTGAATCGCACGCGGGACGGCGGGCGCCCTCCGGTCGAGACGTCGTCGCCCGCCGGGGCGATGAGGCCCGACGCGGTGAGGGCGTCGATCCGCACGGCGACGGTCGATCGGGCCAGGCCGGTGAGCTCGGCGAGCTGCGCGCGTGTACGCGGGACGCCGTCGCGCAGGATCGCCAGCAGGTCGGCGGCGTCCGTGGCGACCAGTCCCGTGTCGCGCGCGGTGTCGGTCATGCGGTCATTGAACCACACGTGTCGGCATCCGTCCAAAGATAGCCAAGGACCGTATGACTTTTGATTGACATCCGACAGAAGTCTCGATTGAATGGAGCCACCGCCGTCCGGCGGCCACCCATCCGCACCACCACTCGACGAGGAGCACTGTGTCGACGTCAAAACTCTCCGTGCAGCTCTATACGGTCCGTGAGCTGCTGACCGAGGACACGGTCGGCACACTGCGCCGCATCGCGGACATCGGATTCACGCAGGTCGAGCCGTTCGCCTTCCTGTCCTTCGGCGACACCCTCCGCGAGGGCCTCGCCGAGGCGGGCCTGACGGCCCCCACCACCCACCAGGGCTTCATCGGCGGCGACCTCGACGAGGTCTTCTCCGCCGCCCAGGCGCTCGGCATCCAGACGGTCATCGACCCCTACGTCGCGCCCGAGCGCTGGCAGTCGGCGGAGGACGTCGCCGCGATCGCCGAGCAGCTCAACGACGCCGCCGCCGTGGCCGCCCGCTACGGCGTCCGCGTCGGCTACCACAACCACGCGCACGAGCTCGAGAGCACCGTCGAGGGCACCACCGCCCTCCAGTTCTTCGCCGGCAAGCTGGCGCCGGAGGTCGTGCTGGAGGTCGACACCTACTGGGTGGCGGTCGGCGGGCACGATCCGCTGACGCTCCTCCCCGCGCTCGGCGACCGCGTCGTCGCCCTCCACATCAAGGACGGCCCCGGCACCACGGAGACCAAGGACCAGGTGGCCGTCGGCCAGGGCTCGCTCCCGATCGCCGACATCATCGCCGCCGCTCCGGATGCGCTCCGCGTCGTGGAGCTCGACGACTCGCGCGGCGATCGCTTCCAGGCCGTCGCCGACAGCTACGCCTTCCTCACCGAGAAGGGCCTCGCGTGAGCGCCGGGCGCGTGGGTGTCGGCGTCATCGGCGCGGGCGTCATCAGCAACCAGTACCTCGAGAACCTGACGGCGTTCCCGGACCTCGAGGTCCGGTTCGTCGCCGACATCGACCAGGAGCGCGCCCGCGCCCAGGCCGAGAAGTACGGCGTCCCGGGCGCCGGGTCCGTCGAGGAGCTCCTGGCCGACGACGGCATCGAGATCGTGGTCAACCTCACCATCCCCAAGGTGCACGTCGAGGTGGCGCTGCAGGCGCTCGCCGCGGGCAAGCACGTGTGGAGCGAGAAGCCGTTCGCGCTCGACCGCGCCAGCGGCACCGAGCTCCTGGAGGCCGCGCACGCCGCCGGACTCCGCGTCGCGACCGCGCCGGACACCTTCCTCGGCGCGGGAATCCAGTCGGCTCGCCGCCTCATCGAGAGCGGCCGCATCGGCGCGCCCCTCACGGCGCTGACGCTCATGCAGTCGCCCGGCCCGGAGTCGTGGCATCCCAACCCCGACTTCCTATTCCAGGAGGGCGCCGGCCCGCTGTTCGACATCGGCCCGTACTATCTGACGGCCCTCGTGCAGCTCTTCGGTCCGGTCGCGCGGGTGACGGCGGTCGCCTCCAAGTCGCGGGAGACGCGCATCATCGGCTCGGGCCCGCGCGCCGGCGAGGAGTTCGCGGTGACGGTGCCCACCCACGTGAGCGCGCTGTATCAGTTCGAGAGCGGTCAGACGGCGCAGGCCATCTTCAGCTTCGACTCGAAGCTCGGTCGCACGCTGTTCGAGGTCGCGGGCGCCGACGGGACCGTCGAGGTCCCCGACCCCAACACCTTCGAGGGCGAGCTGCGTGTCCACGGCGCCGACGGCCAGGAGTCGGTCGCGTCGACCGGGTCGACCTCCAGCCGAGGCACCGGCGTCGTCGAGCTGGCGCGGGCCATCCGCGCCGGAGTGCCCGAGCGGGCCTCGGGCGAGCAGGCCTACCATGTGCTCGACGTGATGGTCTCGACGATCGAGGCCGGCGAGTCCGGCTTGCCGGTCGAGGTCGCGAGCACCGTGCAGGTGGCTCCGGCCCTCCCGGAGGACTGGGACCCGCGAGCGGCGACCCTGGCGTAGGCGGCACGATGAGCGAGAGTGCGAGTGGGCGCGAGTCGGCGGCCGGCGACGCGACACAGGGCGGACTGACCCGCCGCGACGGCAGCAGGGCGGGGGAGCGCCTCCGGGTCGCGATCGTGGGCGGCGGCTTCATGGCCGAGGTCCACAGCCGAGCTGCCCGGGCGTCGCGTGCCGAGCTGGCCGGGATCGTGTCGTCGACGGCTGAGAAGTCGGCGGCGGCGGCGGAGCGCCTGGGCATCGCGCGTGCCTACGGCTCGCTCGACGAGCTGCTCGCCGACGACACCGTCGACGTCGTCCACGTGACCACGCCGAACGCGCTGCACGCCAAGCAGGCCGGTGCCGTGCTGGCCGCGGGCAAGCACGTGATCTGCGAGAAGCCGCTCGCCACGACGACGGCCGACGCCGAGGAGCTGGTGCGCGCGGCCGAGGGCCGGGTGGCCACGGTGCCGTTCATCTACCGGTTCCATCCGATGGTCAGGGAGGCGCGCCACCGCTTCGCGTCGGGCCAGGCCGGGCGCGTGCTCAGCATCAACGCCTCCTACCTGCAGGACTGGCTCCTCGGAGCGGGCGACGACAACTGGCGGGTCGACTCCGCCCAGGGCGGCCGCTCGCGCGCCTTCGCCGACATCGGATCGCACCTCGTCGACCTCGTCGAGTTCGTCTCGGGCGACCGCGTCTCGCGGGTCTCCGCGACGAAGCGCACAGTATTCGCCGAACGGGCGTCGCACTCCGCCATCACGACCGAGGACGCCGTGGCCGTGGTGGTCGAGACCGAGGGCGGCGCGCTCGGCACCCTGCTGGTGTCGCAGGTCGCCCCGGGTCGCAAGAACCGGCTCTGGCTCGAGATCGCGGGCACCGCCGAGAGTGTGGCGTTCGACCAGGAGCAGCCGGAGACGCTCTGGGTGGGCCGCCGGGCCGGCAGCCTCCTGGTCCCGCGCGACGCCGATCAGCTGAGCGCCGACGCGGCCCGGCTCTGCGTCGTCCCCTCTGGGCACCCGCAGGGTTACCAGGACGCGTTCAACGCGTTCGTGGCCGACAGCTACGCGGCCGTCGCGGGGGAGGAGCCGGACGGGCTCCCGCGCTTCACCGACGGCCTGCGCGCCGTGCGGATCACCGACGCCGTGCTCGACTCCGCCGAGTCGGGTACCTGGATCGAGATGGGATAGGGATCGATGACCGATCAGAACACGACTGCACAGCGTGAACCGGCACAGGCGGGGCACACGCACCCGGTCACGCTGTTCACGGGCCAGTGGGCCGACCTGACGCTGGAGGAGGTGGCGAAGCTCGCCTCCGAGTGGGGCTACGACGGCCTCGAGATCGCGGCGTCGGGGGAGCACCTGGATGTGTGGCGGGCGGCGGAGGACGACGCGTACCTCCAGGGCCGCCTCGACATCCTGGACCGGTACGGCCTGAAGGTGTGGGCGATCTCCAACCACCTCAAGGGCCAGGCCGTGTGCGACGACCCGATCGACTTCCGTCACCAGGCGATCGTCGGCTCGAAGGTGTGGGGCGACGGCGACCCGGAGGGGGTGCGCCGGCGCGCCGCGGAGGAGCTGAAGCTGACCGCGAAGGTCGCCCGCAAGCTGGGCGTGGACACGGTCGTGGGGTTCACCGGCTCGAAGATCTGGCCGTACGTCGCGCAGTTCCCGCCGGTTCCCGCGTCCGTGATCGACGCCGGGTATCAGGACTTCGCCGACCGCTGGAACCCCATCCTCGACGTGTTCGACGGCGAAGGCGTGCGGTTCGCCCACGAGGTGCACCCGTCCGAGATCGCCTACGACTACTGGTCGTCGGTCCGGTCGCTGGAGGCCATCGACCACCGGACGGCGTTCGGCTTCAACTGGGATCCGTCGCACATGATGTGGCAGGACATCGACCCGGTCGGCTTCATCGTCGACTTCCAGGACCGGATCTACCACGTGGACTGCAAGGACACGCGCCTGCGCCCCCGCAACGGCCGTGCCGGCGTGCTGGGTTCGCACCTGCCGTGGGGCGACCCGCGCCGCGGCTGGGACTTCGTCTCGACCGGGCACGGCGACGTGCCGTGGGAGGACTCCTTCCGCGCCCTCGAATCCATCGGCTACACCGGTCCGATCTCGATCGAGTGGGAGGACGCCGGCATGGACCGGCTGCACGGTGCGAAGGAGGCCGTCGGCTACATCCGCTCGCTGCTGTGGACGACGCCCACCGCGTCCTTCGACGCCGCGTTCAGCAATCAGGACTGACGCACCGCCGCGCTGCGGCGTCACCCCGGATGGCTAGGCTCGATCCGTGAGCACGGAGAGCACCATCCGGGGTGAGGACTGGTACGGACGCGACCTCGACGGCGTCGAGTACACCGATGTCGAGTTCGTGGATGTCGACATGACGGAGCTGAGCTCCTCGGGAGCGACCTTCACGGGCTGCACGTTCCGTTCGGTGCGCTTCAACGTGAGCGAGCATACGGACTCGGCGTTCGTGAACTGCACCTTCCACGGCTGCAACTTCTTCGACTCCACGTTCCGCCGGTGCAAGCTCACCGGCAGCACCTTCGACGCGTGCGAGTTCGCGCTGCTGAAGGTGGAGGGCGGCAACTGGGCGTTCGTGGACCTGGGGCGCGCCGACCTCGGCGGCGCCGGCTTCCGCGGCGTGCGTCTGCGGGAGGCCGACCTCAGCCGTGTGCGCGCCGTCGAGGCGCGGTTCGACGGCTGCGATCTCTCTGCCGCGACCCTCACCGGTGCGGACTTCTCCGCGGCCTCCCTGGTCGGGAGCGACCTCACGGGCGTCGACCCGGCCGAGGTCTCGTTCCGGGGCGCGACCATCGACGAGCGTCAGGCCGTCGTCTTCGCCGAGGCCCTCGGCATGCACGTCGTCCCCACCCCCGAGCGCTGAGACTCCCCTCGACATTCGTGCCGAATGTCGACTCCACCGCCGCCAGAGCCGACATTCGGCACGAATCGCGCGTGGGGTCAGGCGACCTCTTTGACCTGGCCGTGCTTGATGTGGAGGCGGCGCTGGGCGCGCTTTGCGACGGCGCTGTCGTGGGTCACGATGACGAGGGTGAGGCCGCGGTCGCGCCAGAGGCCCTCCAGCACGTCCATGATCTCGTCGCGGGTCTCCTCGTCGAGGTTTCCCGTGGGCTCGTCGGCGAGGAGCACCTCCGGGTTCTTCACCAGGGCGCGGGCGATCGCGACGCGCTGCTGCTGACCGCCCGAGAGTTCTGACGGCAGGTGCGTGCCGCGGTCGCCGAGCCCGACGGAGGCGAGGGCCTCCGCGGCGCGACGCTTGCGCTCGTCCCCGCTGATCTTGAGCGGGGCCAGCGCGGTCTCCACGTTCTCCTGCGCCGTCAGCGTCGGGATGAGGTTGAACCCCTGGAAGACGAAACCGATCTCGCTCGCGCGGATGCCGGCCAGCTTGCCGTCGCCCAGCTTCGAGAGGCTCGACGAGCCGAGCTCCACCGACCCGGAGGTGGGGCGGTCGAGGGCGCCGAGCATCTGCAGCAGCGTCGACTTGCCGCCGCCGGTCGGCCCCTGGATGGCGACCAGCTGGCCGTCCGGGATGTCGAGGGTGACGTCCTTGAGGGCGACGACCTCCCGCTTGGACTGCGTGTACTTCTTGGTGACGTTCGTGAGGGTGTACATGGCTGCTCCTTGAGGCGGTGGGTTCAGGCGACCGAGCGGAGGGCGGCTGCGGGACGGAGACGGGAGGCGCGCCACCCGCCGATCGCGCCGGCGAGCAGGCCGCCGAGCACGGCCAGGCCCACGGCTCCGAGGATGATCCACAGGGTGACGGGCGCGTGGAGGGCGATCTCCGTCGTGGAGGCCGCGGCGCGGCGGACGCCCTCGAATCCGCCGCCACCGCCGAATCCGCCGCCTGCACCGCCGAATCCGCCGCCGGGCGCGTTGGTCGCCGCCGTGCCGACCGCGCCGGTCCCGCGGCCCGCCGCGTCGGCGAAGCCCGACCGCGAACTGACGCTGCCGGTGAGCGTGGGTGAGACCAGGTTGACGATGAAGACGCCGATCAGGCCGACCGCGACGCCGATGATGCCGCCGATGACGCCCTGCACGACGGACTCGCCCGCGACCTGTCCGACGATGCGCCGGTTGGACCAGCCGATCGCCTTGAGCGTGCCGAACTCGCGGGTGCGCCGGGTGACGCCGGAGATGGTGAACAGGATGGCGATCAGGAACGCCGCCGCGAGCACGATCAGCGAGAGCCAGGTGCCGAGGTTGGCGATGAGCTGCCCCGCGCTGCCCAGCGAGCCGGACACGTCGGAGGCGAGGTCGGCCTCGGTGCTCACGGTCGCGCTCGGGAGGGCCTTGGTCAGGTCGGTCTTGATCTGCGAGATGTCGCTCGACGACGCCGCGGTCACGTAGACCGAAGAGATCTTGCCGGCCTGACCGGACAGGGTCTGCGCGACGTCGAGGGGGATGTAGGCGTTCGAGGCGGTGGTGGAGTCGGAGCCGGTGGCTGCGACGATCCCGATGACGCTGAAGTCCGTCCCGCCGATCGTGAGGCTGTCCCCGACGGTCTTGCTGGCGGTCTTCGCGTACGCCGAGTCGAGCACGACGACATCCTTGCCGGCGTCGGCCTTCGTGAAGGTGCGGCCGGAGGTCAGGGTGACAGAGGCGAGCGGTCCGACGGACTTCCCCGCGGGGTCGAGGCCGAGCACGGTGAAGGAGTCGACGTTGAACGAGCTGCCGCCCGCGCCGTCCGCCCCGCCGGTGGGTGCCGGGTTCGGCACCTCGCCGCCGCCGGTCCCGCCCGTGCCGCCGGACTCACGCTCCTGGCGCAGTTGCTGGAAGTCGGGGAGGGTTCCGCTGAAGCTGGTGTTGGTGAGCGACAGAACGGCCGCGGCCGCCGACACGTTCTGCACCTTCTTCACCGTGGCGAGCGTGGTGTCCGCCATGACGGTGGCGCCGCGTGCGGGCTCGAGTCGCGACGTGTTGACGCTGCGGCTGCCGCCCGCGTCCGTCCCGGCGTTCGCGCCGAAGTCGAAGCGGCCGCCGCCCGCCTCGGGGGTGCCGCTGCCCACGGTGGCGGGCTGGCTGACCGTGATGTCGGTGCCGACGCCGTAGACGGACTGCAGCACGCTGGCCTGCGCGTCCTTGACTCCGGCCGAGACCGCGTTCACGAGGATGACGAGCGCGATCGCGAGGGCCATGCCGATCGCGATGATGACCGTCTGCTTGCGACGGCCGAGGAGTTCCCGTCGCAGATACGTCCCGAACATGTGGCTTCCAAACTTGGCTGGGGGCTTGTGCTGACGGGGGGACGCTAGGGCCGGGTCCTTTCGACGGCGTAGGCCCCGCCTATGTTTTCGCTGAACACGGGTCGCTCGACGCTCACAGACTCTCCATAGGTTTCGCATAGCCACCGCGAAGAGGTCTCCACATAATGGAGAAGGTGACCATCAACGCCCGCGCCGCCTCCAGCGCCTCCAGCCAGCCTCGTACCCTTCTGCGCCGCGCCGACGGCAGCTCGATCCGCGTGCTCGTCGTCGACGACGAGTCCACGCTGACCGATCTGCTCGCCATGGCGCTGCACTACGAGGATTGGGACGTGCGCACGGCGGCCACCGGCCAGCAGGCGCTGCAGCTCTCGCGCGAGTTCAAGCCGGACGTCGTGGTGCTCGACATCATGCTGCCCGACATCGACGGGATGCAGGTGCTCTCACGGATGCGTGCCGACGGCAACGAGGCGCCCGTGCTCTTCCTCACGGCGAAGGACTCCCTGGACGACCGCATCGCCGGCCTGACCGCCGGCGGCGACGACTACGTGACGAAGCCGTTCAGCCTGGAGGAGCTGGTGGCGCGTCTGCGGGGGCTGCTGCGCCGGTCGCGCGCGGCGGTGGCGGATCAGGACGACCCGGTGCTGATCGTCGGTGACCTGGTGCTCGACGAGGACAGCTACGAGGTGCACCGCGACGGCGAGCTCATCCAGCTCACGGCGACCGAGTTCGAGCTGCTCCGATTCCTCATGCGCAACCCGCGCCGCGTGCTCAGCAAGGCGCAGATCCTCGACCGCGTCTGGAGCTACGACTTCGGCGGCTCCAGCAGCGTGGTCGAGCTCTACATCTCCTACCTCCGCAAGAAGGTCGATGCCGGCCGCCCCGCGATGATCCACACGGTCCGTGGCGCCGGCTACATGGTGAAGGCTGCGCAATGACCACTGCCCGCACCGCGGGCGCACCGGCACCCCACGGCGGGACCAGCTGGACCCAGCGCATCCGCCCCTTCCGTTCCTGGACGCTGCGCAGCCGTGTCGTGCTCGCCGTCGTGGCGATGCTCGCCGTGCTCGGTGCGGTCATCGGGACGGTGAGCGTGCTGGCGCTGCAGAGCTACCTCGTCGGACGACTGGACGCGCAGCTCATCTCCTCGTTGAACCGGGGGCAGCAGCGGGCGAACTCGTTGTTCGGCGAAGGCCCGACCACTCCCCAGGTGACCCAGGTGGTGGCGGCCCCCGGACAGCAGACGGAGACGTTCGGCGTCGTCCGCAACGGCCAGAACCTTCTGTACCCGGTCATCCTGGCCGACCGGCCGCCGCAGGGGTCGCCCGATCAGTCCGCCGCCCCGCAGACGGTCGACATCGACAGACAGGCGCTGCTCAAGCTTCCGGCGGACGGGACGCCGCGGACGATCACTCTCGGACCGGCGGTCGGCGACTACCGGGTGGCGGCCGTCCCCCTCGACAACGGCGACAGCGTCATCATCGGCCTCCCGCTCACCTCGGTGAACGCGACAGTGGCCCAGCTCACGCTCGTCATCGTGCTGGTCACGCTGGCGGGGCTGATCTTCGCCTTCCTGCTGGCGAGCTCCATCGTGCGCCTCGCCATGAAGCCCCTCGAGCGTGTCACCGGCACGGCCGAGCAGGTGGCGAACATGCCCCTCGACCGCGGAGACGTCGCGCTCTCGGTGCGCGTCCCCGACGAGGACACCGATACGCACACCGAGGTCGGCAAGGTGGGCTCCGCCCTCAACCGGATGCTCGGCCACGTCGCCTCCGCCCTGACCGCCCGCCAGGCGAGCGAGCAGAAGGTGCGCCAGTTCGTCGCTGACGCGAGCCACGAGCTGCGCACGCCACTCGCCTCGATCCGTGGCTACGCCGAGCTGACCCGGCGTGCCCCGCACGAGCTGCCGCCCGATGTGACGCGCTCGCTCGGGCGCATCGAGTCGGAGGCCACCCGCATGACCTCCCTCGTGGAGGACCTCCTGCTGCTCGCCCGCCTCGATGAAGGACGGGAACTCGACCGCGACCCGGTGGACCTCTCCCTGCTGCTCATCGACGCCCTCAGCGACGCGCACGCGGCCGGGCCCGACCACCGCTGGCGGATCGTGGTGCCGGAGGCTCCCGTCGAGGTGGTAGGGGATGCGCCGCGACTCCACCAGGTCGTGATGAACCTGCTGGCCAACGCGCGTGTGCACACGCCGGAGGGCACCGTGGTCACGGTGACGCTCGACGTCGACGCGGACGCCGACCGGGCGATCGTGACCGTGGAGGACGACGGCCCCGGCATCCCGGAGGAGCTCCAGTCCACACTGTTCGAGCGCTTCGCACGCGGTGACAGCTCCCGCAACCGTGCGACGGGGTCCACGGGGCTGGGCCTCGCGATCGTGCAGGCGGTGGTCGAGGCCCACGGCGGCGACGTGTCGGTGCGCAGCGAGCCGGGCGCCACGGCCTTCACCGTGAGCCTGCCGCTCGTGGAGGGTGCGGGCCATGCGACCGCGCCCGAGCCGATGCTCGAGCCGGAGGAGATCGACACGGACGACGCCGACACGGCCCCGCACGAGGCTAAGGCCACCGAAGCCGCCGACACCTCGGACGCCGCCGACACCGCCGAGACGGGCCGGGAGTGACCGGGCGCGCGACGATCGCGGCGACGCCGTACGGGCCGGCCTCCGCGCCCCCGCTGGTCTTCTTCCGCGGTCTGCCGGCGGCGCCGCACGCCCCGCGTGGCGTCGACGCGGCCACCGAGCGCCTCACTCTGCGTGGCACCCAGGGGCATCGGGTGCACGCGCTGGGGCGGCCGGGCGCGCTTCCCGACGGGGCGGACATGGCCGAGATCGCCGACCTCTACGGGCGGGCGCTCCGCCGCCGGTTCGCCGCCCCCGTGCCGGTGCTGGCGACGTCCACCGGGGCGAGCATCGCCCTGCAGCTCGCGGCCGACCATCCCGAGCTCGTGAGCGCGCTGGTGGTCGTCTCGGGCGCCGGCCGGCTCGGCGACGAGGGGAGGCTGCTCCAGCGGCGCTACGCCGACCAGCTGGAGGCCGGCGACCGTCGCGCCGACACCGAGCTCGCGCTGGCCACGCTCGACTTCCTCGGCGCGGGGCCGATCCTGCGAACGGTGGCGCCGCTCCTTCCGGTGCCGGAGGCCCTGGAGACGCTCGTCCCGCTGGTGCGCGCCGAGGACGGCTACGACATGCTCGGCCGCGCACACCGCATCAGCGCGCCCACGCTCTTCCTCTGCGGCGATCACGACGCGTTCTATCCGCCCGAGGTGGTCTACGAGACCGCTCGCCGCATCCCGCACGCCCGCGTGGTGCTGCACAGGCGCTGCGCCCACGGGGAGGTCGTGCTGCGGCCGGGGCACGGTGCCGCGGTGCGCGGGTTTCTGCACCGGCACCGGGTGCGCTGACCGCGATTTGCGCGATCCGGTGCGGGTCGCGTACCCTGGCTGAAGCCAAAGACCGCTGGTCCGCGTGTTCGCACGCAGAGAAGATCCACTCAGGTGGGCGCCCGCGCAGGTGTATGAAGCAAGATTCGCAGGTTTCTGCAACCCTCTCGCTCCGTGCCTCTGCGCCGGAGCTTTTTTCTTGCCCGCGGTCGAGGCGCACATCGCTCCCGCGGTGTGCGACGAAGAAGATTGAGAGGTAGGCCATGGCGAACAAGGAAGCCACGGTTGCCGAGCTCGAGAACCTGTTCACGAGCTCGACCGCCGTTCTGCTGACCGAGTACCGCGGTCTCACTGTCGCTCAGCTCAAGGAGCTGCGCACGTCGATCAGTGAGCACGCGACGTACGCCGTGGTGAAGAACACGCTGACCAAGATCGCGGCGAACAACGCCGGCATCTCGTCGTTCGACGACGAGCTCGCCGGTCCGTCCGCGATCGCATTCGTGCACGGTGACCCGGTCGCCGTCGCGAAGGCGCTGCGTGCCTTCACCAAGGCGAACCCTCTGCTGGTGGTCAAGGGCGGTTACTTCGACGGTAACCCGCTCACCGCCGAAGAGGTAGGCAAGCTCGCCGACCTCGAGTCCCGTGAGGTTCTGCTGGCCAAGCTGGCCGGCGCCTTCAAGGCCTCGCTGTTCGGAGCCGCATATCTGTTCAACGCACCGCTGTCGCAGGCCGTTCGCACGGTCGACGCGCTGCGTGAGAAGCAGGAGTCCGCTGCGTAAGTCCCCCGCCCCGGCCCTGGCCGGACGGAGACCCGCACGCGGTGAGTAACCAACACACACTAAGGAGAAAATCATGGCAAAGCTGTCGACTGACGAGCTGCTCGAGGCGTTCAAGGAGCTCACCCTGATCGAGCTCAGCGAGTTCGTGAAGAAGTTCGAGGAGACCTTCGAGGTCACCGCCGCCGCCCCCGTCGCGGTCGCCGCCCCGGCTGCCGGTGGCGCCGGCGCCGCTGCCGAAGAGGTCGAGGAGAAGGACTCCTTCGACGTCGTCCTCGAGGCCGCCGGTGACAAGAAGATCCAGGTCATCAAGGAGGTGCGCGCCCTCACCAGCCTCGGCCTCGGTGAGGCGAAGGCTCTCGTCGACGGTGCGCCCAGCACCGTTCTCGAGGGTGCCAACAAGGAGACCGCTGAGAAGGCGAAGGCCCAGCTCGAAGAGGCTGGCGCCACCATCACCCTGAAGTAAGTCGCGCCCCATCGGGGCTCTTCTACTCGCAGGCTGATAGACGCTGCACGACGCGGACTCCTCTCACGAGAGTATCCGCGTTGTGGAGGGCGTCGCCCCCACTCCGGGGCGACGCCCTCCGTGCGTTAACGGCGCGCGGACGCGGATGCTCATCCATCACCAGAGCGTCCGATCGCGCCTGCCTGCGTGCATCGCTGTGCAAGGACGCACAACCATGAGGAAGAACCACGATGAGCACATCGCTGTGGCGCAGCTGCGCCGACTACCTGCGCGGTCTCGGGGCCGCGCTCCTGCACGGTGAGGACGGTGACACCGCCTCCCACCCGCCGGATCTCTGCCGCAGGACCCTGCTGTACGACCGGTACCTGCGGTAACCCGATGAGCGAAGCGCCCCCGGCCATCACGGCCGGGGGCGCTTCTGCGTGCGGCGCGGGCGTCAGGCGGCCAGCGGTGCCCGCCCGCGCAGCAGGGCGGTGTGCACCGAGAGCCGTCCCGGTCCGGTCAGCGCGAGCGCCACGGCGGCGCACGCGATCAGCAGCGGCAGCTCGAAGCCGCCGTCGGTGGCGAAGTAGCCCGCACCGGCGTGCGCCGTGAAGACCGCGCCGAGCATCGCGGCGGCGGCCAGCAGGCCGGCCACCCGTGTACCGATGCCGAGGACGATGAGGCTGCCACCGATCAGCTCGATGGCTGCGACGGCCGGGGCGACCACCTCGGGCAGCGGGATGCCCATCCCCGCGAACGACCCGGCCACACCCGGCAGGGTGAAGACGAGCAGCTTCTGCAGGCCGTGGGCCACCAGGGTGCCGCCGACCGCGAACCGCAGGAGCAGCAGTCCGAGGTCGAGGGTGGCGGGGCGGGATGTCGAGCGAGCGCTCATGGGATTCCTCCGTCGATCGGTTGTCGTGGGTCGCGTCGGGTTCCGCATCGCCCACCCTCCCAGCGCGTCCTGGCCCTCTCGTGCGGAAGCCCTCCGAATCGCCGGGGAACGGCGCGTCGGGTGAACCGCCGGGCGCCACGTCTCGTGTGCTCGCCCACGGGTTGGGGGAGAATGCGGTGATGAGCGAGACCGCCGACACCGCCGCGACCCGCGCCGCCTACGACGTCGTCGCCCGGTCCTACGCCGACCTGCTCCGCGACGACCTGCGGACGAACGTGTTCGACAGGGCCGCGCTCGCGGCGTTCGCCGAGCAGATCGACGCGGACGGAGGGGGAGCGGTGGCCGACCTCGGCTGCGGTCCCGGCCGGATCGCCGGGCACCTCGCGGATCGGGGACTCGACATCTCGGGTGTCGACCTGTCACCCGGGATGGTGGAGGTCGCCCGCCGCGAGCACCCGGACCTGACCTTCGCCGTCGGCTCCATGCTCGACCTGCCGTTCGCCGACGCCGGACTCGCAGGTGCTCTCGCCTGGTATTCGATCATCCACATCGCTCAGGACGAGCAGGACGCGCTCTTCCGCGAGTTCGCGCGAGTCGTGCGCCCGGGCGGGCGTCTGCTGCTGGCCTTCCAGGTGAGCGCGGCCGGCGACGAGGACGTGGTGCATCTGACGCGCGCGTACGGGCACGACATCGATCTGCGCACCCGGCGCCAGTCGGTCGGCCGGGTCCGCGAGCGGCTGGCCGTCGCCGGGTTCTCCGTGGTGGCCGAGCTCGTCCGCGAGCCGGTCGCCCCGGAGAAGTCCCGGCAGGCGTACGTCTTCGCTCAGCGGACGACCGTCTCGGCGTCGCCCGCATCGTCCGCCTCCTGAGCAGGGACTCCGGAGCTCCGCGCGGCGGCCTCCTCGGCCGAGTACAGCCGCACACGATCGCGGACGAGGCGCCAGCCGAGGACGAGCAGGGGGATGACGACGACGACCGCCGCGCCCACCGTCAGCGTTCCGGTCGGCCAGTCGAGGAGCATGAGCAGGGCGATGACGCCGAGGAACGCGAGGGCGGCGTAACCGGACCACGGCGACCACGGCATCCGGAACGGAGGGCGCTCGTCTTCGCCGCGAAGAGCCCTCCGGTGCAGCTCGAGCTGGCACAGCACGATGACCGCCCAGGCGACCAGCAGGCCGACGGAGGTCAGGTTGATGCCGATCTCGAAGGCGTGATCGGGCACGAAGACGTTGAGCACGATCCCGATCAGGGCGACCGCGCCGGTGATGACGATGCCGCCGTAGGGGACTCCCGCGCGGTTCACGCGGGCCGCGAAGGCGGGAGCCGCACCGCGCAGCGCGAGCGAGCGGGCGACCCGGCCGGTCGAGTAGAAGCCCGCGTTGAGCGAGGAGAGCGCAGCGGTGAGCACGACCAGGTTCATCACGACGTCCGCACCCTCCACACCGATGGAGGAGAAGAAGGTGACGAACGGACTCTCGCCCGCCGAGTAGGCGGAGGAGGGGAGCAGCAGGGAGAGCAGCAGCACGGACCCGACGTAGAAGAGGGCGATGCGGAGGATGACCGAGTTGATCGCGCGCGGCATCGTGCGCTCGGGGTTCGCCGTCTCGCCCGCCGCGGTGCCGATGAGCTCGATCGCTCCGTACGCGAAGACAACGCCCTGCACGACGAGCACGAGCGGCAGGAGGCCGTTCGGGAAGAGCCCGCCCTCGTCCGCGAGGAGCGCGAATCCGGGAGTGCGGCCGGCGACGGGCGTTCCGAGCACCACGAAGAGCGTGCCGACCACGAGGAAGACGACCAGCGCGGCGACTTTGATCAGTGCGAACCAGAACTCCAGCTCGCCGAAGACCTTGACCGACAGCAGGTTCAGGGCGAAGACCGTCACGAGTGCGCAGAGCGCCCAGACCCCCTGCGGGACCTCGGCGAAGAACGGCAGGTAGGTTCCGAAGAACCGCAGGTAGACCGCGACCGCGGTGGCGTCGACGACACCGATCATCGCCCAGTACATCCAGTAGGTCCAGCCCATGACGAAGCCGGCCTTCTCGCCGAGGAACTCGCGGGCGTAGCTGACGAACGAGCCGGAGTCGGGTCGGCGCAGCACCAGCTCGCCGAGGGCGCGGAGGATCAGGAACGCCACCAGCCCGCACACCGCGTACGCGATGACCAGGGAGGGCCCGGCCGCCGCGAGACGGCCGCCGGCGCCGAGGAACAGGCCGGTTCCGATCGCCCCGCCGATGGCGATCATCTGGATGTGCCGCGGCTTGAGCGTCCGCCGGTACGCTGCGGACGGGTTCGTTCGGGTGTCGAGAGAGGGAGTGCTTCGTCGCATGCTCCGATTGAAGCACCCCGGATGGTGTATATCACCAGCTTGCATTGATTGCATTGCGGTCAGGGGTTGATTTATATAGGCGAGCTATATAAAATGGACGGCATGTCCGAGAACCGCACCGAAGAACTGCGGCGCACACTGGGCGACCTGGTCGTCGCCAGCCACCGCCTCGCCCGCCTCGCCGCCCAGGTCACCGGGAGCACCGAGTCACCCGCGGTCTGGCGCACGCTGAGCGTGCTGCGGGCTTCCGGTCCGTTGCGCCTCGGTGAGCTCGCCTCGCACAGCCGGGTCTCGCAGCCCACGATGACCAAGCTCGTCCGCACGCTGGTGGAGTCCGAGTGGGTCAAGCGCATCGCCGACACCGACGACGCCCGCGCCTGGCAGATCGCGCTCACCCCGAAGGGGGCGGACGCCCTCCTGGCCTGGCGCGACGAGCTCTCGGCCGCGCTGGTTCCGATGTTCGCCGATCTCAGCGACGACGAGCTCGCCGCCATGCGCTGCACTGTCGAGATCATCGGCTCGCGCGTTGACCTCTCGACCGCGGCCTCCGCCGCCCTCGCCGGCGCCCGCTAGCGGCCCGCACCCGTACCTCACCCCGACCCACCAGGAGCACACACCCCCTCATGTCGCACGACAAGCCGGACAACATCCTCAAGCAGCCCACCGCCGTCTGGGCCGTGGCCTTCGCCTCCGTCATCGCCTTCATGGGCATCGGACTCGTCGACCCGATCCTCCCGGCGATCGCCACGAGCCTGAAGGCCACGCCCACCGAGACGGAGATGCTCTTCACGAGCTACCTGCTCATCACGGGCGTCGCGATGTTCTTCACGAGCTGGATCTCGAGCAGGATCGGGGCCAAGCGGACCCTCCTGATCGGGCTCGCGCTCATCGTCGTCTTCGCGCTCGCCGCCGGGCTGTCGCAGAACGTGGAGTCCATCATCGGGTTCCGTGCCGGCTGGGGGCTCGGGAACGCGCTCTTCATCTCGACGGCCCTCGCGACCATCGTCGGTGCGGCATCGGGCGGCACCTCGTCCGCGATCATCCTGTACGAGGCGGCTCTGGGTCTCGGCATCGCGATCGGACCCCTGCTCGGCGGTCTGCTCGGCAGCTGGAGCTGGCGCGGGCCGTTCTTCGGCACGGCCACCCTCATGGCGATCGGCTTCATCGCCATCGTGGCCATGCTCACGAAGAACCCTGAGAAGCCCGTCCCCACGAAGCTCTCGGCGCCGTTCCGCGCGCTGGCCCGCCCGGCCCTCGGCTTCCTCGCCGCCGCGGCGCTGTTCTACAACATCGGCTTCTTCGTGCTCCTGGCCTACACTCCCTTCGCCCTCGTGCCGCTCGGCGTCGCGGACGCGATCACGCTCGGCCTGATCTTCTTCGGCTGGGGCGTCTCGCTCGCGGTCACGTCGGTGTGGGTCGCGCCGCTGCTGACCTCCCGCCTCCCGCGCACCCGCGTGCTCTGGATCGTGATGCCGCTCCTGGCGATCGATCTGCTCGCTGCCGGTCTCTTCATCTCCTCGCTGGCGGCGCTGATCGTCTGCGTGATCATCGGCGGCCTGCTCCTCGGCATCCTGAACACCGTGCTCACCGAGTGCGTGATGGAGGCCACGGACCTGCCGCGCTCCGTCGCATCGAGCGCGTACTCGGGCGTGCGGTTCCTCGGCGGGGCGATCGCCCCGCCCGCAGCGACGCTGCTGGCCGACACCATCAGCCCGGCCACCCCGTTCTTCGCGGGCGCCGTCTCGGTGCTCATCGCCGTCGCGCTCATCATGATCGGCCACACACACCTGCGCCGGGTCGACGCTCCCCAGGAATCCGCGCAGCAGGAGGCCGAGGTGCTGTCGCTCGCCGACGCAGACTGACGCGGGCAACCGGTTTCCGGCACCGGCGGCGCCCTCCCGATGAAAGGGAGTTCCGCGGTGGCGGGACCGGTCTCCTCGCCCCGGAATTACGAAGGGCCGCCCTGTCCTAGTCAGGGCGGCCCTTCTCGCGTCGAGAGCTAGGAAGCCCGTCGCGAACAGCCACTGCACACTCGATCGTGCCTACCCGAAAGGCGCGATCCGCGGCAGCGGTGCAGGAACATTCTTTCAGATGAGGACGGGTGCTCAGTACACGCCGCGCGGGGGAGCCGTGGAGGTGCGCACGACGAGTTCGACGGAGGACCGCACCGACCGGGAGCGCGGCTCGGAGCCGGCGAGCTCGTCCAGCAGGATGCGGGCCGCGACGGAGCCTTGCTCGAACGGGCTCTGCGCCATGGTGGTCAGCCCGAACGAGGCGGAGAAGTCGTGGTCGTCGATGCCGATCACGGACAGATCCCCCGGCACGCTGAGACCGTGGTCGCCGGCGGCGAGGATCGCCCCGAACGCCATCTCGTCCGAACCGGCGAACACCGCGGTCGGTCGCGGACCCGGCCGGTCGAGCAGCCGGTTCATGGCCGCCCTGGCCTCCGGGAGCGCGAAGCCGCCGGGGATGATCCAGTCCTGCCGCACGGGCAGTCCTGCCGCGCGCATCGCGGTCGTGAAGCCGCGGAGCCGGCCGGCGGGCACCTGGCTGTTGAGACCCTCCTCGTCCTCGCCGCCGAGGTGCGCGATCTCGGTGTGCCCGAGGTCGATCAGGTGCTCGGTCGCGCGTCTCGCCGTGGAGCGTTCGTCGATTCCGACGCTCCTGAGCCCCTTGACGGGGCCGCCCACGACGATCGTCGGATGGCCGAGGGAGGCCAGCTGCTCGCGCTCCTCCACGGTGAAGTCGAGGCAGAGCGCGAGCAGGGCGTCCGTGCGCTTGCGGAGAATGCTGCGATGGAACACGCGCTCACGGTCGCCGCGATGGCCGCCGAGGTTGAACAGGATCATGTCGTAGCTGGCGGCGCGCAGCTCGGCGTCCACCCCCTCCAGCACCTGCGTGTAGAACCACCGGCTCACCGACGGGACGACGACGCCGAGGGCGAGGGTGCGGCCGCTGGCCAGACCCGATGCGCTGGACGACGCGACATAGCCGAGCTCGTCCGCCGCCCGGCGCACTGCGGCGCGGGTCGTATCGGAGACGTTGGGGAGGCCGCGGAGCGCCCGTGAGACCGTCGCCGTCGAGACGCCGGTCGCGCGCGCCACCTCCTCGATCCCCGGCATCCGCATGGTCGCCCGCTCAGAGGTTCTCGGAGGCGGCCTGCTCCTCGCGCGCTCGCAGGCGCGCCGCGATGATGCGGCGACGCGCCTGCCAGAGCGCCACGAAGAGCAGCACGAGGACCAGCGTGATCAGCGCCCACACCAGCGCCGGCTGGCCGGTCAGCTCGCAGACCAGCGTGATGACGAAGAACGCGACCGCGAAGAAGCCGACGAAGCCGATGCCGACGTCGACGGCCTCCCGCGGATCGCTCCAGCGCATCTGCTCAGCCCTTCACTCCGCCGGCGGTGAGTCCTGCGACGATCCGGCGCTGGAAGATCAGCACGAGGATGATGAGCGGGACGGTCACGATCGTACCGGCGGCCATGACGGCGGTGTAGGGCTCCTGGTGGGGCTGGCTGCCGGTGAACGACGCGATCGCGACGGTGACCGGCTGGGTGGCGTCCGAGGACAGCTGGCTCGAGATGAGGAACTCGTTCCAGGAGGAGATGAACGCCAGGATCGCGGTGGTGAAGACCGCGGGAGCGGCCAGCGGCAGGATGATCTTGCGGAACGCCTGCGCCTGCGTGCATCCGTCGATGCGGGCGGCCTCCTCCAGGTCCCACGGCATCTCGCGGAAGAACGAGGTGAGCGTGTAGACCGTCAGCGGCAGGGCGAAGGAGATCTGCGGGATGATCAGCGCCTGGTAGGTGCCCATCCAGCCGATCGACGTGAACAGCTGGAACAGCGGCGTGATGAGCGCGACACCGGGGAACATCGAGGCGGCCAGGATGATGCCGAGCACGATGCCCTTGAACCGGAAGTCCAGGCGGGCCAGGGCGTAGGAGGCGAAGATGCCGAACACCAGGGATACGACGGTGACGCAGACGCCGATGATCAGCGAGTTCAGGAGCGCCTGGCCGAGGTGGTTGCCCAGGTTCGTGGAGAACGCGGTCACGTAGTTGTCCCACGTGAAGTGCGTGAACCACGGGGTCGTGTCGAACGTGTAGCCGACATCCCGGAACGAGGTCACGACCATCCAGTAGAACGGGAGCAGACACCACAGCACGATCACGATCGCCTGCACACCGGTGCGGACACCGGCATTGCGACGACGGGCTGCGCCCTTTCGCTTGGTCTGGGTTCGGGGGAGGGCGTTCGCCTCGGCGGTGGCGGCGGCGGGGCCGGCGACTGCGGTCATTCCTTCGCTCCCTTCTGCTGGGCTTCCTGCGTTCTCACGACGTTCGTGCCGAGAAGTCGCACGAAGATGAACGCGACCAGGAAGATGATGATGAACGTGATGGTGGAGAGGGCGGCCGCGCTGTTGAAGCCCTGCCTGATCTGATCGATCACCAGGATCGACAAGGTCGTGGTGGCATGGCCCGTCCCTCCTCCACCTCCGGTGAGGATCGCCGGCAGGTCGTAGATGCGGAGTGCGTCGAGCACGCGGAACAGGATGGCGACCATGAGCGCCGGCTTCAGCAGCGGCATCGTGACCCGCCAGAAGCGCTGCCAGGTCGACGCGCCGTCCATCTTGGCCGCCTCGTAGACCTCCTCGGGGATCAGCTGCAGACCGGCGAGGATGAGGAGCGCCATGAACGGCGTGGTCTTCCAGGTGTCGGCGATGATGACCGCGAACCGGGACGCCCACTCGTCGCTGGTCCACAGGATGTGCGCACCGAGGATGGCGTTGGCGATGCCGGCGACCGAGAAGATGAAGAACCACAGCTTCGCGGTGACGGCGGTCGGGATGGCCCACGGCACCAGGATGGCCGCGCGGACGAAGCCGCGGCCGCGGAAGGCGCGGTTCATGATGAGAGCGAACCAGAGGCCGAGGATGGTCTCGAGGATCACGGTGGTCACGGTGAAGAAGAACGTGACGAAGACCGCGTTCCAGAAGGTCGAGCCGAGGTTGCCGGGCGGGCAGGCGATGGTGGAGCCGTCGGTTCCCATGCACTGCTGGAACAGCCAGTGCGCGTAGTTCTGGAAGCCGGCGAAGCCGCCCTGGACGAACAGGCCGGTCGCGGGATCGAGGCCGGCGTCCTTCTGGAAGGACATGACGATGGCGCTCACCACCGGGTAGCCGATGACGACGGCCAGGAGGATGAGTGTCGGGATGATCAGGTAGAGGGCCCAGCGGCTCTGCTGACGCCTGTTCTGCTTGATCCCGGCCCGGACCGGTGGTTTGCCGCCTGTTGTGGTGGATGAGGGGGCGACGACGTTCGACGCTGACATGTGTGCCTCCGGTGACGTGGCAGAAGAGTGTGGGACCGGGCGGCGGGAGGGGTCCCGCCGCCCGGTGACCGGGAGACCGGCCGGGTCAGCCCTGGCTGGCGGTCTGGATCGCCGAGGCCATGTCCTTCAGGGCCTGGTCGACGCTCTTGTCCCCCTTGAGGGCGGCGTAGGAGTTGTCCTGAACGGCCTTGGTGATGGCCGGGTAGAACGGCGACACGGGACGCGGCACCGCGTTCTCGATCGACGTCTTCAGGGTGGACAGGTACGGCAGCTGGGTGTTCAGGTCCGCGTCGTCGTAGAGCGAGGACAGCACCGGTGCGAGCGAACCCTGGGTGACGAAGAACTTCTGCGTCTCTTCCGACTGCAGGAACTTCAGGAACTCGAACGCGGTGGCCTTGTGCTTGGAGTACACGCTGATCGCGGCGTTGTGACCGCCGAGGCTGGAGACGCCCGGCTTGCCGTCACTGACTCCCGGCAGCGGCGCGATCCCGAAGGTGTCCTTCACCGTCGAGGACCCGTCGGTCTTGGCCAGGTTGTACACGTACGGCCAGTTGCGCAGGAACAGCAGCTTGCCGGCCTCGAACGCCTGCCGGCCCTGCTCCTCCTGGTACGTGATGGCCTCGGCCGGGATCTGGCCGTTCTTGAAGCCGTCCACCAGCCGGGTCAGGCCCGCGTTGGCCTCCTTCGAGTCCACCGTGACCGTCTTGCCGTCCTCGCCGACGATGGTGCCGCCGTTGGTGTTGATTGCCTCGGCGACGTTCACCGTGAGGCCCTCGTACTGGGCGAACTGACCGGCGTAGCAGCCGATGCCCTTCGCCTTGGCGATGTCGCAGTCCTTGAGCATCTCATCCCAGGTCTTCGGCGGGGACTGGACGAGGTCCTTGCGGTAGTACAGGATGCCGCCGTCGGAGGTCTGCGGGGCCGCGTACTGGGTGCCGTTGTAGGTGCCCGACTTCACCGTCGGGGCAAGCAGGGCCGAGTTGTCCATCTTGAAGTCCCCGGTCAGCGGCTGCAGCCAGCCCTTCGCGGCGAACTCACCCGTCCACACCACGTCGACGTCGACGATGTCGTAGTTGGAGTCCTTCGCCTGGAAGTGCTGCACCAGGTCGTCGTGCTGCTGATCCGCCTGATCGGTCTGCTCCTTGAACGTGACCTTCTCGTCGGGGTGCGCGGCGTTCCACTTCTCGATCAGGGGGCGGACCACATTCGAGTTGTCCTTGCCCTGCACGTAGGTGATCGGACCCTTGCCCGTGAGGTTCTGGCTGGCGTCGCCGCCGCCGCTGCCCCCCGATCCGCCACCTGTGCATCCGGCCAGTGCGAGGCCGACCAGGGCGACTCCCGCGACCACGGAGAGACGTGCTGCTTTCATTTCACTCCTCGTTGAGCTCTTGGTGCAGGCGCAGGTGCGCCCGCGGTCACGGTACTCCCGGCGTGCGCGGTTATGCAAGCGTTTACGTCAAGCGCTTGCATCACGGTTCCATCACGGCAGTCGACCCCTGGGCGGGGGTCAGTGTCGCGCAGCAATGCGTCGCCCGCAGCCCGATTTCGCGTCGTTGCGGCCATGGGACCGGTCATACGCGCAACGTCCCGCACCTCGGGTGCGCGGGTGCGGGGTGGGGGAGAGCCGGGCTTAGGCTGACACCGTGAGCGGGATGCGTGGGATGGGCATGGCCGGTGGCGGCGGCGGGATGCGGTCGCGCGTGAGCGGGGGCGACGCCGAGGCGCAGAAGGCGCTGAACGCGACGGCGCCGAAGATCCCGCATCTGTTCCGCCGGATCGTGTCGCTCTTCTCGGCCCATCGTGCCGCGATCGTCATGACCATGGTGCTCGTGCTCGTCGGTGCGGCGCTCTCCGTCATCCCGCCCCTGCTGACCCAGCGGGCGTTCGACGACGGCCTGTTCCCGAAGGGCGGGCCGGACATGCCCGTGCTGATCGAGATCGTGGTGGCCATGATCGTGGTCTTCGTCGGCTCGGCGCTCCTCGGGGTGTGGCAGACGTACCTCACCGCGTCCGTCGGCAACAAGGTGATGGGCGCGCTGCGCGTGCGGCTGTTCTCGCACCTGCAGGACATGGAGCTGAGCTTCTTCACCAAGACCAAGACCGGCATCATCCAGTCGCGGCTGCAGAACGACGTCGGCGGGGTGGCGAGCGTGCTCACCAACACGATGTCGAGCATCCTGGGCAACACGGTCACCGTGATCGCCGCGCTCGTGGCCATGCTGCTGCTCAACTGGCAGCTGACGATCGTGGCCGTGATCCTGATGCCGATCCTCGTGATCGCCCAGCGTCGCGTAGGACAAGTGCGCGCCCGCATCGCGACCCGGACGCAGGAGTCGCTGTCGGACATGACCGCGATCACCCAGGAGACGCTGAGCGTGTCGGGCATCCTGCTCTCGAAGAGCTTCAACCGGCAGGGCGCGGAGGTGCAGCGCTACTCCGACGAGAACGAGAACCAGATCCGCCTGCAGGTCTCGCAGGCGATGAGCGGCCAATGGTTCTTCGCGATGGTCAACATCTTCCTGTCCTCCATTCCGGCGATCGTCTACCTCGTCTCGGGCTGGCTCATCCTGGGCGGGGCCACGGACATCACCGCGGGAACCATCGTCGCCTTCACCACCGTGCAGGCGCGGCTGCTGTTCCCGCTGCTCGCGCTGATGCGGGTGGCACTCGACCTGCAGACCTCCGGCGCGCTCTTCGCCCGCATCTTCGAGTACCTCGACCTGAAGCCCGCCATCGCCGACCGACCCGATGCGGTGCCCGTCGACCCCTCGCGCGACCTCGGCCGCATCGAGTTCGACCACGTCGTGTTCCGCTACCCGGACGCCCGCGAAGGGGAGCGGAACACCCTCGACGACGTCTCGTTCACCATCCGCGCGGGAGAGTTCGCCGCGTTCGTCGGCCCGAGCGGCGCGGGCAAGACCACGGTGTCGTACCTCATCCCTCGTTTCTACGACGCGACCGGCGGCCGCATCCTGTTCGGCGGCGCCGACATCCGCGAGCTGCAACAGGACTCCCTCGTCTCCCACATCGGCGTCGTCAGCCAGGAGACGTACCTGTTCCACGCCTCCATCGCCGAGAACCTCCGCTATGCCCGCCCGGACGCCACCCAGGAGGAGCTGGAGGCCGCCGCCCGCCAGGCCAACATCCACGACACCATCGTCAGCTTCCCCGACGACTACGCCACCGTCGTCGGCGAACGCGGGTACCGCCTCTCCGGCGGCGAGAAGCAGCGCATCGCCATCGCCCGTGTGCTGCTCAAGGACCCGGAGGTCCTCATCCTCGACGAGGCCACCAGCGCCCTCGACACCATCTCCGAGCGCGTCGTGCAGCAGGCCCTCGACACCGCCTCCCGCGGCCGCACCACCATCGCGATCGCCCACCGCCTCTCCACCATCGTCGCCGCGGACGTCATCTTCGTCGTCGACCACGGCCGCATCATCGAGCACGGCACCCACCGCGAACTGCTCGAGGCCGGCGGCGTCTACACCCGCCTCTACCGCGAGCAGATCGAAGGAACGCTCAGCACCGAGGCCTGAGCACCCGAGCAATTCCGGAGATATATGCCGCGCGGGCTGCGATCTCCGGAGTTCCGGCGAGATGAGCGGCGTGGCGCAGAATAGCTCCGGATTCGTGTGTCGAGCGACGCCAGGACAGGGAGGTGCACCGTCCTGGCGTGGTAACTCCGGAGTCTCGCAGTGGCACGCCGCTCATCTCGCCGGAACTCCGGCGACTCGTGCCGTCACCTGGTAGATCTCCGGAATTGCTGGGGCGGGCCCGTGTGGATACGGCGTGGGCTGGGGGACTGGGGGGGGACTGGGGGGAACGGGTGGGATTCAAGTGTTAGGCTGGTCTAACACTTGAGTTTGGGGTGGTGAGCACGGTGGTGGTGACGGAGGAGCGGGCGACCGGATCACGGGCGCGACTGCTGGCGCTGCTCGGGCCGGCATTCGTCGCGGCGATCGCCTACGTCGATCCCGGCAACGTGGCCGCGAACCTGACGGCGGGCGCGAAGTACGGCTACCTGCTCGTCTGGGTCCTCGTCGCCGCCAACGCCATCGCGGTGTTCGTGCAGTACCAATCGGCCAAGCTGGGCATCGCGACGGGACGCAGCCTCCCGGAGCTGCTGGGCGCGCGGCTCGGCACCGGGTCGCGCCGCGCCTACTGGGTCCAGGCCGAGCTGGTCGCCGCCGCGACCGACATCGCCGAGGTGATCGGCGGCGCGATCGCGCTGAACCTGCTCTTCGGCCTCCCCCTGCCCGTCGGCGGCATCATCGTGGGCATCGTCGCGATCGGCATCCTGAGCATCCAGTCGCGACGGGGCCAGCGTCCGTTCGAGGCCGTCGTGCTCGGGCTGCTGGGAGTCATCGCGATCGGGTTCCTCGCGGGGCTGTTCGTGAGCCCGGTCGACTGGGGCGCCGCGGCGGGCGGGCTGGTCCCGCGGTTCGACGGAACGCCGACGGTGCTGCTCGCGGCGAGCATGCTCGGGGCGACGGTGATGCCTCACGCGATCTATCTGCACTCGGCGCTCGCGCGCGATCGGCACGGCGCCTCGAGCGACGCGGGACGGGTGCGAACGCTGCTGCGCGCCACGCGGCTCGACGTGGTGCTCGCGCTCATCCTCGCCGGAGCGGTGAACATCGCGATGCTGCTGCTCGCGGCCTCCGCGCTGCGCGGCGTCGACGGCACCGACACGATCGAAGGGGCGCACGCCGCGATCTCGTCCGCGCTCGGACCGGTGGTGGGAGTGGTCTTCGCGATCGGCCTCCTCGCGTCCGGGCTCGCCTCCACCTCCGTCGGCAGCTACGCGGGGGCCACCATCATGAGCGGTCTCCTGACGGTGCGGGTGCCGCTGCTCGCGCGCCGGATCGTGACGCTCATCCCCGCCGTCGTCATCCTCGCCGCGGGCGTCGACCCGACCTGGGCGCTGGTGCTCTCGCAGGTGTTCCTGAGCCTGGGCATCCCGTTCGCGATGATCCCGCTGCTGCGGCTGACCGGGTCGCGCACGGTGATGGGAGACCGCGCAGACGCAATGTGGGTGCGCGTCGCAGGCGGCCTGGTCGCCGCGCTGGTCGTGGTGCTCAACCTCGCGCTGGTGGTCCTCACTGTGACCGGCGGGTAGTCGCTGCGGGGACGGGAGGGGATCGTGCGGGACACGCCGGGGCGCGGCGGCTGACGGAGGCGATGCCGGGCGCGCTCGCCGCGATCTCCTCCGGTGGCTGCGGCCCCCGGATCAGGCGGTGACGACCCAGACCGCGGCGGCGGCGGTCGCGCCGAGCACGATCGTGGAATCGGCCGTGCGCACGGTCACATCGCCGGCGAAGGCGCGGTGCTCGTCCACGGTCAGGGCCGTGTCCAGGCCGATGCGGAGCTCGTCGAGGTAGCGCAGGATGGCCGGGTCGGCGTCCGAGATGCGCGCCACCACGACCTCCACGCCCGTCGGCGCCGACAGCAGCGGCACGGCGTCCGGGCGGCGGGGCTGGCCGTCGGCCGTCGGGATGGGGTCGCCGTGCGGGTCGCGCGCCGGGAAGCCGAGACGCTTGTCGATGCGGTCGACGAGGTCGTCCGAGACAGCGTGCTCCAGCACCTCGGCCTCGTCGTGCACCTCGTCCCAGCCGTACCCGAGCTCTTCGACGAGGAACGTCTCGATGAGCCGGTGCCGGCGGACCATCGCGACCGCGTGCCGCCGGCCGTCGTCCGTGAGCTCGATGCCGCCGTACGGCTCGTGGGCCAGGAGGCCCTGCTCGGTGAGCCGCCGGATGCCGTCGGAGACCGTCGCCGCGCGCACGCCCATCCGCTCCGACAACTGCTTGACGGTGATGGGGTCGCCCTCCCATTCGGTGGCGGACCAGATGAACTTGAGGTAGTCCTGCGCCACGGGAGAGAGGTCGGACACGGGCATGCACGAGAGTCTACGGGCTGTAACGCGATCGATCCGCGGAGGCGGCGCTGTTACGGTTGTCCCCGTGAAGTACGCAGAGACCATCACAGACCTGGTCGGCGACACCCCGCTCGTGAAGCTCAACCGGCTGACCGAGGGGATCGCGGCGACGGTGCTCGTCAAGCTCGAGTACCTGAACCCCGGAGGATCCTCCAAGGACCGCATCGCGAGCCGCATCATCGATGCCGCGGAGCGCGACGGCCACTTGAAGCCCGGCGGCACCATCGTGGAGCCCACGAGCGGCAACACCGGCGTGGGCCTGGCGCTCATCGCCCAGCAACGCGGCTACCGCTGCGTCTTCGTGCTGCCCGACAAGGTGGGCGAGGACAAGCGCAACGTGCTGACCGCCTACGGGGCGGAGATCGTGGTGACGCCGACATCGGTTCCGCCGGAGCACCCCGACTCCTACTACTCGGTGTCCGACCGCCTCACCGCGGAGATCCCCGGCGCGTTCAAGCCGAACCAGTACGCCAACCCGAACGGCCCGCGCAGTCACTACGAGACCACCGGTCCGGAGATCTGGCGCGACACCGAAGGAAAGGTGACCCACTTCGTCGCCGGCGTCGGCACGGGCGGGACCATCTCGGGCACGGGCCGCTACCTCAAGGAGGTGTCCGACGGCACGGTGCGCATCGTCGGCGCCGACCCGGAGGGCTCGGTCTACTCGGGAGGCACCGGCCGGCCGTACCTCGTGGAGGGCGTCGGCGAGGACTTCTGGCCGGGCGCGTACGACCCGACCGTCGTCGACGAGGTCATCCCCGTCACGGACGCCGAGTCGTTCCACATGACCAGGCGCCTCGCGCGCGAGGAGGGCATCCTCGTCGGCGGCTCCAGCGGCATGGCCGTCGTCGCCGCCCTGCGCGTCGCGAAGGGCCTCAGCGCCGACGATGTCGTGGTCGTCCTCCTCCCCGACGGAGGCCGCGGCTACCTGGCCAAGATCTTCAACGACAAGTGGATGCAGTCCTACGGTTTCAGCGAGGTGCCGGACGAGTCGACGGTGCAGGACGTCATCAAGACCAAGCGCGGCGACCTCCCGGACCTCGTGCACACGCATCCGGCCGAGACGGTGCGCGACGCCATCCAGATCATGAACACGTACGGCGTCTCGCAGCTGCCGGTGCTGACGGCGGAGCCGCCGGTCGTGATGGGGGAGGTCGCGGGCGCGCTCGACGAGACGTCGCTGGTCGACGCCGTGTTCAGCGGACGGGCCGCGATGAGCGATCCGGTCGCGAAGCACGTCGGCGACCCTCTGCCGCTGATCGGCGTGAACGAGTCGGTGACGGCCGCGCGCTCCGCGCTGGCCACCGCGAACGCGCTGCTCGTGACCGAGGGCGGCAAGCCGCTCGCCGTGCTCACCCGCCAGGATCTGCTCAACTACCTCAGCGACTGAGCGCTCGGCTCCGCCCCGCTCCCGCCCCGATGACCGACACGAAAGACACCGCCATGACCGCCGAGAACGACCACCAGCACGGCTTCGCCACCCGCGCCATCCACGAGGGCCAGGAGTTCGACCCCACGACCGGCGCCATCATCCCGCCGATCTACCAGACCTCCACCTTCGTGCAGGACGGCGTCGGCGGCCTCCGGAACGGCTACGAGTACGGGCGCGGCGGCAACCCGACGCGCACCTCGCTCGAGACCCTGCTCGCGTCGCTCGAAGGCGGCGTGCGCGCGCTGTCGTTCGCGTCGGGCCTCGCCGCGGAGGACGCCCTGCTGCGCGCCGTCCTCGCCCCGGGCGACCACGTGGTGCTCGGCAACGACGTGTACGGCGGCACGCATCGCCTCATCAACCGCATCCACCGCGCGTGGGGGATCGGCAACACGACCGTCGACCTGTCCGACCTGGACGCGGTGCGCGCCGCCCTGACGACGGAGCGCGCGCGCATCCTCTGGATCGAGACGCCGAGCAACCCGCTGATGAAGATCAGCGACCTGGCGGCGTTGGTCGAGATCGGCCACGCAGCCGGCGTGCTCGTCGTCGTCGACAACACCTTCGCCTCCCCCGCATTGCAGCAGCCGCTGTCGTTCGGCGCCGATGTCGTCGTCCACTCGACCACGAAGTACCTCGGCGGGCACTCCGACGTGATCGGGGGTGCCCTGGTCTTCGCGGACGAGGAGCTGGCCGAGAAGGTGCAGTTCATCCAGTTCGCCGCCGGCGCGGTGTCCGCCCCCCTCGATGCGTTCCTGACCGTGCGCGGCATCAAGACGCTCGACGTGCGCATGCAGCGCCACACCGCGAACGCACAGGCGATCGCCGAGGCGCTGGTCGGGCACGCGGGCATCGACGCGGTCTACTACCCCGGCCTCCCGACGCACCCCGGTCACGAGCTGGCCGCGCGTCAGATGAGCGGCTTCGGCGGCATGATCTCGGTGGCGCTGAGCGGTGGCGCGCCCGCGGCCCGCCGATTCGCGGAGTCGACGCGCGTGTTCCAGCTCGCGGAGTCGCTGGGCGGAGTGGAGTCGCTCATCGGCTACCCGTCGGAGATGACGCACGCGTCGGTGCGCGGCACGGAGCTCGAGGTGCCCGACAACATCGTGCGCCTGTCGGTCGGCATCGAGGACATCGCCGACCTGCTCGCCGACGTGGAGCAGGCGCTCGGTCGCTGAACCCGGTTCGCGGCGATCGTCACGAATCGCGTCAGGTCGTGAGCGAGGAGGCCTCGCGGGCCACGGCCAGCAGGTCGTCGAGCGGGCGGAGTCGCGCCTTCTTCAGATTCTCGCGGGCGATCCAGCGGGCGTCGGGATCGGCCGAGGTGGCCAGGCGCTCGAGGAGCGGGACGCCGTCGTCGGGGGCGGCGGCCGCGACCACGCTGACGGCGTAGCCGAGCGCCTGCCGGAGCACCCGCACGTCGCCGTCGCGGCGCTCGCTGTCGGGGAGGGAGAGCAGCAGGTCGGTCGCGGCGGCGACCACGGCGCAGGCCTCCGAACCGTGCGGCGGACGCTTCAGGAGGCGCGGCTCCGCGACGGCCGCGGCCGCGGCACGGGCGAGGAGCGCGCGATTCCGCAGAGGACCGCGGTCGCGCAGCCACACGCGCACCTCCCGCAGGCCGCCCTCCCAGTCGCGGTCGAGGATGCGCTGCATGCCGGTGGCGGCGAGCTCGCGCACACGCCAGCGCTCGTCGACCGCGGCGGTCGTCAGCAGCGGCACCTCGCCGAGGGCGCCGGCCGCCAGCGCGGCGCACGCGGCCACGTACTCGCGATGAGGCTCGGGCAGCTCGGCGGCGACCAGCGGGGGATGCGCGAGCCAGCCCGTGAGCAGGCGGATGGCGCCGGCGTGGCCGTCGGCAGGGGTGGTGCCGGCCACGTCCGCCAGCCGGCCGGCGAGCTCCAGGTCGGCGCGCGGTCCCGGGAGCCGGCTGTTCGCGCCGAGCATCGCCTCGAGCGGCGCCGCATCCCCCGCGAGCGCCCGCCCCCACAGAGCAGAGAGATCATCCACGTCCCCGATCCTACGGACGACATCGCGCTGCGAAGCGGCACGAAATGAGCGGGTCCGCTGCGAGACGGCGAGCATTCGGCCGTCTCGCGGGCAGGACACGGGTGGGCACGGGAGTGTCGGATTGTCCAGGGATTGCCGGGTGCCCGGGCGTACGCGCAGACTGAAGCGGTGAGGACGGTCGGGGTGGAGGAGGAGCTCCTGCTGGTCGACGCGCGCGGCGCGGCGTCGCCCGTGGCGCCCCTGCTGCTGGCGGACGCCCCCGCCTCCGGCACCGGACCGGTGGTCAGCGCCGAGATCCAGCAGGAGATGATCGAGACCCAGACGCGGCCCCAGGAGTCGATGACGGCGCTGCTCTCGGACATCGTCGCGGGCCGGACGCTCGCCGACGACCTCGCGCGCGGTCATTCCGCCCGCGCAGTGGCTGTGGCGATGTCCCCGCTGCGCCTCCGGCCGCACGCCACCTCCGACCCGCGCTACGACAGCATGATGGACCGGTACGGGCTCACCGCGCGCGGCACCCTCGTCTGCGGCTGCCACGTGCACGTCGCCATCGCCTCCCGTGAGGAGGGCGTCGCGGTGCTGGACCGCATCCGCACCTGGCTGCCCGTGCTGCTCGCGCTGACGGCGAACTCGCCGTTCGCCGGCGGCGTGGACACCGGGCACGCGAGCTACCGCTTCGTGGCATGGCATCAGTGGCAGAGCGCCGGCCCCACCGACCTGTTCGGGTCGGTGGACGCGTACGACCGTTTCGAGAGCATCCTCGTCGACACGGGGGTCATCCTCGACAAGGGCATGCTGTACCTGGACGCGCGGCTGTCGCACAAGCAGCCGACGATCGAGGTGCGCGTCGCCGACGTCTGCCTCGACGCGCGCGACACCGTGGTCCTGGCCGCCATCGTGCGCGCCCTGGTCGAGGAGGCGGCGGCAGAGTGGCGCGCGGGGGTTCCTCCGACCCCGATGCCCTCGGCCGCGCTGCGCCTCGCCGAATGGCAGGCGGCGCTCACCGGCGTGAGCGGACGGCTGCCGCATCCGCAGACCGGTCTCGCCGGGACGGCCGCGGACGCGGTGTCCGCGCTGCTCGCCCACACGGGCCCGCAGCTGGAGCTCGCCGGCGACCTCGCGCTCGTGCGCAGAGGGGTCGCACGCATCCTGCGCACGGGGGGAGGAGCCGGCCGGCAGCGCGCGGCGTTCGCCCGCCGGGGGAGGATGCGCGATGTGGTGGAGGCTGCGGTGGCGGCCACCCACGAGCGGACGGAGGACGACGACGGCGATGACCGCGACGCAGCGTGAACGCGGTCCGTGGCGGTGGCGGCACCGTGGTGTCCGCCTGGTCCCCCGGGTGCTCTCTTCCGTGGCGCAGAGAAGACGCCTATCCTGCCGAACATGACGGACAAGCAGCTCGCGCATCAGCACGCCGTCTACACGTACGGCTCCCGCCCGCTGACCCTGATGTACAGCCCCACCTCGACCGCGGCGTGGGAGCTCTACTACGGCGGAGACTATCTCGGCCTGGTCGAGGAGCAGCATTCCGCCGGCGCGACGTGGCCGTCGTTCGTGGCGCGGCTCCCCGGTGAGGAGGAGACCGGCGACGGGATCGCGACGGACGACTGGCGCGCCGCCGTCGAACTGCTCGCCGCGCGCGCCGGGCTCTGACGCACGTCTGCCTCGGCGGACCCGCTCCGCTGGGGCGACCGCGCCCGACCCGCGGTCAGAATGCGAACTGCGCCCATTCCTCGCGCGGCAGCTCGACGCGAGAGCCGTGGGACTCCACGATCCAGTCGCGCCGCGTCCCCGCCAGATACGTGCAGAGCATGGTCTCGCTGCTCCAGCCGTCGGCCCGATGCACCCAACGGACCAGATGGATGTCCTGCCCGGCCTTCGGTGTGTTACCGATCGGTGTCTCATAGGTCGTCACGCGGCACTCCTCCCCGAACGTGCAGCTTGCTTGGCTCGACCCTAGCGGGGTACATGGTCGGGGGACAAGAGGGCTGGGATGAACGGCAGCCGTACGGATGGACGCGCTCGGCCGGAGTCGTCAGTCGCGCCGGAGCCCGCCGTCGTCCGCATCGTCGCGCAGTGCGTCGTCGTCGGCCGTCTCGTCGTGCTCGGGCTCGAACACGCCGTCGGCGTCGTAGGGACCGCTGCCTCCGCCCTCCGCGATCGCGTCCACGTCGATCGGCTCGCCCGAAGGCGTCTCGGGGAACTGCTCTCGCGCGTCTGTCATCGTCGGGCCTCCTGTCCGCCCCGCGGTGGCCGGCATGCCGCCGCTGGACCGGATGGTAGGCGTGTCGTGGGCGGTCGGGAAGGGGCGGGTGACGCCGAAGCACTCGCGTTTCCTCCCCGGTTGGGGGACACTGGCGGAGGGTCGTACCCGTGACCCGTGCAGAAGAGAAGGCAGAGAACGATGGCAACAGGCACCGTCAAGTGGTTCAACTCGGAGAAGGGGTTCGGCTTCATCGCCCCGGACGACGGGTCGCCCGACGTGTTCGCCCACTTCAGCGAGATCGCCGGGGACGGATACCGCAACCTCACCGAGAACCAGCGCGTGGAATACGAGGTGACGCAGGGGCCGAAGGGCCTCCAGGCGTCGAACATCCGTCCCGCCTGACGCGCGTCTCCCGCACATAGGAAGTGCGCAGGAGACGCATGAGCCGCCCATAGTCCCGCGAAAGGTCACGGGAATGTAACAGGGCGAGGGTGGTGCGCATGTCGTACGAAACCGCCACCCTCTCGCTCGACATCGTCGTGCCCGTCTACAACGAGCAGGCGACGCTCGAGTCGTCCATCCGCCGGCTCCACGCCTATCTGACCGACGCCGTCGAGCAGACCTGGCGGATCACCATCGCGGACAACGCCAGCACCGACGAGACGGCCGCCCTCGCGGACCGCCTCGCCGGGGAGCTCGCCGGCGTCGTCGCGGTGCACCTCCCCCTGAAGGGCCGCGGTCGCGCGCTCAAGCAGGTGTGGGGGGCCTCCGAAGCCGAGGCGCTCGTCTATCTGGACGAGGACCTCTCCACCGATCTCGCGGCGCTCCCCCCGCTGGTCGCCCCGCTGCTCTCCGGGCACTCCGACCTTGCGATCGGCACGCGGCTCGGCCGATCGTCGCGCGTCACGCGCGGCGGCAGACGCGAGTTCATCTCGCGCAGCTACAACCTGCTGCTGCGGCGGACGATGTCCGTCGGCTTCAGCGACGCTCAGTGCGGGTTCAAGGCGATCAGGAGGGATGTCGCGCAGCGGCTGCTCCCGCTCGTGGAGGACGATGCCTGGTTCTTCGACACCGAGCTCCTGATCCTCGCCGAGCGATCCGGGCTGCGCATCCATGAGATCCCGGTCGACTGGGTCGACGACCCGGACAGCTCCGTGGACATCGTGAGCACCGCTCTGGAGGACGTGAAGGGCATGGTGCGCGTCGGCACGAACATCGCCCGCGGCCGGATCCCGATCGAGTCGGTGTACGCGGAGCTCGGGAGGCGGCCGTTCGAGCCGCCCCGGCCGCCGAGCTTCTTCGGCCAGGTGGTGCGGTTCGGCGTCGTGGGGGTGCTCTCCACCGTGGCCTACGCGCTGCTGTACCTGTTGCTGCAGACGCTCGTGCCCGCGCAGGTCGCCAACTTCGCGGCGCTGCTCATCACTGCCGTCGCGAACACATGGGCCAACCGGCGCTTCACCTTCGGGGTGCGAGGGCCCGGGATGGTGCGGCATCAGTTCCAGGGGCTCATCGTCTTCGGGATCGCGTGGGCGTTGACCAGCGGATCGCTGCTCACCTTGCACGCACTGGCACCCACGGCCTCCGCCCGCTGGCAGCTGATCGTGCTCACCGCGGCCAACCTCGTCGCAACGCTGATCCGCTTCGTGCTCCTGCGGCTCTGGGTCTTCCGGGCATCCCGCCGGGCGATCGCGCCGTCCGCCGATGCGGCTGCCTCCCGCCCCCTCTCCTTCACCACCAGCGAAAGCGAGTGACACCATGACCACCACGACGACCACTGCGTCCACCCCCGTCGCGGCGCATCCCGAACGGGCGGCCGCGCCCGGCCGCATGCGCGCCGCCCTCCGCCGGCTCCTCCGAGGCAGGGAGGATGCCGCCGCCTGGGAGCGGCCGGCGCTGCTCGGCCTCCTCGCCGTCACAGCGTTCCTCTACATCTGGGACCTCGCAGCCAGCGGCTGGGCCAACTCCTTCTACTCCGCGGCCGTGCAGGCCGGGTCGGTCGACGGGGAGGCGTTCTTCTACGGATCCAGCGACGCGGCGAACTCGATCACGGTCGACAAGCCGCCCGCGAGCCTGTGGATCATGGCGCTCTCGGTGCGGATCTTCGGGCTGAGCTCGTGGAGCATCCTGCTGCCGGAAGCGCTCATGGGCGTCGCAACGGTCGCGCTCGTCTATGCGATCGTGCGCCGGCACTTCTCGGCGCGCACCGCGCTGCTCGCGGGCGGCGTGCTGGCCATCACCCCGGTGGCCGCGCTGATGTTCCGGTTCAACAACCCGGACGCGCTGCTCGTGCTCCTGCTGACGCTGGCGACGTATCTGACCCTGCGCGGCATCGAGTCCGGCCGCATCCGCTGGGTGATCTGGGCAGGCGTCGCGATCGGCTTCGGCTTCCTCACCAAGCAGCTGCAGGCCTTCCTCATCCTCCCGGTCCTCGCCGGTGTCTACCTGGCCGGGGCTCCGATCTCGTGGAAGAAGCGGTTCGGGCACCTGTTCGCCGCACTCGGCGCGGTGGTCGTGGCCGCCGGCTGGTGGGTCGCGATCGTCGAGCTGGTGCCGGCCTCGTGGCGGCCGTACATTGGCGGCTCGCAGACGAACAGCTTCCTCGAGCTGACCTTCGGCTACAACGGGCTCGGCCGCCTCACCGGCGACGAGACCGGCAGCGTCACTGGAGGCGGCGGCACGACGGGCGGCGGGATGTGGGGCTCCACCGGCATCACGCGTCTTTTCGAGAACGAGATCGGCGGTCAGATCACCTGGCTGCTGCCCGCGGCCCTCGTCCTCTTCGTGCTCGCCCTCGTGCTGGGGCGGCGGAGTGCGCGGACCGACGCCCGCCGTGCGACCCTCCTGCTCTTCGGCGGCTGGCTCGTCGTGACCGCGCTCGCGTTCAGCTTCATGGCCGGCATCTTCCACGCCTATTACACCGTGGCCCTCGCCCCGGCGCTCGCGGGCGTCGTCGCGATCGGCGCCGCAGCGGCCTGGGAAGCACGCGAACGGCTCTGGGTTCGCATCGTGTCGGCGGCTGTCATGCTCGGCACCGGAGGGTGGGCCTGGGTGCTGCTGGACCGCGCGACCGACTGGCTGCCCTGGCTGAAGGTCCTCGTGGTGCTGCTCTCGATCATCTCCGCCGGTCTGCTCCTGCTCCCGCAGCGCGGCCGGGCGCTGCGCACCGCGACCATCGCCGCCACCCTGGTCGCCGGCCTGCTCGCCCCGTTCGCCTACACGATCCAGACCGTCACGACCCCCCACACCGGGTCGATCGTGACCGCGGGCCCGACCGTGTCCGGCTCGATGGGCGGACCGGGCGGGGGAGGCGGCCGGGGCGGTTTCGGCGGCAATGGCGGCCAGGGCGGACCCGGCGGGCCGGGCGGCACGCCGTCGAACGGGCTCGGCGGGAACACCGGCGGGACCGGAGCCCCCGGCGGCGGGACCGCGACGCAGACCGCGCAGGGCGGCGGCGGAGCGGGCTCCCTGCTCTCCTCCGGCAGCGTGGGCTCCCGGCTCGCGTCGATGCTGAAGGCCGACGCCGCGAAGTACACCTGGGTCGCGGCCGCGATCGGCTCCAACTCGGCTGCCGGATACCAGCTCGCGACGCAGGAGGCGGTGATGCCGATCGGCGGGTTCAACGGCTCCGATCCGTCGCCCACGCTCGCGCAGTTCGAGCAGTATGTGGCCGAGGGGAAGATCCACTACTTCATCGGCGGCGGTGTCGGGCGGTCGAACGGCGGGAGCAGCGCCTCCAGCGAGATCGCCGGCTGGGTGGAGCAGAACTACACCGCCCAGACCGTCGACGGTGTGACGGTGTACGACCTGACCGAGTAGGCGGAGGGAGGAACGTCGGGGGCCCGGGCCATCATGGGGACATGACGGACGGGCCCCCTCTCACACGCACGCCCGTTGACCCGATCGACGGGTCGCACGGCAGGCTCGGCGTCGCGGGCGGCACAGCGCTCTATGTCGCCGCGGTGCTCGGGACGGGCATCCTCGTGCTCCCGGCGCTCGCGGCCTCCGTCGCCGGCCCCGGGGCGATCCTCGCGGTGGCGGCGCTCGCGCTGATCTCCATCCCGCTCGCCGCGACCTTCGCCGCCCTCGCGCGCCGGCATCCGGACGCGGGAGGCGTCGCGACGTTCGTGCGGCGTGCCCTCGGGGCGACGGCGGCGCGCATCGTCTCGTACTGGTTCTTCTTCGGCACGCCGATCGGGGCCCCGATCGCGGCACTCATGACGGCGCGCTACGTCGTCGCCGTGATCGGCGGAGACGCCGTGAGCACGACCATGATCGCAGTGGCGCTCATGGTCGTGCCGGTCACCGTCACCGCGTTCGGCGTCCGGTTCGCCGCATCGGTGCAGCTCGTGCTGTCGGGCGCGCTCATCGCGGTGCTGGTGTTCGTGCTCGCCGCTGCCGCTCCGCACGGCGATCCCGCGCGCCTCGAGCCGCTCCTGCCGCACGGCTGGGCCGGAGTGGGTCTCGCCATGAGCCTCTACATCTGGGCGTTCGCCGGGTGGGAGGCGGTGGCCGGCATCGGCGGAGAGTTCCGCGACCCGCGACGCGACATCCCGCGCGCCACGGCGCTCGCGCTCGTCATCGTGTCGGTCGCCTACCTCGCGATCCAGACGGTGACCGTGCTCGTGCTGGGCGACGCGGCGGCCACCAGTGAGGTGCCCCTCCTCGATCTGGTGTCGGTGGCGACCGGGACGGGCGGCGGAGTCGTCGTCGCCGTGATCGCGGCGATCGTCGTCACCGGGGTGTTCAACGCGTACCTCGCCGCGTTCTCCAAGCTGGGCGCGGCGATGGGACGTGACGGCGACCTCCCGCGCTGGTTCGGTCGCGGTGTCGAGAACGGCGCGGTCGCCCGGCGCGGGCTGCTGCTCTCGACCGTGGTCATGGCCGCGTACTCGGTCGTGGTGCTGGCGAGCGGCGACCTCGAGCCCTTCATCCTGGTGCACACGAGCATCGCGGCGGCGGTCTACGGTCTCGGCGTCGCGGCGGCCGTGGTCCTGCTGCCGCGCGGATCCGTCGGTTGGTGGATGGCGGTGCTGTCGTGCGTGTTCGCGGCGGGGCTGCTGCTCCTCGCCGGCTGGCATCTGGTGTTCCCGGCCGGCGTCGCACTCGTCGCCGTCCTGGTCGGCCTGCTGTCGGCGCGCGCGGCGCGGGCGCGGCGGGCGGTGACGGGCGGGGTGTGACGCGTCCGCCGGTCGCCCCCGGCACCATGACGCATAATTGGGGAAGCCGCGCCGGACCGGCGCACGTCCGAAGGGGGAGGCCGTGGCTGCTGACGCTGACGTGCCCGCCGACCGGCCGCACCCGCCGCGGGCCGCGAGCATGCGCGACGTCGCCGCGCTCGCCGGGGTGTCGCACCAGACGGTCTCGCGCGTGCTCAACGGGCACGAGAGCATCCGTGACGCGACCCGGGAGCGCGTGCAGCGCGCGATGGATGAGCTGAACTACCGGCCGAACCGTGCCGCGCGCGCCCTGGTCACCGCACGCTCGCGCACGATCGGCGTGCTCTCGACCTCCGCGGCGGCACTCTACGGGCCGGTCTCCAGCATCAACGCGATCCAGGACGCCGGGCGCGAGGCCGGGTACTACATCGCCGTCGCCCAGCTGGCCGACCTGACGCCTGCCGGGATCGAGGCGGGAATCGACCACCTCCTCGCGCAGGCGGTCGAGGGCATCATCGTGATCGCGCCGCAGGAGGTCGTGCTCGAGCAGGTCGCCGCCGCGCGGATCGGCGTGCCGTACATCACCCTCCAGAGCGGCACGGCGAGCATCGATCGCGAGCTCTCGGTCGACCAGGTGGCGGGCGCGCGGGCGGCGACGCGCCACCTCATCGACCTCGGCCATCGCACGATCGCCCACCTCGCAGGGCCGCTCGAATGGTTCGAGGCGCAGGCGCGTCGCGCCGGCTACGAGCAGGAGCTCGCCGCAGCCGGGCTACCGGTACCGGTGGTGCTGCACGGCGACTGGACGGCCGAGTTCGGCTACCGGTCGTCCCTGCAGCTGCTCGCCGGTCGCGAGGTCACGGCGGTGTTCACTTCCAACGATCAGATGGCGCTCGGCGTGTACCACGCGGCGCACGAGCTCGGCCGTACCATCCCGGGCGACCTGAGCGTGGTCGGCTTCGACGACATCCCCGAGGCGGCGCACTTCTGGCCGCCGCTGACCACCGTGCTGCAGGACTTCACCGTGCTCGGCCGGGGAAGCGTCGAACGGCTGGTCGCCGAGATCGAGGGCGGTGCGGAGGCGACCGGGACGAGCATCCAGCCCGACCTGGTGGTGCGGGCCTCGACGGCGGCACCGCGCTGAGGGATCAACCCCCGGTCTCGTCGGCGTCGCCGTCCATCCAGCGGCGCGGCCCCGCGCCTTCGGCCGCCAGCTCGTCGGACGGGTTCTGCAGCGCACACGTGCGCAGGCTGAGGCAGCCGCAGCCCATGCAGCCGGTGAGGTCGTCGCGGAGGTGCTGGAGGTCACGGATGCGCTGGTCGAGTTCCGTGCGCCAGAGGCGGGACAGCCGCGCCCAGTCCTTCTTGGTGGGAGTCCGGCCCTCCGGGAGAGAGTCGAGGGCGGCCCGGATGTCGGCCAACGGCACGCCGACACGCTGCGAGACGCGCACGAACGCGATGCGCCGCAGGACGTCGCGACGGTAGCGGCGCTGGTTACCCGCGGTGCGCTCGCTGGCGATGAGGCCCTGACGTTCGTAGAAGTGCAGGGTCGAGACGGCGACGCCGCTACGGGAGGCGACGTCGCCGACGCTCAGGATGGGTTCGGCGGGAGTCATTGACCTCAACAATAGTTGAGGTTCTAAGCTCGGACCATGACCTCCCGCGACACGGACGCCGAACCCTTCGGCGCCCCGACTCACCTTGACACCACCGCCGTCGACACACCCGCCGACCGCTCTCCACCCGGCGGTGTGCTCAGCGCGCACTACCGCTGGGTCAGCATCGGCATGTGCCTGCTCATCATGCTGGCCGCCTTCGAGGCGCTCGCGGTGACCACCATCATGCCCACGGTGAGCCGGGAACTGGACGGCGCGTCCCTCTACGCCTTCGCGTTCGCCGGTCCGCTGGCGGTGAGCGTCGTCGGCATGGTGCTCGCGGGTGCGTGGTCCGACCGGGGCAACCCGCGCTCGGCGATGTTCGCATCCGTCGTGTTCTTCTCCGTCGGCCTGCTCGTGGCCGGGACGGCGACGACGATGCCGCTCTTCGTCGCCGGCCGCCTGATCCACGGACTCGGCGGGGGCGCGCTCACCGTGTCGCTGTACGTGATCGTCGCGCGCGTCTACCCGCCGCGGCTGCATCCCCGTATCTTCGCCGGCTTCGCCGCCGCGTGGGTCGTCCCGTCGCTCATCGGGCCGCTGATCGCGGGGCTGCTCGCCGAGACGGTGGGCTGGCGGTGGGTCTTCCTCGGCGTCGTCGCGCTCGTCGTGCTGGCGATGCTGATGGTGGTCCCCGCCATGCGCGGCGTGCACGGTCCCGACGACGGGGCGGACCTGCCTCCGCGCGACCTCGGCCGCATCGGCTGGGCGGTGCTGGTCGCCGCGGCGGTGCTCGTGCTGACGCTCTCGGCCGAGGCGACCGGGCCCGTCCAGTGGATCCTGCCGCCGGTGGCCGCGGTCGTGGCCGTCGTCGCCATCCGGCCACTGCTCCCGCGCCGGACGCTGCGCGCCGCCCGCGGCCTCCCGAGCGTCATCCTGACCCGTTCGCTGGTGGCCGGGACCTTCTTCGCCGCCGAGGTGTACGTCCCGCTGCTGCTGGTGACGCAGTACGGGATGTCGGCGGCCCTCGCCGGGCTCGCGCTCACGGCCGCCGGGCTCAGCTGGGCGGCCGCCTCCTGGGCGCAAGGGCGCTTCGAAGGGATCTCCAACGGCACGGCCGCGTGGCTCGGCGCGCTCGGTCTGTCCATCGCGATCGGCTCATTGATCGCGACGGCCGCCCTCCACCTCCCGCCCGCGGTGGTCGTGGTCGGCTGGGCGTTCGCCGGGGCGGGGATGGGTGTGCTCTACCCGCGTCTCGGCGTGCTGACCCTCGAGTACTCGTCGCGCGACGACCAGGGGTTCAACAGCTCGGCCCTCTCGATCGCCGATTCGATCGGCTCCGCGATCTCGCTGGCGGCGACCGCGATCGTGTTCGCCGCGCTCGGAGCAGCGGCAGGCGGGGCGGTGCCGTTCGTCGGCGCGTTCGCCTTCACCGGCGTGCTGTGCGCACTGGCGTGGATGGTGGGGCCGCGTATCCTGCGGCGCTGACGACCCGCGTTCCGCTGGTATTGTTTTGGTACTAGTGGTACGCATGTTGTCTGGAGGCGCGGATGGAGACGGTCGCGGGACCCGCTGTGCTGGTGAGCCAGCTCGGCTACAACGGGCGGGCGGACAAGGCGGCCGTCATCGTCGGACGCCGGGTCGCCGAGGCGCGGGTCGAGACCGTCGACGGCGACCCGGTCGACGTGCCGGTGCATATCGCCGGCGCTCCGGAGCCGGTCGCGCACTGGTCGGGAGCCCGCTACGCGCGGGTGGAGTTCAGCGGGCTCACCAGGCCGGGCCACTACCGCGTGATCGCCGAGGTCGACGGAGCGGACGTCGCGTCCGAACCGTTCGCCGTCGCGGCGGACCGCCTGCCGGGCCTCGTCGTCGCCGACATCACGGCGATGTTCCGTGCCCAGCGGTCGAGCGGCGAGATCGAGCGCAAAGACGCCGCCGCCCGCTTCTACGACGACGACTCCGGGCGCACGGTCGACGCGCGCGGCGGCTGGCTCGACGCCTCCGGCGACTACAGCAAGTTCCTCAGCCATCTGACCTACACGCGCATGATGAGCCCGCAGCAGATCCCGCTCTGCGCCTGGGCGCTGCTGACCGCGGGCCGGGAGCTGCGCACGGCGCATCCCGCGTTCCGGACGAGCCAGTATCCGCGGCTGCGGGACGAGGGGCTCTTCGGTGCGGACTTCCTGGTGCGGTTCCAGGACCCGGCCGGGTTCTTCTACACCGGGATCTTCGACGCGCTGACCAAGCGGCTGGAGGAGCGGGTCATCACCGCCCCGCTGCAGGACAGCGTGCGGACACGGCGCTGGCAGGCGGCGTACCGGCACGGCGGCGGGCTCGCCATCGCGGCACTGGCCCTCGCCTCGACGGCGGACGAGGACGGCGACTACTCGCGCGACGCGTACTTCGACGCCGCCGAGCGCGGGTTCGACCACCTCGAGCGGCACAATCGCGAGTACCTCTTCGACGGCGAGGAGTCGGCGATCGACGACTACTGCGCCCTGCTGGCCGCGGCCGAGCTCGCGCACGCGGCTTGGACGCGCGGCGGCGATGCGTCGCGGTTCGTCGCGGCGGCGCACGGGCGCGCGGCCGCGCTCGCCGGCCGCGTGCGGGCGGGGAAGACCGGTGCGTGGCTGGTCGGAGACGTGGAGGGGCGGCCGTTCTTCCACGCCGCCGAGCCCGGGCTCCCGGCCGTCGCGCTGCTGCGCTGGGCCGAGGTGCTGCGCGCCGGGGCTGCGGGCGACGTCGCGGGCGATCGCCTGACGGATGCGCCTGAGCAGGCGGCACGCGCCGAGGAGGTCGCGCTCACCGTCCTGAGCGGGATGCTCGAACGCACCGACGCGGTCGCGAACCCGTTCGGGTATCCCCGCCAGCGCATCCGACCGCTCAGCGGCGCCGACCGTGACGCGTTCTTCTTCCCGCACGAGAACGAGACCGGCTACTGGTGGCAGGGCGAGAACGCGGGCATCTCGTCCCTCGCGTACGCGGCAACGGTCGCCTCCCGGCTCCCCGGGTGCGACGACGCGGCGCGCGAACGGCTGCGACGCCTCCACGCGGACGTGATCGGCTGGGTGGGCGGCCTGAACCCGTTCGACGCGTGCATGCTCCAGGGCCGCGGACGCAACGGGGTCGAGTACTCGGCGGAGTATCAGAACACACCGGGCGGCATCGTCAACGGGATCACCTCCGGCTGGGAGGACGAGGAGTCCATCGCCTTCCTGCCGGCCGAGGCGCCGGACGGCGAGGAGTGGCGCTGGGCGGAGCAGTGGATCCCGCACTCGGGATGGTTCCTCCTCGCCGTCTGCGCGGGCTGAGCGGGCACGCCGGCCGGTCGCGATCGGGCGCCCGCCCGGCGATTTTGACCAGATGTCGCGAAAGGCGGCCTCTTTCAACACATTTGGTCCACATCGGCGGAGGAAGGGGGCGGGGAGAAGCGGGACTGCGTGGGGTCAGGGTTCGATGACGGCCTTGACGAAGCCGGGAGCGTGGGCTGCCATGAGGGCGTAAGCGGCGTCGACGCCGTCGAGGCCGAAGCGATGGGTCACGAGCGGGGCGAAGGTGAACCGGCGGTCGGCGACGTGGCGCAGCGCGTCGGTCATCGCCCGCATCACGCGGGGATGGTCGGGGCAGAAGCCGTTGACGACGGTGGCGCCCTTGTACCAGAGCTCCATGTCGAAGGGGGCCGTCCCGGCGTGGTGGTAGCCGACGACGCACAGCGTTCCGAAGGGGCGGACCAGCGGGGAGGCGGTGGCGAGCCCGGGGGTGACTCCGGTGGCCTCGAGGACGACGTCGGCGCGCGGGTCGGCCGCGCCGCCCTCCGCCGCTGCGCCGCCGGAGCCCTCCGCTCGTCCGGTCTCCGCGTACGCCGCGACGTCGTCGGGGTGCAGCGCCACGTGTGCTCCGAGCGCCAGAGCGCGCTCCCGCGCCTCGGGATTGGGGTCGACGGCGATGATCGTGCGCGGGGCGCGGGTGCGCGCGAGCTGCAGCAGGCCGAGGCCCATGAACCCGAGGCCGATGATCGCGACGCGCGACCCGGCGGTTACCGGCGTGCGCGAGATCGCCTCCTCCAGGGTGGCGATGGGCTCGCCGATCGCGTGGGCGGGCTCTACGCCGGCAGGAACGGGGAGCAGCAGGTCGGCCTCCAGTACGGCGTGCGTGGCGAAGCCGGGACCGCCGAGCCCCGTGACCAGCTCGCCGTCCCGCCATCGGGACGCTCCCGGACCGGTGGCGACGACGCGGCCGGTGATCTCGTGTCCGAGGGCGATCGGGCCGTCGCCTGGGGCGGGTCCGTCACGCCAGGGCGTCAGGTCGGAGGTGCACACCCCGCTGGCGAGGATCTCGACGAGCACCTGCCCGGCGCCGGGCGCGGGGGTGGGGATCTCATCGATGCGGGAGGTGCGGGCGGAGACGACGCGGCTGATCAGCATGCGGTCAGTGTAGCCCTCGTGGTCGATTGTGGTTCTATGTGGATCGCTCCCGTATCCGGCGTGACGGCGCGATTCCGGCTTCCGCTCCGGCCTGCGGCATGTTTCGTCCGTGTGAAACCTCCTCCGCGCTCTTGTTACCGTGCGCTTTTCGTCTTAGTCTGGCATCGGGTGGTATTGATTTGGGATACCGTTCGGTTCACCCGCCCGGCGCCGCACAGGGTGCCGGACGGCGCATTTCAAGGGAGAGTGTGTGGTGCAGACGTATTCCGCGGCGGTGGTCGCCGCCGGCGGCCAGGGCAGGGTCCATGCGGCCGCCTACCGCGCCGATCCCCGCGTGCGCCTGGCCGGGGTAGCCGACCCGGATCTCCCGGCGGCCGAGCGCCTGGCCGCCGAGCTCGACATCCCGCACGCCGGCGCCGATGCCGCGGCCATGATCGCCGCGGTGCGGCCCGACATCGTGAGCGTCTGCACGCCGCCGCAGCACCGCCGCGCGGTGGTGGAGGCCGCGATCGATGCGGGTGTCCTCGCCGTCCACTGCGAGAAGCCGTTCGCCCTCACCTACGGGGACGCCGTCGCGATGACCCAGCGTGCGGCGGACGCGGGTGTCCAGCTGACCGTCAACCTGCAGCGTCGATTCGAGCCCGTGCACCGCTTCGCCCGTGCCCAGCTGGACGAAGGGATGATCGGCGAGCTGGTGACCATCGAGGGCTACTGCCCGAACCTTTTCGACTGGGGCAGCCACATCGTGGACCTCGCCCTGTTCTACCGCCACGACGCCCCGGCAGAATGGGTGCTCGCGCAGCACGACGTGAGCATCAACCGCTACGTCTACGGCGCGTTCGTCGAGACCTCCTCGGTCACGCAGATCGCATGGGCCGACGGCGTCCGCGCGACGATCGCGACCGGCCGCGAGCCGGCCACGCCCGTCCTCAACCGTGAGAACAACCTCGGGCTCATCCTGCAGGGCACCCGCGGGCGCATCGTCGTCAACGGCCAGGAGTGCGTCGTGCAGCGGTTCGGCGCCGACGGGATGCGCTTCGCCTCCCCGTACGCCTCCGACCCCGCGGGCTGGGACCACGGGATCGACCCGGCCATCTTCGCGTGCACCGCGGAGGCGGTGGCCGACCTGGTGGACGCACTGGAGACCGGCGCGGAACCCGTACTCGCGGGCCGCCACGCCCTCGCCGGGGCCGAGATCGTGTTCGCCAGCTACGAGAGCGCACGATCCCGCGGTCGCGTGACGCTGCCGCTCCGGGTCTACGACAACGCCCTGACCGCAGGACTCGACGAAGGACTGTGGTCGCCGGTGGGCGAACTGCGGTCGACGTGGTGAGGGAGCGCGTCATGACGACGGCGACGGTCGTGCTCACGGGGGACGACGTGTACGAGGACCTCTTCGGCGCAGGCGTCGAGCTGCAGGGGCTGCTGGCCGCGGAGGGGCTCGCGACCCGCGTCAGGATCGGCACCGGATCCCTCGGCCGGGACGAGACCACCACCGACGTGCTGATCGCCCTCTACCGGGCGGCGGGCGACCTGGGCCCACGGGAGCGCGCCGGACTGCGGGAGGCCGTGGCCGCCGGGGCCGGTCTGCTCGCGGTGCACTCCACCGCCTACTTCGACGACGGCGCCACCGCCGACGCGGAGCTCGCCGAGTTGATCGGCGCCCGCTACCTCGACCACGGCCCCCAGCCGCACGAGAGCCGGTACACCGTGCGGCTCGCGGAGCATCCCATCACCGCGGGCGTCGAGCCGTTCGATCTGCAGCACGAGCACTACCGGCTGGCCGTGCGGCCCGGCTCCGACGTGCTCGCCTGGCGGGACGCTCCCTACGGGCGCGAGCCTCTCGTGACGGCGCACCGCTACGGGCAGGGCCGGGTCTGCTACCTCCAGTTCGGCCACGACCTGCGCGCCTGGGCGTCGAGCGGCGTCCGCGCGCTCGTCGCCGGCGCGGCCCGCTGGCTCGTCGCCCCGCCCGCCGCGGAACCGGTGCCCGCCGCCGTCCCGGCGGCCGCCGCACGCGGCCCCGGTGGCGCGCCCGACACCGCCCCCACCCGTCCGACCGAGACCGAGAGCAGCGACACCCCATGAGAGTGCTCCTGAGACGAGCCGTCTTCTACCTGATCACCGCCTGGGCGGCGATCAGCCTCAACTTCCTGCTTCCGCGCATCATGCCGGGGAGCCCGGCCGACGCGTTGATCGCCAAGTTCCACGGCAAGCTGTCGCCGCAGGCGATCGAGGCGCTGCGCGTGCTGTTCGGGCAGAGCGACGCGAGCCTCTGGCAGCAGTATCTCGACTACTGGAAGAACCTGTTCAGCGGCAACTTCGGCATCTCCTACGCGTACTACCCGACCCCTGTCGCCGACGTGCTCGCGAGCAGCATCGGCTGGACGCTGGTGCTCATCACGGTCTGCACGGTCCTCGGCTTCGTCATCGGCACCGGGCTCGGGATGATCGTCGGCTGGAGGCGCGGCAGCTGGCTCGACGGCCTCATCCCCGTGACCACGCTGCTGTCGAGCATCCCGTACTTCTGGTTCGCGATCTGCGTCGTGCTGGTCTTCTCGATCATCCTGCACTGGTTCCCGCTCTCCGGCGGCTACGCGGTGACCGAGACGATCGGCTGGAATCTCGGCTTCATCGGCAGCGCGACCTATTACGCGATCCTCCCGGCGCTCACGATCGTCGTCGCCTCCATCGGCGGCTGGCTGATCGGAATGCGCAACATGATGGTGACCACGCTGAGTGAGGACTACGTGCGGCTCGCCGAGGCGAAGGGGCTGCCGAAACGGCGCGTGATGTTCACCTACGCCGCGCGCAACGCCATCCTGCCGTCGTTCTCGAGCTTCGCGATGTCGCTCGGCTTCGTGGTCGGCGGCTCCATCGTGACCGAGGTCGTCTTCAACTATCCGGGCATCGGCACCGTGCTGTTCAAGGCGGCGCAGGCGCAGGACTACCCGCTGATGCAGGGCATCTTCCTGGTCATCACCATCACGGTCCTGATCGCGAACATGCTCGCCGACCTCATGTACGTCTTCCTCGACCCCCGCACCCGAGAGAGCTGAGAGCGCAACCCATGGCCATCACCACCGCCACCGTCGCCGAGGCCGAGTCCGGCGAGACGGACACCCCCACCTCCCGCTTCGCCTGGATGCGCGCCTTCCGGCGCCCCTGGACCCTCACGGGTGTCGTCATCGTCGCCGTGTTCTGCGTGCTCGCCATCATCGGCCCCTGGATCGCCCCGTACGACCCGTCGGCCGTCAGCAAGCAGACCCTGCAGCCGCCGAGCCCCGAGCATTGGCTGGGCACGACCCAGACCGGCCAGGACGTCTTCTCGCAGATGCTCTACGGCACGCAGATCTCGCTGCTCGTCGGCGTCGGCGCCGCGATCGTCGCCACCGTTCTGTCGGTGATCGTCGGCCTGGCCGCCGGGTATCTGGGCGGGCTGTCCGACGAGCTGCTGTCGCTGCTCGCCAACGTCTTCCTCGTCATCCCGGCGTTGCCGCTGACCGTCATCCTCGCCGCGTATCTGCCGAAGTCGGGTTCGATCGGGATCATCCTGGTCATCTCGATCACGGGATGGGCGTGGGGCGCGCGCGTGCTGCGCGCGCAGACCCTGTCGCTGCGCAAACGCGACTTCGTCGAGGCCGCCCGAGCGACCGGCGAGCGCACGTCGAGCATCATCTTCCGCGACATCTTCCCGAACCAGATCGCGGTGATCGCCGCCAGCTTCCTCGGCACGGTCACCGGCGCGATCCTGACCCAGGCCAGCCTGGCCTTCCTCGGGCTGACGAACGTGACCGAGTGGTCCTGGGGCACGATCCTGTACTGGGCGCAGGTGTCGAGCGCGATGCTGACCGGGTCGTGGTGGTGGTTCGTGCCGGCCGGCCTCGCGATCGCGTTGCTGGGCACCGGGCTGTCGCTGGTCAACTTCGGCATCGACGAGTTCATCAACCCCCGGCTGCGCCAGGCGGGAATCGGAACGAAGAAGGCCCAGAAGGCGCAGGCGCGGGCACAGCGCGCGAAGACCGTCCGACGCCCGGCGCGCGTGCGCGGAGAGCGCCCGCCGCACCGGCCGTTCGACCCGGCGACCAGCGACGTGATCCTCCGGGTCGAGAACCTGCACGTGGACTATGTGGGGGAGTCGTCGGTGACGCCCGCGGTCAACGACGTCACACTGACGCTGCGCCGCGGCGAGGTGCTCGGCGTCGCCGGCGAGTCCGGCTCGGGCAAGTCGACCCTGGCCTACGCCATCACCCGTCTGCACAAGCCGCCGGCGCAGATCACGAGCGGCCGGATGCTCTACACGAACCCGGACGGTTCGGTCACGGACATCCTCGCGATGAGCGACAACGACCTGCGGGACTTCCGTTGGGAGGAGCTGTCGATCGTCTTCCAGTCGGCGATGCACGCCCTGAACCCGGTGCTCACCGTGGGCGCCCAGATCGACGACGTGCTCCGCGCCCACCGGCCCGGGATGTCGCCGGCCGAGCGCGCGGCGCGGGTCGTGGAGCTGCTCGGGCTGGTCGGCATCCAGACGGATCGCGTGAACGCGTACCCGCACGAGCTCTCCGGCGGCATGCGCCAGCGCGCCATGATCGCCGTCGGCCTCGCGCTCGATCCCGAGATCATCGTGATGGACGAGCCCACCACCGCGCTCGACGTCGTGATCCAGCGCCAGATCATCGAGAAGATCATCGAGCTGAAGGACCGCCTCGGTTTCGCGGTCGTGTTCATCACGCACGACCTGTCGCTGCTGATCGAGCTCTCGGACACCATCGCCGTCATGTACGCCGGGCGCGTGGTCGAGCTCGCGGACGCCGACGAGTTCTACCGCAACCCGCGGCACCCGTACAGCCAGGGCCTGCTCGGGTCGTTTCCGACGCTCTCGGGCCCGAAGCGCGAGCTCGCGGGCATCCCGGGATCGCCGCCCGACCTGCGCCGGCTGCCCGCGGGATGCGCGTTCGCCGACCGTTGCCCGCTCGCGTTCGACCGCTGCCACGAGGTGGTGCCAGAGCTGCTGACGCTCGCCGGCCCCGCCGAGTGGCGGCAGACCGAGGCCGCGTGCCTTCTCTACGAGGGCGACGGCAGCGCCCCCGACCGCCCGGCCGACGCCGACACCCTGATGGAGGACGCCCGATGACCACGATCGAGACCGCACCGGCGGCCGCCGACGAGCGGGCGGACGTCCCCGTGCTCGAGGCGCTCCACGTCACCAAGCACTTCCCCGCTCGCGGACGGCTCTTCGCACGCGGACCCAAGCGCGTGGTGCACGCGGCGGACGACGTCTCCCTCGCGCTGCACGCCGGCCGGATCATGGCGCTCGTGGGCGAGTCCGGTTCGGGCAAGTCGACCTTCGCGCGCCTCCTGGCCCAGCTGCACCCGGTGACGAGCGGCGAGATCCGCTACCGCGGCACGCCCGTGCGTGTGAAGGGCGGCCGCTCACTGCGGGAGCACGTGAGCCACGTGCAGCTGATCCTGCAGGATCCGTTCGGCTCCTTCAACCCCGTCGCGACCATCGCCAGGACGCTGACGCGGGCCGTCCGCATCCACCATCCGAAAGCGTCGCCGAAGGAGCAGACGGCCCTCATCGACGACCTGCTGGGGCAGGTGAGCCTCCGGCCCGCACGACAGTTCACCGAGAAGTATCCGCACGAGCTCTCCGGGGGCCAGCTGCAGCGCATCTCCATCGCGCGGGCGCTCGCGGCGAACCCCGACGTGTTCCTCGCGGACGAGCCGGTGTCGAGCCTCGACGTCTCCATCCGCCTCGGCGTGCTGAACCTGCTGCGGCGGCTCGTGGAGGAGCGCCGGGTCGCCCTCCTCTATGTGACGCACGACATCGCCTCCGCCCGCTACTTCGCCGAGGACACCAGCGTGATGTACGCCGGGCAGCTGGTGGAGGCCGGGCCCAGCGAGACGGTGACCCAGAAGGCCGCGCACCCGTACACCCAGCTGCTCATCGCCTCCGCGCCCGACCCGTCCCGTCCGGACGACGAGCGTCCGCGCGACATCGGGCAGCCGCCGAGCCTCATCGATCCGCCCGCGGGCTGCCGGTTCCACCCTCGCTGCCCGTTCGCCATGGACCGGTGCCGTACCCAGGCCCCGCCCGCGTTCGCGCTCGAGGACGGCCAGTGGGCGAAGTGCTGGCTGTACGCCGACGACGCCGAGGCCATGGTCAAGCGCACCGAGAACGCGGCCGCCTACGGCCTGGGCCCCGTGCGCCCGGCCGGCCGCCGCCTCACCACCGGGCCGCATGCGGCCCCCGCAGACGCTCCACGCACAACCGAAACCAAGGGAGACCAGCAATGAATCGCAGAAGGTCCGTGCGCCGCGCCCTCATCGGCGCGACGCTCGCCGCCTCGCTCGTCGTACCGCTCGCCGCCTGCTCGTCGAACGGTTCGAGCTCGGGCGACGGACTGATCCTCAACGTGGCGAGTCAGTCCGACAGCCTCACCCAGTCCTTCAACCCGTACCTGCCGAACACCGCGCAGGGCGCGACCTACACCAACCAGGGCGCAGGCGGCTTCATCTACGAGCCGCTCGTGCAGATCAACAACGTCGACATCGGCAAGGACATCCCGTGGCTCGCCAAGTCGTGGGAGTGGTCGAACGAGAACAAGACGCTGACCCTGCACCTGCAGAGCGGCGTGAAGTGGACGGACGGGCAGAAGTTCTCCGCCGACGACGTCGTCTTCACCTACGAGATGCTGAAGAAGTACCCGGCCCTGAACGTGGGCGGCGTCGACTTCGACACCATCACCGCGCCCGACGCGGACACCGTGGTGATGACCTTCACCGCGCCGTCGGAGACGAAGTTCACCTCGCTCGTCGGGGCCGCGATCGTCTCGAAGCACATCTGGTCGAAGGTCGGCGATCCGACCACCTACGTGGACAAGGATCCGGTCGGCACCGGACCGTTCGTGCTCGACAGCTTCTCGCCGCAGAGCTTCGTACTCAAGACGAACAAGGACTACTGGCAGGAGCCGGCCAAGATCGGCGGCATCCGGTTCATCCCCTACAAGGACAACCAGGGCCAGACGAACGCGCTCGTGCAGGGACAGGCCGACTGGTCGGGCACGTACATCGCCGACGCCGAGAAGACCTACCTCTCCAAGAGCAAGGACAACCACTACTGGGCCCCGGTCGTGGGCTCGGACGGTCTCATCCCGAACCTGGAGAAGTGGCCGCTCAGCGACATCGCCGTGCGCCGCGCGATCAGCCTCGGCGTCGACCGTGCCCAGATCGGCGCCGCGACCGACTCGCCGCCGGCGACCAGCCAGACGGGTCTCCCGATGCCGGCCTTCGCGAGCGAGGTCGCACCCAAGTACAAAGACCTCGTCTTCAAGCAGGACAAGCCGGCCGCCGAGAAGCAGCTGACCGACGCCGGCTACACGAAGGGCTCCGACGGCTACTACGAGAAGGACGGCAAGAAGGTCGAGTTCTCGGTCAGCTTCCCCGCCTCGTACACCGACATCGCGGCCCGCGCCCAGGTGCTGGTCTCGCAGCTGAAGGACATCGGGATCAAGCTCGACATCGACACCACCTCGGTGAACGACATCAACAAGATCACCGCAGACGGCACATTCCAGTCCACGATCGGCTACCCGGTGGGTCCGGCGCCGCGCGCGTTCAACATCTACGACTCGATGATGAACCCGAACAAGTACTACCCCCTGGGGCAGGCGACGCCGACCTTCGAGAACATCGAGCGCTTCAACGATCCGACCGCCAAGGCACTGTTCGCGCAGTACCCGCTGGCGACCACGGACGAGGAGCGCGCCGCGATCCTCGAGAAGCTCCAGGGCATCTGGATCGACCAGCTGCCGATGATCGTGATGTTCTACTGGGGCAACTACGGCGACTGGAGCAGCGCGAAGGTCACCGGCTGGCCGAGCGAGGACAACCCCTACTTCGCGCCCTACCCCAACCCGGTGGTGGCACTGAAGCTGAAGCCGGTCTCCTGACCCAGGAGCACCCGGAACGAGCGACCGCGGGCGGGCCGGAGCGACCGGTCCGCCCGCGGGCGCGGACAACGAGAAGACGAGATGAGCCGAAACAGATCAGCACTCGTCGTCGTGAACGGCGACGACATCCACCACGACCTCCTCGCCGCCTCGCAGGTGTACCAGCAGCTGGGCATCGAGGCGGGCCTCGTGACGCGGCGCGGGATGGGCATGAACCGCTTCATCGACGCGCGCCCCGAGACGGCCGACGCCGACACCTACCTGCTCTACACGTCCGGCGGCCAGTTCCCGACCGAGCAGCAGGAGGCGCTCGCCGCGGCCGTGCGCGCAGGCAAGGGCGTCGTGGGCATCCACGGCGCCAACATCCTCGGCTGGGACGGCGAAGGGCTCGACCCTGCCGATCGGCCGATGTTCGAGCTGCTCGGCAACCGGTACCTCTCCCACGGGCCGGGCCACCACGAGGGGCGGCACACGGTGGAGATCGTGGGCGCGCACCCGATCACCGCAGGGATCGGAGACTTCGAGCTCTTCGACGAGTACTACGAGTTCGAGCTCGCGGACGACGACGTGCAGGTCATCGCTCAGCGCCATCGTGCCGACGGCGAGGTGATCCCCGTCATGTACGCGCGGGAGGTCGGGGAGGGGCGGGTCGTCTACCTCGCCCTGGGCCACGACCTGCGGGCGTGGGGAGAGCCTCCCGTGCGCGAGCTGGTGCGCCGGGCACTCCTGTGGACGGCGGGGGCCCTGTGAGCGCGCCGATCGCCGTGATGGGGTACACGATCCTCGAGCAGGCGCGGGCGGATCTGGAGGGGACCTTCGCCCGTGTCGCCGGCATCGGCTACCTCGGCGTCGAGACCTACGGGCTCGTGGAGGAGTACGGACCCGAACGGGTGCGCGCCGCCGCCGACGCGGCGGGACTCGCGATCACGAGCGCGCACACGCCGTTCCCGGCGGGAGAGGACGCCGAACGCCTGCTCGACGCGGCCGGGGCGCTCGGTGCCGGAACGCTGGTCTGGTCGATGGAGCGCGAGGAGTTCGACTCGCCCGAGACCATCGCGGCGGGGGTGCGCCGCGTCAACGAGGCGGCGGCGAACGCCGCCGAGCGCGGGATGGTCGTCGGCTACCACAATCACTTCGCCGAGTTCGCGAACCGTTTCGACGGGCGGCAGGCGTACGACCTCCTGCTCGACCTGCTCGACCCCCGCGTCGTGATCGAGCTCGACGCCTACTGGGCCCGGATGGGCGGCGCCGACCCCGCCGAGGTGCTCACGCGTCTCGGCGACCGGGCGCGGCTCATCCACATCAAGGACGGCCCGGCGCAGAGCTACGAGGACGACGTGATGGTCCCGATCGGGGCGGGAGCGATGGATTGGCGGGGCATCCTCACCGCGCCCTCCGGACTCCGCTGGCACATCGTCGAGCTTGAGCGCCTCAGCGTCGACACGTTCGACGCCCTCGAGGAGTCGTACCGCCACCTCGTCGGCTCCGGGCTCTCCGACGGGAGGACCGCATGAGCGGCCGCATCCTGTTCCTCGGCGGCAACGGGATGATCGGCTCGGCCGCCGCGCGCGAGGCGGTCGCGCAGGGCGCCGAGCTGACGATCATCACGCGCTCGGCACCGCGACGGCCCGTGCCCGACGGCGTCCGGCTGCTCACCGGCGACGTGCGAGACCCTGCGGCGCTGGCCGGGCTTCTCGGCGACGAGCGCTGGGACGCGGTGGTCAACTGGGTCGCCTTCACCCCGGCCGACCTGGACGGACACGTCGAGTACTTCGGCGACCGCACCGGGCAGTACGTGTTCATCTCGACCTGCTCGGTGTTCGGCCGCCCCATCCCGCTGCTGCCGATCACGGAGTCGAGCCCGCGCCGTCAGCCCGTGTTCGGCTACGCCCGCGACAAGATCGCGTGCGAGCTGCACCTCGAGCAGGCCCATCGCGAGAGCGGCTTCCCGCTGACGATCGTGCGTCCCTTCCACACCTACGACGAGACCACGGTGCCGCTCCTGTCGGGCTGGACCGCCGTCGAGCGGATGCGCGCGGGGGAGCCGGTCGTCGTGCACGGCGACGGCACCTCGCTGTGGACGCTCATGCACTCCGCCGACTTCGCGCGGGCGTTCGTGCCGCTGCTGGGGGAGGGGCACGCGATCGGCGAGAGTGTCAATGTCGTGAGCGGCGACGTGCTGACATGGGACCAGATCCACCTCGAGCTCGCGCGGGCGGCCGGGGTGCGCGAGCCACTGCTCGTGCACCGGTCGAGCGAGTCGATCGCCGAGGAGATCCCCGGCTGGCGCGAGGTGCTCGAGCACGACTTCCGGCACACGATGCTCTTCGACACCACGAAGCTGCAGCGTCTCGTACCCGGGTTCGCGCCACGGGTGTCGTTCGCCGAGGGAGCGCGCCGGGTCGTCCGCCACCACGATGCGCACGACGGCGCGCGCGGGGTCGACGCCGAGCTCGGTGCGGCGTTCGACCGGCTCTCCGCCCGGGTCGCCGCAGGGCCTGACCGGTCACAAGTGGTATGAATGAGGCACGCGATCGGCAAGGGGAGGGTATCGACTGTGACGCAGCCGGAGACGCTCGGGGGTAACGCGGTCGCCGCGATCAGGCCGGACTACCCCGAGCCACTGTGGATCCAGGTGATCACCCTGATCAACAACGAGATCGCTTCGGGCGTGCTCAAACCGGGGATGCGCCTCCCCCCGGAGCGGGAGCTCTGCCAGCAACTGTCGATCTCCCGGGTGACGCTGCGCAAGGCGCTGAGCCAGCTTGTCGAGGACGGCGTGCTGAGCGCCTCCCACGGCCGCGGCTGGTACGTCGCCCAGGCGCCCGCCGTCGGCAAGGACTTCCCGAACAGCCTGGAGTCGTTCACCGAGACCGCCGCCCGGATGGGGCTCGCCCCGTCCTCGCGCGTGCTCCGCGCCGAGGCGAAGCCCGCCACCCTCGACGAGGCCGAGGAGCTGGGCGTCGCCCCGGGCACCCCCCTGTTCCACCTGGAGCGGGTGCGTCTGCTCGACGACGTGCCGATCGCGGTCGACGTGACGAGGATGCCCGCCGCGCTCGCCCCCTCGCTCGAATCGGTCGACTTCTCGACGGCGTCGTTCTACGAGGCGCTCGCCGAGGCCGGGGTGGAGCCCCTGCGGGCGGACGCGACGATCGAGGCGCGCGAGAGCACGGCCTCCATCGGGGAGCACCTCGGGCTGGAGGTCGGCAAGCCCGTGCTGGTGATGCGCCAGGTCGCCGTCGACGACAGCGAGCATCCCCTGTTCGTCTCGACGATCACGTACGCGGGCGAGCGCTACCGCCTGCGCACCAACTTCGCGCGCGCCCGCTAGCCTGCAGCGCGATTTGGACCGAATGTCGCTTCTGGGCGACGTTGACGCGACATTCGGTCCAAATCGCGAGCAGTAGTGTCGACACGTCGTCGAGAGGAGACATCATGTCCGGACCAGCCGAGGCGAAGACCGCTCACCGCAATGTCCTGATCATTGGAGCCTCGCGCGGTCTCGGGGAGGCGATCGTCGAGACCTACGTCGAGCGGGGCGCCCGGGTCGTCGCGACGGTCAGGAACGACGCCCCGTCGCCTCTCCGCGACTTCGTCGACTCCACCGACGGGGGCGTCAGGATCGAGCAGGTCGACATCGCGGAGCCGGAACAGATCGACGCGCTCCGGGCCCGGCTGTCCGGCGAGGTGTTCGACCTGCTCTTCGTGGTCGCCGGCCTGTCGCTCGCCCCGGCCGACGCCGTCGGTGCGGACATCGACGTGCGGGACTTCGACAGGATGATGGAGACCAACGTCCTGGGGGTCATGCGCGCGGTCGAGCGACTGCAGGACCTCGTGGACCCGGGAGGCACGATCGCGGTGATGTCCTCGGGTCAGGGCAGCGTCTCCAACAACACCACGGGAGGCTTCGACGTCTACCGGGCGACGAAGGCGGCGCTCAACCAGATGTTCCGGAGCTATGCGGCCCGCCACGCGGATGAGCGGCGGTCACTGCTGCTCCTGGCGCCGGGGTGGGTCAGAACCAGCCTGGGCGGGGAGAACGCCATGCTCGAGATCGGCGAGAGCATCCCCCCGCTCGTCGACACGATCGATGCGCAGCGCGGCACACCCGGCCTCCGATTCCTCGACCGTCACGGCAACGACGTGCCGTGGTGACCTGTCACCCGGCGGCGAACGGAGGCACCGGCTCGGCGGATGCTGCTTTCGCCGCGCGGGACATGTCGTCGATGAGCACCTCTTGGGCGCCCGAGGCGATGGCGGACAGGGCGTCCGCGGCGACCTCGCGCGGGCTGAGCTTCCGACCAGGGAAGGCCGCCATCATGTCGGTGTCGATGAAGCCGGCGTGGATGGCGGTCACCTGGACGCCGCGCGGGCCGAGCTCGGCCCGCATGTTGTTCGTCAGAGAGAGCGCGGCGGCCTTCGAGACCGCGTAGGCCAGGTTGCCCGGGCCGGCGAGCCACGAGCCGGCCGAGAGCATGTTGGCGATGATCCCGCCTCTGTTCTCGACGAGCCGGGGCGCGAAGGCGGCGCTCACCGTCAGCGTCCCCACGAGGTTGGTCCGGATCACGGAGTCGACGACGTCGACGACGCCCTCGTCGAAGAGGGAGGCCCGTCGGTGGATGCCGGCGTTGTTGATCACCATCGTCACGTCGGACAGCCGCTCCGCGAGCGCGGCGACCTGGTCGCGGTCCGTCACGTCCAGCCGCACGGGCGTGACGCCGCGACTCCGCACGGTCTCGGGGTCGCGTGCCGCGGCGTACACCTTCTTCGCCCCGAGCTCCACGAGCACATCCGCGAACGCCGCGCCCACCCCCCGATTCGCTCCCGTGACGAGCACGGTCATGTCGTCGTAGACGTCTCTCATCTCAGCCTCCTCGGCTCTGTCTCGATGATGACGCCGGCCGCTGTCAGGGCGCTTGCGTGGCTCTTACACGGTTCTGTCGCGGACCGGACAGCGTCCTCGTCACACGCCCGCCAGCAGCTCCTGCACGGCGGCGTCCTCCGCGCGCGCCCACGCCCAGGGCCGTTCGTCCGCGGGCCCCGGCGCCGCTGCCGGAGCAGCCGGTCACGGCGAGCGTGGTCGTCGCCAGGATCGCGAGCCCCGCAGCAACGCGCTTCTTCATCGACGCGCGTGGTTGCACTGCGGTTCTCCTCGGTGTTCGGGGACCTCGGTGTTCGGGGGACGGATCGAGCGGGAGCATACATAGAGGTACTTGGAGGTAGCAAGAGGTATTTTGCCTCTGCAAGTATTCCGCGATTGATATAGACCAAATGCGTACCACATGGCTACTATGACTAACACCACCGCCCACAGGAGGAAATGTGATTCGAGTCGGTCTTCTCGGTTCCGGTTTCATCGCCGACACCTACGCGGACGCCCTGCAAGACGTCCGCGGAGCCGAGATCGTCGCCGCCTACTCCCGCGATCTCGGCCGCGCCGAAGCCTTCGCGGAGAAGTGGGGCCCCATCGCCCGGCAGTACGACGACATGGCAGCGCTCTGCGCCGACCCGGAGATCGACCTCGTCGTGATCGCGCTCCCGAACGAGGCGCACGTGGAGGCGGTGCGGATCGCCGCCGAGGCAGGCAAGGGCATCGTGTGCACCAAGCCGCTCGCCCGCACGGGAGCCGAAGCCGCCGAGATCGTCCGCATCGTGCGAGAGACCGGCGTCTGGCACGGCTACGCGGAGAGCTCCGTCTTCTCTCCCAACATCGCGAAGGCGCACCAGATGGTCACCGCCGGCGCTATCGGCGAGCCGCTGACCATGCGGGCCCGGGAGGCACACTCCGGCCCGCACGCCGCGCACTTCTGGGACGCCGAGACGGCGGGAGGCGGCGCCCTGCTCGACATGGGCTGCCACACCGTCGAGTCGGCCCGCCACTTCTTCGGCAAGGACAACCAGGTCACCGAGGTCTTCGCCTGGGGCGCGACCATGGTCCACTCCGACAAGACCGCAGGTGAGGACACCGCCATCGCACTCCTGAAGTTCGCCGGCGGCCAGCTGGCGCAGATCGAGTCCTCGTGGATCGAGAAGGGCGGCATGCAACTGCGCCACGAACTGGTCGGAACGGCCGGGCGCCTGGTCACCGACACCTCCCACACCCCGGTGTGGGGCTTCATCGAGAACCCGGCCGGCTACCTCGTCGAGAAGGCCGACGCCGAGACCGGTTGGGTGTACCCGGTTCCGGAGGAGGCCCGCGCCTACGGCTTCAGCCAGGAGATGCGCCACTTCGTCGAGCGCTTCGCCGCCGGCGCGACTCCGGACGAGACCTTCGACGATGGTTTCGTCGTCAACTGCATCCTCGACGCCTGTTACACCTCGATGCGCACCGGCGTCTGGGAGACGGTGAGCCTCGAGCGATGACGCAGACACCAGAGGCGGCGGCGCCCGGACTGGCCCTCGGCCAGCCGGGCGTCCGCACGGATCATCCCGAGCCCCTGTGGGTGCAGGCGGCCGACTCCGTGCGCGAGCGGATCGCGAGCGGTGAGCTGCGCTCCGGCAGCCGGCTCCCTCCCGAGCGCGAGCTCTGCCGGCTGCTCGGCATCAGCCGCGTGACCCTCCGTAAGGCTCTCCAGGCGCTGGTCGAAGACGGCGCGCTCGCCTCCTCGCACGGGCGCGGCTGGTATGTCTCGGGCGGCGCGGACACGCGCAACGAGTGGCCGAACAGCCTCGAGTCGTTCAGCGAGACGGCCGAGCGGATGGGGCTGGAGGCCACCTCGCGCGTGCTCCAGGCGCGCATCGCGCCCTCGACCATCGACGACGCCGAGCTGCTCGGCATCGCACCCGGCCTTCCGCTGTTCCGGCTCGGCCGGGTGCGGATGCTCGGCGGCGTGCCGATCGCCCTCGACTGGGCGCTCATCCCGGCCGCGCTGCTCCCGGACGCCGACGCGCACGACTTCGCGACCGCCTCCCTCTACGAGGCGCTGACCGCGGCGGGCAACGAGCTCGCCAACGCCGAGACCACCATCGAGGCTCGGGAGGCCGGGCCCGACATCGCCGCGCAGCTCGGCGTCGAGGCGGGCACTCCCACGCTCGTCATGCACCAGGTGGTGCGCAACCGCTCGGAGCGCGCCGTGCTCGCCTCCACCGTGCAGTACGCGGGAGACCGCTACCGTCTGCGCACCTACTTCGCCCGCCACAACCGAACGGAGACACCGTGACCGCCACCGCCACGCCCGCGACGACGACCGTCGCCGCCGCCCTCGCCTCCCTCCGCCCGGAGGAGGTGGACGCCGCGCGGGCGATCCTCCAGCGCGAGGGTCTGCTCGGGCCCGACACGCACGTGTCGTACTTCGGTCTGCTGGAGCAGGACAAGCGGACGCTGCTCGCTCCGGGCACCGCGCCCGCGCCGCGCCGCTTCCGCGCCATGCTCGTCGACCTGGCCTCCGGCGCCTCCCACGACGCCGTCGTCTGCCCGGCGGAGGACCGCCTGGTCTCGGCCGTCGAGCTCGACCCCGCCGACGGGCAGGTGCCCGTCGTGCTCGCCGAGTTCGGCCTGGTCGAGGAGATCGTGCACCAGGACGAGCGCTGGCTCGCCGCGATGGCCAAGCGCGGCCTCACCGACCTCTCGACGCTGCGGGTCAACCCCCTCTCGGCGGGCGTGCTCGCACCGGAGGAGGCCGGGCGCCGCATCCAGCGCTGCTTCACCTTCGTGCAGAAGACCCCGGACGACCTCGGCTGGGCGCACCCCGTGGACGGCGTCACCGTGATGGTCGACGTCGTCACGCGGGAGGTGCTCGACGTGATCGACTACGTCGAGTTCCCGGTGCCGGAGGAGGACGGCAACTTCCACCTCCCGGAGTGGGTCGGCACGCCGCCGCGCGCGGGGCTGAAGCCGATCGAGATCACCCAGCCGGAGGGGCCGAGCTTCACCGTCGACGAGGACGGCGTGCTGTCCTGGGCGGGCTGGGAGCTCCAGGTGTCGTTCGACCAGCGCGAAGGACTCGTCTTCCACAACGTCTCGATCGACGACGATGGCGTGCAGCGCCCGGTGCTCTACCGCGCCTCCATCGCCGAGATGATGGTGCCGTACGGCGATCCGAGCCCGCAGCGCTGGTTCCAGAACTTCTTCGACTGCGGCGAGTACCTGCTCGGCGGCTTCGCCAACTCGCTGGAGCTGGGTTGCGACTGCGTCGGCGACATCACCTACCTGGATGCCACGCTGGCCGACAACGCGGGGAACGTGCGCGTGATCCCGCAGGCCATCTGCATCCACGAGGAGGACACCGGGATCCTCTGGAAGCACTTCGACAACTGGAACGGTTCGAGCGACTCCCGCCGCAACCGGCGCCTCGTGGTCAGCTTCTTCGTCACCGTCGGCAACTACGACTACGGCTTGTACTTCTCCCTCGACGGCGCGATCGAGCTGGAGGTCAAGGCGACGGGCGTCGTCTTCACCTCGGCGTACCCCGGGCCGGGCTACGCGTACGCCTCCGAGCTCGCGCCGGGCCTCGGTGCTCCGTACCACCAGCACCTGTTCTCCGCCCGCCTCGACATGATGGTCGACGGACTCGGCAACAGCGTCGATGAGCTGGAGGCGGCCCTCGTGCCGCGGGGCCCGGCGAACCCCACGGGCACCGGGATCACTCAGACCGTCGTCCGCCTTCGCACCGAGAAGGAGGCGCAGCGGATGGCCGACAACGCGCGCGGCCGCGTCTGGCTGGTGTCGAACCCGCACGTCCAGAACCGCCTCGGCCGCGACGTGGGCTACGTGCTCTATCCGGAGGGACAGCCGGCGCTGCTGGCGGATGAGGAGTCCGACATCCACGCCCGCGCGACCTACTCGGCCAAGCACCTGTGGGTGACGCCGTACGAGCCCGCCGAACTCTATCCGGCCGGTGACTTCGTGAACATGCACCCGGGAGGCGCGGGTCTGCCCGCGTGGACGGCTGCGGACCGCCCGGTCGAGGACGCCGACATCGTGCTCTGGCACACCTTCGGCCTCACGCACTTCCCCCGTATCGAGGACTGGCCGATCATGCCCGTCGACACGGCCGGCTTCGTGCTGAAGCCGCACGGGTTCTTCGGCGCGAACCCGACGATGGACATCCCGGAATCGGTGGGCGACCACTGCGCGCCCGGTCACCACGAGCACGGCGGCCACCACGATCATGCCGCGCACGAGGCCCTCGGCGCGCACGAGGCGCCGGTCGGCCACGAGAGCGAAGGGCACGGAGCATGAGCCTCGGCATCCAGCTGTACAGCGTCCGCGACGACATCGGGCCGGAGGCGCTCCCCGGCACCCTGGCGAGACTCGCCGGCTACGGCTTCACCCACGCGGAGCCCTACGACATCCTGAGCGACACCGAGGGGCTGAACGCCGCCCTCGACGCGGCCGGTCTCCAGACGGACACTGCGCACGCCAAGATTACGGAGCTCGACCGCGACCGGGTGCTCGACGCCGCCGAGCGGCTCGGGATCGGGACGGTCATCGTGCCCTTTGTGGCGCCCGCGAGCATCGCGGAGCGCGACGGCGTGCTCGCCCTGGCCGACGCGATCAACGCCATCGTGCCGGTCGCCGCAGATCGGGGGATCCGCCTCGGCTATCACAACCACGACTTCGAGTTCGCGCAGCGCATCGGCGAGCGGACGGCCTACGACGTGCTCGTCGACGCCCTCGACCCGGCCGTCGTGCTGGAGCTCGACACGTACTGGGCCGCCGTCGGGGGTGAGGATGTGCTGGCCCTTCTGCCGAAGCTCGGCGATCGCGTGCGCTACCTGCACGTGAAGGAGGAGGGCACGAACCCGTTCGACGTCGCCGAGGCGGTCGGGCTCGCGGGCTCGTTGGAGCTGCCGGTGGTGGAGGTGGTCGTGCACGAGGGCGACGTCTTCCCGTTGATCGAGCGGAACGCCGCCTTCTTCCGCGGGCTGGTGCGCGCATGAGCGGCGCCGTCGTCCCGACCGGCGTCGGGATCGTCGGGGCGGGCAACATCTCCGATGAGTACCTGCGCTCCCTGGCGACGTACCCGGACGTGCGCGTCGTCGCCATCGCCGACCTGGACCCGGATCGGGCGCGAGCGCAGGCCGAGCGTTTCGGCGTGCCGGTCGCGACGACGGTCGACCCGCTCCTCGCCCGCGAGGACGTGGAGATCGTGGTCAACCTGACGATCCCCGCCGCGCACGCCGAGGTGGCCCTCGCGGCCATCGCGGCCGGCAAGCATGTGTGGGGCGAGAAGCCGCTCACGCTCGATCTGGCGAGCGCCCGCGAGGTGCTCGATGCGGCCCGTGCCGCCGGGGTGGTGGTCGCGAACGCGCCCGACACCATCCTGGGCGAGGGCATCCAGAACGCGCACCGGCTGCTCGCGGATGGCGCCGTCGGCGCGCCGCGCACGCTGCTCACACTGATGCAGGGCCCGGGACCGGACTCCTGGCACCCTCGGCCGCAGTTCCTGTTCGCGCGCGGGGCCGGGCCGCTGTTCGACATCGGCCCGTACTACGTGAGCACCATGATCCAGCTGCTCGGCCCGATCGCCTCGGTCCAGGCCGTCGGACAGCGACCGCGCGCCGAACGCGTCGTCGGCTCCGGGCCGGACGCGGGAGCGCGGTTCCCGGTCGAGGTGGATACGCACCTCAGCGTGCTGACGCGTTTCGCCTCCGGCGTGGTCGGGACCTCCGTCTACAGCTTCGACTCGCCGCGCCGCCGTCAGGCCTTCGAGATCACCGGCGCCGACGGCGTGCTGGAGGTCCCGGTCAGCGGCTTCGACGGCCCGACCCGCGTGCTCGCCGGCGACGACCGGGAGACCGACTGGGTCGAGGTCGCGCCTCCCGGCGTGCACCGCGAACGGGGCGTCGGAGTGCTCGAGCTCGCCCGCGCTCTGCGTGCGGGACGGCCGCCTCGCGCGTCGGGGGAGCTGGCATTCCACGCCCTGGAGGTCATGCTCGCCATCGAACGGTCGGCGGCCACCGGCGCCGCCGTCGCGATCGGGAGCACCGCCCCCACCGTCGAGCCACTGCCGGCCGACTGGGATCCGACGGCATCGACGGCATCGACGGCCGGCGGGTCCGCACCATCCACGCCGGAGGGCGACCTCCCGGCATCAGCAAGGGGAGTCCGATGAACGGGTACATCACTTTCGCGTCCGCCCGCGCGACGCAGGCCGAGGAGCTGGGGCGCGCGATCCCGCTGATCGCCGACCAGGTGGGCGCACGCGCCGGGCTCGGGCAGCTCACCGGCCCCGGCCCGATCTTCGTGGGCATCGGTGCCAGCCTCGCCGCGGCCTGCGCCCCGGTGTGGGCGCTGCGCTCGCGCGGCATCCACTCGTGGCGGCTGGGCGCGGGGGACTACCCGCTGCCGTTCCCCGAGAGCGTGCACCCGATCGTCGGGATCTCGCAGAGCGGGCGCAGCGCCGAGACGCTCGCCGTGCTCGAATCGGTGCCGGAGGAGCTGCGGTTCGCGGTCGTGAACAGCGAGCCGTCGCCGATCGGTCGCATCGCCTCCACCCTCACCCTGGGCAACCTGGCCGACAGCTACGCCTCGACCCTCGGTTACACGGCCACGGTCGCCGCACTCGGCATGCTCGCCGACAGCTGGCAGGGCGGCGCCCCCGACCCCGGCTGGTCCACCCTCGCCGCCCGGTTCGCGGAGGCGGAGGACCGCCTCGCCGCGCCGGTCACGGCCCTGGCCGAGCTGTTCGCGACCGTCTCGTCGAGCGACTTCGTCGGTGCCGGCCCCGCGGTCGGCTCCGCGGAGGCGGGAGCCCTGCTCTTCCGTGAAGTGGCGCGCATCCCCGCCACCGGCATGAGCACCCGCCAGTACTTGCACGGCTCGATGGAGTCGGCGGGCGACGGCGTGCACGTGGTCTTCGGCGACAGCCGCGAGCTCGACCTCGCCACGACGCTCGCCGATGCCGGCCATCACGTCGTCCTGATCACGGGCGAGGAGATCACCGGCTCGCGCACGCTCCACCCGGTGCGGCTGCCCAAGCTGCCCGCCCCGCAGCGCGCCATCCTCGAAGCGCTCGTGATGCAGCTCCTCGTCGGCGCCGTCGCGGACGTGCGCGGCGTGGACATCGAGGAGTTCGTGTTCCACAACGCGGACACGAAGGTCCCCGTGGACGCGGGGGGCGCGGCATGACGGGGGCGGAATTGATCGTGGGCTTGCATGCCCCTGTTGGTCGCTGCCACCCAGCGGGAGGCGCGTCATGAGAGGCACTTTGATCGTGGGCTTGGATGCCCCTGTGCGGCGCTGCCACCAAGCGGGAGGCCTGTCGTGACGGGGGCGGAATTGATCGTGGGCTTGGATGCCGGAGGCACCAAGCTCGGCGTGCGCGCGGAGGCCCTTGACGGCTCGCGCGTCGTCGACGTCGCCCTGCCGGCGGAGGAATGGAGCGCTTCGCCGGCGGGCGATGCCGCTCGGTGGTTGCACGCGCGCATCCGGCGCGTGCTCCCCGAGGGCTCGACCGTCGCCGCTCTCGGGGTCGGCGCCCAGGGGCTCGATACCGAGGAGCACGCCCGCGAGCTGCAGGAGGAGCTCGGCGGGCTCGGCTACCGGGCCGCCGTGGTGAACGACGCCCAGCTGCTCGTCCCGGCCGCCGGGTTGCAGTCCGGCATCGGTGTGATCGCGGGCACGGGCTCCATCGCGGTCGGCTCCGACGCGTCCGGTCGCACCCTCTTCGCCGGGGGATGGGGCTGGGTGCTCGGCGACGAGGGCGGGGCGCCCGCCATCGTGCGCGAAGCCACCGTCGCCGCCCTGCGCGCGGACGACGAAGGCGCCCCGGACGACGGACTGCTCTCCGCGCTCGTGCGCGCCTTCGGGGTCGACGCGGCTCCGGCGCTGGCGCGCGCCGTGAACGACGATCCGACGCCCGAGAACTGGGGGCCGCGCGCGGTCGCCGTGTTCGCCGCGGCGGATGCGGGCTCGGTGCTGGCGGTCGGCGTGATCGAGAGCGCCGGGCAGAACCTTGCCGCTCTGGTGGACCGCCTCGTCGCGCGCGGCGCTGCGGGGTCCGACGTCGTCGTGGCCGGGAGCGTCTTCGTGCACCAGCCGCGGCTCCTCGCCGCTTTCACGCGAGCCCTCGACGCGACCCGGCCGGGACTCGCCGTCGTGCCGTTGACGGACGCCCCGGTCGCCGGAGCCGTCGAGCTGGCGCGCCGCCTGGTCGCCTGAGCTCCCTCCGGCGGCCGAGTGCCGCCTCCCCAACCGTCCCGAACCCAGCCACGTAGAACAAAGGAGTCAGCACATGGCCATCGCCACCGTCAATCCCGCCACCGGCGAGACCCTCACGACCTTCGAGCCGCACACGCCCGAGCAGCTGGAGGGGATCCTCGCCGCTGCGGAGGCCGCCTACCGGCAACTCGCCGCGACCACGTTCGAGGAGCGCGCCGCGTGGATGCACGCCGCCGCGGACCTCCTGGATGCCGAGCTCGACGAGGTCGCCGCCCTCGTGACCACCGAGATGGGCAAGACCATCGGAACCGCGAAGTACGAGGTCGCCAAGTCGGCCCGCGGCATGCGGTGGTACGCCGACCACGCCGCCATGTACCTGGCCGACGAGCACCCCGTCGCCGCGGGGGATGTCGGGGCGTCCGCCGTGAGCGTGCGTTACCAGCCGATCGGCACCGTGCTCGCGGTGATGCCGTGGAACTACCCCTTCTGGCAGGTCGTCCGGTTCGCCGCGCCCGCACTCATGGCCGGCAACACCGGCATCCTGAAGCACGCGTCGAGCGTGCCGCAGAGCGCCCTCTACCTGGGCTCGCTGTTCGAGCGCGCCGGATTCCCGGCGGGTGCGTTCCAGACGGTGCTGGTCGAGGGCGGTGCGGTCGCTCCGTTGATCGACGACCGCCGCATCCGCGCCGTGACCCTGACCGGTTCCGTGGGCGCGGGGTCCGCAGTGGCGGAGGCGGCCGGGCGCAACATCAAGAAGTCGGTGCTCGAGCTCGGCGGCACGGACGTCTTCGTCGTCATGCCGTCCGCCGATATCGCGGCCGCCGCGACGGCGGGAGTGAACGCGCGCGTCCAGAACTCCGGGCAGAGCTGCATCGCGGCCAAGCGCTACTACGTGCACGCCGACGTCTACGACGCTTTCGAGGAGGCCTTCGTCGCCGGGATGCGCGCCCAGGTGACGGGAGACCCGTTCGACGAGGCGACCTCTTTCGGTCCGCTCGCGACCGAGCAGGTGCGCCGCGACACGCACGAACTGGTGGCCGACGCCATCGCCAAGGGCGCGACCGTGCTGACGGGTGGCGAGCTGCCGGACGGCCCCGGCTGGTTCTACCCGGCGACGGTGCTGCGCGACGTGACCCCCGAGATGCGCATCTTCCGCGAAGAGTGCTTCGGGCCGGTCGCCTGCCTGTACGCGGTCTCCTCTGCCGAGGAGGCGATCGAGCGCTCCAACGACTCCGAGTTCGGCCTCAGCTCGAGCGTCTGGACGAACGACGACGCCGAGGCCGACGCCTTCCAGAACGGCATCGACGCGGGCGGCGTCTTCGTCAACGGGCTGACGGCCTCGTTCCCGCAGCTGCCGTTCGGCGGAGTGAAGGACTCCGGCTACGGCCGCGAGCTGTCCGCGCTGGGCATTCGCGAGTTCACCAACGTGAAGACGGTCTGGCGGGCGTGACCGCGGCAGCGGGACGGGAGGGCGGAGCGCGTGCCCCGCACCTCCCGCTCGGCAGGCGTCTGCTCATCGGACGGCACGGTCTGCTCATCGCGCTGGCGCACGAGCTGCCTCCTGCGGCGGCGATGGTGTGGGCGTGCGCCGCGGGAAGCGCGGCCGCTCTGTGCGGCGCAGCAATCGCGCTCGCCGTTCTGTCCTGCGTGTACGCCCGGGCGGCGCGGACGTCGGCGTGGGCGCGCGAGCACGTCGTCGATCTGTGGGCCATGCTGCTCGCGATGGTGGGAGCAGCCTTCGCCGCGACGACATCCGTGCCTGCGCCCGGCTCCGGGGCTTCCGTCACCCACCACCATCTCGGCGGGAGCCTCGCCACGGAAGCACTCGCCGGTGCGCTCATCGCGGGCGCCGTGTGCGGCTGGCTCGTCGCGCGCATCCTGCTCGCCCGGCGGGTGGTGCGCCCGCACACGCTCGTCTCGGCGGTCGCCTGCGGTGGGATGCTCGCCGTCATGGCCGTGATGTGACAGCGCCGCGCCACGCCTCGCCCCGCCGACCGGTACGCCGGTAGGTTGGGCGTGTGAGCGAGAACGCCCCCACCCTGTCCGATGTCGCCGCGCACGCGGGGGTCTCGCTCGCGACCGCGTCCCGCGCCCTCAACGGCAGCGCGCGCAAGGTGAACCCGGAGCTGCAGGAGCGCGTCCTCGCCTCCGCCCGGCACCTCGGTTACAGCGCCAACGTGCAGGCGCAGGCCGTCGCCCGGGGCACCAGCAACCTCGTCGCGCTCGTGGTGGGCGACATCGCCGACCCGTACTTCGCCGCCATCTCGTCCGGTGTCGTCCGGGTGGCGGACGAGCGCGGGCTGGTGGTGACGATCACCGCGACCGGTCCCTACGCGGGCCCGGACTCGACGGCGCGCGAGGAGGCCGCGCTCGACGCTCTGCGCGGACAGCGACCGCGTGCCGTCGTCCTCGCCGGCAGTCGCGTCGCGGATGCGGAGACGCGGGTCGGCGACCCCGACCGCGTGGCCGTCATCGGGTCCGGTGCGCCCGGGCTTCGGACCGTCGACGTGGACAACCGCGGCGGTGCGGCGGCGCTCGCGACATCGCTGCGCGGGCTCGGCTACGCGGATGTCGCCATCCTCGCCGGCCCGGGGGAGCTCATCACGGTGCGCGACCGTGTCGAGGGCTTCCGCTCGGTGGTCCCCTCCGCCACGGTCGTGCACGCCGCTTTCACGCGCGAGGGCGGCCACCGGGCCATGACGGAGCTGCTCGCGTCGGGCGCTCGGCCCGACGGCGTCTTCGCCGTCAGCGACGTCATGGCCATCGGGGCGATGGCCGCGCTGCGGGAGGCCGGGATTGCGCCCGGTGCCGACATCGGCGTCGCGGGCTTCGACGACATCCCCCTCGTGGCGGACGTGACGCCAGCCCTCACCTCCGTGTCCCTGCCGCTCGCGGACCTCGGCGCCCGCGCGCTCGAGCTGGCCCTCGCCGACGAGGCCGCTCCCGCGGCGCCCGTCCCCGCCGAGGTCCGCCTCCGCGCCTCCACCCCGCGCCGCTGAGCTGGGTCGTCGCGCCGGCTCTACAGTGCACAGAGGGGTCGCATTCCGTCGTTCCGACGACGCCGAAGCGGCAGAATGCGACCCCCCTGCGGCGCCGGGCGCGTGTCGGTGCCGGGCGCGTGTCGGCGCCGGGCGCGTGTCGGTGCCGGGCGCGCGTCGGCGCCCGGTCGGCTCAGGAGAGGAGCCAGCCGGTGGCGCGGGCGAGGATCTCGCGGTGGGTCGGCGCGTCGTACGACGCCGCGTCGTGACCGAGGGCGTCGTAGAAGACTTTCGCGTCGCCGTACCGCCGCGTCCACATCAGGGGATGCTCCCGACCGTCGTGCGCGTGGGAGGCCAGGGCGACGACCGCGGGATCGACGCGGAGATCGGTGTACCGCTCGTCGTCGACGGTGAAGTCGTCCAGCCCGGCGACGATCTCGTCCCGCTCCGGATGCACCAGGATCGTCGCGCGCCCGTAGTCCGGGTGGAACGTCGTGCCGCGCACCCACACCCCGCCGAGGATCGCCTCCCACTCGGGCACGCCCCGCAGCGACGTCGAGCTGACGTGCGAGACGAGCAGCGGCCGCCCGCGGCCCAGGTGGGCGAGCAGCCCCTCGCGTCCCGCGGCTTCCGCTTCGGGGTCCGGGGTGCCGGTGTGCGCGGGGTCCCCGATGTTGAGCACCAGGAGGTCGGGGTCGCGCTCGCGGGCGACGAGGGCGGCCATGCGCGCGTCGACCTCGCCCGAAATCTCCATGTCCAGGCCCTGCCCGCGCAGGACGTCGGCCAGTCGGGCCGACGTCTCGGCAAAGGGGTGCCAGGGGTCGGCGTAGCGGCCGGAGCCGGTCAGGATGAGCGCGCGCATGGAGTCCTCTCGGTCACCGCGATGGTAAGCGCTCTCCGCCGCGGATGCCAACGCCGCGCGCGCCCGGGACCCGGGAGCCGGGCCGGGTTGACACGCGCGTTCTCAGGTCTACGGTGACCATCCGGCAAGCGCTTTCTCGCGCGTTGCCGCCGATCACCGACGATCGTGAGGAGAAACCGTGTCCGACGCCGCCGTCGCCTCCACGCGCCTGAGCCCCGATCAGCGCAACGCGTTCGCCGCGTCCCTGCTGGGCTGGATGATGGACGCCTTCGACTACTTCATCATCGTGCTCGTCTACGCCGACATCGGCGCCGAATTCGGTGTCCCGCTCGAGCAGATGGCCTTCCTGACCACCATCACGCTCGTCATGCGGCCGGTCGGCGCGTACCTCTTCGGCCTGTGGGCCGACCGGGTCGGGCGGCGCATCCCGCTGATCGCCGACGTCTGCTTCTACTCGGTGGTCGGCTTCCTCTGCGCGTTCGCGCCGAACTTCACGGTGCTGTTCATCCTTCGCCTGCTGTACGGCATCGGGATGGGCGGCGAGTGGGGACTCGGCGCCGCCCTCACGATGGAGAAGGTCCCGCGCACCCGGCGCGGACTGTACTCGGGAATCCTCCAGGCCGGCTACTCGGCCGGGTACCTGCTCGCCGCGCTCGCGTTCCTGCTGGTCCACTCCGTCTTCGGTCTGAGCTGGCGCTGGCTCTTCGCGCTCAGCATCCTGCCGGCGCTCATCTCCCTCATCATCCGGTCGCGGGTGCGCGAGTCCGAGGTGTGGGAGACGACGCGTGACAAGCTGCGGGCGAGCGGGAGCTCGATCCGCCGGGTGTTCTTCGACGGGAAGGTGCTTCGCCGGTTCGTCTACCTCGTGCTCCTGATGGCGGCCTTCAACTGGATGAGTCACGGCACGCAGGACATCTACCCGACCTTCCTCAAAGCGACCGACAACGGCGGGGCGGGCCTGGATGCCGCGGCGGCCGGGTGGATCGCCGTCGTGTACAACGTGGGTGCGATCATCGGGTGCATCGTGCTCGGCTCGCTGTCGGATCGCTGGGGGCGCAGGGCGACCATCATTCTCGGGGCAGCGCTGACGCTCCCGATCATCCCGATCTTCGCGTTCTCGACGACGGCCGGGATGCTGTGCCTGGGCTCCGCGCTCATCCAGTTCACGACGCAGGGGGCGTGGGGTGCGATCCCGGCGCACCTCAACGAGATGTCGCCGAACGCGATCCGCGGCTTCTACCCGGGCGTGACGTACCAGCTGGGCAATGTCATCGCGGCCTTCAACCTGCCGATCCAGCAGGCGCTCGCGCCGCAGTGGGGCTACCCGTGGGCGATGGCCTCCACCGTCGGGATGGCGGCGGTCGCGGTCATCCTGCTCACGGCATTCGGCAAACAGGCCCACGCCGTCTCGTTCACCGCCGAGAGTGCGCAGGAGGCCCCGGCGGCCGGGTGAGGCGCGCCCCGCCCCCCACCTCACCGGGCGCCGAGGTTCACGACGTTGTGCCCATTCGGCGCTCATGACCGCAACGACGTGAACCTCGGCGAGGGGAGGGGCGAGGGGAGGGTGGGGAGACAGCGAGGGTTGCGCGGTGGCGGGGGTGCGGGGTACCGTCGGGTAAGCGCTTTCCTGACGGATCGGGCGGGCACCTCGCATGAGCACAAAGGAGTACACGTGTCGTCGATCGGCATCATCATGAACGGCGTCTCCGGGCGCATGGGCTACCGGCAGCACCTGGTGCGGTCGATCCTCGCCATCCGGGAACAGGGCGGCGTGCTGCTCTCCGACGGCACGCGCGTGCAGGTCGAGCCGATCCTGGTCGGGCGCAGCGAGGAGAAGCTGGCCGAGCTGGCGCGGCGCCACGGCATCGAGCACTACACGACCGACCTCGACGCGGCATTGGCGGACGACCGCTGGCAGATCTACGCCGACTTCCTCGTCACCAAGGCGCGCAGCACGGCGATCCGCAGGGCCATCGCGGCAGGCAAGGCGATCTACACCGAGAAGCCGACCGCCGAGTCGTTCGAGGAGGCGCTCGAGCTCGCCCGCCTGGCCGAGGAGGCCGGCATCAAGAACGGCGTCGTGCACGACAAGCTCTACCTGCCCGGGATGCGCAAGCTCAAGCGCCTCATCGACTCCGGCTTCTTCGGCCGCATCCTTTCGGTGCGCGGCGAGTTCGGATATTGGGTGTTCGAGGGCGACTGGCAGGCGGCGCAGCGCCCCAGCTGGAACTACCGCGCGGAAGACGGCGGCGGCATCGTCGTCGACATGTTCCCGCACTGGAGCTACGTGCTCGAGAACCTCTTCGGCCGGGTGGAGTCGGTGTACGCGCAGGCGGTCACCGAGATCCCCGAGCGCGTCGACGAGCAGGGCCACCCGTATGCCGCGACCGCGGATGACGCCGCCTACGCGATCTTCCAGCTCGCCGGCGGCGTGACCGCGCAGCTCAACTCCAGCTGGACGACGCGCGTGAACCGCGACGAGCTGGTCGAGTTCCAGGTGGACGGTACCCACGGCAGCGCGGTCGTCGGCCTGTTCGGCTGCAAGATCCAGCCGCGCAACGCGACGCCCAAGCCGGTCTGGAACCCCGACCTCGCCGACGAGCACGACTACGACGGCGATTGGATCGAGTCCCCGGCCAACGAGGTGTTCGAGAACGGCTTCAAGACGCAGTGGGAGGAGTTCCTCCGCCACGTGCTCGAGGACGCCCCCAACCGCTTCGACTTCCTCGCCGGCGCCCGCGGCGTGCAGCTGGCCGAGGAGGGACTGCGTTCGTCGCGCGAGGGCCGCCGCATCGACCTCGCCCCGGTGCGCTTGCCCGAGGTGGCCCGATGACGACCGCCGCCGACGTCGCCGTGCGCGCCGTCCCCCTTCTGAACTCCGACGGCACGACCTCCGCCACCGACCTCCGCGCCCCGGACGCCGCCGAGCGCCCAGAGGCCCCGCTGCGTTCGCGAGTCGCCTACGCGGCCGCACACGTCATCCCGAAGCCGTGGGCCGACAACGTGCCCGGCGCGCCCGCCGAGATCGACTGGGACGCGACGCTCGCCTTCCGCCGTCACGTCTACGGCTGGGGCCTCGGCGTCGCGGACGCGATGGACACCGCCCAGCGCAACATGGGCCTGGATGCGTCGGCGACGCGCGAGCTCATCACGCGCAGTGCGGCCGAGGCGCGCGCCGTCGGCGGCTCCGTCGTCGCGGGCGTGAACACCGACCACGTGGACGAGCCGGTCATCCCGCTCGGCGCCGTGATCGACGCCTATGTCGAGCAGTTGCACTTCACCGAGGATGCGGGGGCCGGTGTCGTGCTCATGGCGAGTCGCCACCTCGCCCGCGCCGCGCAGTCCCCGGCAGACTACGAGCGCGTGTACCGCGAGGTGCTCGCCGCGGCCGGCGCCCCCGTCGTGCTGCACTGGCTCGGCGAGGCGTTCGATCCGGCGCTCGCGGGCTACTTCGGCGACGCGGACACCGTGCTGCGCATCATCGAGGCCGGCGGCGACAAGGTCGCGGGCATCAAGATGAGCCTCCTCGACGCCGACGCCGAGGTCGCGCTGCGCTCCCGCCTGCCCGAGGGCGTGCGGATGTTCACCGGAGACGACTTCAACTACGTCGGCCTGATCGAGGGCGACGGCGACGTGCACTCGGACGCGCTGCTCGGCGCGTTCGCGGCTCTTGCCCCGAGCGCGTCCGCCGCGATCCGTGCTCTCGACGCCGGGGATGCGGCCCGCTACCGGAGCATCCTCGGCCCGACAGAGGCACTCTCCCGGCAGATCTTCGCGGCGCCGACCTACTACTACAAGACCGGCGTCGCGTTCCTCTCCTGGCTCAACGGCCACCAGGACTCCTTCACGATGGTGGGCGGCCTCCACGCGGCGCGCAGCCTCCCGCACCTGTCGGAGATCGTGCGGCTGGCGGCGGCGTGCGGCGCCCTCGAACGGCCGGACCTGGCCGCGCAGCGCTGGACCGACCTCCTGCACCTGAACGGGGTGGACGCGTGAACGCTCCCGGGGGCGCCGTGCCGCCGCGGCTGTCGATCAACCAGGCGACCATCAAATACGCGAGCCTGGCCGACGCCCTGCGGATCACGGCGGACGCGGGCGTCGAAGCGATCGGCCTGTGGCGAGAACCGGTGGCGGAGGTGGGGCTCGCGGAGGCGGAGCGGATGGTCGGCGGCAGCGGCCTCCGCGTGTCGAGCCTCTGCCGGGGCGGGTTCTTCACCGTGCCCGAGGGCCCGGACCGGCGTGCCGCCCTGGACGAGAACCGCCGCGCGATCGAGGAGACGGCGGCGCTCGCCGCGGCCGGCGCTCCCGGATCCGCCCCGGTGCTCGTGCTCGTCGCCGGCGGCCTTCCCGCCGGGTCGACCGACCTCGTCGGCGCACGCGCCCGCGTCGCCGACGCGCTCTCCGAGCTCGAGCCCGACGCCCGCGCCGCCGGGGTGACTCTCGCGATCGAGCCGCTGCACCCGATGTACGCGGCCGATCGTGCGGTCGTCTCGACGCTCGGCCAGGCGCTCGACCTCGCCGAGCCGTTTCCGACGGCCTCCGTCGGCGTGGTGGTGGACACGTTCCACATCTGGTGGGACCCGCAGGTGCTCGACCAGATCGCGCGCGCCGGGGCGGCGGGACGCATCGCGAGCTACCAGGTCTGCGACTTCCTCACGCCGATCCCTGCGGACGCCCTCCTCGCCCGCGGAATGATGGGGGACGGTCACGTCGACTTCGCCTCGCTCACCGGGGCCGTGGACGCCGCGGGCTACGCGGGCGATGTCGAAGTCGAGATCTTCAACGCCGAGATCTGGGCGGCCGACCCCGTGGAGGTCGTCGACCGCACCGTGCGGGCGTTCGAGCGCAGCGTCCCGGCGCGGGATGCGCCGGCGCGATCGCGGTGATCGTTCGGGCGGCTGTCCTCCCGCGGCAGCCTGTGACAGGGTGGGCGACGTGACCGCCCTGACCGTCGTCATCGCCCCCGACTCGTTCAAGGGCTCCGCGTCGGCCGCCGAGGTCGCCGCGGCGCTCGCCGCCGGATGGGCGGAGGTGCGGCCCGGTGACGAGGTCGTCCTCGCTCCGACCGCGGACGGAGGCGAGGGGACGTCGGACGCGTTCGCCGCGGCCGTCCCCGGCTCCGTCCGACACCCGGTGCGCGTGCTCGGCCCGTCCGGCGACCTCGTGGACGCCTCCTGGCTGGAGCTGCCCGACGGCAGCGCCGTGGTCGAGCTCGCCGAGACCAGCGGCCTCGGGCTGCTGCGCGCTCCCGCGCCGTTCGACGCCCACACGATCGGGTTCGGCCAGGCGATCGCCGCCGCCGTGGACGCGGGCACCACCTCCCTGCTGCTGGCGATCGGCGGCAGCGCCTCGACCGACGGGGGAGCGGGGGTGCTCACGGCCCTCGGCGCCCGCCTCCTCGACGGTGCGGGGACGGACATCGCCCCCGGCAACCGCGGCCTGGCCGCCCTGGTGCGCGCGGACCTGACCGGGATGCGTCCGCTTCCTCCCGGCGGCGCGCGCATCCTCAGCGACGTCACGAACCCGCTGCTCGGTCCGCGGGGTGCAGCCGCGGTCTTCGGCCCGCAGAAGGGTGCGAACCCGCAGGACGTCCTGCAGCTCGATGCGGGGCTGGCGAGGTTCGCGGAGGTGCTCGACGCGGCAGCGGTGCCGGGTGCGCGTGCGAGTGGCCGGCTGAGCGATGTCGGCCGCGGCGACGCCGGGGTCCGTGCGAGGGAGGTCTCGGCCGACGACCGGGGCACCGGCGCGGCGGGCGGCACCGGTTTCGGCCTCCGCATCTGGGGCGCCGACATGACCGCGGGAGCGCCGGCCGTCGCGGACGCGCTCGGCCTGCCCGCGCGCATCGCCTCTGCCGACCTCGTCATCACGGGCGAGGGACGCTACGACAGCCAGTCCGCGTCCGGCAAGGCGCCCGAGCATGTGGCCGAGCTGGCGCGCCGCGCCGGTGTCCCCGTGCTGCTCGCGGCCGGTGCGATCGCCGCCGAACCGACCGGCTTCGCCGACACGGTCGCGCTCGCCGACCTCGCCGGGGGCTCCGCCGCCGCGATCGCGGACCCGCTCCGCTGGGCCCGTGCCGCCGGCGCCGCGCTCGCCTCCCGCACCTGAGCCGCTCGCTCCGACCCGGCCCGCCGCAGCAATTCCGGAGATCTGCGCGAGTCAGCCCACATCCACCGTTCGAACGGACAACTGAGCGGCGTGCCGCAGATCAGCTCCGGAGTTGCCCTGCGGCACCCGCTACGGCCGCGCCGCCGCGTACTGCTCGCGGATCACCGCACGCGTGTCGACCGGCAGCGGCGCCGCGGCCTCCACCGGCCACGTGGGGCGCGCACCGGTCAGCACCCATGCCGCCTGCACCGCGCCGCCGTCGGCGACGTACTCGCCAGGGGCCGGGACGACGACGGGGGCGTCGAAGACCTGCGCGGCGACGGCGGCCACCGCCGGGTTCTGGGCCGCACCCCCGATCAGCAGGATGCGCTGCTCGGTCACTCCGACCCCGCGCACGGCGTCGAGGCCGTCGGCGAGTCCGCACAGCATCCCCTCGATGGCCGCGCGGGCGAGGTTGGCGGGGGTGGTGGAGGCGAGGGTGAGCCCGTGGATGCCCGCCGTCGCGTCCGGGAGGTTGGGGGTGCGTTCGCCTTCGAAGTACGGGACGAGCACCACGCCTCCCGCACCCGGCTCGGCCGTGAGGGCCAGCTCGGCGAGCCCGTCGTGGTCGACGCCGAGGAGGCGGGCGATGGCGTCGAGCACGCGGGCCGCGTTGAGGGTCGCGATGAGGGGGAGGGAGAGTCCGCTCGCGTCGGCGAAGCCGGCGACGGTGCCCGAGTCGTCGGAGACGGGTGAGTCGGTGACGGCGAAGACGGTGCCGCTGGTGCCGATGGAGACGACGACGTCGCCGTCCGCCGCGCCCAGCCCCAGCGCCGCCCCCGCGTTGTCTCCGGCTCCGGGCCCGACGAGCACACCGGACGGGGTCCGTCCCGCAGCCTCGCCCGGCCCCAGCACCCGCGGCAGCACGACCGCGTCGGCGGACCCGGGCGTCCCCGCCTCGCGGCCCGGCCGGCCGAGCGCCCGCTCGAACAGCTCAAGGTCGTAGGCGCCGTGGGCCGCGCTCCAATAGGCCGTCCCGCTCGCGTCGGAGCGGTCGGTGGTCAGAGACTCCAGATCCGGTCCCAGCGGGCTCTCGTCCGCGGGCCCGTAGCCGCGCAGCCGCCAGGTCAGCCAGTCGTGGGGGAGGGCGACGGCGGCGACGCGCGCGGCGTTCTCCGGTTCGGCGTCCCGCAGCCAGCGGAGCTTCGTCGCGGTGAAGGATGCGACCGGCACGACGCCCACGCGCGACGCGTAGGCGGGGGCCCCGACCTCCGCGATCAGGTCCCGGGCGGCCTGCGCGGACCGGGTGTCGTTCCAGAGCAGCGCGTCGCGCACCACCCGGCCGGAGGCATCCAGCGCCACCATTCCGTGCTGCTGGCCGGCGACCGAGATCGCGGCGACGTCGTCGAGCCCGCCTGCGGCCTCCAGGGCGACGGTCAGCGCCTCCCACCACGCGGCCGGCGCGACCTCGGTGCCGTCGGGATGCGCGGCCCGGCCGCTGCGCACGAGGGTGCCGGTCTCCAGGTCGCGCACGACCACCTTGCAGCTCTGGGTCGAGGAGTCGACGCCGGCGACGAGAGTCACGTCACTGTGTCCTAACGATCGATCGAGGTGCACGTCGTGGTCGTCATCCGCGGGGAATGAGCGCCACGACGTGCACCTCGGTGGTCAAACGAGGGGGGTCAGCGGGCGTTGAGGAGATGCTCCAGCGCCAGCTGCTGCAGGCGCACGAAGCCGAAGCCCTTGCCGCCGAAGTACGCGCTCGCGTCGAAGTCCTCGTACGCGCTGCGGTCGGCGAGCAGGTCGTCGTAGCTCTCGCCGGCGCCGAGCGTCGTCTCCGACAGCTCGGTCACGCGTGCCGCCTGCAGCGCCTCCTGCACCTCGGGGTCGGCGCGGAAGGCCGCGGCCCGCTCCTTGAGAAGGAGGTAGGTGCGCATGTTGGCGGCGGCGGAGTCCCACACGCCCGAGGCGTCCTCGGTGCGCGACGGCTTGTAGTCGAAGTGGCGCGGGCCGTCGTAGGCCTGGCCGCCGTTCGGGCCGCCGTTCTCGAGCAGGTCGACGAGCGCGAAGGCGTTCTGGAGGTCGCCGTGGCCGAACACGAGGTCCTGGTCGTACTTGATGCCGCGCTGGCCGTTGAGGTCGATGTGGTAGAGCTTGCCGTGGTACAGCGCCTGCGCGATGCCGGCGGCGAAGTTCAGGCCCGCCATCTGCTCGTGGCCGACCTCGGGGTTGAGGCCGACGAGCTCCGGGCGCTCCAGCGAGTTGATGAAGGCGAGCGCGTGGCCGACGGTGGGCAGCAGGATGTCGCCGCGCGGCTCGTTCGGCTTCGGCTCGATGGCGAAGCGGATGTCGTAGCCCTTGTCGGTGACGTAGTCGCCGAGCAGGTTGACGGCCTCGCGGTAGCGCTCGAGAGCGGCGCCGATGTTCTTGGCCGAGTCGTACTCGGCGCCCTCGCGGCCTCCCCACATCACGAACGTCTTGGCGCCCAGCTCAGCGGCGAGGTCGAGGTTGCGGAGCACCTTGCGCAGCGCGAAGCGGCGCACGGCGCGGTCGTTGGAGGTGAAGCCGCCGTCCTTGAACACCGGCGCGCTGAAGAGGTTGGTGGTGACCATCGGCACGATGACGCCGGTGTCGGCGAGGACCTGCTTGAGGCGGTCGATCTGCTTCTGCCGCTCGGCGTCGGTGGAGCCGAACGCGAAGAGGTCGTCGTCGTGGAAGGTGAGGCCGTAGGCGCCGAGCTCGCTGAGCTTGGTCACCGCCTCGACCACGTCGAGCTGGGGGCGGGTGGGGCCGCCGAACGGGTCGGTGCCGTTGTAGCCGATCGTCCACAGTCCGAACGAGAACTTGTCGGCGCGGGTGGGGGTGAGGCTCATGGTTCTGCTTTCCTTCAACGTCGTCGGTGATTTGTTGTTTCGATAAACTTATATCAGGAGATCGCGTCGGCCGCGACCCCGATGCGCTCGATCGCGACCGGCACGATCCGGGCATCGGACGCGGAGACGACGTGGAGGTCGCCCGTGATCGTGAGGGTAGCGCTCGTCTCGCGCTCAGCACAGGAGGGACCGACCCACAGCTCGATCGCCCCCGGCTCGACGACGCGCCGGAGCGACCGGTCGCTGAACGCGAGGCGGGCGGTCGGAACGTCGAACCGTACCTCCGCCTCCTCGCCCGTATCGAGATCCACGCGGGCGTACGCGAGCAGCTGCGCCACCGGCCGGGTCACGCTCGCCTGCACGTCGCGGGCGTAGAGCTGCACCACATCCGACCCGCCCCGGTCGCCGGTGTTGGCGACGCGGACGCGCGCGGTGAACGTGCCGCCCGCCTCCACCTCGGCGTCGACGGTCAGCTCCGCGCGGGAGAACGACGTGTACGAGAGCCCGTGGCCGAACGGCAGCACCGGCGTGCTGTCGGCACTCGTGATCTCGTTCGGGCCGCCGAGCAGCGGGTGGAGGTAAGAGTAAGGCTGGGCGCCGGCGGAGCGCGGCAGCGAGACCGGGAGCCGCCCGCTGGGCGACACCGCGCCGGACAGGACGCGGGCGACAGCGGCCGCCCCCTCCTCGCCCGGGAAGAACGACTGGAGCACGGCGGCCGGCGCCGTCGGGCCGTCGACCGCCCAGGCGAGAGCGTACGGCCGGCCCGAGAGCACGACGACGACCACCGGCGTCCCCGTGCGCACGACCTCCTCGACCAGCTCGCGCTGCACGCCGGGGAGCTCGAGGCTCTCCACGTCGTTGCCCTCGCCGACGGTGCCGCGCCCGAAGAGCCCCGCACGGTCTCCGACCACCACGATCGCGACGTCGGCGGTCTGCGCGGCGGCGACCGCGGCCGGGATGCCGGTGCGGTCGTCGCCCTCCACCGCGCAGCCGCTCTCGTGCACGATCCGGGCGTGCGGGAACTCCGTGCGCAGACCCGCGAGCACCGACGGGATCTCGAACCCGAGCGGGAACTCGGGGTGGTGCGCGAGCACGTGATTGGCGAAGGAGTAGCAGCCCATCAGGGCTTCCGGCCCGTCCGCGTTGGGGCCGACGACGGCGATCCGGCCGGGGGCCGGCGCGAGCGGCAGCGTCCCGTCGTTGGTCAGCAGCACCAGGGACTCCTCCGCCAGGCGGCGCGCGACGGCGCGGTGGGCGGGGCTGTCGATGTCGATCTCGGCGGGAGGCGTGTCGAACGTGGCGTCGAGCAGTCCGAGCTCCTCCTTCTGGGACAGCACGCGCAGCACGGCCCGGTCGACGAGGCCCTCGTCGACCGCACCCGAGCGCACCGCATCGGCAAGCGGTTCGAGGTAGGCGTCACCGGTCGGCAGCTCGACGTCGATGCCCGCCGCGAGGGCGAGCGCCGCCGCCTCGCCCAGATCGCCGGCGACGCCGTGCATCGTGTGGAGGAAGGCGACGGAGAAGTAGTCGGCGACGACGGCGCCGTCGAAGCCCCACTCCTCGCGCAGCACACCGGTCAGGTACTCGGGGTTCGCCGCGGTAGGGATGCCGTCGATCTCGGCATACGAGTTCATGACCGAGCGCACGCCGCCGTCCCGCACCGCCATCTCGAACGGGGGGAGCAGCACATCGCGCAGCTCGCGCGGCCCGGCGTGCACGGGGGCGTGGTTGCGGCCCGACTGAGAGGCGGAGTAGCCGACGAAGTGCTTCAGCGTCGCGTGCACGCCGGCATCCTGCAGCCCCCGGACGAACGCGGTCCCGATCGTGCCGACCACGTACGGGTCCTCGGAGATGCACTCGTCGACCCGGCCCCAGCGGGGATCCCGCACCACGTCGAGCACCGGCGCGAGGCCCTGGTGGATGCCGAGGGAGCGCATCGACCCGCCGATCAGTCCGGCCATCTCTTCCACCAGCTCCGGGTCGAACGACGCCCCCCAGGCGAGCGGCGTCGGGAAGGTCGCGGCCTTCCACGCGGCCAGGCCGGTGAGGCACTCCTCGTGCACGAGCGCCGGGATGCCGAGGCGGGTGCCCTGCACCAGCCGGCGCTGCTCGTTCCACAGCCAGGCGGCACGCTCGGCGGGATCGACGGGCCGCGTGCCGTAGACGCGTGTGAGGTGTCCGATGCCGTGCGCGGTCACGTCCTCGTAACGGCCGGGGTTGCCCATCTCGCCGGCCATCGGGGCGACGAGCTCGTCGCCCTTGTCGACCCAGTACCCCACCAGCTGCGCCAGCTTCTCGTCGAGGGTCATCTCCGCGTGCAGCAGGCGGACCCGCTCCGACACGGTCGGGAGCGTGGTTTCGCTCATGGAATCACTCACAGTTCTCTCGCGGGCGAGGGGTCAGCCCTTGACCGCGCCGGTCAGGCCGCCGACGATCCGGCGTTCGAACAGGCTGAAGAAGATCAGGGCCGGGATCATGGACAGGGAGGTGAAGGCGAGCACCTTCGCGGTGTCGACGGAGTACTGCGACGAGAACGCCTGCACTCCGAGCGGCAGCGTGAACGTCGCCTCGTTGTTGAGGATGAACAGGGGGAGGAGGTAGCTGTTCCAGCTGCCGATGAAGGCCAGGATGCCCGTCGTGATCACGCCGGGCAGCGACAGCCGCAGTACCATCCGGAAGAAGAACCCGAGCCGGCTGCAGCCGTCGATGAAGGCGGCCTCCTGGATCTCGTCGGGGATCGCGCGCAGGAACGGCACCAGGATGATGATCGTCGTGGGCAGGGCGAACGCGATCTGGGGGATGATGACGCCCCCGAGCGAGTTCATCAGCCCGAGGTTGCGCACCACGATGTACAGCGGGGTGATGGCGACCGTGATCGGGAACATCAGTCCGGCGGCGAACAGGGCGTAGAGCACCCCGCGCCCGCGGAAGCTGTAGCGGGCGAGGACGTAGCTCGCCATCAGCCCCAGCGCGACCGCGCCGATCGTCGTCGCCAGGGCGGCGATCGTGGAGTTGAGCACCTGGCCCCAGAAGACGCTGCCGCCGAGCACGCCGAGGTAGTTCTGGACGTTCCACGGGTTCGGGAGGCCGGCCGGGTCGACCGTGATCTGGGAGTTGGTGCGGAAGCCGCCGAGGATGATGTAGGCGATCGGCACCAGCATGAGCGCGATCACGACCAGGGCGATGAAGTACACCGCGGGCGACCCCCACGGGAGCGACTGCCGCTGCGCTTTGCGCTGGGCGCGGGAGGGGCGGGTCGGGCGGGATGCGGTGAGCGCGGTCATCGCGCCTTCCTTCCGGTTCGGGGGGCCTTCGCCGGCTCCGTGAGCGCGCCGGCGGTGTCGCGGCGGAGCACGAAGCGCTGGTAGACCAGGGCGACGATGAGCGAGATGAGGAAGATCACGACCGCGACCGCGTTGCCGTAGCCGTAGTTGCCGGCGTTGCGGCCGTTGGCCACCATGTAGGTCGCCATCGTCGAGGTGCCCGCGGTGGAGGCCACGTACTGTCCCCAGATGATGTAGACGAGGTCGAAGAGCTGCAGCGCGCCGATGATCGAGAGGAACGCCCAGATGCGCAGGGTCGGCCCGAGCAGCGGCAGCGTGATCCGGCGCTGGATCTGCCAGTAGGACGCCCCGTCGAGCGCCGCCGCCTCGTAGAGCTCCTCCGGCACGCCCTGCAGACCGGCCAGGAAGAGGATGACCGCGAAGCCCACGTACTTCCAGGTCAGGATGCCCATCAGGGTCCAGATGGCGATGTTCGGGTCGGACAGCCAGTCGTGGGCGAGGGCGCCGAGCCCCAGGTTCTCGAGCGCCCCGTTGAGTGCGCCGTTGGTCTGGAGCATGAGGCTCCATCCCGTCCCGACCACCACCTCCGAGATGACGTAGGGCACGAAGATCAGCACGCGGATGAGGGACTGCCCGCGCATCCGGCGATTCAGCAGCAGGGCGAGCAGGATGGCGATCGGCCCCTGCAGGACGAGCGACATGACGACGATGAAGGCGTTGTGCCCGAGGGCCTGGAGGAAGGCGGGGTCGGTCAGGATGACGACGTAGTTCTGGAGGCCGACGAAGTCCGTGGGCGGTCCGTAGCCCGCCCAGCGGTAGAAGCCGTAGTACGCCGCCATCACGACCGGGAAGATCACGAAGGCGAGGAAGACGAGGACGGCCGGGCCGGCCAGCAGGGCGATCTCCGCCCGGCCGGCCCAGCCCAGTCCGCGTCGGCGGCGGCGCGGCGACAGCGGGGGCGCCGCGATCGCGTCGCCCCCGCTGTGCTGCGCGAGATCCGCCTGCGGCAGGAGTGCCGAGGGTGTCTCGCGGGTGTTGCTCACGGGTCGGTCCTCAGCCCTTCTTGGCGGCGTCGTTCGCGGCCTGGATGAGGCCCTTCGCGTCGCTCTTGCCCGCAAGCATGTCGACGACCGCCACGTTGAGCGCGTTGCCGATGTTCTGGCCCAGGACCGTGTCCAGCCACTGCGAGACGAACGGGGCTTTGTTGTAGACGGCGAGCACGTCCTGCAGGTAGGGCTCGGTGACCGCCTTCTGCGCCTCGGTGTTGACCGGCGGAGCGTTGAAGGCCTTGTAGTAGTCGGTCTGGACCGGGGTGGTCGCCAGGTAGTTCAGGAAGTCGGCGCACTCCTTCGGGGCCTTGACCGAGCAGGAGTAGCCGTCGACGCCGCCCATGATCGATCCCGGCTCGCCCTTTCCGCCCTGCACCTCGGGGAACGGGTAGAAACCGAGGTCGGGAAGCGGCTTCTGGTCCGGGGTGAGCGAGGCGATCACTCCCGGGTCCCAGGCGCCCATGAGCTCCATGCCCGCCTTGTGGTTGGCGAGCAGGCCCGCCGAGCTGGAGGCCCCCTGCTGGGCGGAGGTCGTCAGGAAGCCGTCGTTGAACGGCTTGGTGTCGGAGAAGTTCTGCAGGTCCTCGGCGGCCTTCAGCCAGCACGAGTCCGAGAAGCTCTTCGAGTCGGCCGTCTTCTCCATCGTCGCCGGGGCGCACTCGCGCAGCGCGAACCAGTAGAACCAGTGGGCGGCGGGCCAGGCGTCCTTCGCGCCGAGGGCGATCGGGGCCACACCGGTCGCCTTGAGCTTGCTGACGTCGCTGTTGAGGTCGTCGATCGTGGCGGGAGCCTCGGTGATCCCGGCCGCGCTGAAGAGGTCCTTGCTGTACCAGAGGCCGCCGGGCAGGACGGCGATGGGCATGGCCCACACCTTGTCCTGGTACGTCTCCGACTTGAACGACCCCTCGGAGATGACCTTCTTGGTGTCGGCCGACACCTTGTTGGTGATGTCCATCAGCTGGCCGGCCTGGACCATGGCCGCCATCTTGCCGCCGCCGCGCTGCAGGAAGATGTCCGGCGCGTCACCCGAGTTGAGCGCGGTCTGCAGCTTGCCGTCGAGGTCCTCGTTCTGGATGGCCTGGATCTTGATGGTGACGTTGGGGTTCTCCTTCTCGAACCCGGCGACCGCGGTCTTCCAGAACTCCTGACCGGGACCGGTCGTCGAGTTCTGCCAGAGGGTCATGCTGACCTTGCCGCCGCCGGCGTCGTCGGACGTGCCGCTGCAGCCGCTCAGCGCGAGCGCGCCGACCGCGACGACCGAAGCCCCGATGAGGAGTCTCTTCGCTTTCATGTGATTCCAACCCGTTCTCTTCGTTGAGTGACGCCGCAGGGAGGGCGCCGTGGTGGTGTCAGGGGTCCGGGAGGGCATCCCGGCGGTCCTCAGTGTGACAATCGGCCGGAGGGGTGTCAAACGTTTTCAATATCGTTTTCAAGCGCCGTTTCCGATGCTAGGCTCGCGCTCCATGAGCCGACCAACGATCAACGACGTCGCCGCTGCGGCGGGCGTCTCGGTCGCGACGGTGTCCAAGGCGGTGAACGGCCGGTACGGCGTGGCCGTCGCCACCGTCGAGCGCGTCCTGCAGGTGGTCGAGGAGCTCGGCTACGAGTCCAGCCTGGTCGCGAGCAGCATGCGCTCGCGGCAGACCGGCGTCATCGGCGTCCTCGTGGCGGACTTCGAGCCGTTCAGCGCGGAGATCCTCAAAGGGGTCGGCGCGGCTCTGCACGACTCGCGGTACGACCTCCTGGCGTACAGCGGATCGCGTCAGCTCTCGCCCGAGGGGTGGGAGCGCCGTTCGCTCAGCCGGCTGAGCGGCACGCTGATCGACGGGGTCATCATGGTGACGCCGACGGTGGTGAACGTCTCGGCCGACGTCCCGATCGTCGCGATCGACCCGCACACGGGCCGGGCGGACCTCCCGACCGTGGAGTCGGACAGCTTCGGCGGCGCGCGGCACGCGACCCGCTTCCTCGCCGGGCTCGGGCACCGGCGCATCGGCTTCGTCGCCGGCCGGCCCGACCTGCGCTCCTCGAGTCTGCGCGACGCCGGCTACCGCCACGCTCTGGCGGAGTCCGGCCTCCCGTTCGACCCGGAGCTCGTGGCCGTGGGGCGCTACGAGCAGGACACGGGTCGCGGCGCCGCGAAGCGGCTCCTCACCGGACCCGACCGGCCGACGGCCGTCTTCGCTGCCAACGACCTGTCGGCGATCGCCGTGCTGGACGTCGCCGCCGAACTCGGCCTCAGCGTCCCGGGAGACCTCTCGGTCGTCGGCTTCGACGATGTCCCGGAGGCCGCCCAGTCGTCGCCGCCGCTCACCACTGTGCGCCAGCCCATCCAGCAGCTCGGCGCGGCCGCGGTATCGCTGCTGACCGCCCTGCTCGCGGGCGAGGAGCCGGAGAAGACCCACCTGGTGCTGCCGACCCGCCTGATCGAGCGGGGCACGACCGCGCCGCCGCGCTGACCCGCCGCCTTTCCGCCTTGCGACCGTGCGACCGCGGCGCCTTGGGACATTCGCGGTGCGGCGCCGCGGCGCGTTCGTCCCGAACCGCAGCGGTCACGGCTGCGAGTGTCCCGAACCGCAGCGGTCACGGCCCCGGGTGTCCCGAGCCGCAGCCGTAGCGGCCACCGTCGGCGCGCGCGAGGCGCGTCAGCGCGCGAAGCGCTCCGCGAGCCAGCGGGCCTGCTTCTCCCAGTGGCGGGTGCCGCCCCCCTCGTGGTCGTTGAAGGCGTACACCTCGATCGTGCGGTCCGCCGAGGCGAGGTGGTTGTAGGCGGCGAATGTCGTCGAGGGCGGCACGATCGTGTCCATCAGGCCGACCGAGAAGAGGGCGGGCGCGTGGATGCGGCGGGCGAAGTTGACCCCGTCGAAATACGACAGTGTGCGGAAGACATCGTCCACGCGGTCGCGATGCACCGACAGGTACTGCGCCAGCTCGACGAACGGTCCGTCGGCCGCGACGTCCGCACCGCGACGGTACGCGCACAGGAAGGCGACGTCCGGCAGCACCGCGTTCACGCCCTCCGCGAGCGCCCCGGCCGCGATCGCGATTCCGCCGCCCTGGCTGCCGCCGGTCACGGCGAGGAGCGACCGGTCGACGAACGGCAGCTCGCGGGCGGCGTCGACGGCCCGCACCGCGTCGGTGAACACGCGCCGGTAGTAGTAGTCGTCGGGGTTCTCGACGCCCCGGGTCATGAAGCCGGGGACGGCCGGTCCGGCGCCGTGCGGGTCGGCGGTCGCGCCTCCCGAGCCCCAGCGGCTGCCCTGGCCGCGCGTGTCCACCATCACGTGGACGTAACCCGCGAGCGCCCACAGGGTGTTGTCGCCGGGAAGCCCGCGGCCGCCGCCGTAGCCCTGATACTGCACGACGGCGGGGAGCGGGCCGTCGGCCTCCTTCGGACGCGTCACCCAGGCCTTCACCGGCTCCCCGCCGAAGCCCGGAAAGGTGAAGTCCTCGACGATCAGCTGCGTGATGGGCGTCTCGGCGGGCACGAGCACGGCCTCTCCGCCTGCGGCCCGCGCCTCCGCCAGAGTCTTCGTCCAGAACGCGTCGAAGTCGGCCGGCTGCTCGACCTCCGGGCGATAGGCGAGCAGCTCGGCATGGGTGAGGTCGGTGAGAGGCATGGCCGACATTGTGGCACAGTGACGGCATGCCCGATCGCACGTCCCCCGCCTCCGCGCGTCCCACCCTCGAGGCGATCGCGCAGGAGGCGTCCGTCTCGCTCTCGACCGTCTCGAAAGTGCTGAACGGCCGCCCCGGGGTCTCCGCCGCGACCCGGGATCGCGTCGAGCGCCTCCTGCACCGCTCCGGCTACGCCCGCCGCGGTCTCGACCCCGAGCGCGGAGGGATGGTGGAGGTGGTGGTCGAGAACATCCAGAGCGAGTGGTCCATCGAGATCCTCCGCGGGGTGGAGCGCATCACCCGCGAGAACGGGCTGGTGCTCGCGCTCAGCGTGCTCGGCGACCACCACGGCGTCGGCGACGAGTGGATCGCGGGCGTACTGCAGCGCAAGCCGCTCGCGGTCGTGCTGCAGTTCTCCCACCTCACTGCGACGCACCGCAGGCAGCTGCGCACCCGCAACATCCCCGTGGTCGTCGTCGATCCCGCGGGCGACCCGCCCGCGGACATGGCGGCCGTCGGCGCGACCAACTGGGCGGGCGGTGTCGCCGCCACCCGGCACCTCCTCGCCCTCGGCCACACCCGCATCGCGTGCGTCTCCGGCCCGACGGAGCTGATGTGCTCGCGCGCGAGGACCGCCGGGTACCAGTCGGCGCTCGCCGAGGCCGGGATCGCGTTCGACCCGGCCCTGACCGCGGTCGGCCGGTTCGGCCAGGCCGACGGGGAGCGCGCGGGCCGTCGCCTGCTGAGCCTCCCGGACCGCCCGACGGCCATCGTCGCCGCCAACGACATGCAGGCGCTCGGCGTCTACGACGCGGCCGCGGCGCTCGGGCTCCGCATCCCGGAAGACGTCTCCGTCGTCGGCTTCGACGACGTGCGGCCGGCGCTCTGGGCGCGTCCGCCTCTCACGACGGTGCGGCAGCCGCTGCAGGAGATGGCCGAGGAGGCGACCCGGCTGGCGCTGCGGATGCGCACAGGCGAGGCCGAGGCCACACGGATCGAGCTCGCGACCTCGTTCGTGGAGCGCAGTTCGACCGCGGCTCCCGCGGGCCGCCCCGCGGCGTGATCCGCGAAAGTTTTCCAATCGGTCCGCGGTAACTTGCGGGCCCGATCCGCCCGCCGTTAGCGTCGCCACGACGGAGCGAAGGAGCAGCGCGATGACGGACGCGGCGGGCCGCCTGCGGGTGGCGATGGTCGGCTACGGGTTCATGGGAGCCGCTCATTCGCAGGGCTGGCGGGTCGCTCCGCGATTCTTCGACCTGCCCGTCGAGCCGGTCATGAGCACCATCGTCGGGCGCGATGCCGGACGGGTGGAGGCAGCCCGGCAGCGGTTCGGCTGGGAACGGTCGGAGACCGACTGGCGCCGCGTGATCGACGACCCGGAGATCGACGTCGTCGACATCTGCTCGCCCGGCGCCTCGCACGCGCAGATCGCGATCGCCGCCCTCGACGCCGGCAAGCACGTGCTGTGCGAGAAGCCGCTGGCCAACACCGTCGGCGAGGCGGAGGCCATGGTCGCCGCCGCCGAACGTGCGGCCCTTCGCGGCGAGCGCTCGATGGTGGGCTTCAGTTACCGCCGCGTGCCGGCCATCGGTTTCGCCCGGCGTCTGATCGCCGACGGCCGGCTCGGCGACATCCGGCAGCTGCGCGCCCTCTACCTGCAGGACTGGCTCACCGACGAGGAGGGCCCGATGACCTGGCGGCTCGACAAGGAGCAGGCGGGCTCGGGGTCGCTCGGCGACATCGGCGCGCACGCGATCGACCTGGTCGAGCATCTGACGGGCTCGCGGGTCGCGAGCGTCTCCGGTACGCTCGCGACCTTCGTGGAGGAGCGCCCGCTCCTGGGCGAGACCGTCGGGCTGTCGGGCACGGCGTCGGAGGAGCGCGGGCGGGTGACCGTCGACGACGCCGCCTGGTTCACGGCACGCCTGGAGGGCGGGGCCGCCGCGGGGGCGATCGGCGCGTTCGAGGCGACCCGGTACGCCACCGGGCGCAAGAACGCGCTGCGGATCGAGCTCTCCGGCTCGCGCGGCGCGATCGCGTTCGACCTGGAGGCGATGAACGAGCTGCAGTTCTACGACGCGACCGCGCCGGCCGGCGAGCAGGGCTTCACCCGCATCCTCGTGACGGAGCCCGAGCACCCGTACATGGCGAACTGGTGGCCGACCGGGCACGCGATCGGCTACGAGCACGCCTTCACCCACCAGGTCGTCGACGTCGTCACAGCCATAGCCACGGGCAGGGATCCCGAACCGTCGTTCGCGGACGGCCTCCGCATCCAGCGCGTCCTCGACGCCGTCACCCGCAGCGCCGCCTCCGGCAGCGCCTGGACCCCGACCGCGTAACCCGCGGCGCACGGAAGGAACCATGACCAAGCAGGCCCTCGTCGTCCGCGGCGGCTGGGACGGGCATATGCCCGTCGAGACCACGGACCTCTTCCTCCCCTTCCTGGAGACGAACGGGTTCACCGTGCGCGTCGAGGAGGCGCCCGCCGTGTACGCCGACGCGGCGTTCATGGACACCGTCGACCTCGTCCTCCAGATCAACACCATGAGCACGATCGAGCCGGCGGAGCTGGCCGGGCTGCAGCGCGCGGTGCTGAACGGCACGGGCCTGGCGGGGTGGCACGGCGGCATCGCCGACAGCTATCGCGACAGCGCCGACTACCTCCACATGATCGGCGGCCAGTTCGCCCACCACGCGGGCAAGGATCCGGCCGAGCGCACCGGCGCCCAGGACGACAACTACATCCCCTACACCGTGCACATCACGGAGCTCGGGCGTACGCATCCCATCACCGCGGGCATCGACGACTTCGATCTGGTCACCGAGCAGTACTGGGTGCTCTCCGACGAGTACAACGACGTGCTGGCCACGACCACGCAGGAGGTGCGGCCGTGGGACGCGTGGAACCGTCCGGTGACCGCGCCCGCGATCTGGACCCGCCAGTGGGGCGAGGGACGCGTGTTCGTCTCCGCGCCCGGGCACCGGTTGGAGGTCGTCGCGAGCGAGCCCGTCCGCACCATCATCGAGAGGGGCCTGCTGTGGGCCGCCCGCTGACCGTCGGCGTCATCGGCGTCGGGAACATCAGCGCCCAGTACTTCGCCGAGTTCCCGAAGCTCCCCGGCCTGCGGCTGGCGGCGGTCGCCGACCTCGACGTCGCCCGCGCCGCGGCGGTGGGGGAGGCGCAGGGCGTCCGCGGCGTCTCCGTCGACGATCTGCTCGCGGATCCGCGCATCGACGCCGTGCTCAACCTGACCGTCCCGCAGGCGCATGCCGAGGTCGCCCTCCGCGTGCTCGACGCCGGCAAGCACGTCTACGGTGAGAAGCCCCTCGCCCTCACGACCGCCGAGGCCGCGCCCGTGCTCGCGCGCGCGGCCGAGCGCGGGCTGCGCGTCGGCAGCGCACCGGACACCGTGCTCGGCACCGGCATCCAGACGGCGCGCGCCGTCATCGATGCGGGTCGCATCGGCGACCCCGTCGCGGCCGCGGTCGCCTGGAGCGCCCCCGGCCACGAGCTCTGGCATCCCGCCCCCGCGTTCTACTACCAGCCGGGCGGCGGCCCGCTGTTCGACATGGGCCCGTACTACCTGACCAGCCTGGTCACCTTCTTCGGCCCGGTCGTGCGCGTCTCCGGCGTCGCCGGCCGTTCCGCCCGTGAGCGCACCGTCGCGACCGGCCCCCTCGCCGGAACACCCGTCCCGGTGGATGTCGACACCCATGTGACCGCCATCCTGGAGCACGCTTCCGGGGCCGTATCGACCGTCACGGTCTCGTTCGAGGTGTGGGCGACCCGCCTGCCGCTGTTCGAGGTGCACGGCACCGCCGGGAGCATCGCCGTGCCGGACCCCAACCGGTTCTCCGACCCGGTGCTCGTCGCGACCGCCGACGACCGCACGTTCCGGGAGGTGTCCGTCGCCGCCGGCTATCCGGACGCGGGACGCGGCGTCGGCCTGGCGGACATGGCCCGCGCGATCGACACCGACCGCCCGCACCGGGCCTCCGGCGACCTGGCCTTCCACGTGCTCGACATCATGGAATCCATCCTGACCGCTGGCCGCGCGCACGCGGTCGTGGAGGTGACGTCGACGGTGGAGCGGCCGGAGGCCGTGCCGCCGGGGGAGCGTCCGGACACCTGGTGACGACTCCCGTCGGACCAACGCGGCTGATCAGTCGCCTCCGATGCGGACCTGCCCCCGGATCCACTGTCCGACGTCCCCGCCGACACCGTCGAGCACCGACAGATGGGTGGCACCCGGGACGATCGAGGTCGTCAGAAGGCGCTGCGGGGCGGCGTGTGCGAAGGCGGCCACCCGCGCCGGGTCGAAGACCTCGTCGCGCGAGCCGATCCACACGCCGACGGGGTGGCGGAGACGGCTCAGGATCCCGCGCGCGTCGGTGACGTTCTGGCCGATCGCCATGGCCGCGGTGTAGCGGGGGATGAGCCCGGAGCGTACCTGTGCGGGCGTGTAGGCGAACGCGACGGCGTCCCGGTGTGCATCGACCAGCCCGTTGCTGAGGGTGGCCGCGACGAGCGGGGGCTGGCAGACCGTGGCGAAGTTCGACGCGTCGGCGACCGACTCCGTGCCGGAGTGGAGGCCGAAGTCGGGTGCGACGAGCACGTATCCACGCACCCGGGAACCGAGTGACGCCGCGCTGTTGAGCACGATCCCCGCGCCGGCCGAGTGGCCGCCGACGAACACCGGCAGGCCGGGATGCGCCCGGGACGCGACGCCGACCGCGGTCGAGGTGTCCGAGACCAGCTGACCGGGGGACGGGGTGTCGCCGCGCGGGCCACCGGAGGCGCCGTGGCCGCGGACATCGAACAGATAGGCGGCGACGCCGCTCTCGGCCAGAGCGTGTCCGAAGCCCAGGTATCCGAGCGTGCTGTTCGCACCCGAGCCGTGGAAGAAGACGAGCGAGGCGATCGGATGGGCGGGTGCGAACGCGTAGTAGGCCAGCCGTGTGCCGTCGGTCGCCCGCGCCGTCCCGGACGGTCGCATCCCTGCGCCGCTGCTCGGACCGGTCGACGAGACGTCCAGCCCGCTCGCGCTGACACGGGGGAAGGAGCAGGGGGCGCTCACGGCCGCTGCGCCCGCTGCGGTCATGCCGGCGAGCACGATGACGGTGACCCCGACCGCCCCGCCGAGGCGCCGGGCACCGAAGGCGGGCGGTGTCCACCGGCGGCCGGCTGCGGGAATCAGCGCGAGAATCGCCGACGCCACTCCGAGGGCGGCGGGGACGGATCCCGCCGCGCCGCCGCCGACGGCCAGGTGGATGACTCCTGCCGTGAGGGCGGAGACGGCGGCCGAGCCGATCCACCACCGCCCGGACCGCCCGGGACGGCGCTGCAGGATCACCCCGACCCAGAACAGCACTGCGGCCCCGAGCAGGATCCCGCCGGCGACGGGCAGGCCGGCGGAGGCCCAGGGACCGACATCGGCGATACCGACGGCAAGGGCGATGGCGCCGGCGACGGTGGCGAGAACGCGGGAGGCGGAGACGGAAACCGGAATGCGGGAGGACATGCCTTCACGCTAAGAACGCCCGGCCGCGATCGGATCGACCCGTGAGTGGACCCGAGGTGGAGATCCGGCCTCCGCTGAGGTTCGCCCCCGCGCTGTTCGACGCACCGGGGAACGGAGCCTTCGCCGCACATCCATTTCGCGGAGGCCCGCCTTCGACGATGGAGATGCGGGCGCTCTGTGCAGGTCCGGCTCGACCGTCAGCGGGTCGCGTCGACGGCGGTCGTCGCCACCCACGGTCCGCTCCACCAGCCGCGCCAGCCCAGCGGAGCGGTCGTCACGGTGAGGCCCGCGGCGCGGAGGTCATCGGCGTATTCGCCGGCGCGGCGGATGTCGGCGATGACGATGCGACCGCCGGGCGCAAGGACCCGCACAGCCTCTCCGATCGCCCGGCGGCGTGCCTCGCGAGTCTGGATGTTGTGGATCGCGAGGCTCGCGGTCACCAGCTCGAAGGAGCCATCGGGATAGGGGAGCTCGGTCATGTCCCCGGTCTCGAACCGGACTCGATCCTCGACGCCGTTGACCGCCGCGTTGGCCTGAGCTGCGGTGAGCGTGTTGCCGGACTGGTCGACCGAGCGCCAGAGGTCGATGCCCGTCACGGTCATCCCCGGGAACCGCAGCGCGGCCATGATCGAGACAGTGCCGTGCCCGCATCCCACGTCGAGGATGGAGGCGCCGGGAGGAAGCGTCACCCGGTCGAGAAGCCCGTCCCAGAGTATGAACTTGCCGCGCAGCGAGGTGTGCCAATAGAGCACCGCGCCCGCCGCCGAGGCCACCGTGACCAGACCGAGGATCACGACCACCCACCACCAGGCTTCCCAGAGCGTGGCGGCAGCGACGGTGAGCGCCGCGTAGACGACGGTGTAGCCCACCCACATCCACGGCACCCACGGGGCATCGATGCCATAGTCGCCGTGCGGTCTCTGCGTCGCCATCCGAACCCTCCTACTATAGTTTTAGTAAGTGTAGAAGGAGGAAGCGGGGATGTCGAGACGGAGCACACGCCTGATGGTGCTGGGTGTCGTCGCTTACCGGAATCCGATCAGTGGGTACGGGATCGAGAAGACCCTCGACGAGTGGGCCGTCTCTCGATGGACCACGATCGCACCGGCATCGATCTACCAGCAGCTCCGCACCCTCACTGCCCAGGGTGCTGTCGAGCCCGTGGCGGGCTCGCGCGGGCGAGCCGCCGAGCACCGTTGCACTCCCGCCGGGCACGAGCAGCTGCGCCGGCTCCTGCTCGAGCTGCTCCACGAGCGCGACTTCCGCCCGATGAGCCTGCTTCCGCTGCTCTACTTCACCCCCAGCCTGACCAGCGAGGAGCTGGACGCGGGACTCGCCTCCCGCATCCGGCTCCTCGACCAAGCACTCGAGAGCGAGGATGCGATGATCGCTCGCTCGGAGGAGCTCGGCCCCTCGCATGTGACCGAGATCTTCCGGCTCACCTGGCGCGGCCTCCGCGCCGACCGGGACTGGTGCGCGGAATACCGCGCTCGCCTCCGCGCAAACCACTCAGGAAGTCGCACTTCCGACCCGTGACGAGCTCGCATTCCCGCTACCGCTCGAGAAGCGGCAACGATCCCCATCGTGTCGTGTCTGCCGTGAGCGGCGCGTCCACCCGCGATCGGGCGGCGCCCAGACCATGTGGGCCGTTCGGCCATCCGGAGAGCCGACCAGATGCAGCCGACCAGGAGGCAGCGCGCAGGACGACGTCGCATCTGCGACCTCCGCGCGGGGCTATTGTCGGATCATGTCGTCGCCCTCCGAGCTCAGCACCGTGCGGCACGCCACGGGCGGCGCGACGGACGCGCTACGGCGGAACAATCTGGCGACCGTCCTCGGGCTCGTGCATCGGGAGGGGGCGCTCTCCCGCAGCGACCTGACGCGCCTGACCGGGCTCAACCGGTCGACCGTCGGCGACCTGGTCGGTGAGCTGGCGGCGCTCGGGCTGGTGGTCGTGGACGAGTCACCCGCTTCCGTCGCCGAGCCGGGTGTGCGTGCGGCCCGCGGGCGGCCGAGCCCGCTCGTCCGCGTCTCCGACCAGGTGGCGGCGGTGGCCGTGAACCCGGAGGTCGACGCCGTCATCATCGGGCTGGTCGGGCTGGGCGGGCGGGTGCTCAAGCGCATCCGGGTCGAGACTGCGTCCGCGCGGAGCGTGGGGGAGACGGTCGGCCTGGCGTCGGCGGGCATCGCGGGGATGCTCGCGGGGGAGACGGGGATTCGGGTCGCCGGCATCGGCGTCGCCGTGCCCGGTCAGGTGCGGCTCTCCGACGGCATGGTGCGGGAGGCCACCCACTTCGGCTGGGTCGACGAGCCGCTGGCCGCCATGCTGGGGGAGTCGACGGGGCTTCGGGTGTGGGCGGCCAACGCCGCCGTCCTCGGGCTCCGGGCCGAGAGCGCGTTCGGAGCCGGGCGCGGGATCGACGATCTCGTCTACATGATCGGCGGTGCCTCGGGCATCGGTGGCGGCGGGATCAGCGGCGGCCGCTTGCTCACCGGGGCCTCCGGCTACGCGGGCGAGTTCGGTCACACGTTCGTCCGCTCCGACGGGCGCGCGTGCCCCTGCGGTGCGCGCGGATGCCTCGAGGCGGAGGTCACGCAGGCCGAACTGCTCGCCGCGGTGGGCCTCGACTCCGCGCAGGCCGCAGAGCTGGCCGATCGACTGATCGCGACCGATGACCCTGTCGCGCGCGCGGTCGTGGAACGGCAGTACGAATCCCTCCGCATCGCGACCCGCAGCGCCGTCAACGTCTTCAACCCGTCCGTCGTCGTGCTCGGCGGATTCCTCGCCGCGTTGTACCGGGGAGCTCAGGCGCACGGCGCGCCCGACGTGCTCGGCGACGTGATCCACTCGTCGCGGGACGGCGTCGCCGTGACCGAGGCGTTGCTCGGCACCGACCAGATGCTGATCGGCGCCGCCGAGCTCGTGTTCGCCGAGCTCATCGCGGACCCGGCGCGCGCGCTCGCCGCGTAGTCTTGGCGCCTCCCGGCCCGGGCTCACCCACTGGGCTTCCATTGTTGTGTTCGCAAACTAATCGGTTTCCTTTGCGTTGCTTGGTATCCGGCGAAGAAATCTGCTTGCAATCTCCTGCACCGTCGTTTATGTTGTGTTCGTCAACAAAATGCATCGGAGTGGCTGCGAGACCTGCAGACGCGCGTCCACTCCACTACAAGGAGGTAAACGATGCGCACGAGGCACCTCGCACTGGGCGCCGCTCTCGCCGCCGGTGCACTGCTGCTGGCGGGCTGCTCCGGCACGTCCGACGCCGGCTCGGACAGCACCGACGGAACCGGCAAGACCCTCACCCTCTGGCACTACGAGGGCGAGGACTCCGCGATGGGCAAGGCCTGGAACCAGGCCATCGCCGACTTCGAGAAGGAGACGGGAGCGAAGGTGAAATTCGAGGCGAAAGCCTTCGAGCAGATCCGCTCCACCGCCTCCCAGGTCCTCAACTCCAACGAGGCCCCGGACATCCTCGAGTACAACAAGGGCAACGCGACCGCCGGCCTGCTGGCCAGCCAGGGCCTGCTCACCAACCTCGACGACGCCGTGAAGAAGTACGGCTGGGACACGAAGCTCGCATCGAGCCTCCAGACCACCGCCAAGTATGACGATAAGGGCATCATGGGGTCGGGTTCCTGGTACGGCATCCCGAACTACGGCGAGTACGTCGAGGTCTACTACAACAAGGACATGTTCGCGAAGTACGGCATCGAGGTGCCGAAGACGCAGGACGAGTTCGTCGCCGCGCTGCAGAAGTTCAAGGACAACGGCATCACCCCGCTCGCGGAGTCGGCGGCCGAATACCCGCTCGGCCAGCTCTGGTACCAGCTCGCGCTGACCAAGGCCGACCGCTCCTTCGTCGACGACTACCAGCTCTACAAGGGCAAGGTCGACTGGCAGGGCAGCGAGCTCGCGTACGCGACGAAGACCGTCGACGACTGGGTGCAGAAGGGCTACATCTCGAAGGACGCCTCCGGGCTGAAGGCGGAGGACGCCGGGACCGCGTTCATCGCGGGCAAGTACCCGATCTTCTTCTCCGGCAGCTGGTGGTACGGCCGGTTCCAGTCCGAGATCACGAACTACGACTGGGGCACCTTCCTCTACCCGGGAACGAAGATGTCGCCCGGCTCGGCCGGCAACATGTGGGTCATCCCCGAGAACGCCAAGAACAAGGGGCTCGCCGAGAAGTTCATCGACATCACGATGAGCGACAAGATCCAGGCCCTCATCGGCAACAACGGCGGCGTGCCCGTCGCGGCGAAGACCAGCGACATCACCGACGAGAAGTCGAAGGAGCTGATCGCCAACTTCAACACCCTCACCGGGGAGGACGGCATCGCCTTCTACCCCGACTGGCCCACCCCGACCTTCTACGACCAGCTGAACGCCGGTCTGCAGGAGCTCATCAACGGGACGAAGGACCCGGCCGCCGTCAACAAGGAGCTCGGCAGCGAGTACCAGGACGGCGTCGACCAGATCGTCAACCAGTAACCCTCCGCGCAGGCCGGCCGTCGCGACAGGGCGGCCGGCCCGCGCGGCCCACAGCAAGGAGCAACGCATGGTCGCAGTCGACGTGCGCGCGGCGTCGCGGAAGCGCGGCGGAGACTCGCTGCTGCCGAGCAGCGGCCGCGGATCGTTCTGGTGGTACCTGCTGCCGGGGTTCGTCCTGCTCGCGGTGATCGTCCTGATCCCGCTGGTCTGGAACGTCTACCTCAGCTTCACGAGCTACCGCGGCATCCGCCCGCCCAAGTTCATCGGCGTCAGCAACTGGGTGCGCCTGTTCGGCGACGACAAGTTCTGGACGTCGTTCGGCAACTCGATCGCCATGATCGTCGCGATGGTGGTCATCCCCACCCTCCTCGGCCTCATCCTGGCCGCGATGCTGTTCGACCTCGTCGGCAAGAAGTTCGGCGGGAGGCTCGCGAGCTTCCTACGGGCGACCTACTACCTGCCGCAGATCCTGCCGGTGGTCATCGCGGCCATCGTGATCGGCTGGATCCTGCGGCCCGACAACGGCGCGCTCAACACCATCCTCGCCGCGATCGGGCTGGGCGACCTCCAGCACAACTGGCTGGGCAGCCCGGACACCGCGCTCGCGTCGATCATGGCCGTCATGGTCTGGGTGCAGCTCGGCTACCCGATCGTCATCTTCATGGCCGCCCTGCAGCGCGTCGACCCCGAGCTGTACGAGGCGGCGGAGCTGGACGGCGCCAACTGGTTCCAGCGGTTCCGCGCCATCACCGTCTCGATCATCCGCCCGGAGATCTTCGTCGTCACCCTCACCTGCACCATCGCGGCGCTGAAGGTGTTCGGCCCGGTCTACACCCTCACCCGCGGCGGCCCGGGCACCGCGACCATGGTGCCGAGCTACTACTCCTACAGCGAGTTCTTCCAGAGCCAGCAGGTGGGATACGGCGCCACGATCGCGACCGCGTTGACCGTGGTCATCGTCGCCGTCGCCATCCTCTTCATCGTCGCCCAGAACCGGGCGGAGCGCCGGGAGAACGAGAGCTGATGTCCACCACCATCGAACGCCGCCGCACCGGCGCCCCGACCTCCGCCGCCCCGCGCAAGCTCAAGCGGCAGAAGCCCAAGAAGACCGTGACCGACTGGGTGATCCTCGTGGTCGCCATCGGCATCGGCATCGGGATCGCGTTCCCGTTCCTGCTCATCGTGATCAACTCGTTCAAGAGCCCGGCCGACTACAACTCCGGCGGCCCCCTCCAGCTCCCGACGTCGTTCTACACGGACGGCATCGTGAACTTCTGGAACCGCGTCAACTTCCCCGAGAAGCTCTGGAACTCGATCTTCATCTCGGGCGTGGTCTCGATCCTCGCCGTGGTCATCTCGGTGCTCAACGCCTACGCGCTCGGCATCGGCCGGGTGAAGGCGCGCACCTGGATCATCGTGCTCTTCCTGCTCGCGAACATGCTGCCCCAGGAGGCGCTGCTCTACCCGCTCTACTACATGTTCAAGCAGGTCGGCCTCTACGACAACGTGTGGAGCGTCATCATCATCTTCACGGTGATCCAGAGCGCGTTCGGAACCTACCTGCTCTCCAGCGTCTACGGCACGTTCCCCAAGGAGGTTCTGGAGGCGGCGTCGCTCGACGGCGCCGGACGCTGGCGGATCCTCTGGCGGGTCGTCGTTCCGATCTCGCGGCCGACGCTGAGCGTGCTCCTGATCTTCTTCTTCATCTGGACGTGGAACGAGTTCCTCATCCCGCTGACGTTCCTGGTCTCCAACGACAACCAGACCGTGCCCGTCGCGATCAGCGCGCTGCAGGGCGACCGGCTGATGGACGTGACCACCACCTCCGCGTCGGCGCTCCTCGGCCTCATCCCCACCCTCGTCTTCTTCCTCATCTTCCAGCGCACCCTCACCCGGGGCATCACAGCAGGAGCAGTCAAGTAGCAATGAAGTTCACCGATGGTTTCTGGCAGCTCCGCGACGGCGTCACGCCCGTCTACGCCCAGGAGGCGTACGACGTGACCGCCGGCGACGGAACGGTCACGATCACCGCGCCCGGCAAAGTCATCGAGCGCCGCGGCGACACCCTCAACCGCCCCACTCTCACGGTCACCCTCCACTCGCCGCTGCCGAATGTCATCGGCGTGCGCGTGGAGCACTGGCAGGGCGCGGCGTCCGGCCCGGCGTTCGCGCTCGCCGCCGAGTCGGGCCACGCCGAGGTCGCGGTCGACGACGAGGGCGGGACGCTGCGCAGTGGCGACCTCGTCGCGACGATCCGCCGCGGCGCGCCCTGGTCGCTGACGTTCTCCGCCGGGGACCGTGTGCTCACCTCCAGCGGGCACAAGTCGCTGGCACACATGACCGTCACCGGTGAGGGCGCATACATGCACGAGCAGCTGGCGCTCGGCGTCGGCGAGCTGGTCTACGGGCTGGGGGAGCGGTTCGGGCCGCTGGTGAAGAACGGGCAGACCGTCGACATCTGGAACGCCGACGGCGGCACCTCCAGCGAGCAGGCCTACAAGAACGTCCCGTTCTATCTGACCAACCGCGGCTACGGCGTGCTGGTGAACCACCCCGGGCACGTCTCGTACGAGATCGGATCGGAATCGGTGGAGCGCGTGCAGTTCTCCGTGCCGGGGGAGAGCCTCGAATACTTCGTGATCCACGGTGCGACGCCCAAGGACATCCTGGAACGGTACACGGCACTGACCGGCCGCCCCGCCTCCGTGCCCGCCTGGTCGTACGGGCTGTGGCTCTCGACGAGCTTCACCACGTCGTACGACGAGGCGACCGTCACCTCCTTCATCGACGGGATGGCCGAGCGCGACCTCCCCCTCTCGGTGTTCCACTTCGACTGCTTCTGGATGCGCGAGTTCAACTGGTGCGACTTCGAGTGGGACCCGCGCACCTTCCCCGACCCGGAGGGGATGCTGGCCCGTCTGCACTCGAAGGATCTGCGCGTCTGCGTGTGGATCAACCCGTACATCGGGCAGCGCTCGCCGCTCTTCGCGGAGGCCGCGGCCGCCGGCTACCTCGTGAAGCGGCCGGACGGCTCCGCCTGGCAGTGGGACCTGTGGCAGGCCGGGATGGGCCTCGTCGACTTCACGAACCCGGAGGCGACCCGCTGGTACCAGGACCACCTGCGTCGGCTCGTCGCCCAGGGCGTCGACTGCTTCAAGACCGACTTCGGCGAGCGCATCCCGCTCGAGGTCGAGTACTTCGACGGCTCCTCGCCGGAGCGCATGCACAACTACTACACGCAGCTCTACAACGAGGCGGTCTTCGCCGTGCTGCAGGAGGCGCGCGGGGCCGGGGACGCGGTGCTGTTCGCCCGGTCGGCGACCACGGGCGGCCAGACCATGCCGGTGCACTGGGGCGGCGACAACACGTCCTCGTACGAGTCGATGGCCGAGACCCTCCGTGGCGGGCTCTCGCTCGCGTTCAGCGGGTTCGGCTTCTGGAGCCACGACATCGGCGGCTTCGAGGGGACGCCGGACCCGGGCGTCTTCAAGCGCTGGACCGCGTTCGGGCTCCTGTCGAGCCATTCCCGGCTGCATGGCAGCGACTCGGTGCGGGTGCCATGGGCATTCGACGAGGAGGCGGTGGAGGTCACGCGCCGCTTCACGAAGCTGAAGCTGCGCCTCATGCCGTACCTGTACGCCGCGGGGCGGGAGGCCGTGCTGCGGGGCACGCCCGTCATGCGGCCGCTGCAGCTCGAGTTCCCCGGCGATCCCGCCGTCGACCACCTCGACCGGCAGTACCTCCTCGGCCCCGATCTCCTCGTCGCGCCTGTGTTCTCGCCGGCCGATGTGGAGTTCTACCTGCCCGCGGGCACGTGGACCTCGCTGCTGACCGGAGAGCGCGTCGAGGGCGGAGCGTGGCGGCGCGAGACCCACGCCTTCGACAGCCTCCCGCTCTATGTGCGCGAAGGGGCCGTGCTGCCGCTCGGCGGCCGCGACGACCGGCCGGACTACGACTACCGGGAGGGCCTGACCCTGGCCGCCTACCCCGGACCGGACGGCGAGCGCGCGGTCACCGTGACGACTCCCGATGGCGAGACCGCGGAGTACGTCGTCACGCGCGCAGGGGAGGGACTGTTGGCCTCCGGTCCGGCCTCGCACCCGTTCACGCTGAGGGATGTCGCCACCGGCCGCAGCGTCGTGTCCAGCGGGGGTCGCGCCGAGCTGTAATACAGTACTCGGGACCATGAACGGCAAGACGACGGCGGGGACGAACCTCGACACGGTGCGGCGGCACAACCTCGCCGTGGTGCTCGGGATGGTCCACCGTGACGGTCCGCAGGCCCGGTCCGCCCTGACCCAGGCGACGGGCCTGAACCGGTCGACCACCGGGGCGCTCGTCGCGGAGCTGGTCGAGTACGGGCTCGTGCGCGAGCGCGAGCCCGAGACCAGCAACCGCGTCGGGCGGCCGTCGCCGGTCGTCGTCGCGGACGGCCGTGTCGTGGCGCTCGCCGTCAATCCCGAGATCGACGCGGTGACCGTCGGCATCGTCGGGCTCGACGGGGTAGTGCACCGGCGGGTCCGTTTCCCCACCGGGCACGTGCCGACCGCGCAGGAGGCCGTAGCGGTCGCCGCCGCGGTGATCGACGGGCTGCGCCCCGACCTGGCCGCAGCCTCCCGTGTCGTCGGCATCGGTGTCGCCGTCCCCGGTCTCGTGCGGGAGGAGGACGGCGTGGTGCGGCTCGCTCCGCACCTCGAGTGGGCGGAGGAGCCGTTCGCCGCGGAGCTCTCCGCCGCCACCGGCTACCCCGTGCTGGCCGCCAACGACGCGAGCCTGGGCGCCAACGCCGAGCGCCTGTTCGGCGCCGGGCGCGGAGCCTCCGACCTCGTCTATCTCAACGGCGGAGCCTCCGGCATCGGAGCGGGCGTGATCGTCGGCGGTGTGCCGCTCACCGGCATCAGCGGCTATGCCGGCGAGCTCGGGCACACGCTCGTCAACTCGTCCGGCGTGCGCTGCCACTGCGGCGCGATCGGCTGCCTGGAGACGGAGGTCAGTCAGCGCGCTCTGCTCGCCGTTCTCGGCATGGAGGCCGCGGACGGCGAGGAGCTCGCGCGCGCACTCGCGGGGGCCGTCGCCTCGGGTGATGCTGCGGTGACCGCGGAGGTGGACCGCCAGGTCGACTACCTCGCCACGGCCCTGCGCAACGCGACCAATGTCTTCGCGCCCGAGCGGATCGTGCTCGGCGGCTTCCTCGGCGCGCTGCACGCTCTCGCACCCGAGCGCCTGGCCGCTCTCGTCGCAGAGCAGGCGCTGGCCGCGTCCGCCGAGCGCCTGCAGATCGTGCGCGCCGGGCTCGGCGGCGACATCCTGATGATCGGCGCCGCCGAGCTCGCCTTCGCGCCCCTCCTCGCCGCGCCTTCCCCGCGCTGATCGATGGCCGCCCGTCATCGACGCGGCCGATTGTCGGCCGTCTCGCGTCCGCGTACCCCACATTGGGCCGTCTCGGAGGCGGTGGACCCCGGAATGTGGGGGATGTGCACGGTAACATTCGGTGGCCGACTGCGATAGGATGAGTGGTGTCCCGGAGTCGAATCGATTCGACACTCGGCGCCGATCGGACACCCGGCACCGCGTGAACTCGACGCGGTGCTTCTTCGTGCGGTGCTCCTTCGAGCGGCGCTCCTTCGTCTGGAGAGCGCCGCGTTCGCGCCGCACCCGTGACCCTCCGACCCAGCAAGGACCTTCTTCGTGACCACCGTCGTGCATCCCGGCGACTCGCTCTCCGGCCGCCAGCGCCTGAGCTACATCCTGATCCTCGGCGCCCTCACCGCGCTCGGGCCGTTCACGATCGACACCTACCTGCCCGCCCTGCCCACGCTGCAGTCCGACTTCGGTGTCTCGACCGCCGCGATCCAGCTGACGCTGACGGCCACCACGATCGGCTTCGGCCTCGGCCAGCTGCTGGTGGGCCCCTGGTCGGACAAGATCGGGCGGCGCACACCGCTGATCGTGTCGACCGCCGTCCACATCCTGGCGTGTCTGGGTGCGGCCCTCGCTCCCAACGTGGAGCTGCTCGGGGCCGCCCGCGCCCTGCAGGGCATCGGCGCCGCGGCCGGCGGCGTCGTCGCCATGGCGATGGTGCGCGACCTGTTCGGCGGTCGGCCGCTCGTCCGGATGCTCAGCCGTCTCGCCCTCGTCAACGGCCTCGCCCCCGTCCTCGCGCCCGTCATCGGCTCGTGGCTGCTGCTCGTCATGCCCTGGCGCGGCATCTTCGTCGTGCTCGCCGTCTACGGTGCGTTCGTCGTCGTCTGCGTCTCGCTCTGGATCGTCGAGACGTTGCCCAAGGCACGTCGTCACGACGCGGGCCACTCGACGGTCGGGCAGCGGTACAAGGCGGTGCTCTCCGACCGCGTGTTCGTCGGGATCGCGATCGTCGGCGCCGCGAACTTCACCGGTCTGTTCGCCTACCTCTCGTCGAGCTCGTTCATCTTCCAGGAGCTCTACCGGTTCAACGCGCAGGAGTACGGCCTCCTCTTCGCCGTGAACTCGATCGGCATCATCATCGGCGTGCAGTCCGCGTCGCGCCTGACGAAGTACTTCGGCCCGCAGTGGATCCTGGCCGTCTCGACCGTCGTCATGTTCGCCGCCTCCGTCGTGATCGTGATCCTCGACCAGGCGCATGTCGGACTCTGGGGAACGGCGATCCCGCTGTGGTTCTTCATCGCCGCCTGCGGCTTCGGCTTCCCGTGCGTGCAGGTGCTGGCGCTCGCGAACCACGGTCACGAGGCGGGGACGGCCGCGAGCCTCCTCGGCGCCCTCAACTTCGGGATCGCCGGAATCGTCTCCCCGGTCGTGGGGATCCTCGGCGTCGGCAGCGCCGCCCCGATGGGCACGGTGATGGCCGTCTGCGCCCTCGTCTCCATCGCCTCCCTCTGGCTCATCGTCCGCCCTCGCAGCGTCCCCGCCCTCGCCCACTAGCGGGGCCGAGTCCCGCGAGACGTGAATGGTCGCTGGTCCACGGGCTCCCGCTCCCGCACCGTCTCACGCTTCGCGCATCGGGTGTGGGTACGGTGGGGGGATGGGAGCGGAAGCCGACGAGCGGGCCGTGCGCGAGCGAGCTGCACGGATCAGCAGGCGCTGGCCGGTCGTCTCGGCGTCGGTCGCCGTCGCGCTGGTGCTCGGCCTCGGCGCGATCATCGCCTTCCGTCCGCGGGAGCCGTTCGCGCTCGACCTCGAGTGGATGGAGGAGATCGTCGAGCACCGCTCCCCGTTCTGGCTCGCTCCGGCCCTGTTCTTCAACTACGCCGGGGGAGGTGTGCTCGGCTCGGTCGTCATCCCGGTGCTGATCGTGCTCCTGCTCCTCGCGTTCCGGCGCCCGTGGGGCGCGCTCTTCTTCGCGTCGGCCAGCATCCTCTCGGTGGTGCTGGTACAGCTGCTCAAACACACGGTCGGTCGTGCGCGCCCGTCCGAGATCCTGGTGAGCGCCGATCCCGGTTCATTCCCGTCGGGGCATACGGCGAACGCGGCGACGATGGTCGTGGTGCTCGCCCTGCTCTTCCCGCGCGTCTGGGTGTGGTGTCTCGGGATCGCCTGGGCGCTGCTCATGGCCGTCAGTCGCACGTATCTCGGCGCGCACTGGATGAGCGACACGGTCGGCGGGCTGCTGCTCGGCGCCGCGGTCGCCGTGATCGTCTGGGCGCCGCTCGCCTCCCGTCTCGCCCGGGAGCGCAGCCTCCCGCACCCCTTCGTCCTCGCGCGCACCCCCTAGCCGAGGTTCACGTGGATGCGCGAATTCGCGCCGAATGGGCGCAACGTCGTGAACTTCGCAGGCGCGGGGAGGGGCCGCGGGCGCTACCCTGACGGCCATGAGGATTCTGCTGGTCGGCGCCGGAGGCGTCGGGGACGCCATCGCCAAGATCGCCGCACGCCGCACGTTCTACGACACTCTCACCGTGAGCGACTACGACGTATCGCGCGCCGAGCGCACGGTCGCGTGGATCCGCGACCGCCACGGTGCGGAGGTCGCCGCACGGTTCCGCACCGCGGCGATCGACGCCTCCGACCCGGACTCGGTGGAGGCCGTGGCGCGGGAGCACCGGGCGACGCACGTCATGAACGCCGTCGAGCCGAAGTTCGTCCCGACCATCTTCGCCGGCGCGTTCGCCGCGGGCGCCGATTACCTCGACATGGCGATGAGCCTGTCCGAGCCGCATCCCACGCACCCGTACGAGCAGGCGGGCGTCAAGCTCGGCGACGACCAGTTCGCGGTTCGCGGCGATTGGGAGGCGGCAGGGCGGCTCGCGCTGGTCGGCATGGGCGTCGAACCGGGGCTCTCCGACGTGTTCGCCCGCTACGCCGCCGACGAGCTCTTCTCGTCCATCGACGAGCTCGGCACCCGCGACGGTGCGAACCTCGTGGTGCGCGACGAGTCCGGCGCCGAGATCTTCGCACCGTCGTTCTCGATCTGGACGACGATCGAGGAGTGCCTGAACCCGCCGGTGATCTTCGAGAAGGACACGGGATGGTTAACCACGGAGCCCTTCAGCGAGCCGGAGGTCTTCGACTTCCCGGAGGGCATCGGCCCGGTCGAGTGCGTGAACGTCGAGCACGAGGAGGTGCTCTTGATGCCGCGCTGGCTCGACGCGAAACGCGTGACGTTCAAGTACGGGCTCGGGGAGGAGTTCATCGGCGTGCTGAAGACGCTCCACCTGCTGGGCCTGGATGCGACGACCCCGATCCGCGTGCGCAGCGCGTCGGGACCGGTGGAGGTCGCACCGCGCGACGTCGTGGCCGCCGCGCTGCCCGATCCGGCCACGATCGGTCCGCGCATGACGGGCAAGACCTGCGCCGGCGTGAACGTGACCGGGATCGGCGTCGACGGCGCGCCCCGTGAGGTGTACCTGTACCACGTCAGTGACAACGAGTGGACGATGCGCGAGTACGACTGCCAGTGCGTGGTCTGGCAGACCGCGCTCAACCCCGTGATCGCGCTGGAGCTGCTCGCGCAGGGCGCCTGGTCCGGGACCGGTGTGCTCGGCCCGGAGGCGTTTCCGGCCCGGCCCTTCCTCGAGCTCATGGAGCGTCCCGAGCACGCGGGCGGCTACGGCCAGCAGTGGGGGATGCGCGAGGGGCGCTAGGCGACGCGACGCCCCGTCAGTAGGCTGAGCCGCATGACCGACGCTGACGCGCTGGCGGAGACCGCCGCGAAGCTGCAGGCCGAGGCGGACGAGGCGCTGCGCAAGGCGCAGGAGGCCGCGGCGGCGGCGGCCGTTGCACAGCAGGCCGCCGCGGCGCAGGCACAGCAGGCCGCCGCGCAGGAGGCCGCCGCCCCGGCCGCCGCTGCACCCGCTTCCGTGCCCTCCACTGCCGCCGCCCCGCTCACCCCGGAAGCCGTCGCCGCCATCCGTGCCGGCTACGCCTTCGACGCTCCCGCGCTGGAGCTCGGCGCGCTGGTCAACGGCGACCCGGTGGCGGACGTGCCCATCCGCATCCCGCTCGCCATGACGAACCGGCACGGTCTCGTCGCGGGCGCGACCGGCACGGGTAAGACCAAGACGCTGCAGGTGCTGGCCGAGCAACTCGCCGCGGCGGGTGTACCGGTCTTCGCCGCTGACATCAAGGGCGACCTCTCCGGCATCTCCGTGGCGGGGGAGGCGAGCGACAAGCTCCTCGAGCGCACCCGCGGCATCGGCCAGGACTGGACGCCGCGGGCCGTGACGACCGAGTTCTTCTCGCTCGGCGGCGTGGGGCGCGGTGTGCCGGTCCGGGCGACCGTCGCCGGGTTCGGTCCCCTCCTGCTCTCGAAGGTGCTCGGGCTCAACGACACGCAGGAGTCGAGCCTCGGCCTCGTCTTCCACTATGCCGACCAGGCGGGGCTGCCGCTTCTCGACCTGTCCGATCTGCGCGCCGTGCTCACCTATCTCACGAGCGAGGACGGCAAGCCGGAGCTCGCCGGGCTGGGCGGTCTGTCCAGCGCGACCGTCGGCGTCATCCTGCGCGAGCTGATCGCCTTCGCCGACCAGGGCGCCGACGCGTTCTTCGGCGAGCCGGAGATCGACACGGCCGAGTTCCTGCGGGTCGCGCCCGACGGGACCGGGGTGGTGAGCCTCCTGGAGGTGCCGGGCGTGCAGGACAAGCCCGCCGTCTTCTCCACCTTCCTCATGTGGCTGCTCGCCGATCTGTTCAACGATCTTCCCGAGGTCGGCGATCTCGACAAGCCCAAGCTGGTGTTCTTCTTCGACGAGGCGCACCTCCTCTTCAAAGATGCCTCCAAGGACTTCCTCGCGTCGATCACGCAGACCGTGCGCCTCATCCGCTCGAAGGGCGTCGGCATCTTCTTCGTCACGCAGACGCCGAAGGATGTGCCCAGCGACGTGCTGGCCCAACTGGGGTCGCGGGTGCAGCACCAGCTGCGGGCGTTCACCCCCGACGACGCCAAGGCGCTGAAAGCGACCGTCTCCACCTATCCGACCTCCGGCTACGACCTGGCGGCCGTGCTCCAATCGCTCGGTACGGGGGAGGCCGTCGTGACGGTCATGAACGAGAAGGGCGCCCCCAGTCCGGTCGCGTGGACGCGGCTGCGGGCCCCGCAGGGGTCGATGTCCCCGGCACCGGAGGCCCAGGTGGACGCTGCGGTCGCCGCGTCGCCGCTGCAGGCGAAGTACGGCACCCCGATCGACCGCGACTCGGCCCGCGAACTGCTCGCGCGCAAGCTGGACGCGGCGGCGGCAGCGGCCAAGGCGGCGGAGCAGGCGGAGACCCAGGCGAAGGCCGACGCGAAGGCGCAGGCCGCTGCTCAGAAGGAGTACGAGCGCATCCTCAAGAGCACGTCGCCCCGCACCACCTCCCGCCGCACCACCAGCAAGCCCGCCCCGAACGTCTTGGAGCAGGTGCTCGGCTCCAAGGCGACCCGTAACATCCTCACCGGCGTCGTGGAGGGCATCTTCGGCACCCGGCGACGGCGTTAGCTCTGCTGAACGGAGAACCCATGTCGAGCGATGTCAGGATCGCTGTGTCCCTTGACGTCGCCGAGTCGTTCGCACCCCTGCTCGAGGCGGACGTTCGCTACGGCTATGAGCGTGGTCTTCTCCGTTCAGAGGCCGTGGTGGCCTACTGTCTGGGGAGACTTGAACGGGGCGAGAAGCTCTCGGAGGCAGCGGAGTCTCTTGCGCTTCTGTTGTCGGATCAGCTGGAGGACGTCGACGCCTTGATTCGCGGTCTGGACTCACCGGCCGACCAGGAGAGCAGGAGGCTGTGGATCGCTCTCTGTCTCGATCGCGCCCGCCGTCTCCCCGAGCCCGGACTCGCGATCGAGAACGTCTACGAGTTCTTCGACTACGACGAGCGTCTTCTGCCGTTCGTGGGGTGGATCCACCCTGGAATGGCGTCCGAGGCCGACCGTCTCGAACGATTGGCCGTCCACCTCCGCAGCGAGAAGATCTGGGGACATCTTCGCGCGAAGGGACGTCTCGAATAGCCTTCCGCGCTCGGGCGAAACGGCGCATGACGCTGTGGCCGAGCGCGTCAGACGACGATGAGCTCGTATCCCGCCTCGATGAACGCCGTCCGCTGCTCGTCGGTGATGCCGGCGTCGGTGATGATCGTCGTGAGCAGCGTCGATCCGCCGAGGGTCGCGAAGGCCCGGCGGCCGATCTTGGACGAGTCGGCGATGATGACGGCCCGCGCCGCGCGTTGCGCCATGAGGGCGTTCACGCTCGCCTCCCCCTCGTCGTTCACGGTGGCTCCGATCACGGGGTCGATCCCGTCGACCGCGATGAACGCGATGTCCATGGTGATCCGCTCCAGCACGGCATTGCTGTAAGGGCCGACCACCTCGTAGCTGCGGGACTGGACGACGCCGCCGGTGACGACGATCTTGATCTGCGGGCGGATCACGAGCTGCGCCGCGATGTTGATGGCGTTGGTGACGACCGTGAGGTTCGGGTACGGCGAGGGCTCCAGCACGTCCGGGCGCGAGCTCAGAACGGTGGCGACCGCCGTGCTCGTCGTGCCACCGCACAGTCCCACGACGGAGCCCCGCGGCACGAGGGCGCTCGCGGCGTGGGCGATGCGCAGCTTCTCCGGTGCGTGCCGCTCGTGTTTGTAGCGGAAGGGCAGGTCGTACGCGACGGATTGGCCGACCGCCCCACCGCGGGTGCGCGTGAGCATCTGCTGCGCGGCGAGCGCATCGAGGTCGCGCCGTGCCGTCGCGGGGGAGACGTTGAGCTTGGCGACGAGGTCCTCCACCTCGATCTGCCCGGACTCGGCGAGGAGTTCGAGGACGACGCCGAGGCGTTGCTCTCTGTTCATCGCTGTCCGCTCTCGGTTCCGCCCGATCCGTCCCACGGATCTCTTCGTCGATGATCCCTCATGATCGCGGCCGTTGTCCAGCGAACAGTTTCGATCACCCCGGGCGGAGGCAGGCCGCCACGGCGCGATCAGCACGCCGGTCCTTGACGGAGACACCGTCAGGGTCCATGCTTTCGATCATCCATTGCGTGCAGGTGCGTGATATGCGCGCAAAAGCGTCAATAAGGATCAACGGTTCTGCAGTGCGCGCACGCGCGTCAGCGGTACCGACACGTGTTTCTTCGAGAAGTGGGGAAGTCAATGAAGAAGTCTCTCCGGTGGGGAGCGACGGTCGTCACCGCGGCCGTCGCCACCCTGTCACTCGCCTCCTGCGGCTTCAGCGGCGGGTCAGGCGGTTCGTCCGGCGGCGCGCAGTCGCTCGACCTGATGGTCGCGAGCTATTCGGACAACACGAAGGCCGAGTGGGAGCAGATCATCAAGGACTTCGAGGCCAAGAACAGCGGCATCACGGTGAACCTCGACGTCGAGTCGTGGACCGACATCAACAACGTCATCAAGACGCGCATCCAGGCGCAGAAGCAGCCCGACATCCTGAACATCGACGCCTTCGCCGGATTCGCGGCGGACGACCTGCTCTACCCGGCGAAGGACATCGTCTCGGCCTCCACGCTCGACGATTTCCAGGACGCGTTCAAGAAGAACGCGAGCATCGACGGCACGCAGTACGGCCTCCCGTTCATCGCGTCGGCCCGCGCGCTGTTCTACAACAAGGACGACTTCGCGAAGGCCGGGATCTCCGCGCCGCCGAAGACCTGGGCCGAGTTCGAGGAGGATGCCGGCAAGCTCAAGGCCGCCGGGGTCACGCCGTACGGGATGCCGCTCGGCAGCGAGGAGGCGCAGGCCGAGACGGCGCTCTGGTTCTACGGGGCCGGCGGAGGCTACGGCGACGCCAAGAAGCTCACGATCGACAGCCCGGAGAACGTCGAGGGCGCGACGGAGATGCAGAAGATCATCGAGCAGGGCTACACCGAGCCGAACCCGGGGTCGACCAACCGCACGCCGCTGCTCAACGTCTTCATCCAGGGCCAGCTGGGCATGCAGGTGGGGCTGCCGCCGACGGTGGGGCAGATCAAGGACAAGAACCCGTCGCTGAACTACGGGGTCGCGCCGATCCCGACCAAGGACGGCTCGTCGTTCACGCTGGGCGTCGCGGACCACCTGATGGCCTTCAAGAACAAGACCGACAAGAAGGCCGCGATCACGAAGTTCCTGGACTACTTCTACTCTCCGGCGGTCTACACCAAGTGGGTGGGCGCGGAGGGCTTCCTGCCGACGACCAAGTCGGGTGCGAAGGAGATGGGCTCGGACGAGACCATCAAGCCGTTCCTCGACCTGCTGCCGGACGCGAAGTTCTACCCGTCGACGAATCCGAACTGGTCGGCGGCGCAGGGCGCGATCCAGAGCCAGATCGGTCAGCTCGGGCAGGGTGCGGCGCCGGCCGACCTGCTGAAGTCCATCCAGGCCAAGGCCGACGGCCAGTAACGCCGGATGACCAGCACCGCTGAGTCGACTCGCGCGGGGGCGGCTGCCGGCCGCCCCCGCCGCGGGTCCCCACCGAAGCGCTCCGGCGCGTCCGACCTGCTCCATGCCGTGCCGTGGACGCTGCCGGCCCTCCTGCTGATCTTCGGCGTCGTCCTGTTCCCCGCCGGGTACATGATCTTCAACTCGACGCGGAAGATCTCCATCGCCGGCGTGGACCACGGCTCCGTGGGCCTGCAGAACTACCTGACGGTGCTCTCGCGGCCGGAGCTTCCCGGCATCCTGCTGAACACCCTCGTCTGGGTCGTCGCCGTGGTCGCGATCACCGTGCTGATCGGGCTCGCGCTCGCCCAGTTCCTCGACAAGAACTTCCCGGGCCGACGCTGGGTGCGGATGACGATCATCATCCCGTGGGCGGCGAGCGTGGTGATGACGACGACCGTCTTCGTGTACGGCCTCGACCCCTTCTACGGGATCATCAACAAGTTCCTCGTCGACGTCCATCTGCTCGCGGAGCCCTTCGGCTTCACGAAGGAGCCGGTTCCGGCGTTCCTGTCATCGATCGGCATCGCCGTCTTCGTGTCGCTGCCCTTCACGACATACACGATCCTGGCGGGGCTCGCCGGCATCCCGAGCGACATGCTGGAGGCGGCCAAGGTGGACGGCGCGAGCGCCTTCCGCTCCTACTTCGGCGTGACGCTGCCGAACCTGCGCAACGCGATCGCGCTGGCCACGCTCATCAACATCATCAACGTGTTCAACTCGCTCCCGATCCTCAAGCTGATGACCGGCTCGATCCCCGGCTACAGGGCGGATACGACCACGACCTACGTGTTCAAGCTGTTGCAGAACGAGCAGCGCATCGACCTGTCGAGCGCCCTCAGCGTGATCAACTTCCTGATCGTGCTGGTGGTCGTCGCACTGTACCTGTGGATCGTGAAGCCGATGAAGGAGGTCGCATGACCGCGCCGGCCCCGACCCTCGTCGCGGGGGCGCCGCAGGCACGCCGCCGTCGGTCCCGCCTCACGGGCTCGCCGGGGCGGACCGTCGGCAAGACGCTCGCCGGGATCGTGATCGCCCTCGTCTTCATCGCGCCCTACCTGATCATGCTGGTCGGCTCGTTCAAGTCGCGCAACAACATCCTCCAGGTGCCGCCGACGTACCTGCCCGACCAGTGGCATCCCGAGAACTACCTCACGATGTGGTCGACGCCGGAGACGCCCCTCCCGCTGAACCTCGTCTCGACGATCGTGATCTCGGTGTTCGCGACGGTGCTGGTGCTGGTGGTCTGCGTGCCCGCGGCGTATTACACGGCGCGGTTCCGGTTCCCCGGCCGCGGGGTGTTCCTCTTCCTGGTGATCGTGACGCAGATGCTCCAGCCCACGGTGCTCGCGACGGGCCTGTTCAAGGAGATGGTCGCGCTCGGGCTCAACGACACGTGGCTGGCGATGATCCTCGTCAACGCCGCGTTCAACATCGCGTTCGCCATCTGGATCATGCACACCTTCTTCGCGGGGATCCCGAAGGAGGTCGACGAGGCGGCGCAGCTCGACGGGGCGGGCAAGTGGACGGTGCTCCTCCGGGTGCAGCTGCCGCTGGTGTGGCCCGGGATCGTGACGGCGATCATCTACACGTTCGTCGCCTCCTGGAACGAGTTCGCCGCGAGCCTGGTGATCCTGTCGACGGACGCGAATCAGCCGCTGTCGGTGGCGCTGACCAAGTTCGTCGGGCAGTACGACGCCGCCTGGCAGTACGTGTTCGCCGTCTCCGTCGTGGCGGTGATCCCGGTCGTGGTGCTTTTCGCCCTGATCGAGAAGCGTCTGGTCGGCGGGCTCACCGCGGGCAGCGTCAAGTAGCGCAGGAGGAGGTGGTCAACCGCCGAGCAACACCCTGGCGCGTCGGCCGACGGCCAGGGCGACCTCCGCCTCCTCGCCCGACCGCTCGCTCCACGCGGCCGAGAGCCCCGCCCACGCGAGCGCCCAGCGCATCAGCAGCCCCTCATCGGTGGCCACCTCAGCGGAGATCACGGCCGCCGTGCGCTCCAGGCGGCCGGCCCGCAGAGCGACGTCGACGTCCGGGTTGCACAGGATGTTGACCCAGTCGAACAGGGGAGCGCCGTGCACGGGCTTCGGGTCGATCGCGAGCCAGCCGCGCTCGCCGAAGTCGAGCACGTTGCCGTGATGGAGATCGCCGTGCAGCACGACATCCTCGGCGGGCAGCGCGAGCAGCTGAGCGGCCGTCGCCGCCGCCGTCGGGAACAGGCCGTGGTGGTCGTCCGGGCGATCCTCCGCGTGCACGAAGAGTTCGCGGAACCACTCGGCGAGTGGGATGAGCCCGTCGGGTCGCGGGTCCCTCCCGGCCTCGTGCAGCCGGAGGCCCGCTCGGCACAGGATGCGGGTCGCGTCGTCGTCCCCGTCGGGTCCGGATCGCGCGAGCGCGGCGAGCGAGCGCGATCCCTCGGCCCGCTCCAGCAGTAGCGCATCGCCGTCGCCGCCGAACGCGAGCACGTCCGCCGCCCCGTCGCCGCCCCACCAGCGCTGCACCCGCGCACCCGCGGACTCCGCGTCGACGAGCGCTCGCTTGAGGAATGCAGCCCGCCCGTTCCGGCGGACGGGCTGCAGCGCACTCGACGGGGTCACGAACGGGTCGCCGTCCGCGATGAGCGACCAGCGGGCGCGCCAGGGCGCGAGCACCTCCTCCGGGTCGGTCCGTTTCTCCGTCCTCGCGCTCACCGTGCCCTCTCCCGCGCCGCGTACGCACCCGGAGGCGATCCGATGACGGCGCGGAACTCGCGGCCGAAATGCGCCTGGTCCGCGTAGCCGAGTCCGGCGGCGAGCTCCGCGAGCGCGGGAGGCACGGGCGAGCGCAGCGCGGCGGCGGCCTCCTGCAGGCGGTACCGCTGGATCAGCCACTTGGGGCCGAAGCCGATGTGCCCTGTGACCAGTCGCTGCAGATGTCGGACGCCGAGCCCGAAGCGGTCCGCGACGTCTTCGACGCGTCGCAGGTCGCGGTCCTCCTCGACGGCGGCCACGATGGCGTCGACGAGGCGGGCCTCCTCGTCCGGCGGTTCGAGTCGTGCCAGCCAGCGTTCGACGACGGCGACGGCCGCGTGGTCCTCACCGGACGCCATTGCGTCCTGGACGGCGCGAACGAGCGCCGCCGTCCCATCGACGCGCAGCTCGTGCAGCGCGATCGACGGCGGAGCCGTCCGGAGCGATGACCCCGTCCACGCGCGCGCGACGCCCGGGCGCAGCAGCACCCCGAACGCCCACCCCGAGCCGCGCAGCGTGCGCTCCGTGCGCCCACGGTTCGCGCGATACAACCACCCGCCCTCCCGTTCCACGACGAGGTTCGCGGTGGGGTACTCCAGCACCTGCGGCCGCAGCACCCTGCCTGCGGCGAGTGACCAGCGCGGCAGCCAGTAGTGGCGCACGAACACGGCGGCGGTGTCGCCGGGGAAGACGCGCTCGATCCGCACCTGCTCGTCGTCGGAGGGGGTGAGCAGCCCCTTGCTGCGTGGCACGGCGGTCGTGTGCGGACTCACGCTGCCATACTTTCACGGTGAGCTCGATCCGCCCCTACCATCCGGCCGACCGCGACGACGTGTACGCCGTGTGCGTGCGGACCGGGGCCAGCGGGGGAGACGCGACCGGCCTGTATTCGAGCGACGACCTGCTGCCCGACATCTTCGCGGGCCCCTACGTCGCCTATCAGCCCGACCTGGCATTCGTCGTCGACACCGGGGACCACGTCGCCGGGTACGTCATCGGCGTCGCCGACAGCCTGGCCTTCGCCGACTGGTACGAGGCGGAGTGGCTGCCCGGCTTCGTCGCGAAGCACCCGCTCGAGGCGGCACGCGACGAGCGGGACCGCCGGGTGATCGGTTTCGGCCTGGACGTGCGTGGGGCGATCGTGCCGGAGGTCGACCGTTATCCTGCGCACCTCCACATCGACCTGCTCCCGGAGCTGCAGGGCCAGGGATTCGGGCGGTCTCTGATCCGCACCCTGCTGAACGCCCTGCGGGAGCGCGGTGTCCCCGGTGTCTACCTCACGATGTCGGCCACCAACCACGGCGCCCGGGCGTTCTACGAACGGCTGGGCTTCGCCGAGCTGCCGTCCAGCACGCCCGAAGCGCCGGCTCTCGCGATCAGCACCGACGCGCAGGTCTGACCGCCGCGCTGCCGGCCCCGTTCTCAGCGACCGAACAGGGCGGGCAGGCGCTCGAACCAGTACAGCAGCTCGGGCGAGGTGCGCCGCAGCTGGGCCAGCGTCATCGACTCGGCGGGGCGGGTGACCGGGACGTCGAGCTCCTCCGCCACGCGTTCCATGCTCTCGAGTGACCAGAACTGACCGCGCATCCGGATGAGGAGGCGCCCGTCGAGCCCGGTGACGAAGAGCTGGGGGAGGGTGTCGAGAGTACTGCTCTCATAGAGCTGCACGAGGAGGACCGACCCCACCTCGGCGTGCCGCACCTGCACGACGCGGCCGAAGAATCCGCGCTCCCGCACGCCGTGGTCGCCGACGCTGATCGTGACGCTGAAGAAGGAGAACACGGACAGCACCGTGGCGCCGATCACCAGCACGTGGGCGATCAGCACCAGCGGCCACCCGCCGGTCGGGATGCTGAGCCAGTAGAGCACGGCGAACACCGGTGTGGTCAGGGCGAGGATGGCGACCACCCCGCGGGCGAACAGGTGGCGGAACGGGCGGAGCACCGTCTCGCGCATCACACCCGACTCCCGTCCGAGTTCCCGTTGCTCTGTCATCGCAACGAGCCTCGCCTATCGGTCGTCGCCTCCGGTAGCGGCATTTTGGGGGACACGGTCTGCTTTCGCGGCGACCTCCCTGGCCCGGATGCTGCGGACCCGGAACGCGCTCAGGACGGTCGCGAGCACACCGACGGCGAACAGGATCACCGTCCCCAGGTCGTGCAGGGAGCGCCCCACCAGGAGCGTGATCGCCCCGATCGCCACGGTGGCGCAGAGCTGTGCGAACATCTTCTTGCTCATCGGGACCATCCAACAGGACGTCGCGGCTGCCGTGTGAACCCGACGCGCTGCGAATAGGATGGCCCGAGATCGAAAAGGGGTGACTCTGGTGGCGACGCTTCGTGATGTCGCGGCCTTGGCGGGGGTATCCGTCAAGACCGTTTCCAACGTTGTGAACGACTTCGAGTTCGTGCGCCCGTCGACGAGGGAGAAGGTCAGGGAGGCGATCGCCGAGCTTGGGTACCAGCCGAACCTCGCCGCGCGGCAGCTCCGCGCCGGTCGCACGGGCGTCATCGGCCTGGCCGTCCCCGAGCTCAAGTTCAGCTACTTCGCCGAGCTCGCCGATGCGGTGCTCGAGGCCGCGCGAGCGCGCGACTATGTCGTGCTGATCGAGCAGACCGGCGGCGACCGCGACGCCGAGGTCGCCCTCCTGACGGGATCGCGCACCGCGATGATGGACGGTCTGCTCTTCTCGCCGCTCGGCCTTTCGTACGAGGACGCGGGGATTCTGGACGTCGGCTACCCGCTGGTGCTGCTCGGCGAGCGGATCTTCGACGGGCCGACCGATCATGTCGTCATCCAGAACGTCGAGGGAGCCGCGATGGCGACGCGCCGTCTGCTCTCAGCCGGCCGCAGCCGGATCGCCGTGCTCGGCGCGCACGAGGGCGAGCGGGTCGGTTCCGCCGCGCTGCGTCTGCGCGGCTACGAGGAGGCTCTGCTCGAGGCAGGGATCGCGTTCGACCCCGCGCTCGTGGTGGCGCGCGAGGGCTGGCACCGGCGCGACGGAGCGGAGGCGATGCAAGAACTGCTCGACCGTGGCGTGGGCTTCGATGCCGTGCTCGCCCTGAACGACGAGCTCGCCCTCGGTTCGCTGCGCACGCTGGCCCAGCATCGCATCGCCGTGCCGGAGGACGTCGCCGTGATCGGCTACGACAACGTGACCGAGTCGCAGTTCGCGATGCCGAGTCTCACGACCGTCGACCCGAACCGCGCGCGGGTCGCCGAGATCGCGGTGGAGGCGCTGGTCGAGCGGATCGCCGGCCGGGTGCCGGCGGACGTGGGACCCCGCCTCTTCGACGTGCCCGCACGTCTCGTCGAGCGGGAGTCCACCCCGGTTCCCGTCGCGGCGCGGGCCTCCTCCGTCACCGCGGTCTGAGTCGGCGGGCGAACGACGTTGACGGAGGGATGCCGCGTTTGTACAATCGCTTCTACAACGTTGGAATTGCAGCGTTGTAAACCCGATCCGATCCACGGCGCGATCGGACACACGAGAGGCATTCAATGAAGAAACTGCTTGCGACGCTCGCCGCCGCAGCCGGCGTCTCCCTCGCGCTCGCGGGCTGCTCCGGCTCGACGGGCTCGGACTCATCCGGCCCGGTCACCCTCACCTTCTGGCACGGCTACACCGAGGCCGACGGCAAAGTGCTCGACCAGATCGTCGACGACTTCAACAAATCCCAGAGCTCCATCACGATCAAGACGACCACCAAGACATGGGCCGTCATCGGCGACACCCTCCTGCCCGCACTGTCGGCGAAGAAGGGCCCGGACATCGTCGCCATGCCGGCCGAGAACCTCCCGGTCTACGCGTCGAAGGGCGCGTTCGCGAAGCTCGACGACTTCTACGCGAGCGACGCCACGAAGAAGGCGTCCCTCAACGCGAGTGCGGTCGAGATGGAGAAGGTGAACGGCTCCTACTACGGCGTCCCGACCGGATTCGTCCCCCTCTCGGTCATCTACAACAAGACGCTCTTCGAGAAGGCGGGCATCTCCACCTTCCCGACGACCTGGGACGAGTGGGTCGCCGACGCCAAGAAGCTCACGGTCGACGCCGACGGAGACGGGACGCCCGAGCAGTACGGCCTGGCCCTCCCCGATCACGCCACCGTCGGCAACGGTGTCTGGGCGAGCCTCTTCTACGGCAACGGCGGCGAGCTCGTCGACGGCACGAAGTCGGCTCTCGACTCGAAGGCCAACACCGAGACGCTGACGTACTGGGCCGACGCCGTGCGCAACGGCAAGATCTCGCCGACCGGCCTCGACGGCGTCGCCTCCGACAAGCTGTTCTCCTCCGGCAAGGCCGCGATGGAGATCGGCGGACCGTGGATGGCGTCCGTCGCGACCGAGAACAAGATCGACTACGGCATCGCGGGCATCCCCGCCGGCCCGAAGGGGTCCGCCTCCTCCGCCATCGGCATCTCCGCCGCCGTGACCGCGCAGGCCGACTCGGCCAAGAAGGCCGCCGCCGAGAAGTTCTTCGACTACTTCTTCACCAAGGAGGTGGCCACGAAGTGGTCGCTCGGCTCCGGCTGGCCGCCCCTCCGCACCGACATCCCCTCGTCGGCCGTCTCGTCGAACCCCGTCGTCGCGTCCCTCACCGACCTCGTGGGCGACGCCCGCCCGCTGCTGCCCGGCGTCGCCAACAGCACCGACGTGCTGTCGGCGGTCGATGAGGCCACGCAGAAGGCGCTCACCGGCGGCGACCCGGCCGATCTGCTGAAGTCGGCCTCCAGCCAGGTGCAGCAGGCGCTCGACAACTGACCCGCCCGGGCGGCCGCCGCCTCCCCGCGGCGGCCGCCCACCCCACGAAAGCGACCATGACCTCTCTCACCCGCACCCGCGAGCGCCGGCGACCGTATCGCCCGCCCGCCCCGCTCGGCGGCCGACGGCGCTCCGGCGCCACGGCGCCGATCGCCCTCCTCTTCCTCCTGCCCGCCCTCGTCATCCTGATCGCCTTCGTCGGCTGGCCGATGCTCTCGGCGCTGCGGCTGTCGTTCACGAACGCGAGCGGCTTCGGGCTGGAGCAGTGGGTCGGGCTCGACAACTACGTGCGCGTGTTCACCGATCCGCGCATCCTGTCGACGCTGGGCAACACCGCGCTCTACACGGTGCTCTTCACGCCGACCGCTCTCATCGCGGCCCTGCTGCTGGCGCTGCTGCTCGGCAACCGCCGCCTGATCGCCCGCGGTGTCTTCCGCACGGCCCTCTTCCTGCCGTTCATCGTCTCGCTCGCGGTCGCGGCGTTCGCCTGGACCTACCTCCTCGACCCGCAGGTCGGCCTCCTCAACTACTGGCTGCGATCGGTCGGCATCCAGCTCGGCAACGTGCTCCAGGATCCGGCTCTCGCCATGCCCACCGTCGTGCTGGTCGCGATCTGGAAGAGCTTCGGCTTCTACATGGTGATCTTCATCGCCGGGCTGCAGGAGATCCCCGAGTCGCTCTACGAGGCGGCGAAGATCGACGGCGCCGGCGCCTGGCGACGCTTCACCAACGTCACGCTCCCGCAGCTGAGCAACACGCTCGCCTTCGTGGTCGTGTTCGCGATGATCGCGGCCCTCCAAGCGTTCGACCAGATCTACGTCATGACCGGAGGCGGGCCCTACCGATCGACCCAGACGGTCGTGATGGAGATCTACCCGGAGGGCTTCAAGAAGCTCGACCTCGGCGTCGCCACGGCGCTCTCGTACGTGCTGCTGGCCGCCACCCTCATCCTCAGCCTGGTGCAGTTCCGGTTCTTCGGACGACGCGAGAAGGACAACGCCTGATGACCACCGTCGCCACCCGGCCGCGCACCGGCACCGACCGCACACCCATGCGCGGCCGTCGCCGCCTCGGCCGCACCGCCGAGCGCTGGCTGCTCTTCGCCGCGGTGCTCGCACTGACCCTCATCGTGCTGTTGCCGGTCGTCATCATCGTGCTCACGGCGTTCAAGCCGGCCGCCGAGATCAACGCCTACCCGCCGACGCTCCTCCCGGGCACCTGGACCTTCGACAACTTCACGAAGATCTTCAGCGACCTCCCGTTCGGCCGGCTGTTCCTCAACAGCCTGGTCTTCGCGGGCGGCGTCACGGTCTTCGCGCTCGTGTTCGACTCGCTCGCCGCCTACGCGCTCGCCCGCCTCGACTTCCGCGGCAACCGGGTGCTGCTGATCGTGATCGTCGCCAGTCTGATGATCCCGTTCCAGGCGACGCTGATCCCCGTCTACCAGCTGGTCGCCCAGCTGGGCTGGGTCAACACGTTCGCCGGCCTGATCATCCCGCGCGCCGCCGACGCGTTCGGCATCTTCTTCCTGCGCCAGTTCTTCATCTCGCTCCCGCGCGACCTCGACAACGCGGCGCGCATCGACGGCGCCGGGGAGTTCCGCATCTTCCGCAGCATCGTGCTGCCGAACGCGGTGCCCGCGCTGCTGACGCTCGCGATCTTCACATTCGTCAACAACTGGAACGACCTGCTGTGGCCGCTCGTGTTCACGACGTCGCCCGAGATGGGCACCATCACCTCCGGGCTCACACTGCTGACCGGCCCGAGCGGGATCATCCCCTACGGCACGATGATGGCCGGTTCGCTCATCGCGGTCCTCCCGCTCGCGGTGATGTTCCTGATCATGCAGCGGCGCTTCATCGAGAGCGTCGCGACGACGGGGCTCAAGTGATGGGCGCGCGCTGGTTCGAGGACGGCCGCCTCCACCTCGGCCTCGGGATCGAGGACACGTTCGTCCCGCAGGCCCGGCCGGGGGAGCGGGCGATCGACGAGTACGAGCTGACCGAGCACTACGAGCGCTTCGACGCGGACTTCGCCCTCGCGGCCGACGTCGGCGCGGAGGTGCTGCGCTGGGGCGTCCCCTGGTACTGGGTCGCGCCGCAGCCCGGTGTGTGGGACTGGGAGTGGACGGACCGGGCGATCGCGTCGATGCTGGCGCACGGTATCCGTCCGATCATCGACCTCCTCCACTACGGCACACCGCTGTGGCTCGACGGCCAGTTCGCGCATCCCGACTACCCGCTCCACGTCGAGGAGTACGCGCGCCGGTTCGCGGAGCGCTACGGCGACCGGGTGACCGACTACACGCCGGTCAACGAGCCGGTCATCCACGCACTCTTCTCGGGCGAGTACGGCTACTGGCCCCCCTACCTGGAGGGCGCGGAGGGCTTCGCGCGAATCGCGGCGAACCTGGCTCGCGGATTCGTGCGGAGCCAGCAGGCCATCGCCTCGGTCGTCGGCGAGCGGGCGGTGTTCGTGCACGTGGACGCCGCCATGAGTTTCGTCGGCGACGACGCGGCCCCGGAGCACCGCGCGGAGGCCCAGCGACTGCGCCACCAGGTGCACCTCGTCGAAGACCTCGTCACCGGGCGGGTGGATGCGGCGCACCCGCTGCGCGACCGTCTCGCGCCGGCCGTCTCCGACGCGGAGCTGGAGTGGTTCCGAGCCAACGCCGTCCACCCGGACGTCATGGGCGTCAACTACTACCCGCGGCACTCGACCGAGCTCTTCGAGGCGGGGGTCCGCCACGGCGGCGGCTTCGCCGACCCGCGGCCCAGCGTCGACCGCGGCACCGACGGACTGCGGGAGGCGCTCCTCGGGTTCGCCGCGCGCTACGGCGCGCCCGTGATGGTCACCGAGACCTGCGTCACCGGCACGGTCGCCGAGCGTCTGGAGTGGCTCGACGAGTCGCTCGCGCTCGTGGAGCGGATGCGTGCGGGCGGGACGGACATCGTCGGCTACGTCTGGTGGCCGCTCTTCGACATGTACGAGTGGACCTGGCGGCACACGGAGGCCCCGCGCGCCGACCATCTGCTGACGATGGGCCTCCACGACCTGGTCGAGTCGCCGCACGGCCTGCTGCGCGTGCCCAACCCGGTCGCCGACCGCTACCGCGAGCACGCGCGGCGCCTCGGCGGCGCCTCCCCGACCTCCCCGACTGATGACCGACTGAACGCCTGACCGCCCGACCTCCGACGGAAGAACGAATGAACACTGCACACCTCTCCCTCCGCCCCTCCGCCGTCATCGGCACGATCAACCCGCGGCTCTACGGTTCGTTCCTGGAGCACCTCGGGCGCGCCGTGTACGACGGCATCTACGAGCCGGGGCACCCGTCGGCCGACGCCGACGGCTTCCGCACCGACGTGATCGAGCTCGTGAAGGAGCTCGGGGTCTCGACCGTTCGCTACCCGGGCGGCAACTTCGTCTCGGGCTTCAAGTGGGAGGACTCGGTCGGCCCGCGCGACGAGCGTCCGACGCGCCTCGACCTCGCCTGGCACTCCACGGAGACCAACGAGATCGGCCTGCACGAGTTCCAGGACTGGCTCGACAAGGTGGGCAGCGAGCTCATGCTCGCCGTCAACCTCGGCACGCGCGGCGTCGCGGAGGCGCTCGACCTGCTCGAGTACGCCAACCACCGCGGCGGCACGGCGCTCTCGGAGCAGCGCATCGCGAACGGGCGCACCGATCCGTTCGGCATCCGGATGTGGTGCCTCGGCAACGAGATGGACGGCCCGTGGCAGGTGGGGCACTCCACCGCCGAGTACTACGGGACCCTTGCCGCGAAGACCGCGCAGGCCATGAAGATGGTCGACCCGGACCTCGAGCTGGTCGTGTGCGGCTCCTCCAGCTCCTCCATGCCGACGTTCGGTGAGTGGGAGCGCGTGACGCTCACCCACGCCTACGAAGACGTCGAGTACATCTCGTGCCACGCGTACTACGAGAACACGGGCGACCTCGGCGCCTTCCTCGCCTCGGGCGTCGACATGGACTACTTCATCAACAGCGTCGTCGCCACCGCCGACCACGTGAAGGCCGTGCGCGGCAGCCGGAAGACGATCGACATCTCCTTCGACGAGTGGAACATCTGGTACAACACCCGGTTCGAGACCGTCGACCGCATCGCCGGCGTCGACAACTGGCCGATCGCCCCGCGTCTGCTGGAGGACACCTACACCGTCTCGGACGCGGTGGTCTTCGGCAGCCTCCTCATCACCCTGCTGAAGCACGCGGACCGCGTGACCAGCGCCTCCCTCGCCCAGCTCGTCAACGTCATCGCCCCGATCATGACCGAGCCCGGCGGGCCGGCGTGGCGCCAGACCACGTTCTTCCCGTTCGCCGCCACCTCCGCCCACGGCCGCGGGGTCTCGCTCGACGTGCACGTCACCAGCGGCACCTACGCGACCGAGCGTTTCGGCGAGGTGCCGCTCGTGGACGCCGTCGCCACGCACGACGCCGAGGCGGGCCGCTACGCGATCTACGCCGTCAGCCGCGCCGTCGACTCCGCCACGGAGCTGGTCGTCGACCTCGCCGACCTCGGCGCGGACCTCGACGGCCTCACCGTCTCCGCCCGCACGCTGACCGACCCGGACCTCGACGCGGCCAACACCCTCGAGGACCCCGACCGCGTCTCCCTCGCCGACCTCCCGTTCACGCGCGACGGCTCCACCCTGCGCATCGAGCTGCCCGCCGTGTCGTGGACGGAGATCCTGCTCCAGGGCTGACCGGCCGCCGCACGACGCCGCGCACATTCGCGCCGAATGTCGACTCACAGCGCTTCAGAGTCCACATTCGTGCCGAATGTGCGCGTCGTCTGTGACGTCGGCTCCGCGCGAACATTCGTGACGAATGTCGACGTCGGCCGCGGCAATCCGCGCATTCGTGACGAATGTGGCGCGGGACTCGCGACGCAAAAATGGCGGAGAATGGGGTGTCTGGGTTCACGACATAGGTCTCAGTTGATAGGTCCCTGGTGAGTCGGGACATGCGTCACAGTCGGTGGCATGTCGAAGGCTCGGGTCGCCGTGATGAAGATCGTGTCCAAACAGCTCACCGTGACGGCGGCAGCTGCCGAGTACGGGTTCTCCCGCCGGCACCTGCATCGGCTGCTCGCACGCTACCGAGACGGCGGCCTGGACGCGGTCGAACCGCGCTCCCGAGCCCCGCACACCAGCCCGCAGCGAACCGCGGACGAAGTCCGGGAACGGATCCTGCAATTGCGAGCTGAGCTGATCGGGAACGGGTTGGATGCCGGCCCGGTCACCATCGCCTGGCACCTCGAACAGGAGAACCTGCAGGCTCCGTCGACCTCGACGATCCGCCGGACCCTCCACACCGCCGGGCTCATCACCCCGGAACCCCGGAAACGGCCCCGCTCCTCCTACCTCCGGTTTCAGGCCGCGCAACCGAACGAGACCTGGCAGTCCGACTTCACCCACTGGCGCCTGGCCGATGGCACCGATATCGAGATCCTGAACTGGCTGGACGACCACTCCCGCTACCTGCTCTCCTGCACCGCACACCGCCCGGTCACCGGCGACGACGTGGTCACCAGCTTCCTGACCGCGACCGAACGGCACGGCATCCCTGCCTCCACCCTGACCGATAACGGCAGGGTCTACACCGCCCGGTTCGGCGGCGGCCGCAACGCCTTCGAATACCTGCTCCCCCTGCTCGGCGTCACCCAGAAGAACGGCTCACCCAGCCACCCGCAAACTCAAGGCAAGATCGAACGCTTCCACCAAACCCTCAAACGCTGGCTCACCGCACGGCCCGCCGCCGACACCCTGACCGAGCTCCAGACTCAGCTCGACGCGTTCCGGGAGCACTACAACGAGCACCGCCCCCACCGCGCCCTGAACCGGCAGACACCCGGGCAAGCATTCCGCGCCACCCCGAAAGCGCTCCCCGCCCAGGCCCGCACCCCCGGCCACTACCGCATCCGCTACGACCTCGTCGGAACAGGCGGCAAAGTCAGCCTCCGCCGCGCCGGCCGAATGCACCACCTCGGCATCGGCTACCACCACCGCGGAACCCGCATCCTCGCCCTCGCCGACGACACCACCGTCACCGTCATCGCCCTGAACACCGGCGAAATCCTCTCCACCCACACCATCGACCCCACCCGCAGCTACTGGCGCAACAACGAGAAAACCCCCGGCCGATGGCCGAGGGCTTCTTCACGTGAGACCTAAGACGCGACTCAGGTGAGACCTATGTCGCGACTCAAGACAATGGCGGAGAATGGGGGATTCGAACCCCCGAGGGCTTGCACCCAACACGCTTTCCAAGCGTGCGCCATAGGCCACTAGGCGAATTCTCCTGGGTCGCCACCGCCTTGCGGGCGATGGCTCACAATATCCTAGCGGACGTCGAGGGGCGCTCTGTGCACGCCCTCTCAGTCCGACCCGCTAGACTGTTCTCCGGCTCCCCACGTGGCGCCATCCAGGCCAACTCCCCCAGGGCGGAAACGCAGCAAGGGTAACCGGGCTCTGGCGGGTGCGTGGGGGGTCTTTTTCCATTCCGCGCCCGGTTCGTGCCGCGTAGAGTTGAGGTCAGCCACTGTTCTTCTACGTTCTGTAGAATGGCATCCCGCCCGACGAGTGAGGTGGTGGAATGACCGAGCACGAATCGATCGTGAGCGACGCACCGGGCCCCGGTTCCGCTGGGCACGAGCCCACCGCGCATCTGGCCGTCCTGGCGTCCGAGGCGTATGTCGTCGGGTTCCCGCTCGTCTTCGGTCTCGAGCAGGTCGATCGGTCTGTCCGCGAGGGGCTCGGCGCGCTCCCGGCCGCCCCCTTCAACACGTTCTGTCACGCGCGTGCGCTGGCCGGTCCCGGTGAGCGATTCGTCTCCATCAACAACGACACCGTGTACTCCGTTGCGCAGATCGACCTCGGGGTCGGTCCGGTCCTCCTGGGCGTCCCCGATGCGGGGGAGCGTTACCACGTCCTCCAGTTCGTCGACGCGTGGACGAACAACTTCGCGTACATCGGTACCCGCGCGACCGGTGCTGGGGCGCGTGAGTACCTCCTGCTGCCCCCGGACGGCACGGGTTCCGGGATGGGCGCCGGCGCGGCTGCCGACTACGAGCGCCCGGATGTCACCGCCGTGCGGTTCCCCACCCGGATCGCGACGATCGTGGGCCGCTGGGCGGTCGACGGCCCGGAGGACCTCCCCGCGGTGCACGCCCTGCAGGACGCCCTCACGCTCACCCCCGTGCTGCGCTCGCTGGTCCCCCCGGCGGGAGTACCGGAGGCGCCGGCGCAGGGCACGGAGGCAATGACGTTCTTCGAACGGCTGCGCGTGTGGTCGCAGGTCTTTCCACCGGCGGAGCGCGATCGGGAGGCGCTGGCCTCCTACACCGAGCTCGGGCTGACCGGCGAGGTGCCCGTCGCCGACCTCCCCTCCGAGACGATCGCCGCACTGGAGACGGGGTACGCGGTGGGCAGGGAGGCCCTGGAGACGTCCGTGCGCAGCGGATCGCCTCTGGTGGACCACTGGCAGTCGACCCTGCACGCCTTCGACTACAACCTGGACTTCTTCGAGGTGGGCGCGCTCGACGACCCGGCCTGGAAGCTCGACGACCCGCGGACGCGCTACGCCGTCCGCGCCGGGGCCGCGCTCGGCGGGCTGTGGGGCAACCACGGCTACGAGGCGGCCTACTCCGCGACGTACGAGGACGCCGACGGCGCGCTGCTCAGCGGTGAGCACGTGTACCGGCTGCGCCTCGCGCCGACCCCGCCGGTCGGCGCCTTCTGGTCCCTCACCATGTACGACCTCCCGGGGTTCTTCCTCGTCGCGAATGCGGCGGAGCGGTACTCGATCGGAGACCGTACCCGGGGGATCGTGTACGACGACGACGGAGGATTGACCATCACGATGAGCGCCACCCGACCGACCGATCCGACGGCGGCCGCCAACTGGCTGCCGACGCCTGCGGGGAATTTCCGCCCGATGATGCGGATGTACGCGCCGGGAGCCGCCGTGCTCTCGGGCGGCTACCGACTGCCGGCCATCGAGCGGATCGGCTGAGTCGTGGTCCGTTCGCTCTACATCACCTCCGCGGAGGGGCACACCGGCAAGTCCACGATCGCCCTCGGCGTCATCGAGGCACTACGGCACTCGGTCGGCCGGGTGGGTGTGTTCCGCCCCATCGCCCGATCGACGGTCGAGCGCGACTACGTGCTGGAGCTGCTGCTCCAACGCGTGACGGCCGATCTCTCGTACGAGGAGGCGATCGGCGTCACCTACGAGGACGTCCACGTCGACGCCGACGCGGCGCTGGCGGAGATCGTGCACCGCTTCCGCGCCGTGGAGGCGCGGTTCGACACGGTCGTGATCCTCGGCTCCGACTTCACCGACGTGGGCAGCCCGACCGAGCTCGGCTACAACGCGCGCATCGCGGCCAATCTCGGCGCGCCGGTGCTGCTCGTGCTCGGCGGGCGCGTCGGGCAGGGCTTCGGGGAGCGGCTCGGCCAGGCCGATCCGCGCTCGCCGGAGGATCTGAAGCAGCTCGCAGAGCTCGCCTACGCCGAGCTGCGCGCCGAGCACGCCGGCGTACTGGCGGTCATCGCCAACCGCGCCGATGCCGAGCGCCTCGACGACATCGTCGCCGCGATCACGGAGGTCACCTCCACCGAGCGCGCCGGCGACCGTCCGCCGGTCTGGGCGATCCCGGAGGACGAGTTCCTCGTCGCGCCGAGCATCCGCTCCATCGTCGAGGCGACGGGGTCGACGCTCATCGCGGGCGACGAGGCGCTGCTGGCCCGGGAGGCGCTGGACGTCGTCGTCGCCGGCATGTCGATGGACAATGTGCTCCCCCGTCTCGTCGAGGGCGCCGTCGTCGTGGTGCCCGGCGACCGCACCGAAGTGCTGCTGGCCGTGCTGATGGCCAACGCGTCCGGCACGTTCCCCTCGATCGCGGGCATCGTCCTGAACGGCGGCTTCGACCTCCCGGAGCCGATCGAGCGGCTGCTCGCCGGGCTGCGGTCGCCGCTTCCGATCGTGCGCACCGGGCTCGACACCTACGACACGGTCGTGCGGATCACGCACGCGCGCGGTCGTCTCGCCGCCGATTCGCAGCGCAAGTACGATACGGCGCTGGCGCTGTTCGAGCGTCACGTGGATGCGGACACGCTGCTCGGGCGTCTCGACGTGACCAGGCACGATGTCGTGACGCCGCTGATGTTCGAGTACGACCTGATCGAGCGGGCGCGGGCGGCGGACAAGCACATCGTGCTCCCGGAAGGCGAGGACGACCGCATCCTGCGCGCCGCGGGCACCCTGCTCGCGCGCGGTGTGGCCCGGCTGACCATCCTCGGCGAGCCGTTCGAGGTGCGCTCGCGCGCCATCGAGCTCGGTCTCGACCTGTCGCGCGCGGAGGTCATCAGCCCGTTCGACGATGTGCTGCGCTTCCGGTTCGCGACCGAGTACGCGAAGCTCCGCGCCCACAAGGGCATCACGATCGACCAGGCCTCCGACACCGTCACCGACGCGTCGTACTTCGGCACGATGATGGTGCACCTCGGGCTGGCCGACGGGATGGTGTCGGGTGCCGCGCACACCACGGCGCACACGATCCGCCCGGCCTTCGAGATCATCAAGACCACGCCGGGCGTCTCGGTCGTGTCGAGCGTCTTCCTGATGGCGCTGGCGGACCGGGTGCTCGTCTACGGCGACTGCGCCGTCATCCCGGACCCGACGGCCGAGCAGCTGGCCGACATCGCGGTGTCGTCCGCGCGCACCGCCGATCAGTTCGGCATCGAGCCGCGCGTCGCGATGCTGTCGTACTCGACCGGCGACTCCGGGGCGGGCGCGGACGTCGACAAGGTCCGCGCCGCGACCGCGCTCGTCCGCGAGCGCGCGCCGCAGCTCGCGGTCGCCGGCCCCATCCAGTACGACGCCGCTGCGGACGCCGCGGTCGGCGCCGCGAAGATGCCGGGGTCCGACGTCGCCGGCCGGGCGACCGTCTTCGTGTTCCCGGACCTCAACACCGGCAACAACACGTACAAGGCGGTGCAGCGCAGCGCGGGCGCCGTCGCGATCGGACCGGTGCTCCAGGGCCTCCGCAAGCCGATCAACGACCTGTCGCGCGGCGCGACCGTGGAGGACATCGTGAACACCGTGGCGATCACCGCGATCCAGGCGGCCCTCGCATGAGCGCCGTCCTCGTCGTCAACAGCGGATCGTCGTCGCTCAAGTACCAGCTGATCGACGCGGAGTCGGAGGAGGCGCTGGCCAGCGGCCTCGTCGAGCGGATCGGCGAGGAGTCGGGGCACATCCGGCATCGCGGCCCGGGCGGCACGGCCGAGCGGTCGCTGCCCATCCCGGACCACACCGCCGGTTTCCGGGCGATGCTCGAGCTCTTCGCGAGCGAGGGGCCCAGCCTGGAGGAGAGCCCCTTGGTCGCGGTGGGCCACCGGGTCGTGCATGGCGGCAAGCGGTTCTTCGAGCCGACGATCGTGACTCCGCTGGTCGAGATCAACATCGAGGACCTCTCCGATCTGGCTCCGCTCCACAACCCGGCGAACCTGCAGGGCATCCGCGCCGCGAAGACCGCGTTCCCCGGGGTGCCGCACGTCGCCGTCTTCGACACCGCGTTCCACCAGACGCTGCCACCTGCCGCCTACACGTACGCGATCGATGCCGACCTGGCGGAGAAGCATCGCGTGCGCCGGTACGGCTTCCACGGCACCTCGCACAAGTTCGTGTCGGAGGCCGCCGCGGACTTCCTGGGCCGGCCGCTCGGCGAGCTGAAGCAGATCGTCCTGCACCTCGGTAATGGCGCCTCCGCCTGCGCCGTCGACGGCGGACGCTCGGTGGAGACGTCCATGGGCATGACCCCGCTGGAGGGCCTGGTGATGGGCACCCGTTCCGGCGACCTCGATCCGGCCGTCCTGCTCCACCTGTCGCGGCGTGCCGGGCTGGACACCGACGCGCTCGACGAGCTGCTCAATCGCCGCAGCGGCCTGCTGGGGCTGGCCGGCCGCGGCGACATGCGCGACGTGCGCCGAGCGGCCGACGGCGGTGATCCGGCGGCACGGCTCGCCCTCGACGCCGTGGCGCATCGGATCAAGCACTACATCGGCGCGTACACCGCGCTGCTCGGAGGGCTGGACGTGCTCGTCTTCACCGCCGGCGTCGGCGAGAACGACGCGCGGCTGCGCGCCGAGGCGCTGGAGGGACTCGGGATCCTCGGGCTGCGACTCGACCAGGAACGCAACGCGTCACCCTCCGGGGAGGCTCGCGTCATCTCGTCCGACGACTCGGCGGTGACCGTGCTGGTGATCCCCACGAACGAGGAGCTCGAGATCGCCCGGCAGGCCGTCCAGGCGGTGTCGGGCGGCAACTGACCGAGAGGAGTCCACGGCGCGATGAGGCGGCGGAGCGGCGACGGAGACGGAAGGCGGAGGCCTCCCGCCAGCTCCTCGTCGCGCCACCTCGTCGCAGCGGTGGGCGCTGTCGCGGCCCTCGCTCTCGCGCTGACGGGCTGCACGGCCCCCGCCGACGGCCCCTCGGGCCCGCGGTTCGTCACGCCGCCGCTCGTGCACCTCACCTCGGTGCTCTGGCCGATCCCTCTGGAGCTGGTCGGCGTGATGCCGGGCGGCAGGCTGCGGATCGCGGCCTCCCTCACCACGGCGCGCGGCACCTGGCGCTCGTCGGCGACCTACACGACCCCGGCGAGCGGCATCCTCGACCTCGCGAGCGCGCGGCCGCAGCTGGCACCGTTCGAGCAGCCCGACTCGGCCGGCCTGTTCTGGTCGCTCGACGGTCCCGACCTCCCCGGGACCGCTCTGGCGACGCAGTGGATGCACGAGACGCTGCCCGTCACCCTGACCGCGTTCGACGCGGATCGCGTGGTCGCGCGGCACACGTTCGCCCTGCAGGGCCTCGCCGACGGCCTCCGCCCGCACACGCTCTACACGCGCGACTTCACCGGCGCGGGTCCGACCCCTCCGCCCCACGAGACGCACGAGGACCAGCCCGTCGCCCGATTCTGGAGCGCGACTTCCGTGGAGCGGCCGGCCACCCCCGCGGTGCTGATGTTCGACGACCCGTCGCCGGGCGCGTCGTCCGACTTCACCGCTCCACTGCTCGCGCGGTTCGGGGCATCGGTGCTCGTCCTCCCCGTGTCCGCGGCACCGGACGGCGTCCGCGCGTCGAGCGTCGTGGACAGTACGACGGTCGATGACGCGCTGACCTGGCTCGACGCCCAGGAGGGCATCGATGCCGCGCACGTCTTCGCCTACGGCACCGGGGTCTCGGAGCCCCTCGCGGCATGGGCGGCGACACGATTCCCGACCCGGCTGCACGGGCTCTTCGCCGCCGCGGGCGCGCCGCAACTGCTCTGCCTGCCGTCGGGGCGGACCGCCCCCGCGTTCGAGGACGGAGCCGGTCTGCCGTGCCGCGTGGCGCCGGGTCCGGCGTCGGCCGCATCCGTCCTCCCGCTGGACGCGGTGACGGGTCCGGTCGTGCTCGCCTGCGGGGGCCGTGACACGCTGGTGTCGTCCGCGTGCGCCGGGCAATCGGCGCTCGCGGCTGCGCGCGGCGTCCGGGCCGGTGACAGCATCCAGAGTCCCGCTCTGGCCGGCCACGCCGTCACCGTGCCGCCGGGGCTCCCGATCGCGCTGCCGGAGGACGGAGAGGGAGCGGACTCGTCGGGCGGGGGAGAACCCGCAGGCGACGGAGCACGCCCGGGTGGCGTTCTGGAACGCGGTGGCGCAGATCGTGCTGCGGGCGGCGCGCACGTGAGGCGGCTGGTGGACGGGTCCGTGCCGCGTCGACGAGGCGTGCTCCGCGCGGTCGCCGTGCTGGCGGTCGTCACGGCGGCTCTCGCGGGATGCGCGGCGGTGCGCGTCGGCGGCCCGCGGTTCGTCGTCCCGACGAATCCCGCGGGTGTGTGGGAGGGGGAGCGGATCTCACTCGCCGACCTCCCGCCCGGGCAGCGTGTGCTGGTCACCGCGAGCGTGCGGTCCTCCGGCCGCTGGTCGTCCCAGGCGGTGTTCGCCGCGCCGCCCGACGGGGAGGTGGACCTCGCACGCCAGGCACCCGTGCAGGCGTCCTACAGCGGCGTCGATCCGATGGGGCTGTTCTGGACGATGCGCAACGCGACCGGCTCCGCCGCGACCTCTGACGAGACCTGGGGAGGCGCGACCCTCTCGATCGACCTCGCCGCCACCGTCGACGGCGTGCGCGTCGCCGGGACGCGCATCCAGCGGGTCGGGCTCGCGGCGTCCGCGCCCGCGGTCGCGGTGGCGGAGGACGGCTTCAGCGCCGACTACTTCGCCCCCGTCCAGCGATCGGAGGGCCTGCGACCGGCCGTGCTGGTGCTCGACGGCACCGACCCGGGCACGCCGACCGGCGTGCTGGCCGCCGCCACCCTCTCGGCGATGGGTTACCCGGCGCTCGACCTGTCGACGTACGGCGCCGGCCAGCTGGAGCCGCGGCGAACCGTCCCCGCCGAGCGTCTGCTCGCCGCCCTCGCGTGGCTGAAGACCCGGCCCGGTGTCGACGACGCGCGCGTCTTCGTCATGGGGACCTCCCGCGGCGCGGCGCTTGCTCTGTGGCTGGCGGTCGCGCATCCCGGTCTGGTCTACGGCGCGATCGCACCGGGAGGCACGACCGGTGTGGTCTGCCCGTCGCCTGTGCCGAGCCCGGCGATCACCGTGGCCGGGGCCTGGGTGCCCTGCGTGACGGGCACCACCGATGTCGAGCCGGCCTCGGTGCTCGATCTCGGCCGCGTCCGTGGACCCCTGGTCCTCGGCTGCGCGGGGCGGGACGAGCAGCTCGTCAACGGATGCGCGTGGATGGCCGAGGCCGCCCGCCGGCGCCCCGCCCGCCCCGGAGACACCTACGTGACAGCGGCCGGCGCCTCCCACCTCTTCTACACGCCGCCGTACTCGCCGCTGAACCTGCCGGAGGACGCGACGGCCCAGGCGACGGAGCGCGGGAGGGAGGCCGTGTGGAGGGCCATCGCGGACGCGCTGTCCGAGCCGTCCTCCGTCCCCTCGGGATGAGGGGACGACCCCGGCGAATGTCAGCGGCGGCAAGTAGCATGTGTGGGTGGTAACCGCTCTCTATCGCCGCTATCGGCCCGACACCTTCGCCGACATGATCGGCCAGTCCCAGGTGACGGAGCCGCTGATGACGGCGCTGCGCACCAACCGCGTGAACCACGCCTACCTCTTCTCCGGCCCGCGTGGCTGCGGCAAGACGACGTCGGCGCGCATCCTCGCCCGCTGCCTCAACTGCGCGGAGGGCCCGACCGACACCCCGTGCGGAAAGTGCGCGAGCTGCGTCGAGCTGAGCCGCGACGGCGGCGGCTCGCTCGACGTCGTCGAAATCGACGCGGCGAGCCACAACGGCGTCGACGACGCCCGTGACATCCGCGAGCGCGCGATCTTCGCCCCCGCGCGCGACCGCTACAAGATCTTCATCCTCGATGAGGCGCACATGGTGACGCCGCAGGGCTTCAACGCGCTGCTCAAGATCGTGGAGGAGCCGCCGGAGCACGTGAAGTTCATCTTCGCGACGACGGAGCCCGAGAAAGTCATCGGCACCATCCGCTCCCGCACCCACCACTACCCGTTCCGGCTCGTCCCACCCGCCCAGATGCTCGAGTACGTGCAGAGCCTCTGCGACAGCGAGGGCATGACGGTCGCGCCGGGTGTGCTCCCGCTCGTCGTGCGGGCTGGCGGTGGCTCGCCCCGCGACACCCTCTCGCTGCTCGACCAGCTGATGGCCGGCTCCGACGGCGACGCGATCGGATACGAGCGGGCGGTCGCGCTCCTCGGCTACACGCACGCCGCCCTGCTCGACGAGGTCATCGACGCCATCGCCGCCCGCGACGCCGCCGGCGCCTTCTCCGCGGTCGACCGGGTCATCCAGACCGGTCAGGACCCGCGCCGCTTCGTGGAGGACCTGCTGGAGCGCTTGCGCGATCTCATCGTCGTGGCCGCGACCAGTGTCGACGGCGCCGCCGCCGTGCTGCGCGGGGTGCCCCAGGACGAGCTCGACCGCATGGGCGTGCAGGCCATGAAGTTCGGCGCCGCCGAGCTCAGCCGCGCCGCCGACATCGTCAACGCCGCTCTCACCGAGATGACGGGCGCGACCTCTCCCCGATTGCACCTCGAGCTCCTGCTCGCCCGCGTGCTGGTGCCGTCGAGCGACGCCTCCGAGCGCGGCGCGCTCGCCCGCGTCGAGCGCCTCGAACGCCGTGTCGGCGTCAGCGACGGCGACGGAGGAGCGGCCGGCGACCCCGCGGCGCCCCGTGCTCCCCGCGCTTCCGCACCGGTCTCGGCGCCGGCTCCCGTCGCCGCGACGGGCGCCGAAGCGCCCGCCCCCGTCGCTTCCACCCCGCCCTCCGCGCCGTCGGCCTCCGGCGCGCCCGCGCCGGCCGGCGAGCGCCCGGCGCCCGGCGAAGCCGCGACAGCTCCTGGATCCCCGCCGCCGGCTGTCGACGCGGAGACCGGGGAGGCCGCTCCGGCCCCGTCCGCAGAACCTGCCGAGGCTGCGGCCGTCCCGGCTGCGGCCGTCCCGCCCGCGGCCGCCGCGTCCGGCTCCCCGGTCGGTCCGGTCACGACCCAGCAGGTCAAGGACTCGTGGACCCAGATCCTCGACGCCGTGCAGCGCGCCAAGCGCAGCGCGTGGATGGTCGTGTTCACCGCCCAGGTGCGTAACCTCGACGGCGACGTGCTCACCCTGTCGTTCCCGAGCGACAACGATGTGCAGAGCTTCCGGCAGCCACAGGCCCCGGGGACTCCCGGTGTCAGCGAGTACCTGCGCCAGGCCATCGTCGACATCCTCGGCATCCGGGTGAAGTTCATCGCCCGCGCCGACGGCGGCCCCGGCGGGGGCCAGCGCCCCGGAGGCGGAGCCCCGCAGGCGCCCGTCGCCGACACCTGGCCCGGCAGCTCGAAGGCGGCGGCCCCCGGCGCGTCCGAAGGCCCCGGCGCGTCCGAAGGCCCCGGCTCGTCCGAGAGCGCCGCCGTGTCCGGTCCGTCGTCTCCCGCTCCCGCCGCGTCGGCTCCGCCCGTTCCGGCCGAGTCGACCGCTCCCGCGCCCGCCGCGTCGGCTGCGCCCGCCGCTCCCGCATCCGCCGCTCCAGCCCCGTCCCCCGGCGCCACGGGCCCGGTCACGGATTGGGCCATCGCCGCCATCCCCGGTTCGGCCGGGGCACCCGCCGCTCCACCGGCGTCCGTGGCGACCCTGGAGCGTCCGGCGACGGGTGCCGCATCCGTCCCGTCCCGCCCCGCTGCGCCGGCGGCACGACCGTCGGCTCCCGCCGTGGACGAGCCGCCCTACGACGACGTCCCGCCGGACGAGACGGAGCCGCCCTTCGAGCCTCCGGTGCCGGACGAGCCCGCGGGCGACTGGGCGGCTGCGCCCGGAACCGCCGACCACGAGTCCGCTCCAGCCGCTGCACCCGCTGCTCCGCGCACGGCCCCGGCCACTCCGACGACACCCTCGGCCTCCGCACGCCCGGCGTCCGCCCCGCGCACCGCGCCCGCCTCCGGCGCCCGCACGCCCGCGTTCCAGGAGCCGCAGCGCTACGGCGAGGCCGTGGTGCGCGAGCTGCTCGGCGCCACCTTCATCGAGGAGCTCGACGCCCCTCCCTCGATCGGGATGAGGTAGCCGGTGTACGAAGGCATCGTCCAGGAGCTGATCGACGAGCTCGGCCGCCTGCCCGGCATCGGCCCGAAGTCGGCGCAGCGCATCGCGTTCCACATCCTCCAGACCGAGAGCTTCGACGTCACGCGGCTCGCCGAGGTGCTGATCGAGGTGCGCGACAAGGTCCGCTTCTGCGAGATCTGCGGCAACGTGTCCGAACAGGAGACCTGCTCCATCTGCCGCGACCCGCGACGCTCGCCCGAGCTGATCTGCGTGGTCGAGGAGGCGAAGGATGTCGTTGCGATCGAGCGCACACGCGAGTTCCGCGGCCTGTACCACGTGCTCGGCGGCGCGATCAGCCCGATCGACGGCATCGGGCCGGACGACCTGCGCATCCGCCAGCTGATGCAGCGCCTGGCCGACGGCACGGTGCAGGAGGTCATCATCGCGACCGACCCCAACCTCGAGGGCGAGGCGACCGCCACCTACCTGAGCCGGCTGCTGACCACGCTCGAGATCCGCGTCACCCGGCTGGCCTCCGGCCTCCCGGTCGGAGGCGACCTCGAGTATGCCGACGAGGTCACCCTCGGCCGCGCGTTCGAGGGGCGCCGCCAGGTCTCCTGAGCGCTCTCGGTTCTGCGCGTTCGCGGCCTTGCCCGACGTCGTCGTCATATGGGAATCCGGGTATGCGGCGGCCGGTAGGATGGGAAGCCCGTGAGTCCAGGAGTGTCCGTGGCCCTTATCGTCCAGAAATTCGGCGGTTCGTCCGTCTCCGACGCCGAGAGCATCAAGCGCGTCGCGAAGCGCATCGTCGAGACCCGCAAGGCCGGCAACGAGGTGGTCGTCGCGGTCTCCGCGATGGGCGACACGACGGACGAGCTGGTCGATCTGGCCCATGAGGTCACCCCGATCCCCGCGCCGCGCGAGCTCGACATGCTCCTCACCGCGGGCGAGCGCATCTCGATGGCCCTGCTCGCGATGGCGATCAAGAGCATGGGCTACGACGCCCGCTCCTTCACCGGCAGCCAGGCGGGGATGATCACGGACGCGCAGCACGGCTCCGCCCGCATCGTCGACGTCACACCCGGCCGCATCCAGGACGCGCTCTCGGAGGGGGCGATCGCCATCGTCGCCGGCTTCCAGGGCTTCAATCGCGACACCCGCGACATCACAACGCTCGGCCGCGGCGGCTCCGACACCACCGCGGTCGCCCTCGCCGCGGCGCTCGGCGCCGAGGTCTGCGAGATCTACACCGACGTGGACGGCGTCTTCACCTCCGACCCCCGCCAGGTCCCGCTGGCGCGCAAGATCGACCGCATCACCAGCGAGGAGATGCTCGAGCTCGCCGCAGCCGGCGCGAAGGTCCTGCACATCCGCGCGGTCGAGTACGCCCGCCGTCACAACGTGACCCTGCACGTGCGCTCCTCGTTCTCGAACAAGGAGGGCACGTACGTCCTCAACGAAGCAGCTGCGGCCGAGGCCGCGAAGAAGGATGGAACCGTGGAAGAGCCGATCATCTCCGGAGTCGCCACCGATCTGAGCGAAGCGAAGATCACGGTCGTCGGTGTGCCCGACGTACCGGGCAAGGCCGCGCAGATCTTCAAGATCGTCGCGAAGGCCAACGCCAACGTCGACATGATCGTGCAGAACGTGTCGGCCGCGGCCACGAGCCTCACCGACATCTCGTTCACCCTCCCGAAGTCGGAGGGTCAGCGCGTGCTGACCGCACTCACCGCGGAGCGCGACGAGGTCGGCTACCAGTCGCTGCAGTACGACGACCAGATCGGCAAGCTGGCCCTCGTCGGCGCCGGGATGCGCACCAACACCGGTGTCTCCGCCCGCCTGTTCGAGGCGCTCTACGACGCCGGCATCAACATCGAGATGATATCCACCAGCGAGATCCGCATCTCGGTCGTCACCCGCGCCGACACGGTGGCGGAGGCCGCGCGCGTCATCCACACCGCTTTCGGGCTCGACGGCGATGAGAAGGCCGTCATCTACGCCGGAACCGGTCGCTAGACCCGCCTCCCGGCGCCGTCGCCCTTCGCGCTCCCTCTCCGCCGTGGGAATGGCGGCCGCGGCGCCCACGTTCGATTTCTGCAAGACAACCGACCCGAAGGGGCCAGCATCATGAGCGAGACCACCGGACTCAACATCGCCGTCGTCGGAGCGACCGGCCAGGTCGGCAGCGTGATGCGCCGCCTGCTGGAGGAGCGCGCCTTCCCGGCGTCGTCCGTGCGCTTCTTCGCATCGTCCCGCTCGGCGGGTACGACGCTGCCGTTCCGCGGCGAGCAGATCGTGGTGGAGGACGTCGCCACGGCCGACGTCTCGGGCGTCGACATCGCGCTGTTCTCGGCCGGCGCCACCGGTTCGAAGGCGCACGCGCCGCGATTCGCCGAGGCGGGCGCCATCGTCATCGACAACTCGAGCGGATGGCGGATGGACCCGGACGTGCCGCTGGTCGTCTCCGAGGTCAATCCCGAGGCGATCGCCGACGCACGCAAGGGGATCATCGCGAACCCCAACTGCACCACCATGGCGGCGATGCCGGTGCTCAAGGTCCTGCACGACGAGGCCGGCCTCCGGCGCCTCACCGTCAGCACCTATCAGGCGGTCTCCGGATCCGGCCTGGCGGGCGCCGAGGAGCTCGCCTCCCAGGTCCGCACCGCGGTCGCCGACGAGAACCTCCTGCAGCTCGTGCACGACGGCTCGTCCGTCACCCTGCCGGAGCCGGTCAAGTACGTGCGTCCGATCGCCTTCGACGTGATCCCGCTCGCGGGCTCGATCGTCGACGACGGCTTGAACGAGACCGACGAGGAGAAGAAGCTCCGCAACGAGAGCCGCAAGATCCTCGGCCTGCCGGAGCTGCTGGTCAGCGGCACCTGTGTGCGCGTGCCGGTCTTCACGGGCCACTCGCTCTCGATCAATGCCGAGTTCGCCGAGGCGATCACTCCCGCGCGCGCCGAGGAGCTGCTCGCGTCGGCTCCCGGCGTGGTCCTCACCGACGTCCCGACCCCGCTCGAGGCCGCAGGCAAGGACCCGAGCTTCGTCGGCCGCATCCGCCAGGACGAGGGAGCGCCCGCCGGCCGCGGCCTCGCGCTGTTCATCAGCAACGACAACCTGCGCAAGGGCGCTGCGCTCAACGCGGTCCAGATCGCCGAACTGGTCGCCGAGCGGCTGTCCACGCCCGTCGAGGCCTGAGCCGCCGCACCGTCGTCGCGAATGCCGGGAGAGCGCGCACTCTCCCGGCATTCGTCGTGAGTGGCGGCGCTCCTGCGGCCGGTCGAACCGGGCCTGCACGCGCCGTGATCGGGGCGCTAGCCTGGGCGCATGCGCGCCGAACCGCCCGTTGCCGCCATCCCGTCCGCAGGCCTGCCGTCCGCGGATCCGCCGCCGGCCGACGTCGTCGACTATCTCGAGTCGCTGCCACCGCGGCGCCGGGAGGTCTTCCAGCCCGTGTTCGACACCGTCGCCGCGGCGATGCCCACCGGGTACCGGCTCGGGATCCACTGGCGGATGCCCGGCTGGGTCGTCCCGCTCGAGACCTACCGTGACACGTACAACAAGCAGCCGCTGGCCTACGTCAGCATCGGTGCGCAGAAGAACTACACCGCCCTGTACCTGATGGCCCTCTCGAGCGACTCTGCGGAGGAGGGCGCCTTCCGTCGCGCGTGGGGGCGGACGGGTCGAACCCTCCACATGGGCAAGAGCTGCCTGCGGTTCCGCTCGCTCTCCGACATCGACCTGCCGCTCATCGCCACGACCGTCCGCGCGTTCCCGGTCGAACGGTTCGTCGCCCTCTACGAGCGGGGCGCGTGACGCCGCGGCCCCAGGTTTGTCTCGACATCGAGATACTTTCCTCCGTGAGAAAAGGGAAGGCGCCGGGCGCACCGTAAGATCGTACGGTGAGCAATTCTCCCATCGACGTGGTCCTCATCGGCGGCGGCATCATGAGCGCGACGCTCGGGGCGCTCCTCCAGCGCGTGCAGCCCGACTGGAGCATCCGCATCTACGAGAACCTGGGCGAGGTCGCCCAGGAGAGCTCGAACCCGTGGAACAATGCCGGAACCGGGCACGCGGCCCTCTGCGAGCTGAACTACATGCCCGAAGCGTCCGACGGCTCCGTCGACCCGGCCAAGGCCATCAGCATCAACGAGCAGTTCCAGCTCAGCCGTCAGTTCTGGGCGAGCCTCGTCGAGGCGGGCGACCTGCCCGCGCCGGAGACCTTCATCAACCCGACGCCGCACATGACGTTCGTGCGCGGTCGCGACAACGTCCGCTACCTGCGCCGCCGTTTCGAGTCGCTCAAGCAGCAGCCGCTCTTCTCCGACATGGAGTACTCGGAGGATCCGGCCGTCATCGGCGAGTGGACCCCGCTCCTGACGAAGAAGCGCAACGCCAAGCAGCGCATCGCCGCCACCCGTTCCGCCTCCGGGACCGACGTGGACTTCGGCGCGCTGACCCGCGCACTGGTCGACAACCTCGTCGCGAACGGCGCCGAGCTCGCGCTCAACCACCGGGTGCGTGGCATCAAGCGCACCAAGGACGGCCTCTGGCGCATCAGGGTGATGCACGAGGTCGGCCACACCCCGCACCAGGTGGAGGCGCGGTTCGTCTTCGTCGGCGCGGGCGGCGGCGCGCTGCACCTGCTGCAGAAGTCGGGCATCCCCGAGATCAAGGGCTTCGGCGGGTTCCCCATCTCCGGCCAGTTCCTGCGCACGTCCGACCCGAAGATCGTCGCCCAGCACCAGGCGAAGGTCTACGGGAAGGCCGCCGTCGGCGCGCCGCCGATGTCCGTCCCGCACCTCGACACCCGTGTCGTCGACGGTCAGGCGTCCCTGTTGTTCGGCCCGTACGCCGGGTTCAGCCCCAAGTTCCTCAAGACCGGCTCGTGGTTCGACCTCCCGGGCTCCGTCCGCGCCGGCAACCTCGGCCCGATGCTGGCGGTCGCGCGCGACAATTTCGACCTCATCAAGTACCTCGTGGGCGAGCTCCTGGCCAACCGCGCCAAGAAGGTGAAGGCGCTCCAGGAGTTCATGCCCACCGCCAAGAGCGAGGACTGGGAGCTCATCACCGCGGGCCAGCGCGTCCAGGTGATGAAGAAGGACGCGAAGAAGGGCGGGGTGCTGCAGTTCGGCACCGAGGTCGTCGCTGCGGAGGACGGTTCGATCGCCGGGCTGCTCGGTGCATCGCCGGGTGCGTCCACCGCCGTGCCGATCATGGTGGACCTGCTGAAGCGTTGCTTCCCCGACCGCTACGACGGCTGGCTGCCGACGATCCAGAAGCTCATCCCGACGGTCGGGACCACCCTCAACGACCGGCCCGACGAGGCTGCGCGCGTGCTGTCGGAGACCGCCGCGACCCTGAATCTGGTTCGCTAGCCTGCCCGGTATTCCGCGCCTCCCGCCCCGAAGGGGTGGACGCGGGCGCTGGTGGCCTGTTAGGGTCGTCAGCGCTATGAAGTGATCACCTCCTCTCGTCCCGCGCCCGAGGCGCCGTCGACAGAGTGGGTGACCCCTCGAAACAGGTCATCGCGTTCACTGCGCTCACGCGCCGCTCTCGACGGAGCACGCCCGGCGGGAACCGGCTCATCGGAGCGCTCGGAAGGCGGTCTCCATGCCTGTATCCACCACACTCACCCCGCTTCGCGCGGACGGCGTCTCGCTCAGCTACGGCGAACGCCGCATCCTCTCCGACGTCTCTCTCACGGTCGCTCCCGGCTCGCGCCTCGGGCTGATCGGCGAGAACGGCGCCGGCAAGTCCACCCTGCTGCGCCTTCTGGCGGGTGTCGAGCCTCCGGACGCCGGCGCCATCCGTCGGCCCGCGCGCGTCGGCTTCCTCTGGCAGGAGGTCCGCTTCCGCCCGGAGGACACGCTCGACTCCCTGATCGAGGACGCGCTCGCCGGCGTCCGCGCGATCGAGCGCGAGCTGGAGTCGGCGGCCGCATCGCTCGCAGGCGGTGATGCCGCCCCGCGGGGCGGCGATCCGTACGACCGCTATGAACGCGCCCTGGAGGCGGCCGAGCGCGCCGAGATCTGGACGATCGAGGCACGCCGCGACGAGCTCCTCGCCGGACTCGGCGTCGAGGGGATCCCGCTGGACCGGCGACTCGGCGAGGTCTCGGGCGGCCAGCGCAGCAGGTTCGCGCTCGCCGCGCTGCTCCTCGGCCGACCCGACGCGCTCCTGCTCGACGAGCCGACCAACCACCTCGACGATGCCGCCGCGTCGTTCCTCGAACGGCGGCTGCTCGACTGGCAGGGGCCTGTGCTCTTCGCGAGCCACGACCGCGCTTTCCTCGACGCGGTCGCGACCGGCCTGCTCGACATCGACCCCGCCCGCGGCGGCCCGGTGGCCTTCGGCGGCGGCTATAGCGACTACCTCGCGGCGAAGGCCGCGGAGCGTGCCCGCTGGGAGAAGCAGTACGCCGACGAGCAGGACGAGCTGGAGGCGCTCCGGTTCGCGGCGGACGTCACCGCACGGTCGATCGCCTGGTCGGGCAAAGTCCGCGACAACGACAAGTTCGCGAAATCGTTCAAGGGAGGCGCGCTCGACAAGCAGATCAGCAGACGGATCAGGAACGCCACCGGCCGGCGCGAGGAGCTCGAGCGCACGCAGGTGCGCAAGCCGCCGCCCGTCCTGCGCTTCGGCGGCATCCCCTCCGGGTTCCAATCGCTCGCGGATGACGGCGGGCTGCTCGTGCACGCCCGGGGGCTGCGCATCCCGGGCCGGCTGGACGTGCCGACGTTCGACGTGGCTCCGCAGTCCCGGGTTCTGGTCACCGGGCCGAACGGCGCGGGCAAGTCGACACTCCTCGCCGCCCTGGCCGGACGGCTCCAACCGGCGTACGGCTCCGTCGGGCGACGGCGTGGCCTGCGCGTCGGACTGCTGGAACAGGACGTGCGCTTCGCCGACCCCGCCGCCTCGCCGCGCAGCGTGTATGCCGCGGCGATGGGCGAGCGGCGGGCCGAGAGCATCCCGCTCGTCGGGCTCGGGCTGATCGCCCCCAGAGACCTCGACCGTCCGGTCGGCGCCCTGTCTGTCGGCCAGCAACGGCGGCTCGCGCTGGCGCTCATCCTCGCGCGCCCGCCGCACCTGTTCCTGCTCGACGAGCCGACGAACCACCTGTCGCTCTCGCTGGCGACCGAGCTGGAGGAGGCGCTCGACGGCTACCCGGGAGCGGTCGTCGTCGCCAGCCACGACCGGTGGCTGCGGGCGCGGTGGTCGGGGGAGGAGGTGGCGTTGTGAGCGGCTTGACGAACATTCGAACATATGTTCGAATGTCGGTATGAGATGGAGCGGGCAAGAACTCACGGCGGAGGCGCCGGCCACGCTGCCGGGGCTCGCGCGGCTCAACAACCTCGTGCGCTCGGTGCGCACGCCCGACTTCGCGGGCATCACGTTCCACGAGGTGCTCGCGAAGTCGGCGCTCAACAAGATCCCCGGCGGGGGAGGGCCGATGCCCTTCGGCTGGACGATCAACCCGTACCGAGGGTGCTCGCACGCGTGCGTCTACTGCTTCGCGCGGCCGACGCACAGCTATCTCGAGCTCGACCAGGGCAAAGACTTCGATCAGGAGATCATCGTCAAGGTCAACGTCGCCGACGTCCTCCGCAAGGAGCTGTCCCGGCCGAGCTGGGGGCGGCATCCCGTGGCGCTCGGCACCAACACCGATCCGTATCAGCGGGCGGAGGGACGCTACGCGCTCATGCCGGGCATCATCGACGCGCTCGCCGACACCGGCACGCCGTTCAGCATCCTCACGAAGGGATCGCTGCTACGACGCGACCTCGACCGGCTGGCCGAGGCGGCGACGCGCGTGCCAGTCGACCTCGCGATGTCGATCGCCGTCTACGACGATGAGCTGCAGCAGTCGGTCGAACCCGGAACGCCCACCACGAAGGCGCGTCTGGCGACGGTCACCGCGGTGCGCGAGCACGGGCTGGACTGCTCGGTCTTCCTGATGCCCATCCTGCCGTACCTCACCGACACACGGGCGCACCTCGACGAAGCCCTCCGGCAGGCGAAGGCGGCAGGCGCGACCTCAGTCCTCTACACCGCCCTGCACCTCAAGCCGGGCGTGAAGGAGTGGTACTACCTGTGGCTCGGACGCGAGCATCCGGAGCTGCTTCCGCGTTATCGCAGCATGTACGGCCGGGGTACGTACGCGCCGGCCGAGTACCGCACATGGCTCGCGGCGCGGATCAAACCGCTGATCCGCGCGCACGGGCTTCAGCGCGGGGAAGAGGATCCGCTGACCGGGGGAGTGCGCTCCTCGGCCCTCGGGATGCTGCGCGACGGTGACGGCGAGCGTCGTGCGGTCGCGGCGGGGACGACAGCCGCCGGCGGGCCGGTCGGCGGCGGGAAGGCCGGAGAGGGGCATGGCGCGCCGGATGCGGAGTCGCTCGTGGGGGCGTCGCTGCTGGCAGCGGGATTGCAGCCGACCTTGTTCTGAGGTGTGGAGGTGTTTCGAGGCGCGGAGGCGGGCGGCCGACATGGGGTACAGATTGGTCCTCGGCGCGGGGTACACGGGAGAGACTGCGGATGCCATAATTCCCGAGGGAGCCGCGACCGGACGGCCCCACCGGCTGTGCCCGGACCGCTTGCTCACTCGAAAGGGGTCGTGTGTCGCTCGGTCTGCCTACCCACCTCTCGAGAGCAGCCAACTCCCGAGCGCTCGCCACAGCGGCCCGCTGGGCAGGGCTCGTGTGTCTGGCTGCGGCCGTGGTCAACGTGCTCTTCTCCGGGTTCTCGCGAGGAGTCGACGGACTCGCGTTGCTCACGCTGTCGATGTTGCTCCCGATGGTCGCGTTGCTCGCGATCCTCGCGATGCTCGCGCGCGGGCGCACGGTGGGTCTCACGATCGCCTACCTGGTCGCGGGCACGCTGTGCACCTATTGCTACGTCGTAGCGATCTTCGTCGGCACTCCGAGCTACCGGGACACGAACCTCTTCGTCGTCGCTCTTCCCGTGGTCGCGATGACGCTGGTCGGTGGCACGGGAACCGGAGCCCTCGCGGGCATCCTGTGGGCGTCCCTGGGCTTCGCGCTCGCGGAGGCGGCCGTGCTGCTGGCGGCCGTGACCACCGGGCGCACCTTCACGACGGACGCGATGACCCTCGGAGCGTACCTGCTCCTGGTGGGGGTCCTCACGTTCGACGGGCTCACCCGCGGATCTCGTGGACGCACGCAATCGGCGATCCATCGAGCGGTGCGCGACGTGCGCCTGGTCGAGCTCCGGCGGGCCATGTACGCCGACCTGGCGGCGGACACGCACGACACCGTCCTGAGCGACCTGCTCGCGATCTCGCGTGCCGAACCCGGACCGGTGAGCGACCGTCTCCGCGAGCGGATCGGATCGGACCTCGAGGCGCTCGGGCGCGGTCTCGTGACTGAGAGCCCCGACGTCGCCGCAGAGCCGATCGACGACCCGTGGTACGGCAGTGATCTGCACCGCGCCGTTGAGGACGCCCGCGACGAAGGCCTCGCCGTCGACGTCTCGGGTGACCGGGCCGCCGTCGGCCGCCTCGACGAGGCGACGCTCCGTGCGGTCGGACTGGCGGTGCGCCAATGCCTCGTCAACGTGATCCGCCACTCGGGCAGCGCGACAGCCGAAGTCGCGCTGAGCACGTGCGACGACAGCCTGTCCGTGATGGTCGTCGACGGCGGGCGCGGCTTCGCTCCCGACGCGACCGGAGCCGACCGGCTGGGTCTCCGCCAGTCCGTGCACGACAGGATCTCCCGCGTCGGCGGCACGGTGACGGTGTACTCCAGCCCCGACGTCGGAACCACCGTCATCATGGTGGTGCCGTGGGCTGCGGAGGAGGCCGCATGAGCGTGCCACGCGGAATCGCCTCCGAGACCATCGTGCGGTTGCGCTCGGTCCCCGTCGAGAGGACGCCGCAACGCCTCGACCCGCTCGGCGTGCAGTCCGCCTGGCTGCTCGTTCCCCTGATCGGCATCGCGGCGATCGGGTACGCCATCGCATCGACGCTCTGGCACCTCCAGCAGCTGCGTTCGCCGGGGCTCGCGCTGACCGCCATCGCCGTGCTCGCGCTCGCCGTCGCCGTGGCCACGATCCGCACCCACCCCGGGCTGGCGCCGTTCGGACGCTGGGCGCACGTCACCGTGATCGGCCTCGCCGTCATCGCCGCCTGCCTGTTCGCCGCAGCGGTCTGGGGCCGCAACCAGCGCATCCAGGACGACTGGGGTCAGATCGCCGTCGCTCTGCTGCTGATCGCGATGCCGCTCTACCGACCCGTGCTCGAAGTGATGATCGCCGCGGTGGCTGCTGCGACCGTCCTCGGTGCACTTGCCGCACTGCAGGCGGGATCGCTGGAGATCGTCACCGGTCCGATCGTCTACGTGACCGTCGCCGCCACCCCCGTGCTGGCGCTCGCCGCGGGCGGCGCCGGGTACGCATGGACGATGACCGGCGAGACCCTCCGCTGGCGGGAGGTCGCTCGCGCCGGCCAGGCGCGACTCGAGACCGAACTGCGCGAGACCGCCCGGCGGACAGTCGCGCAGAAGAGCGCAGCCGTGTTCGACGCGGAGACCGTACCGTTCCTCACGGACATCCTCTGGCGCGGGGAGATCACCGAGGCCGACCGCGAACGAGCAGCGGCGATCGCCGACGGACTGCGTGCCCTCGCCGTCTCGTCGGTCGAACGCACCTGGCTCGACGAGACCCTCGCCCTCGCCCTCGCCCCGCATCTCCCGCCGTCCGCCGACCCGGCGGGCGCGGTCCACGATCCGGGTGGTCTCGACCGGGCGCTCACCGAGGAGCAGCGTGCGATCGTCTCCGCACTCGTCTCGACGGTCGTCGAACTGCCCGGGCTCGAACCCGCCACCGTCCGCGTGGACGTCAGCGCGCCCGAGCATCCCGCTTTCGTCCTCACCGCTCGCGTGCACGAGGGCCGCCGCGCCATCCGCCGCGAGATCGTGCCGTACCTCAGCGCCCTGCGGTCGGCCTCCATGGTGACCGGACTCCGCGTGCGAGCGGGCGAGCTGACGCTCCGATTCGCCTACCCTGGAAGCAGCAGACCATGAGCACCACTCCCGTTCCGCCCTCCGCAGCGCCGGCCCGGCTCGCCATCCTCGACGACCATGAGATCCTGCTCGACAGCCTCGCCAGCTGGATCGAGCGCAACGCGCCCGAGTTCGACCTCGTGCTGCGGGCCGGCAGCTGGATCGAGCTCGTGCACAGCGACGCATTCCCCACCGATCTCGTGATCATGGACCTCCAGCTCCGCGAGTCCGTCTCCATCGGTGCGCGAGTGCGCACCTGCCGCGCTGCAGGGGCGAAGGTCGTCGTGCTGAGCGCCGTGGACACGCAGGAGGACCGCGATGCCGCGCTCGCCGCCGGTGCGGTGGCGTACGTGACCAAGTCGCAGCCGATGAACGAGCTGCTCGCCGCCGCCCTCGCCGCGATCGGGCGCGGCGGCGATGCACGGCAGCCCATCGCGGAGCCCGCCTGGCGGCCGCGACCGATCATCCCCGACGCCGCCCGGCCGAAGCTGAGTGACGGCGAGCGGCAGGCGCTGCTCCTCTACGCGGACGGCCGCACCACCTCCGAGGTCGCCACGGCGATGAACGTGCAGTACGAGACGGCGAAGACCTATCTGCGCCGCGTGCGCGAGAAGTACGGCAAAGTCGGGCGCCCCACCAGCTCCCGTGCCGACCTCATCCGGCGGGCCGCCGAAGACGGCTACCTCACCTGAGGCGATCGTGCCGTCTAGGATCGTGGCGTGGCAAAACTGTATTTCCGCTACGGCGCGATGAACAGCGGCAAGAGCACGGCGATGCTTCAGGCGGCCTACAACTACGAGGAACGCGGTCACCGTGTGCTGCTCGCCAAGCCGGCGATCGACACCAAGGGCGACATGGGCATCCTGTCGCGCCTCGGTGTGACGCGCGATGTCGACTTCCTGATCGCCCCGGAGACCGACGCATACGGCAAGTTCCAGCAGCACCGCGAGCGGACGCTCAAGCGCTTCGATCGCGACGTCAGCGCTCTCCTGGTCGACGAGGCCCAGTTCCTGACCGAGGCACAGATCGACGACCTGCTGCGGATCGCCCTGCTCGAGAACATCCCGGTGCTGGCGTACGGCATCCGCACCGACTTCCAGACGGTCGCGTTTCCGGGCAGCCGCCGCTTGCTCGAAGTGGCGCACAGCCTCGAGGAGCTGAAGACGATCTGCCGCTGCGGGCGCAAAGCGATCTTCAACGCGCGCACGATCGACGGCGTCTTCGTCTTCGACGGCGCACAGGTGGCGATCGACGGGGTCGACGTCGCCTACGAGTCCCTGTGCGGCAACTGTTACCTGCAGGAGAGCCGGGGAGTGCTCAACAATGGTCGTCGGCGCTGGCCGGTCGACGACGCGGCGACCGCCTACGACAACGAACCCGACCCCGATTTCACCTGAGCGACCGCGCGCGCGGCGAGAAGAGGCGACATGCGTATTTCCGTGATCGGTTGCGGCTATCTGGGGGCGGTCCATGCCGCGTCGATGGCGGACCTGGGCCATGAGGTCGTCGGGATCGACGTCGATGAGGCCAAGATCGCCGAGCTCTCGGCGGGGCGGGCTCCGTTCTTCGAGCCGGGATTGCCGGAAGTGCTGACGTCGGCGACGGCCAGTGGCCGGCTGCGGTTCACGACGGATTTCTCGGCGGTGGCCGAGGCCGATGTGCATTTCGTCGCGGTCGGGACGCCGCAGAGCGCGGACGGGGATGCCGCGGATCTGCGCTTCGTCGACGCGGCGTTCGCGACGCTGCTGGAGCATGTCAAGCCGGGGGATGTGCTGGTGGGCAAGAGCACTGTGCCGGTGGGCACGGCGACTCGTCTCGCCGCCGTGGTGGCCGAGCGGGCACCGGAGGTGGTGCTGACGTGGAATCCGGAGTTCCTGCGTGAGGGTTTCGCGGTGCAGGACACGGTGAGCCCCGATCGACTCGTCTACGGTGTCCCTTCGGGTGCGGCGGGCGAGCGCGCGGCCGGAATCCTGAACGAGGTCTATGCGACCGCGGTGGCTGCGGGAACGCCGGTGATCGTGACCGACTATGCGACCGCCGAGCTGGTGAAGGTGGCGGCCAATGCCTTCCTCGCGACGAAGATCTCGTTCATCAACGCCATGGCCGAGATCGCGGAGGTGACGGGTGCGGACGTCACCCAGCTCGCCGACGCGATCGGTCACGACGCCCGCATCGGCCGCCGGTTCCTCAATGCCGGTGTCGGCTTCGGCGGTGGCTGCCTTCCGAAGGACATCCGCGCGTTCACGGCCCGTGCGCGGGAGCTCGGGCGCGGCGAGGCCGTCGAGTTCCTCGCGGAGGTGGACAAGATCAACCTGCGTCGCCGCGACCGCGTCATCGAGCTGGTGCGTGAGGAGGCAGGCGATCTCGCGGGCCTGCAGGTCGCCGTCCTGGGGTTGGCCTTCAAGCCGCACTCGGACGACATCCGCGACTCCCCGGCACTCGATGTCGCCGTGCGCCTGGCAGAGGCCGGAGCAGTGGTGACCGCGACCGACCCGGAGGCCGTCGCGAACTCGAAGCGGCGTGCCCCGCAGCTGAACTACGTGGACTCCGCGGAGGAGGCCGCAACGGGCGCGGACATCGTGGTGCTGATCACGGAGTGGCCGCAGTTCCGCGGGCTCGACCCCGTCGCGTTCGGCGAGCTGGTCGGATCGAAACGCGTCATCGACGGGCGCAACGTGCTCGACCCAGCCGCATGGCGCGCGGCCGGGTGGACCTACCGCGGGCTCGGTCGCTAGCCCGTTACGGCGGTTCTGCGCCCCTCGTTTCGGGGGATGCCAAAAAGTGAGGATTTGTTAGATTTGTCCTCATGGCGATCGGTCTCTCGCAGGAGGAGGCGCCGCCCGTCGCGGCGGAGCCCGATCCTCCGATGCGCCGTCGACGGCACCCGCTGGCCACCGGGATCGCGGTCGCCCTGGTGCTCGTGGTCGCCGGACTGGTCGGATGGATCGCCCTCCGCGGCTACCTGGCCCGTCAGGAGCTCTACGCGGCCCTCCCGGCCGCACACGGCATCCAGAGCGCGATCGTGTCGGGAGATCTCGGCTCCGCCCGCTCGTCCGCCGACGAGCTGCAGAAACGGGCGGCGTCCGCCGCGTCGCTGACCGGTGATCCGATCTGGCGGGCGGCGGAGATCGTCCCGTGGGTGGGTCCGAATCTTGCGGCGGTGCGAACGGCGGCCGCGGCGACCGAGCAGGTCTCCTCGCGGGTGATCCAGCCGCTCGTGCGGGTGGCGGCGACGGCCGACCCGCGCACCCTCGCGCTGAAGGACGGGCGTGTGGACCTCGCCCCGCTCGTCGCTGCACAGCCCGTCGTCGCCCGCGCCCAGGCCGCTTTCCACGCGGCCGCCAAGACCCTCGACACGGTCGACACCTCGGCGACGATCCACCCGGTGGGGTCGGCCGTCGACCGGCTGCGGGAGCTCTTCGCCGAAGCCACTCCGGCGGTCGATGCCGTCGGGAACAGTGCGAGGCTCCTTCCCGCGATGCTCGGGGCCGACGGTGCTCGCAACTACCTCCTGGTCGCGCAGAACCCCGCCGAGCTCCGGGCGACGGGCGGCCTGATCGGATCCGTCGCGCTGATCCGTGCCGACCACGGCGCCATCTCGCTCGTCGCGCAGCAGGCCGGAACCTCCATCGGGCCGTGGACGGAGCCGGTGGCCGCCATCCCCGACGGTCCGACCGGCCTGTTCGGCCAGCTGATCGGCACGTTCATCCAGGACGTGAACCTGACGCCCGACTTCCCCCTCGCCGCCTCCACCGCTTCGCGGATGTGGACATCGACCAACGGCGGGACCGTCGACGGCGTGATCACGATGGACCCGGTGGTGCTCGCAGCCCTCCTGCGCGCCACCGGCCCGGTCGCCGTCCCGAGCGGCGAGACGCTGACGTCGGACAACGCCGTCAGCCTGCTGCTGAGCGAGGTCTATCGACGCTATCCCGACCCGGCGCAGCAGGACGCGTTCTTCGCCGCGGCCGCCGCCGCTGTGTTCCAGCGGGTCGCTCAGGGCGGAACGGACGGCTCGGCGCTCGTCTCGGCCCTGGCGGCTGCCGCATCATCGCGCCGGATCCTGATCTGGAGCGCGCATCCGGCCGAGCAGAGCATCCTCGCCACCACCAGTCTCGCCGGCGAGCTTCCGGTGTCGACCGGGACGACTGCGGGGGTGGGCGTGTACTTCAACGACTCGACGGGCGCGAAGATGGACTACTACCTCGACACGTCCGTCGCCGCCGGCGGTGCGATCTGCCGGGCCGACGGCCGGCCGACCACCCGCGTCGCGGTGACGTTGACGAACCGTGCTCCCGCGGATGCCGCGACGACGCTGCCGGACTACGTCACGGGAGGCGGGCGCTTCGGCATCCCGCCCGGCTCGATCCAGACCCGCGTCGCCGTGTACGGCCCGTCCGGTGGCCTCCTGGCGGCCATCACGAGCGGCGGGGAGACCAAGTCCGCCATATCCGGCACGGACCGGGGGCGGCCGGTGAGCGTGTTCACGGTCACGCTCGCCCCGGGGGAGCAGCGCACCGTGGATGTCGACTTCCTCGGGATGGAGCAGACGGGTACCGGGGTGTCGGTGACGACCACGCCGACACTGCCGGGCACGGGGGCGACCCCCGATGTGGGGGCAGAATCCGCCGTCGGTTCGATTGCCGTCGATTGCGCATCCGTCGTAAAATGAGAATTAATCACGTATCCCGACGCTGATGCCGGGCAGGCGAAAGGCGGTGCCATGTTCAAGAAGATCCTCGCGGCGGCAGCCGTGACCGTGGCGGTGCTCCTCGCAGCCCCCACCGCGGCGAACGCGGTGGACTACACCCAGGGCTCCCCCTGCAGGTTCGACGCCGCGGTGGCGAAGGCCGGCGACACGGTCCACATCGTGTGCACTCCGGGGACGTGGTCTCCGCAGGAGTTCATCGACTGGACGGGGACGGGCGAGAACGGCTCCAGCATGAAGCTGGTCAGCTTCCGCACCAGTGCCAGCAGCGTCCACTTCGCTAAGCAGTCCAACGCCGACGGCAGCGACCTGCTCACGGTCACACTCCCGGCGGACGCCACCGGCGTCTACGCCTTCACGGGCGTCGGCCGCACCAGCAATCACACCTGCCCCGCCTCGATCACGGTGCTGCCCGCCGACTCGTCTGCGGTCACCGTGTCCGACCCCGGGTCCGGCCTCGCCGACACCGGCTCGACGATGGCGGTCTGGGCGGTCTGGGCGGTCTGGATCGGGGGAGGGCTGCTCGCGGCGGGTCTCGTCACCGTCTCAGTGGTGTTCTGGGCGCGCAAGGTCCGCGCCTCCTGAGCGATCCGGGCGGCCAGGATGGAATGACACCCCGGGTCGCCCGGTTCTCCTCAGTGTGACCGACCGCAGCATCCCCCTCTCCGTCCTCGACCTCGCCAGCCGTCCCGCCGGAGGCACCAACGCCGACGCCGTCTCCGGCACCATCCGCCTCGCGCAGACGGCCGAACGTCTGGGCTACCAGCGCTTCTGGGTCGCCGAGCACCACGGCATGCCGGCGATCGCCTCCAGTGCACCCGCCGTGCTCATCGCGGGTGTGGCCGGCGCGACGGAACGCATCCGGGTCGGCTCGGGCGGGGTGATGCTCCCGAACCACGCCCCGCTCGTCGTCGCGGAGCAGTTCGGTACCCTCCGCGCCCTCTACGGTGACCGTATCGACCTCGGCATCGGGCGCGCGCCCGGAACGGACGGCGCCACCGCGATGGCGTTGCGGCGGAGCGAGCAGGGCCTCGGTGTGGACGACTTCCCGCAGCAGCTGCTCGACCTCTTCGGCTTCTTCTACGGGGGCATGAGCGACGCGAACCCGCTGCACTCCATCACCGCGGTGCCCGGGCTCGGCGACGCCCCGCAGGTATGGCTGCTCGGTTCCAGTGGCTTCAGCGCGCAGGTCGCCGCCGCCCTCGGCCTGCCGTTCGCCTTCGCCCACCACTTCGCCGGAGAGAACACCGAGGCGGCGCTCGACCTGTACCGGTCGAAGTTCGAGCCGAGCGACTTCCTCGACGAACCGCACACGATGATCGCGGTCAATGTCGTCTCCGACGCCGACCCGCAGACGGTCCGCGCGCTGTCGCTGCCCGGGCAGCTCTCCTTCCTCCGCATGCGCCAAGGCCAGAAGCCGCAGCCCGTGAGCGTCGAGGAAGCCCTCGCCTACGACTTCAGCCCGCTGGAGGAGGAGTTCATCGCCGCCCGCAACGCCCGCCAGGCCATCGGCACCCCGGACGAGGTGCGCGCACGCCTCGACTCCCTCCTGGGCTCCACCGGTGCGGACGAGCTGATGGTGTCGTCCGGCGCGGCGACCGTGGAGGGTCGGATCCGCTCCCTCGAGATCGTCTCGGAGCTGTACCCCGCTCCATGACGGCGCATGACGCGAACAGGAGAGTCTGACGCGTCGCGCGAGTAGCGTGGGGGCGTTCCCGAGCCGAAGACACACGAAGGCGGTCCCCGCATGGCACACGTCCCCACGGTCGTCGGAGTGAGCGGAAGTCCGACACGCCCCTCCCGCACCACGGTGCTGGTCGACGAGGTCGCCCGCTCGTTCGCCGGCGCGATCGGCGGCACCCACCGCACCATCGAACTCGCACCACTGCTCGGCCAGCTGGGGGCGGGACCCTTCCGTTCGCACCTGGGGCCGGAGGTCGCGGAGGCCCTCGAAGCCGTCGAGGCCGCCGACGTCATCGTCGTCGGATCGCCTGCCTACCGCGCCACCTACACGGGGCTCTTCAAGCTCTTCTTCGACCACATCGGGCAGTACGCGCTCGTCGACAAGCCCATCGTGCTCACCGCGACGGGCGGTAGTGACCGCCACGCCCTCCTCGTCGAGCACCAGATGCGCCCCCTCTTCGGCTTCTTCCAGTCCCTCACCCTCCCGCTCGGCATCTACGCCGCCGAGAGCGACTTCGCCGACTACCGGATCACCTCCGAAGACCTCCGTGGTCGCATCGACACCGCCGTCAACCGCACCATCCCGCTCGTGCGCGCCCACATCGACCCGGAGTCGCGGTACGCGACGGCGGAGTTCGCGCGGCCCGACGCGTTCTGAGGGGGTCCCCGCTGCTCCTGTTCTGCAGGGGGTGAGTTCCTGTGGCTGAGTGGGAGGGTGGCTCGCGTGTCGGGGTGCACCCTACCGCTACCCCAGACGCCGCCTCACGCTTCGCGTTCCGCGGCGCCCCTCGCGGCAGGGGCCGGGAAGTCGCCAGCGAAGAAGCGGTAAACAGAAGAGGAGCCCCGGTTCGCGATGCGAACCGGGGCTCCTCTTCTGTTTACCGCTCTGTCGGGGTGACAGGATTTGAACCTGCGGCCTCTTCGTCCCGAACGAAGCGCGCTACCAAGCTGCGCCACACCCCGATGGCCCTGAAGGCCTCATCTAGGATACACGAGCCGGAGGTGTGCTGATGACCATTCAGGCGCTCAGGCCGCCGTCAGAGTGACCAGGGTGGCCTCCGGGCGGCACGCGAACCGCACGGGCGCGTAGATGGAGGTGCCCAGCCCGGCGGAGACGTTGAGGAAGGCCGAACGGAAGGCGTGGCGCCAAATGCTGAGGCCCTTGACCTGCTTGCGGGGGATGTCGCAGTTCGTCACCAGCGCGCCGTAACCGGGCACACAGACCTGGCCGCCGTGCGTGTGACCGGCGAAGATCATCGCGGCGCCGTACGTCACGAAAGCGTCCAGCACGCGTCGGTACGGCGCGTGCACGACACCCAGCGTCACCGTCGGCCGCGCGGTCGCCGGCTCGTCCTCGGGCCACATGGCGTCGTCGCTGTACGGATCGTCCTCGCGGAGCTCGTCGAGAGCGCCCGGGATGGCCTCCACGCGGTCGAAGCGGACGTGCGGGTCGTCGACGCCGAACAGCTCGAGGTGGGTGCCACGGATATCGAGGGAGCCGACCGCGTTGTTCAGGTCCAGCCAGCCCAGATCACGCAGGTACGCCGTCAGCGACGCGGTGTCGAGCCGGGGAGCGGTGGACCCGTTCTTCTTCGACGGGCCGGTGAAGTACTTGAGAGGGTTCTTCAGCTGCGGGCCGAAGTAGTCGTTCGACCCGTGGACGAAGACACCCGGCGTGCCGCGGAAGGCGTCCAGAGCCGCACGGATTCCCTCCAGCCCGTTCTCGTGGCTGAGATTGTCGCCGGTGTCGACGACCAGGTCCGGCTTCAGCGCCGCGAGCGAGCGCACCCACTCCTGTTTGTCCCGCTGCCACGGGGCCATGTGCAGGTCGGACAGGTGCAGAACACGGATCGGCTCGGATCCGGCAGGGAGCACGGGTGCCGACACCTCCCGCAGCGTGTAGGCACGACGTTCGATGAGCGAGCCGTATGCGAACGCGGCCGCTCCCGTGGCTCCCAGCACCGCGAGGGCGGTGCCGAGCGGACGGAGCGCGGAGCCGCGACCCACTAGCCGGCGCCCGGTGTGGGCGCCGCGGACGGCGCTCCGGCAACGGTCAGCGCGACCTGCGTCCCCGGCTTGGTAGGCGTGCCGGCGGCGGGATTCTGGGTCTGCACGACGGCGTCGCCGCCACCGCTGCCCGAGATCTTCACGCTGAACCCGGCGGAGGTGAGCGCCTTCTGCGCGTCCGACGCCTTCTGGCCGACGACGTTGGGCACCGCGACGAGGGAGCCGTTGCTCGTGAAGATGGTGACGACCGTGCCCTTGCCGACCGAACTGCCCGCTGCGGGGTCCGTCGCCGACACGGTGCCGGCGGGCTGGACCGAGTCCTGCTGTCCGCCGTCGGTGCTGTCCAGTCCGAGGCCCTTCAGGATGTTCTTGGCCTCGTCCGGCGACTTGCCGGCCAGATCCGGGATCGCGATCTGAACGCCGCGGACGAGCTTGTCGGGCGCGGCCGGGAAGTCATCGCCGCCGTACTTGGCGACCGCGGCCGACATCATGGCGCGCTGCACCGCGGTGCGGGCGATCGCGGGCGTGGTGCCGTGCGTCGGGTAGATCCTGCGCATGTCCTGATGGCCGCTGACGTTGCCGACCCAGTAGGCGCCGGCGACCTTCGTCGTGGCCGCGACCAGCCACAGCTGCTCGTTGCCGTCGGTGGTGCCGGTCTTGCCGAGCATGTCCTTGCCGGTGGTGTTCATCCCGGCGGCGGTCCCGCTCTGGACAGGACCCTGCAGAGCCTTGGCCATGGTGTTGGCGACCGTCGGGTCGACGGACTGCGTGCACTTCGTGGCAGGCGGGGCGACGTCCTTGCCGGCGGCGTCGGTGATCTTGTCGATCGCGATCGGGCTGCAGGTGAGGCCGTTGTTGGCGATGCCCGCGAAGGCCGTCGCCATCGTCAGCGGCGCGATCTCGTTCACGCCGAGCACCGAGGACGGCACCGTGCTCAGCGGCTCACCCTTGGCGGTGTGCACGCCGAACGCCTCGGCGTCGTTCTTGATCTCGCACAGGTCGAGCTGGGAGGCCATGGAGACGAACGCCGTGTTGATGGAGTTCGTGGTGGCGTTCTGGGCGCTGCGCTGCCCCTCCTCGCCACCGGAGTCGTTCGTCGGGCGGTAGGTTCCGGTCCAGTCGCCGTCGCACGAGTTCTTGAACTTCGTGTAGGTGCGGATGTTGGCGTTGACCGTCTCGTTCAGCGAGTGTCCCTGCTTGAGCCACTCGGCGAGCGTGAACACCTTGTACGTCGATCCGACCTGGAACCCCCCGGAACCGCCGTAGGCGTAATCGGTCGAGTAGTTGATCGCGCTGTAGGACGGGTCGGCGGCAGCCTCGTCAGCGTCCTGCGTGTAGTTCTTGTTCTGCGCCATGTAGAGAACACGGCCGGTGCCCGGCTGCACCCCGACGAGCACACCGCCGATGTCGACCTTATAGTTCTTGGGCACGTAGGAGTTGATCGTCGCTTCCGCGACCGTCTGCAGGTCGAGGTCCAGCGACGTGTAGATCTTGTAGCCGCCGCGGTTGAAGTTCGCCCGGCGCGTGTCCTCGTCGGCGCCGAAGGTCGGGTCGTTGAGAATGATCCGCTGCACGTAGTCGCAGAAGTACGCCGAGCCTCCCGCGGTCTGGCAACCACGGGTGGAGGGTGTGATGACGGGCTGCACCGGTGTCTTCACGGCCTCGTCGTACTGCGTCTTGGTGAGCTTCTTGTACTGGTACATCTTCTGGAGGATGTAGTCGCGGCGTTCCTTGTTCTTGGCATAGCCGTTGGCGGCGCCGTTCGACTCGGAGTCCGGGCTGTCGATCTTGAGCGACGTCGGCTCGTTCACGATCGCGAGCAGGCTGGCCGCCTGCGCGGGCGTCAGCGCCGCAGCGGTCGTGTTGAAGTAGTACCGGGCCGCGGCCTCGATGCCGTAGACCGAGCCGCCGAAGCCGGCGATGTTGAGGTAGCCGACCAGGATCTGGTCCTTGCTGTACTTCTTCTCGATGCCGATGGCGTACTTCATCTCCTTGACCTTGCGGTCCGGGGTGACGCCGGTCGAGTCGTCGACGCAGGTCTGGTACGCCTTCTTCTGCTCGTCCGTCTTGACGGGCATGGCCTCGCACTTCTGCAGCAGAACGTTCTTCACGTACTGCTGGGTGATCGAGGAGCCGCCCTGCACTCCGCCGCCGGAGACGGTGGACAGCACACCACGCATGGTGCCCTGGATGTCGACGCCGCCGTGGCTGTAGAAGCGCGGGTCCTCGCCGGCGATGGCCGCATCCTTGGCCGCCTGCGAGATCTGGTCGAACGTGACCGGGAGACGGTTCTGGGAGTAGAAGGTCGCGAGAGCGCGGTCCGTGCCGTCGCTGTTCTTCGCGTAGATGGTGGTCGGCTGGGCGAGCGTGCCCGGCTCGAGGTACTCGGGAAGGCCCTCGAAGACGCCGATCCCGTTGTTGGCCGCCATGCCGGTCACGGCGATCGCCGGCGTGACAGCGGCAGCGACCAGAAGGCCCGCGACAACACTCATGCCGAGGAACGCGGCGCCGGCGCCGAACGCACCTCTAGCCCGTGGTTTTTTCGCAGACATAGGATCAGAGTAGGTGATCAACCTGATAAACGGCCCGAACGCAAGGAGCACGATGCCGCGCTGGGAGTACCTCACGACGCCCCTGATGATCCACAACACCGCCGCCATCCTCAACAACTGGGGCTCGGAGGGGTGGGAGCTGGTGCAGGTGGTGACGGGTCCGGAGGGCGGTCTCGTCGCCTATCTGAAGCGCCCCGTGCAGGACGAGGCGGACGCCTGATGGCCGCCATCGAGGCGCGTCTCGCCGAACTGGGCATCGACCTGCCGGACGTCGTCCCGCCGGTCGCCGCCTACACCCCCGCCGTGATCGACGGCGGCCACGTCTACACCTCCGGCCAGCTGCCGATGGTCGCCGGCGCACTCCCCGCGACCGGCAAAGTGGGCGAGGGCCACGGCCTCGTTCCGGCCGCCGACGCCAAGGATTACGCGCGCACCTGCGCGCTCAATGCCCTCGCCGCCGTGAAGAGTGTGCTCGGCTCCCTCGACCGGGTCACCCGCGTCGTCAAGGTCGTCGGCTTCGTCGCCTCCGATCCCGCGTTCACCGGTCAGCCCGGCGTCGTCAACGGCGCCTCGGAGGTGCTGGGAGAGATCTTCGGCGACGCCGGAGTGCACGCACGGTCGGCCGTCGGTGTCGCCGTGCTCCCGCTCGACTCGCCGGTCGAGGTCGAGATCGTGGTCGCATTCGAGTAGTCCACGCCAGGAGACGACGGAGGGGCGGTGCCGGTCGGCACCGCCCCTTGCGTGCATCCGTCAGGACAGCTTGCTCTGGATCGAGCTCATGACCGCGGTGTCGGCGAGCGTGGTCGTGTCGCCCACCTCGCGCCCCTCCGCGACATCCTTCAGCAGGCGCCGCATGATCTTGCCCGAGCGGGTCTTCGGCAGCTCGGTGACGATGAAGATGTCCCGAGGACGGGCGATGGCGCCGATCTGCTCCGCGACATGCTTGCGCAACTCGGCCGCCACGTCGATCGACTGCGCCGTCTCGAGCTGGTTCTCCTTGATGATCACGAACGCGACGACGGCCTGGCCGGTCGTCTCGTCCTCGGCGCCGACCACGGCGGCCTCCGCCGTCAGCGCGTGAGCCACGAGCGCCGATTCGATCTCCGCCGTCGAGAGCCGGTGGCCGGACACGTTCATCACGTCGTCGACCCGGCCGAGCAGCCAGATGTCGCCCTCCTTGTCGTACCGGGCGCCGTCGCCGGCGAAGTACTTGTCGCCGAACTTCGACCAGTAGGTCTCGACGAACCGGTCGGGGTCGCCCCAGATGCCCCGCAGCATGCTCGGCCACGGCTCCGTGACCACCAGCAGGCCGCCCTGGTCCTTGCCGACCGGCACACCCGCCTCGTCGAGGATCTCGATCGAGACACCCGGCAGCGGCACCTGCGCGCTGCCGGGCTTGAGCGTCGTCACCCCGGGCAGAGCGGAGATCATGATGGCGCCGGTCTCGGTCTGCCACCAGGTGTCGACGATCGGGGTCCCGCCGCCGCCGATGACCTCCCGGTACCACATCCACGCCTCCGGGTTGATGGGCTCGCCGACCGACCCGAGCACGCGCAGGCTGGAGAGGTCGAACCGCTGCGGGTGCTGCCGGCCGAGCTTCATGAACGAGCGGATCGCGGTCGGCGCGGTGTAGAAGATCGAGACCTTGTACTTCTCGATGATCTCCCACCAGCGGCCCGGGTGCGGCGTCTCGGGGGTCCCCTCGTAGAGCACCTGGGTGGCGCCGTTGGCGAGCGGGCCGTACACGACGTAGCTGTGGCCCGTGATCCAGCCGACGTCGGCCGAGCACCAGTACACGTCGGAGTCGGCGTGGAGGTCGAACACGTTCTTGTGGGTGAACGCGGCCTGCGTGAGGTACCCGCCGGAGGTGTGCAGGATTCCCTTGGGCTTGCCGGTCGTACCCGAGGTGTAGAGGATGAACAGCGGCTGCTCGGCCGGGAACGCCTTGGCGACGTGGTCCGCGTCCACCTGGGCGATCTCGTCCTGCCACCACAGGTCGCGGCCCTCGGTCCAGGCCACCTCGTTCTCCCCGCGCTTGACGACGAGGACGTGCTCCACCGTGCTCTCGGAGCCCGACAGGGCGGCGTCGACCGCGTCCTTGAGCGGGAACACGCGGCCCTTGCGCCAGCCGCCGTCCGCGGTGATCACCAGCTTGGCCTCGGCGTCGTCGATGCGCGAGCGCAGGCTCTCCGCGCTGAAGCCGCCGAAGACGACGGAGTGCACCGCGCCGATGCGTGCGACGGCGAGCATCGCGATCACGGCCTCCGGGATCATCGGGAGGTAGATGGCCACGCGGTCGCCCGAACGGATGCCCAGGCTGGTGAGCAGGTTGGCCGCCTTCTTGACCTCCGCGGTGAGCTCGGCGTAGGTGAGCGAGCGGGAGTCGCCGGGCTCACCCTCCCAGTGGATGGCCACACGGTCGCCGTTGCCGGCGAGCACATGCCGGTCGAGGCAGTTGTAGGCGACGTTGAGCTCGCCGTCGTCGAACCACTTCGCGAACGGCGGGTTCGTCCAGTCCAGCGTCTTCGTGAACGGTTTGTGCCAGTGCAGGAGCTCGCGGGACTGGTCGGCCCAGAACCCGAGGCGGTCGTCGGCGGCGCGCTCGTAGAGATCGGCTGTCGCCACGGCGTGCGCGGCGAACTCCTCGCTCGGCGAGAACCGTCGGGCTTCATGGAGCAGGTTGTCGATTGTGTTGCTCATGGGGAGGCTGTTCGCTCCTTTGCGATGCTGAGTGTTCTGTCGTGGCGCGACAATGCCTGACTCTACAACCTCGGGCGGGCCGGTCCCACGGAGACTTGCGTTTGCATTGATTCCGCGTAAACTTGTCCCCGGCCGAATGTAAATTCGTGCGTGCGGCGCTAACGATTCCCCCCAATCCAGCGCCGCAGTGGCCGCACCTGTTCCCCCCAATAGGTGCGGCCCCCCTTTTTTAACCGGCATCCCCTAGCGCGCCGCTCGTCATTCCCAACCGCGGGCCTCTCGTCAGGACTCCACAGATCCTTCGGAGTCGTCCCGGTCCCGCCGTCTGTGCTCTTGGCTCGGAGGATGAGAGACGAGACAGCGAGCCCCGCTCAGCGTGAACCCGGTCTGTGGGAGACGTTCGGCATCCTGACGCCCTACCTCCAGCGACCGGGCGTGACCGACCTGTTCATCACCGGAGCGGGCGAGCTCTGGAGCGACGGCGGCCCACCGGGTCTCCATCGCATCCCGGATTGGAACCTGGACGAGCGTTCCGTCCGCCGCCTGGCCGTCGATCTGATCGGTCGTGGTGGGCGGCACATCGACGAGGCGACGCCGTTCGTCGACGTGCGCCTGCGCGGGGGAGTGCGCGTCCACGCCGTGCTCCCGCCCATCTCGACCGGGGGAACGCTCCTGTCCATCCGTATCCCGCGCGAGGAGGTCCTGACGCTGGAGGATCTCGCCGCCGCGGGCTCGCTGACGCCGGAGCAGGCTCAGATCCTGCGCGCGGCGGTCGCGGCGCGCACGAATCTGCTCGTCACAGGGGCGGGCGGGGCAGGGAAGACCACCCTGCTCGCCGCCATCCTGGCCCACGCGCCGCCGACCGAGCGGATCGTCGTGATCGAGGACGTCTCGGAGCTCCGCGTCCCGCACCCGCACGTCGTCGCGCTGCAGGCACGCCAGCCGAACCTCGAAGGAGCGGGCGGCGTGGATCTGCGTCGGCTCGTGCGCGAAGCACTCCGGATGCGACCCGATCGCCTCGTGCTCGGCGAGTGCCGCGGAGAAGAGGTGCGCGATCTGCTGAGCGCCCTCAACACCGGACACGATGGGGGAGCGGGCACGCTCCACGCGAGCTCGCTCGTCGACGTCCCGGCGCGCTTGGAAGCGTTGGGCGCTTTGGCGGGCCTCGGGGAGCACGCGCTCGCCCGGCAGGCGGTGAGTGCGATCGGGCTCGTCGTCCATGTCGAACGGAGGGGCGAGGGCCGCCGCGTGGCCGGATTCGCCCGCCTCGCGCTCGGCGGGGACGGCCGGCTGGGAGTCGTGCCCGCGCCGGGTGCCGACGAACAGCCCGGGGGCGGGGCATGAGCGGGAAGCGCGGGACGGCTGCGGTGCTACAGCGGCGACGAGCGGGCCGCGGGCGCGCGGCCGCGACACGAATGCGGGACGGCGTCCTCCGGCGTTCCGCTGCGTCGGTCGTCGGGACGGACGCCGACGCACTCGCCGGTGCCGCCGAGGCACTCGCGGTGCTCCTCGACGCGGGTGTAGCGCCCACGTCTGCGTGGCGGCACGTGGGGCGGGCGGGCGCTCCACCCTCGGTGCGCCGGGTGGCCGCGCGCATCGAGGCAGGGGCGGCCGTCGAGGATGCGCTCGCCGAGGAGTCGCTCGCCGAGCAGTCGGCGTCGGTTCGGCGGACGATGCGCGGGAGTGCGCGCCGACGGAGCCGCGACTCTCCGCAGGGGCGGCAGTCGTCGCGCGGGTTGCCGGATCCGCCGGCGTCGTCTGAGGCGGCCGTGCGCGCTGCCACGACCGGCGCGGGCCCGCCGGGCGAGGCGTCGGTGAGCGCAGGTGCGCTGGCGACGCTCGCCGCCGCCTGGGCCGTCGCGGTGGCAGCAGGGGCGCCGCTGAGCCCGGCGTTGCGGGGCGCGGCGGACGCGCTGCGGGACCGGGCGGAAGTGGCGCGGGATGTGGAAGTGGCGCTGAGCGGCCCCCGAGCGACGGCACGGCTGGTGAGCTGGCTTCCGCTGGCGGGCGCGGCGTCGGCGATGCTCCTCGGAGTCGACATCGTCGGAGCGCTCGGTTCCGGACCGGTCGGTGGGATGCTCCTCACCGCGGGTGCAGCCCTGGGGATCGCCGGGAGGAGATGGACGGCGAGTCTCGTCCGCAGGGCGGCCCCGAGCGGGGACGTACCGGGGACGACCGAGGAGCTGACGGCGATCGCCCTGAGCTCGGGGCTGTCGGTGGAGCGATCACGCCGCCTCGTCGCGGAGACGTGCGACCGGCTGGATCTCCCCGGTGGATCCGACGCCGCCATCGACGACATCCTGGAGCTGGCGGCGCGGGCCGGGGCCCCGGCTGCCGAGCTACTCTCCTCCTCGGCGGTGCAACGGCGGCGCACAGCCCGCGCTGCAGGACGCACCGCCGCCGCGCGACTCGGTGTGCAGCTGCTGATGCCCCTCGCTGTCTGCGTACTGCCATCGTTCCTGCTCCTGGGAGTCGCACCCGTGATGCTCGCCCTGATCTCCTCCACCGTTGCGGGGTTCTGAGCAGTTGTCCACCGATTCGGGTGACCGGCCCACGCGCCGACAGCTGTCGCGAAGGATGAGGAGCACCGGCCATCGGCCCGGACCGGTCGAGAGGAAAGGGGATGACGAGATGGGGGAGCGAGTGCTGAGAGAGCCATGGGCGGGGGAACGAAAGGTGCGGGAACGAAAGGTGCGGAAACGAAAGATGGGGGAACGAAAGATGGGGGAACGAATGGTGGGGGAGCGGGAGCACGTGCCGGAAGGGCGGACGCGGAGCGAGCGGGAGCCGGAGGAGCGGCCGACGACAGAACGGCCGGCCCGCTGGGCACAGCGGGTATGGCCGGCACGAGTCCGGCGGGCCCGGGCTTGGGAAGCAGTGCGGGACGAGCACGGCGCGGCGACGGCGGAGTACGCGATCATCACGGTCGCGGCGGTGGGCATTGCGGGTCTGCTGGTGGTCGTGCTGCGGAGCGACGAGGTGAAGAGTCTGCTCACGGAGCTGGTGCGTGGTGCTCTCACGGTCGCGGCGTGAGAGCGGCTCGCCCGGAGAGCCGCGCGGGTCCGAGCGAGAGAGGGGCAGCGTCACCGCCGAGTTCGCTGTCGCCCTCCCCGTGGCCCTCGTGTGCCTCGGGCTCGGCGTCGGCGCCGTGCAGGCCGGTGGACAGCAGCTCCGGTTGGCCGACGCCGCGGCGGTGGACGCGCGGCTGCTCGGCCGGGGTGATCCGCCCGTTGCTTCCGCGGTGTCCGGCCTCGAGGCGGAACGTGTGATCGATCGGCGGAGTGGGATGGTGTGCGTGACCATGACGGCCCACAGCGCCGTGGTGGGGCTGGGCGCAGCAGGGCTGCGGATCAGCGCACGAGCGTGTGCGGTGGACGAGGCCCGTGCCGAATCCGGAGGCACGGGGTGATGCCGGTGCGAGGCGCCGCATGGCGGCCGGGCACGTCCCGGTTCAGGGGCCGGCTGGGCGGCGAGTACGGAAGCGCGAGCGTCGTGGTCGTGACGCTGGTGGGGGCGATGGTCGCGGTCCTCGTCGCAACGCTGGCGGTCGGGGCCGCGCACCTTGCGAAGCGACGGGCGGCGACGGTCGCCGACCTGGCGGCGCTCGCCGCGGCGGACGCGGCGGTCGGGAGGATCGGAGGCGAGCCGTGCGAACTGGCCGACCGGGTGGCGGAGGAGAACGGCGCAGAACTGGAGGAGTGCCTGATGGCAGGTCTGGAGGCGACGGTCACCGTGGGCGTCGACATTCCGGGAGGCTGGCGCGCGGCCGTGAGTGCACGTGCAGGACCGCCGGGATGACCCGGGAGCACCGGGTGACGCGTTCGGCCGGGGAAGGTTCGGCCGGAACGGAGTCAGTCGAACAGCGTCTCCAGGTAGCGGTAGCCCACGGCGCTCGGCCGGTCTGCGTTGGCGTCGGTCCCCGAGTACTCGGTGTCCGCGCCGGCGGCGCGGACGTAGAGGTAGCGCTTGCCGCCTCCGGGGGCGGCGAGCTCGAGCCGGGGACGCGGGCCCCCGGAGGGGAGGAACTCGGTGGCGATCGTCTTGCCCTCGAGAGGTCCGTCGGTCAGCTTGGCGGTGTACGTCGTCAGTGATGTCGTTGCCATACCTCCATTGTCCTCGGCGCTCTGCCGTCCACAAGAGAGCACACGCGCCGTCCCTGCGCCCAGGGCGAACGGACGGCACCGGATTAGGCACACCCGAGGGCAAGGTGTGTATGGTTTGCCTGTTGGGCCACTCCGGCCCACGCTCGTCCGGCTTTGCGCCGAGGACCGGGCTCCGCGGCACAGACGCGGGAGCGTGCTACCGACATCCGGTCGGGGCGACATCGTCGTACATATAAGAGGAGTCAGGTGCCTGACACGAAGAAACTCGTCATCGTCGAGTCTCCGAACAAGGTGAAGTCGATCGCCCAGTACCTGGGCGACGGCTACGAGGTGATGGCCTCCGTCGGCCACATCCGAGACCTGATCGAGCCCAAGAACCTGCCGCCGGAGCTGAAGAAGGGGTCGCTCGGGAAGTTCTCGGTCGACGTCGAGAAGGACTTCGAGCCGTACTACGTCGTCTCCGATCAGAAGAAGAAGACGGTCGCCGATCTCAAACGCGCCCTCAAGAACGCGGACGAGCTCCTGCTCGCCACGGATGAGGACCGCGAAGGAGAAGCCATCGCCTGGCACCTCGTCGAGGTGCTGAAGCCGAAGGTCCCCGTCAAGCGCATGGTCTTCCACGAGATCACGCGCGAGGCCATCGAGAAGGCCCGCGACAACACCCGCGAGATCGACACTGCTCTGGTCGACGCTCAGGAGACCCGCCGCATCCTCGACCGCCTGTACGGCTACGAGGTATCGCCGGTCCTGTGGCGCAAAGTCGGACCCGGACTGTCCGCGGGCCGCGTTCAGTCTGCGGCGACGCGCCTGGTCGTCGACCGTGAGCGGGAGCGGCTCGCGTTCGTACCGGCGTCCTACTGGGGCCTGACCGCTCAGCTCGCGCCCGCGGACGCCACCGCCTTCCAGGCGCGCCTCGCCCGCGTCGACGGTACGCGCGTCGCGACCGGTCGAGACTTCGACGACCACGGTCGCCTCACCTCGGACGCCCGCACCCTCGACGAGGAGGCCGCACAGGCGCTCGCGGACGCGGTTCGCCGGCCGAGCACCGTCGTGACCGTCTCCAAGGTCGACTCCAAGCCGTACTCTCGTCGTCCCGCCGCGCCGTTCACGACCTCCACGCTGCAGCAGGAGGCCGCCCGGAAGCTCCGCTTCTCGGCCCGGCAGACGATGAGCGTCGCTCAGACGCTCTACGAGAACGGCTACATCACCTATATGCGCACCGACTCCGCGTCGCTGTCGCAGCAGGCCACGAACGCGGCCCGCACACAGGCGGCGAAGCTCTACGGGCCGGAGACGGTTCCCGACAAGCCGCGCACGTACGCCTCGAAGAGCAAGAACGCCCAGGAGGCGCACGAGGCCATCCGTCCGTCCGGCGAGGTCTTCCGCACCCCGAGCGAGCTCGAGAAGGTGCTGCGCGGCAACGAGTTCCGGCTCTACGACCTGATCTGGAAGCGGACCGTCGCCTCCCAGATGGCCGACGCGAAGGGGCAGACCGCCTCCGTCACGGTCGAGGCGTCCATCACGGAGGGAACCCTCGACGGCACCGTCGCCGAGTTCACCGCGAGCGGCACGGTCATCACCTTCCGCGGGTTCCTCAACGCGTACGAGGAGGGCAAGGACGAGGAGCGCAACGCCTCCGACGCCGCGGAGGCCAAGCTGCCGCCGCTGGAGCCGAAGCAGTCCCTGACCGTCGTCGAGGTCGAGGCCGACGGCCACGAGACCACACCGCCGCCGCGCTACACGGAGGCGAGCCTGGTGAAGGCGCTCGAGGAGCTCGGCATCGGCCGGCCCTCCACCTTCGCGAGCATCATCTCCACGATCATCGACCGCGGTTACGTGACGCAGCGCGGCCAGGCGCTCGTCCCCAGCTGGGTCGCGTTCTCGGTCGTCCGACTCCTCGAGGACTACTTCGGCGACCTGGTGCAGTACGACTTCACCGCCGAGATGGAGGACGACCTCGACCGGATCGCGGACGGCGAAGCCGAGCGGATCGACTGGCTCAACAGCTTCTACTTCGGCAGCGACAAGCACAAGGGCCTGCGCCGGGTGATCGACAATCTCGGCGAGATCGACGCGCGCAGCATCAACTCGATCGCGATCGATGAGGGCGTCACCCTGCGCATCGGCAAGTACGGCCCGTACCTCGAGGTCGCCGAGCCCGGCGCCGCGGAGGACGCCACCCCGCGGCGCGTCAACCTCCCCCCGGAGCTGGCCCCCGATGAGCTCACGCCCGCGAAGGCCCGCGAACTGATCGACGCCCCGGTGCAGACCGACCGCGTGCTGGGCTCGAACCCCGAGACCGGCAAGGTCGTCCTCGCCAAGGACGGCCGCTTCGGCCCGTACGTGACCGAGGCCGACCCGGAGCCCGAGCCGCAGGCCGACCCGCAGACGGGTGAGGTCGTCGAGGCCAAGAAGCCGGCGAAGAAGGCCACCGCGCCGAAACAGCGGACCGCGTCGCTCTTCAAGTCGATGGACATCGCGTCCCTCGACCTCGAGACGGCGCTCAAGCTCCTCGACCTCCCGCGGGTCGTCGGCATCGACCCGGAGAGCGGCGACGAGATCCAGGCGGCCAACGGCCGGTACGGCCCCTACCTGAAGAAGGGGACGGACACCCGCTCGCTGACCTCCGAGGACGACATCTTCACGGTCGATCTCGCGGGCGCGCTGGAGCTGTTCGCGCAGCCGAAGTACGGCAACCGCCGCGCGTCGAGCGCGCTCAAGGAGTTCGACGCGGATCCGGTCAGCGGCAAGCCGATCAAGGTCAAGGACGGTCGCTTCGGACCGTACGTGACCGACGGCGAGACCAACGCGACGATCCCGCGCGGGGAGACGGTCGACGAGGTCGACTTCGAGCGTGCTGTGCAGCTGCTCGCGGACAAGCGCGCCAAGGGGCCGGCCAAGAAGCCCGCGGCGAAGAAGGCGACGACGCGGAAGGCGCCCGCGAAGACGACCGCCGCGAAGACCACGGCCGCCAAGAAGTCCACGGCGGCGAAGAAGGCCCCCGCGGCGAAGCCGGCGGCCGAGTGAGCGGGTTCTTCATCACGTTCGAAGGGGGCGACGGGGTCGGCAAGTCGACGCAGGCCGCGCTCCTGACGGAGTGGCTCACCTCCCGCGGACGCACCGTCGTTCGTACCCGCGAGCCCGGCGGCACGGCTGCGGGCGTCGAGATCCGCGAGATCGTGCTCCACCATCGCGGGGACATCGCGCCGCGGGCGGAAGCACTGCTCTACGCAGCCGACCGCGCTCACCACGTCGCGACCCTCGTGCGCCCCGCCCTCGACCGCGGCGATGTCGTCGTGCAGGACCGCTACATCGACTCGTCGGTGGCGTATCAGGGAGCCGGACGCGTCCTCGGCGGCGACGAGGTGCGCGCCCTCTCGCTGTGGGCAGCGGAAGGTCTGCTCCCGGATCTCACGATCCTCCTCGACCTCGACGAGACGACGGCCCGTGCGCGCCTCGACATCTCCCGTACACGCTACGACCGCCTGGAGGCCGAACGAGCCGAGTTCCATGCCCGCGTTCGGGCCGCCTTCCTCGAGCTCGCCGCCGCGGAACCGGAGCGATTCCTGGTGGTGGACGCCTCCTTGCCCATCGACGAGATCGCCGCCGAGATCCGCCGCCGCCTCGATGGCCGCGTCTGACCGCGCCGGTGTCCTCCGTGCCCGCTAGCCTGGAACGCATGGCAGTGTGGGACGACCTGACGGGGCAGGACGACGCCATCGCCGTCGTGCGGGCCGCCGCCTCGGGATCCGACGCCCGCGGCATGACCCACTCGTGGCTGATCACGGGCCCTCCGGGGTCCGGCCGTTCCAACCTCGCCTACGCCTTCGCCACGGCGCTGCTCAGCCCGGGAACGCCCGAGGGTGACCTGGCGACGCAGCGACAGGTCGAGGCGCGGACCCACCCCGACCTCGCCGTGCTGAGCACCGAGCGCGTCATCATCTCCATCGACGAGGTGCGCACGCTCGTGTCCAGCTCGCAGTTCTCGCCCTCCGTCGGCCGATACCGGGTGATGGTGATCGAGGATGCGGACCGCATGAGCGAGCGCACCTCCAACGTGCTGCTGAAAGCTCTCGAGGAGCCGCCGGAGCGGACGGTCTGGATCCTGTGCGCCCCGAGCGACGCCGACCTCCTGCCGACGATCCGCTCCCGCGTCCGCACCGTGCGCCTGAAGGTGCCGAGCGTGGCCGATGTCGCCGCCCTGATCGAGCGCCGGGACGGCGTGGACGCCGTCACTGCCGAGCGCGCCGCACGGCACGCGCAGAGCCACATCGGGATGGCGCACCGCCTCGCGACCAACGAGGAGGCGCGCAGACGGCGTTCGGAGACCCTGACGCTCGCGCTCGGCATCCGATCCGTTTCGGACGCCGTCCTCGCCGCGGCGACGCTGCTCGAGATCGCGGGCGCCGACGCGAAGGCCATCACGGAGGAGCGGGACGCGGAGGAGCGCGAACACGCGCTCCGTTCCCTGGGCGTCGAACCGGGCGGCACCGTCCCGCCCGCCCTGCGCGGACAGCTGCGTCAACTGGAGGACGACCAGAAGCGGCGCGCGACCCGGAGCCTGCGCGACGGTATCGACCGGATCCTGGTCGACCTGCAGTCCCTCTACCGTGACGTGATGATGCTGCAGCTGCGCAGCGTCAGCGCGCTCGTGAACCTCGAGCTGCGGGAGCGACTGGAAGCTCTCAGCGCTCATTCGACTCCCGCCGATACGCTCGCCGCGATGGACGCGGTCGCGACCGCTCGCGAGCGGATCGACGGCAACGTCGCGCCGGCGTTGGCCCTCGAGGCCATGCTCACCACCATCCTTCGCGGCACCGCCGCGCGAAAGGGGACCGACCTGTGATCACCCGCTCGGGCCGCCCAGGCCCCCGTCGGCGCGTTCTGCGCACGGCCTCCGTCGCGATCGCGGCGATCGCCGCGCTCACCCTGACCGGCTGCGTCACATGGTTCATCCCGCCCAAGACCGCCGCGACCTCCTCCCCGGTCAGGGAGGAGGTCGCCGCGAACCTCAAGCCCTTCTACGAGCAGGTGCTGAAGTGGAGCAGCTGCTCCGGCGGGATGCTGTGCACGACCGCGAAGGCTCCGCTCAGGTGGGACGACCCGTCCGCGGGCGAGATCGAGCTCGCACTCATCCGCCAGAAGGCGAAGGGCACCAAACAGGGGTCTCTCCTGGTCAATCCCGGCGGGCCGGGCGCGTCGGGCTACGACTTCGTCAAGGACAGCGTCGGCTACGCGACCGACAGCACACTGCAGGACCACTTCGACGTCGTCGGCTTCGACCCGCGCGGAGTCGGCCGGTCGACCGCGGTGAAGTGCTACGACGCCAAGCAGATGGACGGCTACCTCTACGACATCACCCCCGGTGTCCGCGGCTCCGACGAGTGGATCGCCGCGAACACCACCGCATCGGTCGACTTCGGCGCGGCCTGCGCCAAGAACACCGGAGCGCTGCTCGACGAGGTCGACACGATGAGCGCCGCGCGCGACCTCGACCTGCTGCGCGCCGTGCTCGGCGACACGAAGCTCAACTACCTCGGCTACTCCTACGGCACCTACCTCGGAGCGGTGTACGCCGACCTCTACCCCGGCAAGACCGGCCGGCTCGTCCTCGACGGTGCGCTCGACCCCGCCGCCAGCAACTTCGACGTGACCAAGGTCCAGGCGCAGGGCTTCGAGAGCGCACTGCGCGCCTACCTCACCGACTGCCTCGGTCAGAAGGACTGCCCGTTCGACGGGACGGTCGACGACGGCATGAAGACCATCTCCGCTCTGCTGGCCTCGGTCGAGAAGAGCCCCATCCGCAACTCCGACGGCCGTGAACTCGGCGCGAACACCCTCGTGACCGCGATCATCTATCCGCTCTACGACGCGAACGGATGGTCGTACCTGAGCCAGATGTTCGAGTCGGTCATGCGCGGCAGCGCCTCTGTCGCCTTCACCCTGGCCGACGCGTACAACAGCCGAGACAGTGACGGCACGTATTCGGACAACTCGACCGAGGCGTTCATGGCGATCAACTGCCTCGACTACGCGTACGATGCCGATCCCGCGACCATGCGCGCGCAGGCCGCCGAGCTGACGCAGGACGCCCCGGTCATCGGGCCGTACATGGCGTACGGTGACATCGGCTGCGCCTCCTGGCCGTACAAGTCCACGGTCAAGCGGGGGCCGATCGCGGCGGCGGGCTCCGCCCCCATCCTGGTCGTCGGCACCACCAACGACCCCGCGACCCCGTACGTGTGGGCGAAGAACCTCGCCCACGAGCTGGAGAACGGCCACCTGCTCACCTACAAGGGCGAGGGACACACCGCCTACAACAAGTCGAACTCGTGCGTGAACGACACCGTCGACGCGTTCCTGGTGAAGGGGACGCTGCCGACCGAGGGCAAGACCTGCTGAGCGGGCCGGTGGCGTCACAGTTCGCTCGGTCGAGTGGTGCAATTTTGCAGCGGATGAAATAATCCAGGAGTGACTGTGGCCCCCGACTCCGCACTGGATCCCGAGCTCGGCCTGCGCGAGCGCAAGCGCATCGCCACCCGCCGCGCGATCCAGCTCGCCGCGCTCACCCTCACGAGCGAGCGTGGCTACGACGGTGTCACGGTGGACGAGATCAGCCATGCGGCGAACGTCTCGCCGCGGACCTTCTTCAATTACTTCCCCTCGAAGGAGGCGGCGATCATCGGGGAGCTCCCCGAGCTTCCGGGGGAGGATGACGTCGAGCGCTTCGTCGCAGCCGGCCCGGAGGAGCCCATCCTGCACGGAATGACCCTGTTGCTGATCGCGGCCATTGACGGCGGCGACCTCGGCGAGGCCGCGCAGAGCGCCCCGGGGGAGGCGGCGGCGACCCTGCAGGAGATGCACACCCTCCGGCGGGCACTCCTGAAAGACAATCCGGAGCTCTTCGCGCAGCGCATGGCCAGCATGCACACGTTCGAGGAAGCGTTGAGCGCCGTCGTCCAACGCCGTCTCGCGCACGACGACCCGGCTCTCGCGGAGGACGAGGAGGCCTTGCACCAGCGTGCCCGCCTCGTCACCTACGTGGCTTTCGCGGGGATGCGTCACGCCTGGTCGTGCTGGGCGGATCACGGCGGCGTCGAACCCCTCGCCGACCGCCTGCGCGCCTCCTTCGACCAGTTGCAGGCGCTCGGCAGCCAGGTGCACTGACCCGGCTCGCCTCCCGCGCCCGCATGGTCGTGAGCACCCCGCCCGATCGGGTAAGCTATCTGACTGTGCGCCGAGCGAGAGCCCGGCCCACGCCGCCCTAGCTCAGTCGGCAGAGCATCTCACTCGTAATGAGAAGGTCAAGGGTTCGATTCCCTTGGGCGGCTCCGTGTCTTGAGTCGCGACATAGGTCTCACCTGAGTCGCGTCTTAGGTCTCACGTGAAGAAGCCCTCGGCCATCGGCCGGGGGTTTTCTCGTTGTTGCGCCAGTAGCTGCGGGTGGGGTCGATGGTGTGGGTGGAGAGGATTTCGCCGGTGTTCAGGGCGATGACGGTGACGGTGGTGTCGTCGGCGAGGGCGAGGATGCGGGTTCCGCGGTGGTGGTAGCCGATGCCGAGGTGGTGCATTCGGCCGGCGCGGCGGAGGCTGACTTTGCCGCCTGTTCCGACGAGGTCGTAGCGGATGCGGTAGTGGCCGGGGGTGCGGGCCTGGGCGGGGAGCGCTTTCGGGGTGGCGCGGAATGCTTGCCCGGGTGTCTGCCGGTTCAGGGCGCGGTGGGGGCGGTGCTCGTTGTAGTGCTCCCGGAACGCGTCGAGCTGAGTCTGGAGCTCGGTCAGGGTGTCGGCGGCGGGCCGTGCGGTGAGCCAGCGTTTGAGGGTTTGGTGGAAGCGTTCGATCTTGCCTTGAGTTTGCGGGTGGCTGGGTGAGCCGTTCTTCTGGGTGACGCCGAGCAGGGGGAGCAGGTATTCGAAGGCGTTGCGGCCGCCGCCGAACCGGGCGGTGTAGACCCTGCCGTTATCGGTCAGGGTGGAGGCAGGGATGCCGTGCCGTTCGGTCGCGGTCAGGAAGCTGGTGACCACGTCGTCGCCGGTGACCGGGCGGTGTGCGGTGCAGGAGAGCAGGTAGCGGGAGTGGTCGTCCAGCCAGTTCAGGATCTCGATATCGGTGCCATCGGCCAGGCGCCAGTGGGTGAAGTCGGACTGCCAGGTCTCGTTCGGTTGCGCGGCCTGAAACCGGAGGTAGGAGGAGCGGGGCCGTTTCCGGGGTTCCGGGGTGATGAGCCCGGCGGTGTGGAGGGTCCGGCGGATCGTCGAGGTCGACGGAGCCTGCAGGTTCTCCTGTTCGAGGTGCCAGGCGATGGTGACCGGGCCGGCATCCAACCCGTTCCCGATCAGCTCAGCTCGCAATTGCAGGATCCGTTCCCGGACTTCGTCCGCGGTTCGCTGCGGGCTGGTGTGCGGGGCTCGGGAGCGCGGTTCGACCGCGTCCAGGCCGCCGTCTCGGTAGCGTGCGAGCAGCCGATGCAGGTGCCGGCGGGAGAACCCGTACTCGGCAGCTGCCGCCGTCACGGTGAGCTGTTTGGACACGATCTTCATCACGGCGACCCGAGCCTTCGACATGCCACCGACTGTGACGCATGTCCCGACTCACCAGGGACCTATCAACTGAGACCTATGTCGTGAACCCAGACACCTTGGGCGGCTCCGACGAACACGAAAGGCCCGCGGATGATCCGCGGGCCTTTCGTGTTCCCGGTGCGGTACTCGCCTAGCCTGCCAGCACCGCTTCCTCGGCGTGGTGGCATGACACGTCTCGCAGGGGGACGCCGGGGCCGGCCAGTGCGCGCAGCGGCGGCACGATATCGCGGCACTCGTCGGTCGCCATCCAGCAGCGCGGGTTGAAGCGGCAGCCGGCGGGCGGGTCGACGGGCGAGGGGGGCTCGCCGCCGAGGATGCGACGCCGGGAGAGGCGGCCGCGGCCCTCGCGGGTGGCGGTGGGGGTCGCCGAGAGCAGCGCCTGCGTGTACGGGTGCGACGGGTGATCGTAGACGGCCTCGGTGTCGCCGATCTCGGCGATGCGCCCGAGATACATGACGGCGACGCGGTCGGCAATGTGGCGGACGATCGAGAGGTCGTGGGCGATGAAGACGATGGAGACCCCGAGGCGGCGGCGGATGTCGCCGAGGAGGTTGATGACCTGCGCCTGCACCGAGACGTCGAGTGCGGAGACGGGCTCGTCGCAGACCAGCACGTCGGGGTCGAGTGCGAGAGCGCGGGCGATTCCGATGCGCTGACGCTGGCCGCCCGAGAACTGGTGGGCGAACCGGCCGAGCATGTCCTCGCCGAGACCGACGAGCTCCAGCAGCTCGACCGCACGGGCGCGGCGGGCTGCCCGGCCCATGGCGTGGGCAGCGGCGATGGGCTCGGTGACGATGTCGAGCACGGTCATGCGCGGGTCGAGGGAGGCGTACGGGTCCTGGAAGATCATCTGGACGCCCTGCCGCAGGTGCTTGCGGTCGCTCAGCCGGCCGCGGCCGACGTCGCGCCCGCGGTAGGCCAGCGTGCCCTCGTCCGGGCGCTCGAGGCCCACCAGCATCCGGGCGAGCGTGGACTTGCCGCAGCCGGACTCGCCGACGATGCCGAGCACCTCGCCGGCGTGGAGCTCGAGGCTCACGCCGTCCACGGCCGAGACGGTCGCGGGACGCAGCCGGGACCCCGTGGCGAAGCGGCGGGCCAGGCCGGAGGCGGCGAGCACGACCTCGCGGGCGCCCTCGCCGGGCCGGGGGAGGACGGCGGCGGTGCGGGGGTCAGACGAGTTCACCGATGAGCTCCTCGGATCGGAGGCAGGCGGCCCGCCTGCCGGCGGCGACCTCGAGCAGGGGAGGCCGGGTGGTGGCGCACGCGTCCACCGCGAGGTGGCAGCGCGGGTGGAACGAGCAGCCCTGCGGCACCCGGGCCGGGCTGGGCGGGGATCCGGGGATGGTGAGGAGGTCGGAGCCGCGCTGAGCGGCCTGCGGCACGGAGCGCAGCAGGGCCTGCGTGTACGGGTGCGCCGGGTGCGCGAACACGGTGTCTGCGGAGCCGCTCTCCACGATCCGGCCCGCGTACATGACGGACACGTGGTCGGCGACCTCCATCACGACGCCGAGGTCGTGGGTGATGAGCAGGATGCCCATCCCGAGCTGGTCGCGCAGCGAGCCGAGCAGGTCCAGGATCTGCGCCTGCACCGTGACGTCGAGGGCGGTCGTCGGCTCGTCCGCGATCAGGAGCTCGGGGTCGAGGGCGATGGCCATGGCGATCAGGATGCGCTGGCGCATCCCGCCGGAGAACTGGTGCGGGTAGTCGTCGACCCGTCGCGAGGGCGCGGGGATGCCGACGAGACCGAGCAGGTCGATGGCACGAGCACGGGCCTCCTTGCGGCTCGCTCCGCGGTGCACCCGGAAGAGCTCGCCGATCTGGTCGCCGATCGTCATCACCGGGTTGAGCGCCGAGAGCGCGTCCTGCAGCACGAGCGCGATGCGCTCGCCGCGGAGCCGGCGCCGTCTCTCCTCCGTCAGGTGCAGGAGGTCGATGTCGCGGAGCAGAAGCTCGTCCGCGGTCACCCGGGTGTGCTCGTCGCCGAGGCCCATGATGGCGCGGGCGGTGACGGATTTGCCGGAGCCGGATTCGCCGAGCAGGGCGACGAACTCGCCGCGGCCGACACTGAGGTCCACCGCGCGCACGGCCGGGATGTCCGGTCCGGAGCCGGTGAACGCGACCGAGAGGCCGCGCACCCGCAGCACCTCGTCGCCGGAGGGATTCGTTGTGTCCACGCAGACATCCTCGCATGTGAGTGATTTCCGGAATGTTTCAATCAAGAAACAAATTTGCCGAATTTTCAAACTCATGTTGACACAGATGCCGGATATCCGCGAGATTGTCTTCCACTGCGCCAGGTGCGCACTTCGACCACCACCTCACCAGGAACGAAGGAGAAAGCGTGCTCGACCCCTCCCCGCGCTACACCGGCTACACCGCCTACGACTACCTCGAGGCGGGCAAGGACTACCGGGAGTTCCGCTACGCCAAGCAGCTCGGCCGTGTGCCCGCCTACGCCGGTCTCGGCCTCAGCGACGCTCAGGCCGAGCGCACGACCCGCCTGCTCGCCGAGTCGACGGTGATCTCGCTGCACGACCACGTGCAGGTCTTCCCCGAAGACATGACCCAGCTCCGCGACCACATCCGCCAGGGCCGCGAACCAACCGGCTACGAGGGGCTCAGCCGCTCGGGTATCACGGCCGTCTTCGACAACGGGATGGACGGCACCTGCTGCATCTCGAGCGACGCGGGCTGGAAGTACCAGGACGTGCTCTTCGACCTCGGCGTGCGGATGGCAGACCTCGCCCACCAGGACTTCGTCATCAAGGGGGAGACGATCAAGGACATCGAGTACGCCGCGGAGACGGGCCGCATCGCGCACGTCTTCGCCCTCGAGGCCTCCACGATGATCGAGAACGAGGTCGACCGGCTCGACGTGCTCTACGGCTTCGGCGTGCGCCAGATGGGCATCGCCTACTCCGAGGCGAACACCCTCGGCTCCGGGCTCAAGGAGCGCGGCGACGGCGGGCTGACCTATTTCGGGGAGCGCGCGGTCGAGCGGATGAACAAGCTCGGCATCGCCATCGACGTCTCGCACTCGGGAGACCGCACCGCGGTCGACGCGATCAAGGCGTCCACCAAGCCGACGTTCATCACCCACGCCGGTGCCCGCGGTCTGTGGCCGACGAACCGCATGAAGACCGACGAGACGATCATCGAGTGCGCGAAGCGTGGCGGTGTGATCGGCATCGAGGCGGCGCCCCACACGACGCTGTCGCCGGCGCACCCGCGCCACTCGCTGGAGTCGGTGATGGACCACTTCCAGTACTGCGTCGACCTGGTCGGCCTCGAGCACGTCAGCTTCGGTCCCGACACGCTCTTCGGCGACCACGTCGGCCTGCACGACGCCTTCTCGTCGAACCTGTCCCTCGGGCAGGCCCACGGGACTGTCGACTACGAGAAGGTCGAGTACGTCGACGGCCTCGAGAACCCGGCCGAGGAGTTCTACAACATCATCGGCTGGCTGGTGAAGCACGACTACTCCGACGACGAGATCCGCGCCGTCGTGGGTGGCAACACTCTGCGGGTCCTGAAGGAGGTGTGGGTCTGATGCGCCCACGGAAGATCGCACTCACCGCGGCCGTGCTGGCCGCGTCGGCGCTGGCGCTCTGCGCCTGCGCCCCCAGCGCGCCGCCGGCCGCCACCTCGGCGACCGCCGGTTCGCAGACGCTGACGGTGGCCACGACCACCGACGTCGTGAACTACAACCCGCTGGTCGGCAACAGCCGCAGCGACTACTGGATCACGAACCTCATGTACCCGCACCTGCTGAGCATCGCGAACGACGGCTCGAAGGAGCCGCAGGTCGCGACCAAGTGGGGCTACGTGGACGACACCACCGGCTTCTACGAGATCCGCGACGACCTGAAGTGGAGCGACGGCGAGCCGCTGACGGCCGAGGACGTCGCCTGGACCATGAACGCGGTCAAGAAGGACAAGCCCTCCGGGACCTTCTACGGTCAGCTCACCAACCTCGACACGGCGAAGGCCGTCTCGAAGACCCGGGTCGAGTTCACCCTCACCAAGCCGGACTCGTCGATCGTCGACGAGATCGGCTTCTGGGGCAACATCGTCCCGAAGCACGTGTTCGAGAAGGCGGAGTCGGTCGCGTCGTTCCCGAACGACGGAAGCGACGGCGGCTGGGTCAGCGCCGGCCCGTACAAGCTCACCAAAGTGCAGGTCGGCCAGAGCTACACGCTCGAGCGCGTCGACGACTACCCGTTGGTCGAAGGCGGAACCCCGCTCTCCGCGTCGGTGGTCTACCGCGTGTTCCCGGACATCAACACCGAGATCCTGGCGCTGCAGAGCGGTGAGGTCGACGTGATCGCCAACGCCCTCCCGCCGGCGCAGGTCGCGAAGCTCAAGTCCACCAGCGGCATCGCCGTGGAGGAGGCCGTCGGGCTCGGCTACGCGCACATGACCTACAACATGAACAACGCGGACCTGGCCAAGGTCGAGGTGCGGCAGGCGCTCGCGCACGCCGTCGACTACGACGCCATCCGCAAGGTCGTGCTGCAGGGGCAGGCCGTCTCCACCGGCTCCAGCCCGCTGATGCCGGTGCTGAAGGACTACTACGACAAGTCGATCAAGGAGTACGCCTTCGACACCGACGAGTCGCGGAAGCTGCTGGAGAAGGCGGGCTACACCGCCGGCTCCGACGGGATGTTCCCGCTGAAGTTCCGCCTCATCTACTCGCTGCAGGACAGCGTCACCAGCCAGTGGGCGACCCTGGTGAAGGACAGCGCGGCGAAGGCGGGCATCGCGATCGAGCTGCAGGGCACGGAGCGCAACACGTACCTCGCGATGACCAACAAGGGCGACTTCGACATCTACGCCGGCAACTTCGCCATCATGGACGACCCGGTGACGAACATGACGCTCGCCTACCTGCCGGGCGGCGCCATCAACTACACCTACGTCGACGACGCGAAGCTCAACGACCTGATCGCCCAGGGCACCGCGACGACCGACAAGGACGAGAAGGTGAAGCTGATGCGGGAGGCCGCGAAGATCGTGCGGGACAACGTGTACGACAACATCATGTACACGCAGAACCTGTACTTCGCGCACTCCTCGAAGTGGACCGGCTTCGTCTCGAAGCCGAGCGAGTTGCTCTCCATCGTCAACCCGGTGTCGCTGGCCAGCGCGCACCCGACCGGCAAGTAACCGAAAGCAGAGGTACGCCCGCGTGTCCCGGTTCCTGTTCCTCCTCCCGCGGCTCGGCCGGGGTCTGCTCACGGTGTGGTTCGCCGTCACCGTGACCTTCCTCCTGCTGCGCCTGCTCCCCGGAGATCCGGCGCTGGCCGTCGCCAGCCCGAACATGACCGAGGACGCGCGGGCCGCCCTGCTCCAGCAGTACGGCCTCGATCAGCCGCTGATCGTGCAGTACGGGATCTACCTGTGGCAGCTCGTCCAGGGCAACCTGGGCGTGTCGTTCACGCAGTCGATCCCGGTCCTCGACGTGCTGATGCAGCGCCTCCCGTGGACGCTGCTCCTCACGGGCGCCGCGCTCGTGGCCACGGTGGTCGTCGGCATCCCGCTCGGGGTGCTGGCGGCCTCCCACCGCGGCCGGTTCCTCGACCGGCTGGTGCAGATCATCGGAGTCACCGGGCAGTCCATCTTCGTTCCGAGCATCGGCGTGCTGCTGCTGTTCGTCTTCGGGCTGATGCTCGGCTGGCTGCCCATCGGCGGGGCTTACGACCAGGACGCCTACGGGCTCGCCTGGTACGGGAGCGTCGCCGCCCACCTCGTCCTCCCCGCGCTCTCGCTGATGCTCGTGCAGCTCGGCAGCTACGTGCTGACGATGCGATCGACTCTGATCGACGCGCTCGGGGAGGACTACACCACGCTCGCGAAGGCGAACGGCCTGCCCTACCGCCGGGTGCTGTGGAAACACGCGCTGCGCAACGCGCTGCTGCCGACGACCACGCTCATCGGCCTGCAGCTCGGCTTCCTCGTGGGAGGCGCGGTGCTCACCGAGACCGTGTTCGCGTATCCCGGGATCGGCCGGGGCATCTACGAGGCCGTCACCCAGCTCGACTTCCCTGTGCTCCAGGGTGCGTTCCTGATGCTCGCGATCACGGTGGTGGTCGCGAACATGATCACCGACACCGTCTACGGTTTCCTCGACCCGAGAGTGAAGAAGGCATGACCGACGCGACCACCCAGAACGCGGCGACGGTCACCGAGGAGGCGGTCGGGCTCGAGCCCGTCGCGCTCGGGAACGGCCGCGCGAGCGCACAGACATGGAAGGCGTTCCGGCGCGAGCCGCTCGGGATGCTGGCGCTCGGCGTGCTCATCCTCCTCTCCGTCGTCGCGGTCGCGGCGCCGCTCATCGCCCCCTACCCGCCGAGCTACGGCGACCCGGTGCTCGCCCCGCCGAGCCTCGCGCACTGGTTCGGCACCGACAGCCTCGGTCGCGACGTGTTCGGCGAGGTGGTCTGGGGATCGCAGCAGAGCATCCTGGTGGCCGTCGCCGCCTCCGCCATCGCGATCGTCGTCGGCACCCTGATCGCCGTGGTCGGCGCCTACTTCCAGCGACTCGACGGTGTCATCAGCGTCATCGTGGACCTCACTCTGTCGCTGCCGGTGCTGCCGCTCATGATCCTCATCGCCGCGCTGGTCGGGCCGAGCACCGGGACGATCATCCTCGTCGTCGCCGCGTTCTCCTGGCCGGAGGTCACGCGCCTCGTCCGCTCGCAGGCGCTCACGGTGGTGCGGCTGCCGTACGTGGACGCCGCACGGCTGATGACCACGTCGCCGCTGTGGATCATCGTCCGGCACGTCGTGCCGGCCGTCACCCCGGTCATCGTGGTCTCCGTCGTGGTGACCGCCTCCCGCGCGGTGCTCTCCGCGGCGGGACTGGCGTTCCTCGGGCTGGGCGACCCGAACGTGTGGTCGTGGGGACGCATCCTGTACGAGGCGCAGCAATCGGGCGCCATGTCGAGCGCCTGGTGGCTGACGCTGTTCCCGTCCATCGCGATCCTGCTGCTCGTGCTCTCGGCGACGCTGCTCTCGATCGCCTACAACGACGCCCGCAACCCGCGGTCGCGCCGCCGCTGACCCACCCGCCCGTATCGACGAAGGAGGACCGTGTTCACCACCCGCCTGAGCGCCGACGCTCTCGACCGGCTGCAGGACCGCGTGCGCGAGCGCATGCGTTCGGAGAGCCTCGACGCCCTGCTGACAGACTCGCCCGAGGACGTCGCGTACCTGACCGGGTTCTTCCACCACCCGTGCGAGCGACCGGTCGCCGTCTGGCTGGGCGCCGACGGCGACGCCGTGCTGCTCGTGCCGGAGCTCGAACGCGAGAACGCCGAGCGGCAGCACGCTCGTGCCGAGATCGTCTCCTACGCCGAGTTCCCGGGCGTCGTGCCGCCGTTCCGTGCGCTGGCCGCCCGGGTGGGGCGTGCCGGCCGCGTGGGCTTTTCGACCGGCATGACCTGGGAGCGGCAGCACGCCGCCTTCACCGAGCTCGCCGTCGTCGAAGCCGTCCCCACCCCGATCGTGACCGTCGCCCGCTTCGTCAAGCTTCCCGAGGAGGTCGCGCTGCACGCGGAGGCGGCGCGGATCACCGACCTCATGCTGGAGGCGGGCGTCGCCCTGGTGCGCGAGAGCATCACGGCGGGCGCGACCCTGCCGACGGAGGCCGAGCTGGCCTCGCACGTCGGCGGGGTCGGCGTCGCCACGATGTACGCGGAGCACGACGACGTGATCGTCGTCTCGCCGCTGGCCGGCGGGCTCGTCTACTCCGGAGCGAACTCCGCGTACCCGCACGGTCTCCCCTCCGGGTACCGCCTCCGGCCCGGCGACACTTTCATGCTCTCGCTCGGCTGCGCCGTCGGCGGGCGGTTCGTGGAGGGCGAGCGCACCTTCGTGCTGGGCGAACCCAGTGCGGAGCAGCGCCGCTACCACGACGCGGTGCGGCTGGCGCAGGAGATCGGCGGCCGGGCGATCCGGCCGGGACGCGAATGCCGCAACGCCAACCGCAACTGCCTCGACGTGATCCGCGACGCCGGTCTCGGCGAGTATCTCCGCCACCGGCAGGGCCACGGGATCGGCCTCGGCATGCACGAGCCGCCGTGGCTCGAAGACGGCGACGGGACCCCGCTCGAGGCGGGCATGATCGTCTCGAACGAGCCGGGCATCTACATCCCGGGGCACGCCGGTTACCGGATCTCGGACAGCATGCTGGTGACGCCGGACGGCTCCCGCCCGCTGACCGCCTTCCCCCGCGACCTCGACTCCTGCACCATCGCCCTCTGAAGAAAGGACCAACCGTGACCGGAACCCAGGACGTCTCCCCGGAGTTCGCCGCCGCGACCACCACCGCCGAGTTCGTCGAGATCAACGGCAACCGCCTCGCCGTCGAGGTGCTCGGCCCCGAGGGTGCGCCGGTCATCATCACGCACCACGGCGCCCCCGGGCTCGGTTCGCGCGCCGAGCCTCGCGCCAGCTTCGGCCGGCTCGCGGACGAGTACCGCGTGGTCGTGTTCGACGCGCGCGGCTCCGGCGAGAGCGAGGGATCCGGGGAGTTCAGCCACGAGCAGTGGGCGGCCGACATCGACGCCCTCCGCGAGTGGATCGGCGCCGAGCGGATCATCATGGCCGGCGGGTCCTACGGCGGCTTCATGTCGATGGAGTACGCCATCCGGTATCCGGACCGCGTGCAGGCCCTCGTGCTGCGGGATACCGCTCCCGACAACTCCCACTCGGAGCTTTCGCGCGCCAACGCCCTCGCCTCCGACCGCGTCACGGTCGACATGGACAAGTTCGACCGGATCGACGAGGGACGCGTGCGCGACGACGAAGATCTGCGCGATTGCTGGCGTGAGATCCTCCCCCTGTACGACTTCGTCTACGATCCCGAGGCCGTCGAGCGCAAGGTCGCCGCGACCCCCTACCGGTACGAGGCGCACAACTACGCCTTCTCGAAGAACCTGCCGAACTATGATCTGAAGGGGGCTCTCCCCGGGATCAGCGCTCCGACCCTGGTCACGGTGGGGCGCACGGACTGGATCACGCCGGTCTCGTGCAGCGAGACGATCGTCTCGCTCATCCCGGACGCGCGGTTGGCGATCTTCGAGAAGTCGGGGCACTCGCCCCAGATCGAGGAGGCGGAGGAATGGACGGCCACGGTTCGCGGCTTCCTGCACCAGGTCGCGCCGCCCCGGTCGGGCACGGCCGCGTGAAGGCGCTCGACTCCCTCGACGAGCTCGACCGCAAGATCATCGTCGCGCTGCAGCACGACGGCCGGGCCAGCTGGACCGCCATCGCCGACATGGTCGGCAGTTCGACCGCGACGGTCGCGCGGCGCGGGCAGCAGCTGGTCGCCGACGGCGTCGTGCGCATCGCGATCGTGCCCGCGCTCGGCAGCTCGGGGCAGGTGGACTCGTTCCTCGTGCGCCTCAACTGCAGGCCAGGCACTCAGCTGGAGGTCGCGGCCGCGCTGGTCGCTCACGAAGACGTCCGCTTCCTCACCCTGGTGACCGGGCAGTACGACATCATGGCCGAGGTCGTCGTGTCCGGGGGAGCGGCGCACTACCCGAAGCTCATCCAGTCGCTGCAGTCCATCCAGGGCATCAAGCGCTGGCGCAGCGACATCATCATGCACGTCTACAAGGTGCGTCACGACTGGAGCCGCCAGCTCTACGCGGAGACCATGAAGCTGCCCGCCGAGATCGAGAAGACCTCCCTGGTCGACCCGGAGTACTGCGAGCCCGCGCACTTCGACGACGCCGACCGCCGCATCCTCGCCGAGCTGCGCGAGGACGGCCGCGTCACGTTCCAGTCGATCGGCGACAAGACCGGGATGAACGAGTCCAGCGTGCGGCGACGCTTCGACCGCCTGCGCGCCAAAGGATGTGTCGACATCCTCACCCTCGTCCCCGCCGCCGCGCTCGGGATGGGCGCCGAGACGCTGCTGCTCGTCCGGGTCGCGCCCGCGCGACTGGAGGCCGTCGCGGAAGCGCTCTCGACGTACCCGGCCGTGCGGTACCTCGCGGCCATCCTGGATGACAACTCCCTCTTCTGCGAGCTGATCACCCCGTCGGTCGCCGAGCTGAACGACTTCATCTCGCACACCCTGTCCGCCCTCGACGGCGTCGAAGGCTGGACCGGCGCGATGGAGCTGCTGTACCTCAAGCGAGGTTTCGTCGAGACCCCGTGGTGGCGCACGCAGGTGGGAGCCGGCGCAGCCGACGGGTGATGCGACTGCGGCCGCTCAGCCGATCGACTCGACCCGGTTGGCGAACGCCTGGACCAGGTATCCGCCGGCGAACATCCACCGCTCGCCGTCCTGGTGCCTCGTCCAGAGGATTGCTCCGGTGGCGGCGTCGTACGCGGTTCCGGTGTCGGAGCCGTACGGGTTGGAGTAGATGTTGCGTTCGCCGACGAGAGCGAAGGAGTCCCCCAGCGCCGTCGTCTGCCGGAGCAGGCGTCCGCTCGCCGCGTCGAAGGTGCACGTGCGATCCTGGGGGAACAGCACCGTGATCCCGGCCTGGGCCGACACCGTGTACGCGGAAGGGACGCCGAGGAAGTCGACGGGGTCGCAGCCCGCGAGCGACGCGGTCCACACGCTGTCGCCGCTGGTCTGATCGACCAGGGTGACGGAGGATCGGTCGATGACGACGAGCTTGTCCGTTCCCACCCCGAGCGTGGAGGAGCTGCCCGCTCGCGATCCGGGTGCCCCCACGGCGGCGAGATACGAGCCCGCCGCCGTCGGTCGCGACCAGAGCGTCCGGCCCGAGTCGTCGACAGCGGCGACGCGCGCGGTGCCGTCCGGCGCTGGTGTGCGCCAGAGCGTCGTCGCTTCGAGACCCGAGGAGAACTCCCAGCCCGCGGGGAGGCGGATCAGCTGCCCTGTCTGGAAGTCGATCAGCGCGGAGGAGCGCGTCGCGCCATCGGACGCCCAGGCGGTGACCACGGCCGAGCCGCCGTCGCGTGCCCCGAGCCCGACGGACACGGAGTCGGCCTCTACCGTGGTCGTCCAGCGAGGGTGCGCCGGATCCCGCGGATCGATGCGGGAGATCGTCCTCGGGACATCCGTCCGGCCGTCCGCGGGGTCGCTCGCCACCAGAAGGTCCCCGGAGTCGCCGGGCACGGGCACGCCGTAGATCAGCTTCGGTTCGATGGTTGCGACGGTCCGCCCGTCCGTCAGGTCGATCACATCGTGGGCACCTGCGGCATCGTCGGTGGACACGATCATCGCACGACCGGAGGTACCGAGAAAGCGCAGCTGTGTCGCCTGCGAGTTGCGGGACGCGTCGGACACGTAGTCCCAGGTGCGCTGCCAGACGATCTCTCCGCTCGTCGTGTCGACAAGGGTGAGACCGATCCTCTCCTCCCGGCTCCCGTCGGCGCAGGTGCCCCCTTCGTACTCCTTCGGGCGCATGCCGGAAAGGAACACGGCGAGACCGTCGTTCAGGTCGTATGCCTGTGGGGACATACGGCAGCCGTCGTCGAGCCCGGGCAGGTCCAGAGCCCAGCGCGTGGCTCCGGGCAGCGCGTCGACATCGTGGGGGACGATCACCCCGGAGCTCACCTCGACCCGCGGGGTCGTCGCGGTCGGCGTGGGGGTGGGGATCGGCGTCACCGACGGAGTGACGGTCGTCGGCGCGGGAGCCGGGGCCGGCGCTCCGAAGTGCAGGACCCCCGAGAGGGCGAGCGCGGCGGTTCCCCCGGCGAGAAGGACGGCGACGCCGATGAGTCCGCCCAGGATGGCGAACCGTGTGCGGGGAGGGCGAGCGGGGGAGGTCGCGACGGTCTCGTGGAGGATGTCGCGGAGGGCGGCACTGCGCGCCGGGTCGAAGACGGGGCCGGTGGCGGTCATTCTGCACCTCCTTCGAGGACGGACTGGGCCGGATCGGCCAGGAGTTCGAGGGCGAGGTCGCCGAGGCGACGCTTCGCGCGGGAGAGACGGGACTTCACGGTCCCGACGGGGACGCCGAGGGTGCGGGCGGCGTCGGCGAGCGGTAGTTCTTCGAGGACGCAGAGCGTGATCACGTTCTGGTCGGCGGTGGAGAGCGTTCCGAACGCGTCGCGCACGCGGCGGTCACGCTCGCGGGTGTCGAGGTCCTCGGCGACGCCGTCGGCGTGATCGGGCTGGTGTGCGGGCTCGGGCATGCGGGCGAGGGCCTCGCGGTGCCGCCGACGGCTGCGCTCGAGATTGTGGACGGTGTTGTTCGCCGTGACGAGGAGCCACGCGATGATCGACCCGTCGACCACCCGGACGGCGTCGCGCCGCCGCCAGGCCTCGAGGAACACCATGGCGGTGACGTCCTCGGCGTCATGTGGCTGCCGCACGAGACGCAGCGCGTGGCCGAAGACGCGATCGCGATGCGTGTCGAAGAGCGACGTGAACGCCTCCGGATCCCCGTCGCGTGCACGGGACCAGGTGTCGGCCTCGTCCGTTCCAGCGTTGTTCATATCCCCTAGTGTCCGATCGGCCGAAAAGGTTCCGTGAGGCAGACGACCGTTCGAGAGAAGGATAGCGAGGCGCTTCAACCTCCCCCGGATGGGTGACGTCCTCAGAAAAGGCAGGTACTATGCCCGGATGCACGAATCGGACCTGCCCGACTCCGGTGTGCCCGCCGACACCGAGTCCGACCCGTCGATCCCGTCGATCCCGTCGACAGCCTCCACCGCAGAGCATGCCACCCGTGCCGAACGGCGCACGGCCGAACGCGAGGCCGCGACCGGTGCCACACCCGTCGCGCGAGCCCGCGGCGGTGTCGCGGCCGGCGTTGCCGCAGCCACGGCGGGCATCATGTCCACGATCCGCAAGCACCCGACGGCCTGGATCGCGGCCGGAGGCACGGCCGCCCTGATCGTGCTCGGCACCGGAAGCGTCGCCCTCGGCGCGACGGTCGGCTCGCCCGCGGCTGCCGCGGTCGCCCCCAGCCCGTCCGCCTCCGCAACGAAGACCCCCACTCCCACTCCGACGCCCACGGTGGACCCCGCGCGTCCCGTGCCGGCCGCCGCGCCCGCCGCGAGCCGCATCCGCACCTGCTCCGTCGCCGGGCTCGCGCAGGACGGCCGTCTCGGCAACCTGGAGGCGCAGGTCGTCAACGCCAAGACGGGCGAAGTGCTCTTCGATCGCAACGGCGGCACCCCCGGCCCCACGGCCTCCGTGCTCAAGACCATCACGTCCGCTGCGGCGCTCGCGACGCTCGGCCCCGACTACCGCGTCTCGACCACCGTGGTCGCGGGGAGCACTCCCGGTCAGATCGTGATCGTCGGCGGCGGGGACGTCACGCTGTCCCGCCTTCCGGGCGGCCAGGGCGCCTTCTACACGGGGGCGCCGTCCATCCAGGATCTGGCCGACCAGGCGAAGCAGGCGATGGGCGGCCAGCCGATCACATCGATCGTGGTCGACACCTCGCTGTTCGGCGGCCCGGTGTGGCAGCCCAGCTGGGATGAGAACGAGGAGCGCGTCGTCGAGGGCTCCACCCCGTACATGACGGCCCTCATGGTCGACGGCGACCGCGACAATCCGGGCGCCGTGGAGTCGCCGCGCAGCACCGACCCGGTCGGCCGCGCCCTGCAGTACTTCCAGCAGTACCTGGGCACGAGCGTCCCGGTCACCCAGGGCACCGCCCCGGCGGGAGCCCGGCAGCTCGCCGCGGTGCAGTCCCAGCCCGTGACGACACTCATCCAGCAGGCGATGAAGTACTCGGACAACACCATCATGGAGGAGCTCGCTCGCCTGGTCGCCATCAAGACCGGCGCCGGCAACACGTTCGACGCCGAGAACGCGGGCGTGCTGGCCGGCCTCAAAGGCTACGGCATCGACACAGCCGGACTCCACATCGCCGACGGCTCCGGCCTCAGCGCCGACAACGCGGTGCCGCCGTCGTACATGACGCGCCTCTTCGTCAAGGTGCTGAACCGCGAGAACGGTCTCGGCGTGATCTACGACGGCCTGCCGGTCTCCGGCCAGTCGGGCACGCTCGGCTCCGGCTACAACCGCTTCACAGGTGCGAACGCGGTCGCCCGGGGCGCGGTGCACGCCAAGACGGGCTGGATCGACAACGGCTACACGCTGTCCGGCATCGTGGACGCGGCCGACGGCACGCAGCTCACCTTCGCCGTGTATGCGCTCGGCAATGTGAGCGACAATGCCAAGCAGGCGATCGACACGCTCGTCACCGGCTTCTACAAGTGCGGCGACAACCTGTCGAACACCTGACGATTCCGTCCTCGACCGGCAGAGGGAGCTTCGCATGAGCAAGGCGCTGTTCATCATCGACGTGCAGAACGACTTCACCGAAGGCGGAGCCCTCGGCGTCGACGGGGGTGCGGCGGTCGCCGCGGGTGTGAGCCGCCACCTCGCCGAGCACGGGGACGAGTACGCGATCGTGCTCGCGAGCCGGGACTGGCACGAGGGCCACAGTGACAACGGTGGACATTTCGCCACGGAGGCGGAGCCGGACTACGTCGACACCTGGCCCGCGCACTGCGTGGCGGGGACTCGCGGTGCCGACTACCACCCCGACCTCGACACCTCCCGTGTGGACTACCACGTGCTCAAGGGGCAGGGCGTGCCCGCCTACTCGATCTTCGAGGGGCGGACCGACGCCGGATCGACCGTCCACAACCTCCTGGACGAGCACGGCATCGACACCATCGATGTGGTGGGCATCGCCACGGACTACTGCGTGCGGGCGTCCGCCCTCGACGCGATCGCGCACGGTCAGCACGTGCGCGTGCTGACCGGACTGGTGGCCGGAGTCGCACCGGCGTCGTCGGATGTAGCGTTGGCGGAGCTGGCCCACGCCGGCGCGGAGCTCGTCACCGCCTCCTGAGCGATCGCGGTCGCGCGCACCTCGTCGCTCCTCCGCGACGGGATGGTCTGGCGTGTCGAGAAAGTAAGCGCTAGGCTGATTACTCACCAAGCTAGCTAAAATCTTCACGCTCATGGAGGCGACGTGCCGCAATCCGCACCGGTCCAGCCCAGCCCGGCCCGACCCACCCGGTCGGCGGCGCGCCCGCCGCGCTGGCTGCGCGTGGTGCTGCCCACGGTCCTCCTCCTGGTCTGGCTCGTGCTCGCCGGTCTCGGTGGTCCCACGTTCGGCAAGCTCTCCGGCGTCTCGAGCAATGATCAGGCGGCCTTCCTCCCGGCCAGCGCGGAGTCCACCGAGGTGCAGGCGTGGCAGGAGAAGTTCACCGACTCCGAGGCGATCCCGGCGATCGTCGTCATCCGCTCCGACGAGAAGATCCCCACCGCGGACCTCCGTCAGTACGCCGCGATCGGGGCGAAGCTCGGAGCGGTCGACGGCGTGCAGAAGCCGCAGAGCGGTCAGACGACGAGCGTCGCGGGCCCGATCCCGTCGGAGGACGGCCTGGCGGTCGAGTTCATCGTCCCGATCGCCGACTCGAACTCCGTCAAGTCCGTCGTCGCCGACCTGCGCTCGACCCTGGCGGATTCCATCCCCAGCGGCACCACAGGGTGGGTCACCGGACCCGCGGGTTTGACGGCCGACCTGGTGAACGCGTTCGGCGGGATCGACGGCATCCTCCTGCTGGTCGCGGTCGCGGCGGTCTTCGTCATCCTGCTGCTGGTCTACCGCGCGCTGCTGCTGCCCTTCCTGGTGCTGCTCACATCGGTGTTCGCGCTGTGCGCCGCCATCCTCGTCGTCTACCTCTTCGCCCTGTGGGGATGGATCAAGCTCAGCGGTCAGAGCCAGGGCATCCTGTCCATCCTCGTCATCGGCGCAGCCACCGACTACTCGCTGCTCCTCGTCGCTCGCTCTCGCGAGGCGCTCGAGCAGATGGACTCCCGCTGGACCGCGATCCTCCGCGCTTGGAAGGCGGCGTTCGAGCCAATCGTGGCCTCCGGGGTGACGGTGATCCTCGCCCTCCTGTGCCTGCTGTTCTCCGACCTCAACTCGAACAAGAGCCTCGGCCCGATCGCCGCGATCGGCATCGTCTTCTCCTTGCTCTCTGCGCTCACACTGCTGCCGACGCTGCTCGCCGTCTTCGGCCGCGCATCGTTCTGGCCGTTCCGGCCGAAGGTCGTCGGCGAGCACGACCGGCGGCACGAGCACGAGGCCGGGCAGCGCGTCGCCGGTCTCGAGGGTGTCCGCGGGGTGTGGCTGCGCGTCGGCCGCGTGATCGCCCGCCGTCCACGGGTCACCTGGATCGTGGCGTTCGTGCTGCTCGCCGCGTGCGCGCTCGGGTTGACGCAGCTCAAGGCCAACGGCGTCTCGCAGACGGACGTGGTGCTCTCGCAGTCCGACGCCGCCGACGGCCAGAAGGTGCTGGCCGAGCATTTCGACGCCGGCTCCGGCTCGCCCGTGCTGATCGTGACGACGGAGGCCGACGCCGACGCCGTGCTCGCCGCGGCGAAGAGCACCGACGGCATCGCCACGGCAACGCTCTACGCGGGGAACACGCGCCCCTCCACGACGGGGCAGGCGGCGGAGCCGATCGTGAAGGACGGTCGCGTGCTGGTGCAGGCGACCCTCGCCGACGAGCCGGACTCGGCGGCGGCCGAACAGGTCGTGCGCACGCTGCGCTCGACGCTGCCCGCAGAGGATCCGGACGTGCTCGTCGGCGGGGTCACGGCCATCGCGCTGGACACCAACGACACCGCGCAGAACGACCTCGTCAAGATCATCCCCATCGTCCTCGGCGTCATCCTCCTCATCCTCATGCTCCTGCTGCGGTCGATCCTCGCTCCCGTGCTGCTCATCGGCAGCGTGGTGCTGTCGTACGCCGCGGCGCTCGGCGTCTCGGCGCTCGTGTTCGACCACGTCTTCGGCTTCCCCGGCGCGGATGCGTCCGTGCCGCTGTTCGGGTTCGTGTTCCTCGTGGCGCTCGGGGTCGACTACAACATCTTCCTGATGACACGGGTGCGGGAGGAGTCCCTGCGGATCGGGACGAGGCCGGGCATCCTGCGCGGGCTCGGGATGACGGGCAGCGTCATCACGTCGGCAGGCATCGTGCTGGCGGCGACCTTCGCAGCGCTCGCGGTCATCCCCATCCTGTTCCTGGTGCAGATCGCTTTCATCGTCGCGTTCGGCGTGCTGCTGGACACGGTGATCGTGCGATCGCTGCTCGTGCCGGCCGTGTCGTACGACATCGGCCGGGCGATCTGGTGGCCGTCGCGGCTCTGGAAGCGCACGATGCACAGCGAACGGGCCGAATCCATCGACTGAGTGGACAACGTGTGCGGCGATCCTGCCGCGCGTTGCCCGGTGCGCGCTCGGTCGGCAGAGTTGTCGCCATGCCTTTGACCACCCTCGAGACGGTCACCGTCGCGCCCTCCGGCCTCCCGGCGCTGCTGAGACGTCTCTACCGCACGCTGGCGACCGTCCGCCGCATCGATGCCGGCGCCCGCGAGCTGGAGCGTCGCGGACTCCTGACGGGCCACCGTCCGGTCGCGGGACGCGACGCCGTCCAGGTCGGTGCCGCCGCCGCTCTCGACGTCACGCGCGACCTGGCCTTTCCGGCGGCCCGCGATCTCGGTGTCGCCGTCACGACCGGCGCCGACGCCGCCTTCGCACTGCGGTCGGGCGGCACGCGGGCGGCGGACGGGTCCGCGGTCACGCACGCCGTCGCGTGGGCGCTCGGCGCGAAGCTCGACCGGACCGGCGGGGTCGCGCTGGCCGTCCTCGGCCCCGGGAGCACGCCGCGTGAGATCGACGAGGCCATGACCACGGCCGCCGTGTCCCGGCTCCCCGTCGTGTTCGTCGGAGCCGCCGGTGGCACGCGGGTGCAGGGGATGCCGGTCACCCTCGTCGACGGAGCCGACGTTCTCGCGATCCATGACGCGACCGCCCGCGCGCTCGACCGCGCCCGCCGCGGCGGCGGCCCGAGCGTCGTCGAGCCCGTGCTGCCCGAGCCGGGCGCCTGGCCGGGACGCGACGCGCTGCTGGTCTGCGAGCAGAGGCTCCGCGAGACCGGCACCGTCGGCGACGGCTTCTTCGCCGACGTCACCGACGCGGCCGACGTGATCGCGGGCTCTGTGCTCTCGCGGATCCGCTCCACGCGCACGGCAGGGTGACCCCGGCCCGTCCGAGGGACAGGATGGAGGCATGACCAGCCCCGTCCGCCTTCACGTCACCCGCCATCCCGGCGACGACCCCGTCCTGCTCGTGCACGGGTTCGCCACGACCGGCGCACTGACCTGGCAGTCGACAGGCTGGGTGGATGCGCTCGCCGCCGGAGGCCGGGGCGCCCTCGTGCCCGATCTCCGGGGGCACGGTGCCAGCGACGCGCCCCACGATCCGGCGGCGTATTCCCCGGCCCTGCTCGCGGCCGACCTCCTGGCCGCACTCGACCAGGAGGGTCTCGGCACGGTCGACGTCATCGGCTACTCGATGGGGAGCTGGGCGTCCCTCGCGCTCGCAGGACTCGTGCCCGAGATCGCGCCGGGGCGTGTGCGCCGCCTCGTGGTCGGCGGCATCGGCACCGTCGAGCAGTTCGCGCACTGGGGCGTCGCCGCGGTGCAGGCGGCCATCCGGGACGGCGTCGACGTGCCCGATCCGGGATTCGCCCTCGGCCCGTTGCTGGCGTCCCTCCGCCGTGCTCCGGGCATCGACACGGAGGCGCTGGCGGCGTGCGTCGAGGGCATGGCGCAGCATCCGCTCGCGCTCGGCCCGGTGGGGATCCCGACGCTGCTCGTCGCGGGAGATGTCGATCCGGTCGCCGAGGACGCCGGAGACGCCGCACGTCTCCTCGGGGCGGAGCTCGTCCGCATCCCGCGCCGCGACCACATCACCACGCTCAGCGCCCGCGCCTTCAAGCAGGCTGCGCTCCCATTCCTGGGGATTCCCGCCAGCCTGTAGGCAGTCGCACCTCGGGGTCGTACGATGTGCGAGGACCGAAGGAGGCCGATGATCGACAAGCTGGACGCCGACCTGATCGCACTCCTCACGGCGGAGCCACGGCTGGGCGTCTTCGAAGCCTCCCGCCGCCTGGGGGTCGCCCGAGGGACGGTGCAGGCCCGTCTCGACCGCCTGCAGCACTCGGGGGTCGTGAAGGATTTCGCGCCGACGATCGACAGCGAGAGGCTCGGCTATCCGGTCACGGCGTTCGTGACGGCCGAGGTGGCGCAGGGCGATTGGCGAGTGACCGTCGTCGACCACCTGCGCGGCATCCCCGAGGTGCTCGAGGTCCACACGATCACCGGCTCGGGCGACCTGCTGATCCGCGCGGTCGCCCGTTCGAACGCCGACCTGCAGCGGGTGATCGACCGCATCGTCGGAGGGCCGGGGATCACGCGGACCTCGACCGTCATCGCGCTGGCCACCACCATCGACCACCGATCGGTGCCCCTGGTGCAGTCGGCGGCATCGGACCGGAACTGAGAGGAAGAGACCACATGGATGAGAACGCCCTGCTCGAGCGCGTCCCCGACGGACTGTTCATCGGAGGGGAGTGGTCACCCGGCTCGGCCGGGACCTTCGCGGTCTACGATCCCGCCACCGGCGCCCTGATCAAGACGATCGCGGACGCCTCCCCGGAGGACGGAGCCCGCGCCCTCGACGCGGCGGTGGCGGCGGCGGACGACTGGGCGGCGACTCCTCCGCGCACGCGCGGCGAGATCCTGCGCCGCGCGTTCGACCTGCTGCAGGAGCGCCGCGAGGAGTTCGCGCTGCTGATGACGCTCGAGATGGGCAAGCCGCTGGCCGAGGCCAACGGCGAGGTCACCTACGGCGGCGAGTTCCTCCGCTGGTTCTCCGAGGAGGCCGTGCGCATCTCCGGCCGTTACGGCACCAACCCCGAGGGCACCGGACGGATGATCGTCTCGCAGCACCCTGTGGGCCCGAGCTTCCTGATCACGCCCTGGAACTTCCCGCTGGCGATGGCGACGCGCAAGATCGCGCCGGCACTCGCCGCAGGCTGCACCGTCGTCGTGAAGCCGGCCGAGCTGACCCCGCTCACTACGCTGTACTTCGCCCGGCTGCTGGAGGACGCCGGACTGCCCGCGGGTGTTCTCAACGTGATCACGACTTCCACCTCCGGCCGGGTGTCGGCCCCGATCATCGCCGATCCCCGCCTCCGCAAGCTGTCGTTCACGGGCTCGACCGAGGTCGGCAGGAAGCTCCTCCAGCAGGCGTCGGAGAACGTGCTGCGCACCTCGATGGAGCTCGGCGGCAACGCGCCGTTCGTCGTGTTCGAGGACGCCGACCTCGACAAGGCGGTCGAGGGCGCGATGCTCGCCAAGTTCCGCAACATCGGCGAGGCCTGCACGGCCGCCAACCGGTTCATCGTCCACGAGGACGTCGCCGACGAGTTCGCCCGCCGGGTCACCGAACGCGTCGAGGGGATGCGCGTCGGCCGCGGCACCGAGGACGGCGTGACCATCGGTCCGCTCATCAACTCCGACGCCGTCGACAAGGCCGCCGAGCTCGTCGCCGACGCCGTCGCGCGGGGCGCCTCCGTGCTCACCGGCGGCTCGCGGGTCGAGGGCGAGGGCACCTTCTACGAGCCGACCGTGGTCACCGACGTGCAAGCCGGGAGTGACATCCTGCGCCAGGAGATCTTCGGCCCGGTGCTCTCGATCGTGCGCTTCTCCACCGAGGACGAAGCGGTGGCCACGGCGAACGACACCGAATACGGCCTCGTCTCGTACGTCTTCACGAGGGATCTCGCGCGAGGCCAGCGGATGATCGAGCGGCTGCAGACCGGGATGATGGGTCTCAACGTCGGAGTGGTGTCGAACGCCGCCGCGCCGTTCGGCGGTGTCAAGCAGTCGGGGCTCGGACGTGAGGGCGGGCTCGAAGGCATCCACGAGTATCTGAGCACCAAGTACACGCTCACCCCGGACCCGTTCGGAGCCTGACATGCCGCGCACCGAAGCCGTCATCGTCGACGTCGTCCGCACCCCGTCCGGCCGCGGAAAGCCGGACGGCGAGCTGTCCGACATCCATCCCGCCGACCTGCTCGCCGGCGCACTGATCGAGATCGTCAACCGCACGGGCATCGATCCCGCGGTCGTCGACGACGTCATCGGCGGCTGCGTGACCCAGTCGGGCGAGCAGGCCGCCAACGTCACGCGGACCGCCGTGCTCAGCGCCGGCTTCCCGGAGAGCGTCCCTGCGGTGACCGTCGACCGGCAGTGCGGCTCGAGTCAGCAGGCCGCCGCCTTCGCCGCGCAGGGCGTGATCGCGGGCGCGTACGACGTCGTCATCGCGTGCGGCGTCGAGTCGATGAGCCGGGCACCGCTCGGCTCGAACGTCGGCAGCGCCTCCCGCGGCGGCGCCCTCATGCACGCGCGCTACCCGGAGGGGCTGGTCGGCCAGGGCGTCTCGGCCGAGCTGATCGCCGAACGCTGGGACATCTCCCGCGCCGAGTTGGACGCCTTCGCGGCGACCTCCCACCAGCGAGCGGCGGAGGCGGCGGCGCACGGTGCGTTCGACGGCGAGCTCGTCCCCGTCCCGACCCCCGACAGCGGCAGCGTCGTCGCCGACGAGACGATCCGGCCCGGGACGACCGCGGAGAGGCTCGCGACCCTCCCGCCCGCGTTCCGCACGGAGGAGCTCGCCGCGCGCTTCCCGCAGCTCGACTGGCGCATCACCGCGGGAAACTCGTCGCCGCTGACCGACGGAGCGTCTGCGGCCCTCATCATGAGTCAGGAGGCTGCTGCGCGACTCGGTCTGCGCCCGCGGGCGCGCTTCCACTCGTTCGCGGTGGCGGGCAGCGACCCGCTGTTCATGCTCACCGGCATCCTCCCGGCCACTCGCACGCTGCTGAGCCGCAGCGGGGTGCGCCTCGACGAGATCGACGCGTACGAGGTCAACGAAGCCTTCGCCTCCGTTCCCTTGCTCTGGCAGCGCGAGTTCGACGCCGATCCGGCGCGTCTGAACCCGCGGGGCGGCGCGATCGCGCTCGGCCACCCGCTCGGCGCCTCCGGCACGCGGCTGCTCGCCACCCTCCTGAACGAGCTGGAGGCGAGCGGCGGCAGGTTTGGGCTGCAGACCATGTGCGAGGGCGGCGGGACCGCCAACGCCACCCTGATCGAAGTGCTGCGCTGAGGCGCACCGGAAGGAGACCCATGCTGATCGACGGATGCTCGGCCCTCGTCACCGGAGGAGCCAGCGGTCTCGGCAACGCCACGGCTCGCGCCCTCACCGACGCCGGAGCCCACGTCGTGCTCCTCGACCTGCCGAGCTCGCAGGGCGAGAAGGCGGCCACGGCGCTCGGCCCCACCGCCCGGTTCGTGCCCGGCGACGTCACCGATGGCGATCAGGTGCAGGCCGCCGTCGACACCGCCGCCGCCCTCGCGCCGCTCCGCGTCGTGGTGAACTGCGCGGGCATCGCGACGGCGGCACGGATGCTCGGCCGTGACGGCGTGCTCCCGCTGGAGGACTTCGAGCGCGTCGTCCGTGTCAACCTCGTGGGCACGTTCAACGTCATCCGGCTCGCCGCGGCCGCCATGGTCGCCACCGATCCCGTCGAGGGCGGGTACGGTCCGGAGCGCGGCGTGATCGTCAACACCGCGTCGGTCGCGGCCTTCGACGGGCAGATCGGTCAGCCGGCGTACGCGGCGTCGAAGGGCGGTGTCGCCGCGATGACTCTGCCACTGGCACGGGAGCTCGCCCGCAGCCTGGTCCGGGTCGTCACCATCGCGCCCGGCATCTTCGAGACGCCGATGATGGCCGGACTGCCGCAGGCGGCGCAGGACTCCCTCGCCGCGCAGGTCCCGCATCCGTCCCGGCTCGGCAAACCGGCCGAGTACGCAGCGCTGGTGCGGCACATCGTCGAGAACGCGATGCTCAACGGCGAGACGATCCGGCTCGACGGCGCGATCCGGATGCAGCCGAAGTAGCCGTCGGCGTCAGGCCGCGGTCGCCCGCTGCTGAGCGCTCATGCCCCCGAGTGCTGCTGCAGGAACCCGTAGACGTCCGAGTCGTCGACTCCGGGGAACGAGCCGGACGGCAGCGGCGACAGGATGTGCGCGTGCAGCCGGGCGCTGGGCCAGGCCTTGCCGGCCCAGCGCTCGGACAGGTCGGCCGCGGGGCGCTTGCAGCACGACGGATCGGGGCAGCGGGACTCCGCGCGGACCGTCGTCTCGCGGCCGCGGAACCACTTGGCCTGATCGAACGGCACGCCGACGCTGATGGAGTAGCCGCCGTCGGCGGTCGAGCCGACCTGGGTCGCGCACCAATAGGTGCCGACCGGGGTGTCGGTGTACTGGTAGAGCTCGGTGGTGCGGTTGGTGTGCGTGAACGCCCCGCGGGCGCCCCACGTGCGGCAGACGATCTGGCCCTCGATGGAGCCGGTCACGTCGGTGGGGAGGGGGAGGCCGTCGTTCTCGTACCCCTTGTAGAGCGCGCCGTCGTCGCCGACGCGCAGGAAGTGCAAGGTCATGTCGAGGTGCGCCGTCGCGAGGTTGGTGAGGCGCAGCGCTGCCGCCTCGTGCGTGACGCCGAACGCGTCGCGGAAGTCCTCGACCGCGATGTCCTTCTCCTTCTTGGCTTCCCGCAGAAACGCCACGGCGGCCTCCCGGGGCATCAGGCAGCACGCCGCGAAGTAGTTGATCTCGAGTCGCTGGCGCAGGAAGTCCGCGTAGCTCTCGGGCCGCTCGTGCCCCAGGAGCCGGTGCGCCATCGCCTGCAGCGCCATCGAGCGGAGGCCGTGGCCGCCCGGGATGGACGCGGGCGGCAGGTAGATGCGGCCGTTCTCCAGGTCGGTGATCGAACGCGTCGAGCGGGGGAGATCGCTCGCGTAGATGAGCTCGAACCCGAGCTGCTCGGCCATGACGCTCACCTCGCGGTGCGTGAGCGCGCCGCGGGTGTGGCCGGACGCGCGCACGCGTTCCTCGGCGAGCTCTTCGATGGCGGGGATGTAGTTGTCCTGGGCGCGCATCCGCTCCCGCAGCTCGGTGTTCGCTCGGCGCGCCTCCTCCGGCGTCGCGATCGCCTCGGACGCGCGCCGGGCGAGCTCGCGGTGCAGGCCGACCAGCGCCTCCAGCGTCTCCGTCGGCGTGCCCTTGGTCGGCTTGACCGCGGGGAGGCCGAGCGAGCCGTAGAGGTTGCCGCGCTGCGCCCGCGCCAGCTCGATCTCCAGGGCGGCGCGCTCGTCCGGCGGCTCGGAGGAGAGCAGGTCCGCCAGCTGGACCCCGAGAGTGTTCGCGAGGGTGGCGAGCAGGGTGACCCGCGGCTCCCGCTTGCCGTTCTCGATGAGCGAGAGCTGGCTCGGTGCGACGCCGACTGCGCCCCCCAGCTCGTCCAGGGTCAGCCCGCGGCTGGTGCGGAAATGGCGGATGCGGTGGCCGAGCGTGGCGATGTCGGCGCCCGCATCGGTGGTGAGCGGCTCCATGGCTTCACGATAGCGAAAGAATGGCGATTCTTTCCATCATTTCGTCCGTGATGTGGTGCAGAAGGTCGCAGATGCTGGATTCAGACCACTTCTTTCCGACCGAGAGGACGACCGGAATGACCATCGCCGAGCTCCCGCTGACCGACACCGGCCGCGACGACGCGGATCGCCCCGACACCGATCCCCGAACGGCCGCCCCCGACGCGAACGTTCCCGACGGCCTCACCGCCCTGCGGGAGTGGGTCGCCGGCATCGCGGCGCTCACCGAGCCGGAGGACATCGTCTGGCTCGACGGCAGTCTGGCGGAGGCGGATCGCCTCACGAAGCAGCTCGTCGCCGAGGGCAAGCTCATCCGTCTGAACCCGGAGTGGCGGCCCAACAGCTTTCTCGCGCGCACCGACCCCGGCGATGTCGCCCGGGTGGAGGACCGCACCTTCATCTGCTCGGTGGACGAGGCCGACGCCGGGCCGACCAACAACTGGCGGGAGCCCGAGGGGATGCGCGCGGAGCTGCGCGACGTCTTCGCCGGCAGCATGCGCGGTCGCACCATGTACGTCGTCCCCTTCTCGATGGGCCCGGTCGGCGGCCCGCTCTCGCAGGTGGGCATCCAGCTCACCGACTCCGCCTACGTCGCCGTGAGCATGGGCATGATGACGCGGGTCACGACGACCGTGCTCGACCTCATCGCCGCCGGTCAGCCGTGGGTCCCCACCGTTCACAGCGTCGGCGCCCCGCTGATCGACGCGTCCGGGCGGCGTCACGACGACGTCGCCTGGCCGTGCAACGAGACGAAGTACATCGTCCAGTTCCCCGAGACGCGCGAGATCTGGTCCTACGGCTCCGGCTACGGCGGCAACGCCATCCTGGCGAAGAAGTGCTTCGCCCTGCGCATCGCGTCCGTCATGGCGCGGGACGAGGGCTGGCTCGCCGAGCACATGCTCATCGTGAAGGTGACGTCGCCGGAGGGGCGCATGTTCCACTTCGCGGCGGCGTTCCCGTCCGCGTGCGGCAAGACCAACCTCGCCATGCTCAAGCCGAGCATCCCGGGCTGGACGGTCGAGACGGTGGGCGACGACATCGCGTGGCTGCGGCAGGGTCCCGACGGCCGCCTGCGCGCCATCAATCCCGAGGCAGGATTCTTCGGCGTCGCGCCCGGCACCGGCGAGCGGACGAACGCGACCGCGGTCGAGACGCTGTGGGGCAACACCATCTTCACCAATGTCGCCCTGCGTGACGACGGCGACGTGTGGTGGGAGGGGCTGACGGAGGAGCCGCCCGCGCACCTCATCGACTGGCGCGGCGAGGACTGGACGCCCGCATCCGGTCGGCCGGCGGCGCACCCGAACTCGCGCTTCACGGTGTCGGCGGCGCAGTGCCCGGCGATCTCGGACGACTGGGATGCCTTCGACGGCGTGCCGATCGACGCGATCCTGTTCGGCGGGCGCCGCGCGACCAACGTCCCGCTCGTGACGCAGGCCCGCGACTGGAAGCACGGCGTCTTCATGGGCGCGACGATCTCGTCCGAGCAGACGGCCGCCGCCGAAGGGACCGTCGGCGAGCTGCGCCGCGACCCGTTCGCGATGCTGCCGTTCTGCGGCTACAACATGGCCGACTACTGGGGCCACTGGCTCGCGATGGGCGAGCGGCTCGGTGCGGACGCTCCCGCCGTGTTCCAGGTCAACTGGTTCCGCAAGGGCGACGACGGCCGGTTCCTGTGGCCCGGGTTCGGTGAGAACGCCCGCGTGATCGAGTGGATCGCCCGGCGCGTGGAGGGTGCTGCCGGAGCGGTGGAATCGCCGATCGGCCGCCTGCCGCGTGTGGAGGAGCTCGACCTCGAGGGACTCGACCTGCCGGAGGCCGACGTCGAGGCCCTCTTCGAGGTCGACCGCGAGCGCTGGCTCGCCGAGTGCGACCTCACCGACGAGTTCTTCGACCGCTTCGGTTCGCGCGTCCCGGCGGCGCTGCACGCCGAGCTCGCCTCCCTCCGGTACCACCTCCGCGCCTGACCTCCGGCCGCCGGGCTCGCCGATACGCGACCGCCGAGCACGCAGAATCTCTGCGCGCTCGGCGGTTTAGGCCTGCTGTCCGCGTCCTCGGCGGTTCGGGAGCGGCTAGACGAGGAGCTGGTGCTTCGCGAGATCGCGGTAGAGCGGCGTGCTCGCGACGAGCTCCGAGTGGGTGCCGACGCCGACGACGCGGCCGTGGTCGAGCACGACGATCTGGTCGGAGTCGACGACGGTGGAGAGCCGGTGCGCGATCACCAGGAGGGTGCGGTCCTCCGCCACCGCGTCGATCGCCTCGCGCATGAGCTGCTCGTTGCGCCCGTCGAGGCTGGACGTGGACTCGTCGAGCAGCAGCACCGGCGGCGCGGCGAGGAGCGCGCGGGCGATCGCGAGGCGCTGGCGCTCGCCGCCCGAGAGCATGATCCCGTCTTCGCCGACCGGGGCCGCGAGTCCCCGCTCGCTGCGCTCCAGCACCTCGGTCAGGTTGACGGCGTGCAGCACGTCGATGCACGCCTCGTCGGTCGCGGATGGCGCCGACAGCGTGAGGTTGTCGCGCAGCGAGCCGGCGAGCACCGGCGCGTCCTGCTCCACGTAGCCGATCTGCTCGCGCAGCGCCGTGCGCTCCAGGCTCCGGATGTCGAGGCCGCCGAACCGCACCTCGCCCGCCTCCACGTCGTAGAACCGCTCGATCAGGGCCAGGATGGTCGACTTGCCCGCGCCCGACGGTCCGACCAGCGCGGTCCGCTTGCCGCGCGGCACAGCGAAGCTCACGCCGTGGAGCACACCACCCGGGTGGTGCGCGCCGTCAGCGTCCTCTCCGGTGCCGGCCGCAGCCTCCGCCTCGGCGACGACATCCACGCCGCCGAACGCCTCGACCGCCACCCGCTCGACCGTCGGCGCAGCGGACGGCTCACTGCGCGCGCCCGGAGCGGAGCCGTCGGAGGGGCCCGACTCGCCCGGCTTCTCCTCGTGCTCGGGATACGCGAAGTGCACGTCGGCGAACTCGATGGCCGGTGCCTCGGGGGCGAGTCCCTCGTTCGCCGCCCCGACCGTCCAGGCGAGGGGCGCGATCTCGCGGTCGTGCTGGTCCTCGGTCGGCAGATCGAGGATCTCCTGGATGCGCCCGAGTGCCCCCAGCGCCGAGTTCACGGCCGCGATCGCTCCGAACGCCTGCCCGAGCGGAAGGATCATCATGAACAGGAAGAGGATGAAGGCCACGAGGTTCGCGACCGTGATCGCACCGCTCGCGACACGGAAGCCGCCGACGCCGAGCACGACGAGGAACGACACCTGCATCGCGATGCCCGCGACCGGGACGACGAGCGCCGAGATCTTGGCGACCCGGATGCCCATGCGGTAGGCCCCCGTCGCGTTCTCGTCGACCGCCGCGATCTCGCGCTCGGTGGCGTTGGCCGCCCGGATCGTGCGCACCGAGCTGATCGCCCGCTCGACGGCCGCGGCGAGGTCGCCGACCTTGTTCTGCGCCTTCTGGCTGGCGACGCGGATCCGCCCGGAGAGGACGGTCACGACCACGATCGACACGGCGACGACCAGCACGGTGAGTCCGAGCAGCACCGGATCGATGATGAGCATCGCGATCAGGGCGCCGATGAAGGTGAGCGCGCCACCGATGGCCTCGACCAGGCCCTGGGTCAGGACCGCCCGCAACAGAGTGGTGTCGGAGCCCACCCGCGACACGAGGTCGCCGGTGCGGCGGGTGTCGAACTCGCTGATCGGCAGCCTGAGCAGCCGACCGACGAGCTTGCGGCGCGACGACAGCACGACGCCCTCGCCCGTGCGCTGGAGCAGGTAGTGCTGGTAACCGGAGATCAGCCCCGAGACGACCACCAGCGCGACGAGTCCCCACACCAGCGCGCCCAGCGGCTCGCCCTTGCCGACGATGTCGATCACCTGGCTGACCAGCAGTGGCTGGGCGAGGCTGGCCGCGGCGCCGAGCACGCTGAGCACGACGACCCAGCCGAGCACCTTCTTATGCTCGAGGAGGTAGGGGAGGAGCTGCCCGAAGCGGGCGCGCGGGCCGGCGTCGTCGGGGCGCCGGGAGAAGGGGGAGCGGCGTCGGGTGGACGCGGCGGGCTGCTCGGAGGTCATGGGTCTTTCCGTTTCGGGCTTCGTCTCGACGAGGGTGCGCGGCCGTGCGGCGCGGTCTACATCCGACCGTACTTCTTGTGGACTGCCTGTTTGCTGACACCCAGGGCCAGCGCGATGAGCTGCCACGTGGCGTTCGTGTTGCGCGCGCGCCGCACGGCGACCGCCTCGATCCGGTCGAGCTCGCGGTGCAGGCGCGAGATGGCCCGGAGGGCGACGATCGGATCCTCGGACCCGGCGTCGCCGGCGAGGGTGCGGAGGGTGCTGCTGTCCATGGCGTCAACCCTAGTTGACTCGCTGCCGTTGGTCAACCCCGGTTGACGAGCGGCCGGATCCCCCGCGATGTCTCCGGCCGGGGCTACAGTGCTGAACTATGCCGACGCCCGTCATCACCGCCACCGATCTCGTCAAGACGTACAAGGACGTTCCCGCGGTCGACGGCATCAGCTTCGACGTGGAGGCCGGGGAGTCCTTCGGGCTGCTCGGCCCCAACGGTGCGGGAAAGTCGACGACGATGCGGATGGTCGGGGCCGTCTCGACCCGCTCGGGAGGCGACCTCCGCATCCTCGGTCTCGATCCCGACCGCTACGGCCCCGAGATCCGCTCGCAGCTGGGCGTCGTGCCCCAGGCGGACAACCTCGACACCGAGCTCCGCGTGCGGGACAACCTCGTCGTCTACGGCCGCTACTTCGGGCTGCCCGCTGCGCGTGTGCGCCGCCGTGCCGACGAGCTGCTCGCCTTCGCCCAGCTGGAGGACAAGGCGAAGGCCAAGGTCGACGACCTCTCCGGCGGCATGAAGCGCCGCCTCACCATCGCCCGGGCCCTCATCAACGACCCGCGCATCCTGCTGCTCGACGAACCGACCACCGGGCTCGACCCGCAGGCGCGCCACATCCTCTGGGACCGGCTGTTCCGGCTCAAGGAGCAGGGAACGACCCTCGTGCTCACCACCCACTACATGGACGAGGCGGAGCAGCTCTGCGACCGCCTGGTCGTCGTGGACAAAGGCCGCATCATGGCTGAGGGGTCCCCGGCCGCCCTCATCCGCGAGTACTCCACGCGCGAGGTGCTGGAGGTGCGCTTCGGCTCCGATCGCAACGCCAAGGTCGCGGGCCGTCTCGACGGAATCGGGGAGCGCGTCGAGGTGCTGCCCGACCGCATCCTCGTCTACAGCGACGACGGCGAGGCCGAGCTCGCCCGCCTCACCGAGCGCGGCCTCCACCCGCTCACGAGCCTTGTGCGCCGGTCGAGCCTGGAGGACGTCTTCCTGCGCTTGACCGGCCGGAGCCTGATCGAATGAGCGCCGAGACCGGCACGGCGATCGGCGACGACGCGCGGGCGGCGCTCGCCGGAGCGGTGCGTCCGCGGAGGTTCGGCGCCTGGTACGTCGCAGAGCACCGCTTCCGGGTGATGCGCTCGTACCTGCAGACGCTGCTCGTCACCGGGTTCGGCAACCCGCTGCTCTACCTCTTCGCCATGGGCGTCGGGCTCGGGAGCCTCATCAGCGCCAACACCGGCCCGGACGCGATCGACGGCGTGAGCTATCTCGCGTTCGTCGCTCCCGCGCTCCTCTGCACGGCGGCGGTGACGGTCGCGAGCGAGGAGTTCACCTACCCGGTCATGCTCGGGTTCAAGTGGAACCCCACCTTCTTCGGCATGAATGCCGCGCCGATCGCGCCGGGCCAGATCATCGACGGCATCGTCATCTCCGTGATCGCGCGGCTGCTCGGCACGAGCATCGTCTACTACGCCTTCATGCTGCTCTTCGGCGCCGTCCCGGGGCCGTGGGGGTGGGTCACCGTGTTCGTCGCGACGCTCGCCGGGCTCGCCTTCGGCACGCCGGTCATGGCGTATGTCGCTACCCTCGAGCAGGACACCGGCCAGATCGCCATGCTCATGCGGTTCGTCCTGCTGCCGATGACGCTGTTCTCCGGCACCTTCTTCCCGCTGTCGAACATGCCCGACTTCCTGCAGTGGATCGGCTGGATCTCGCCCCTCTGGCACGCGACGGAGCTCTCGCGCGTGTTCGCGTACGGGTCGCCGGAGCCCCTGTGGCTCACGATCGTGCACATCCTCTACCTGGCTGCTCTCACGGCCGCCTTCTGGCTGTGGGCACGACGCATCAGTGGGCGGAGGCTGAACAAGTGACCGCCACCGACGACCGGATGACCGCGGAGGTCTCGCGCTCGCGTCCGCTGCGCGCCCTCTACGCCGGCAACGCGAGGTCGGTGATGCTGCGCGGCTGGCGGGCGACCCGTAGCACAAACTGGCTCGTGATCGTCTCCGGATTCTTCGAGCCGATCTTCTACCTCCTGTCGCTCGGCATCGGGCTCGGGAGTCTCGTGGGCGACGTGCACACCTCGACCGGGCAGCCCGTCTCGTACGCGGCCTTCATCGCGCCCGCGCTGCTCGCCACCGCGGCCATGAACGGTGCCGTGTACGACTCCACTTGGAACGTCTTCTTCAAGATGCACTTCGCCAAGCTCTACGAGGGCATGCTCTCCACGTCGCTCGGCCCGCTGGACGTCGCGCTCGGAGAGATCCTCCTCGCCCTCGCGCGCGGCGCCCTCTACGCCCTTGGCTTCATGCTCGTCATGCAGACATTGGGCCTCAACCTCTCTTGGTGGGCGCTGCTCGCCCTGCCCGCCGTCCTGCTCATCGCGTTCGGCTTCGCCAGTTTCGGGATGGGGGTCACGAGCTACATGAAGACCTTCCAGCAGATGGACTGGATCAACTTCGTCCTGCTGCCGATGTTCCTCCTGACGGCCACCTTCTACCCGATCACGGTGTATCCCGAGCCGATCCAGTGGTTCATCCGCGCGCTCCCGCTCTGGCACGGCGTCGAGCTCGTCCGCGGCCTCACCACCGGCGCCGTCGACATCGGGATGCTCTGGCACGTCCTCTACTTCGCCGTGATGGTCGGCCTCGGCCTCGTGCTGACCACGCGACGCCTCCGGGCGCTGTTCCTGGATTGAGGCCGGGCGCGCCGGTCCGCGTCAGAACGCCCGGCTGATCGCCTGCAGATCGGTCGCGCTCTGCTGGTCGGCTCCGAGGAGGGAGTCGACCGTCGCGACGATGTCCTCGGACGTGCCCCTCATCGTCGCAGCGACCGCCGGCAACGTCGCCGCGAGCGCGCTCGTCGCATCGTTGAAGGCGGCGTCGAACTCCTCGGTGCCCTCGGCCCCGGCCGCAAGCCCACCCGGGAACCGCGTCGCCAGCTCGCGCACCGGAGGGAGGGCGTCGGCGATGCCCTTCGCCGCCTCCGTCGCGACCCTCCGGTCGGCCGTGATCCGTTTCATGTGCACTCCTCAGAACGTGTCGAGCGGCGACATGCCGTCGGGGAGGTGGAAGCAGGGGGAACCGGCGTAGATGCTCACTCCGCTTTGATCCTTCGGCCCCGGCGCCACGAGGTAGTTCGCCCCGTCCTCGCCGGTGAGCGATACCCGGCGGAGACCAGCGGGGTTCTTGTCGATCGTTACGGTGAACGCGGATTCCGAATACGCGGACGCGACTGCTGTGACGAGCTGGTCCGTATCCCGCGTCCCGTTCAGCGACAATCCGGTGAATCCTGACCACGAGTAGAGATTGTCCGCCGCGCACTGCCTGAGATGAGCGGTTTGCTGGGTGCGACGCTCGGAGATCCACTCAGTAGGCACAAGCGCGACGAGCTCGTCCTGCATTCGAAGTGACTCGGACTTGGCTTGCTCGGGGGTGAGACTCACGGAGGGCGTGTCCATAGGGGTCGGGCCTTTCGCAGGGAGGGATGGCGCGCAGGCGCTCAGCGTCATCAGGAGAAGCGTGACGGTCGCCAGCGGAAGGAGACGTCGTTGGTTCACTGGCCGAAGATCTCAACTTTCAGATCATCGATGAGTGCATAGTTCGCTTGCGCGTCCGACGCGATGAGGTTGTGGTTGCCGATCAAGTCGAACGCGGAAGGCGCCTCGTAGTACGGGTCGTATGCGAATCCGCTGTCGGGCCGGCGCGGAACGTTGTTTCCACCGACCGCGCCGAACTCCTGAGCCACTTGGAGCGCGTCGGGATAGGAGAAGTCCGTGTACGACGTCGTCGGGTCCGGGGCCCACCCTTCCGGCATCCAGGCTCCGGAGAGCGAGATCACCTGGTCGTAGTGCGCGCCGGCACCCTCGGAGGCGGTGACGTTCGCCAGACCCCAACTGTGGCCGATGGCCGTGCGATTCGCGTACGTGTACTCCGGATTCGCGGCGATGCCGTGCTGCAGTGACGCCAGTCTCTCGGCCGTCGCCACTGTGGAGGTGGGCGAGTTCGCCTCGAGGATGCGGGTCATGTTCGGCCCACCGAGGTTCGTGTCGTCCTCGCCCGGGAAGATCCCGTCCTTCGTGACAAAGACGATGGCCCCGGGCTGATCCTGAACCAGAGTGACTGCCATTGTCTGCACCCCGCCCTTCCAGAAGTCCGGCATCCCCGTGAACGTCCCCGGGTTGTAGTAGATCACGTTGGTCGGTGTCTGCGAGAGGTCGCCGACCACCTCGACGACCCGGGATGCGTCGCGGTCGTAGAGGTACAGCTGCACCGAGCCGTCGACCGCCCGTTGCAGGTATTCGTTCTCGGTCTCGAGGAGCGCGATCGTGTTCGCGTTCTCCGCGCTGCGGGGGAGAGCGCGCAGACGCGCCAGCTCCGCCTCGTTGGCGGCCAGGGCTGTCGCGGCGTTCGTGCGGTTGGCGGCCACGCGGACCGCCGGTGGCAGCCCGTCGAGGCGGCCGAGGAACGGTGCGGCGCTCGTCAGGAGCGTCGCCCGCTGGACCTCGGTGAGGGTCGCCCACCACCCCCACACCTTCTCCGGGTCCTTCGACAGCATCGCCGCGAGCCGGACGAGCTGCGATGTCGACAGCGCGGCGAGCTGAGCGGGCGTGAGCTGCGCGAGTGCACGCAGGCTCCCGGGTGCCTTCGCCTGTCCGGGCTGCGTGCTGCCGGGGAACGACGTCGAAGTCAGGTCTGCGGCGAGCGGCTTCAGCTCGGCGGCCAGCGCCCGCAACTCCTTCACGATGGCCGCGTAGGCGCGCTTCGCCTCCTGCTCGTTGGTGCGCGCGAGGGAGGCCTTCGCCGCCGCAGCGGCCTCGGCGCGGACCGGCGGTGCGGTGCGCGCGGCGATCTCCTTCGCCACCCGCCGCGCGTAGTCGAGCTGATCGTTCGCCTGCGCGATCAGTGTCGGGACCTTCGTCGCACCGTCCGCGATCGTCAGGAGGGCGCGACGGCGGCTCTCCAGCAGCGACTCGGCCGCGCGACCGGCCTCTCCACTGAATCCGACATCGGAGCGAGCGCGTTGCGCCGCGTGAGCCACCGCACCCAGCGCCTCCCCGGCCCTCGTGAACGACGATCCCATCCCGTACCGCGGTGCGCCCGCGAGTGCCGCGAGCTTCGAAACGTATTCCCCCATACGGCTCGACCCTATCGGCGGCTCGGAGTGCTCGACCACAGTGCGGGCACTCTGTTCCGGTCGAGATTGGCGGTACGCGCGTGATCCGTGATATCCCTGGGAAGGGTCTCGGGGGCGCGCCACGCGCGGCCTGTCCCGGCGGCCGAAGGCAGTGGCCGCACGGATGCGCTGAACGCGCGTCGTCGGCAGGATGGGGTGCGATGAAGTCGAGGGGAGCCCTCCGGGGCATGTTCGCGGGCGCGCTCGCCCTTGCACTGGCGATCGTTCCAACGGTGTCCGCGTCGGCCGACACGACCGACGGCAACTGGTGGTACGACTACTACGACGTCGGCCAGGCCCACGCCGAGGGGTGGACGGGCAAAGGCGTGAAGATCACCGTGATCGACGGGCAGATCAATCCGGATCTTCCGGTGTTCTCCGGAACCGACCTGACGGTCGACAAGACCACGTACTGTGCGGCCTCCCCGACCACGACGGACGCGAACGAGGCCTCGGTGCACGGCACCTCTGTGAGCGCACTCCTCATCGGCAACGGCACGGGGGCGGGCGCAGTGAAGGGCATCGTTCCGGACGCATCGGTGCGGTTCGAAGGCTATGGAACGTTGGACTGCGCAGCGAGCGGGGGCAAGACGACCCAATTCGGTCGGGCACTCCAGGCGGCTCTCGACGCGGGGAGCGATATCGTCACCACCTCCGTCGGACTCGGCGTCCTGACTCGGCCGGACCTCGATGTCCTCGCCGAGGCTCTGGCGAAGGGCGTCATCGTCGTCTCATCGATGCCCAACGAACTGACGGATGAGGGGACCCTGCCGTCCGGCGCGAACGGGGTCGTCGGGGTCAACGCGATCGGGCAGGACGGCGCGATCCAGTCGCACGGTGGTGTGGTCGATATCCAGACCGAGGCCACCGTCGTCGCTGCAGGAGTGGGGATCGCGACCAACGGTGACGAGCAGACCGGAAGTTGGGACAGCTCGTACCGTGCGATCGGTTCCTCGATGGCGGCGCCGCTTGTCGCGGGGATGCTCGCAGCTGCAAAACAGAAGTACCCGAAAGCCAGTTCCAATCAGCTCATCCAGTCGCTCATCCACAACACGACCGCCGACGACCACGAGTTGATGCGTGATGAGAAGACCGGGTACGGTTACGGGCCGGCGTCCCTGACCCACCTCCTCGCGGTCGACCCGACGAAGTACCCGGACACCAACCCGCTGCTCGACAAGGCGTACGCGAAGCCCACTGCCGAGCAGATCGCGGATGCAGCGCACACTCCGGCTCCTTCGACGACGGGTGCGCCGGGGGAGAGCAGCTCGGCGCCTGCTTCCGGTGTGCCGGCCGGCCTGTTCATCGGAATCGGCATCGCGGTCCTTGTGATCATCGCTGTCGTCGTCATCATGATCGTCGTACTATCGCGTCGGAGAGCTCCGAACGGAAATGGGGGGAACGCATGAGCAAGGGGCCGTGGGAGAAGAGGCTGGCCGACCTGGCGTCTGCGAAAGCGGACGTCACCCTGCCGAACGCCGCGCAACTCGTCTCGCAACTGAATGCGCTCAAGCGCATCACGAGCGATGCGCAGAGCGGTGTCGGGTTGGAAGGGGAGACGGGCGAGGCCGCCACGTCGGCGCTTCAGTCGGTGGCGTCCAAGGCGGACGATCTCTCGCAGAAGGTGGCATCCATCCACACGCAGGTCGAGTCCGCCAACTCGACGCGCAAGAATCTGGCGAACAGCGAGCTCGACAAGCTCGACGCGGACGCGCCCGGCGCGCTCTCCAGCGGGCAGGCGAACATCCTGCAGGCGGCCGTGACCGGGGCGACGTTCTTCCTCGGCCCGCTCTCGATCGTCGCCGGCCCGGGGGCGGTCGCAGCGGTCAACAGCTACCTCGCTGCCAACCGCGAATCGACGGCTCGCGCGTCGGTCCAGAAGATCAGCGAGACCATGGACTCGTACAAGCTCAGCGTCAGCAGTGATTTCCAGACCGACGGCCGCCTCCCCGACGGTGGACCCGGCGGCTCCTCGTCCTCTTCCGACCGGACCCCCGGAGGCAGTTCCTCCGGCCCCGGCACTGGCGGCCGTCTCCCCGGTGGCGGCTCCTTCGGCACCTACCCGGACGCGCACGTCGAGCCGCTGTCGCAGGTCGACACCGGCGGCTATGTCAGCATCCCCGGCGGTCCCACCGGCACCGGTCACACCGGCACCGGTTCGACCCCCGGTACGGGCATCGACGGCTCCATCACGCCCGACGGACCGATCTCGGGCGGTACGACGACGCCCGGGTGGGGTTCCGGCGGTTCGGGGGGCGGCGGCTCGCTCGGGGGAGGCCTCGGCTCGACACCCGGGCTCGCTGCGGGTGCGGGCGGGGCGCTCGCTCTCGGTGGCGCGAAGCTCGTGGCCGCCCGCGGTGGTTCGATGCTCGGTTCCGGCCTCAACGCGAAGGTGGGCTCGCTCGGTGCGGGTGCGAAGGTGGGCGGCCTGAACGCGGCCGCGGAGTCCGCGGGTGCGCGTACGGGTGCGCTCGCGGGCGCGGGCCGCGCCGGGAGCGGTGGGCTGCTCGGCTCCGGCCAGGGCGGTGCAGGCGGTGCAGGCGCCGCCGCTGAGGGCGCCGCCGCGCGTGGCGGCACCGGTGCGGGCGCGGGCATGATGGGCGGCGCCGGCGGCGCGGGACGATCGGACGAGAAGCGGCAGGGCCGTGGGCTCGGCGGACCGATCGCACCCAAGATCGACGAGGACCAGGACCGCGGGCCCCGCTCGGCCGCGGCGGGTCCCGGCGGCCGCGGCTGAGCCGCGCACGAGGTGCTGCACAGGCCGTGCCGAAGGAAGATGGGCGTGAACACGATCTCGACTGAACCGTGCCGACGGGCGTGACCGAGCGGCGTCGTCTGGCGATCGTCGACGGCCCGCGCGTCCACGAGATCGTGGTGCCTGCAGGCACGGTCATCGAGACGGCCCTCGACGGCATCGGGCTGCGCCTTCAACCCGGACGGCAGGTGCTCGTCGAACGCACGGGCCGCGAGGTCGCGACCGACCAGCCCGCCTGGCGGCTCGACGACGGTGCTCTGCTCGCCGTCGTCGACCTCCACGACCGTGTCGTCCCGGGCCGGCGCCGCCGAACGGACGCGAGCACGGCGGCCACGACCGAGACCGTCGCCTGGTGGATCCTCGGTGCGGTCGGCGTCGTCGTCACCGCACTCGTCCTCACCGGCGGGGTGTCCGTCCCTGATGGCGCCCGGCTGACGATGTCCGTCGCGCTGGCGGTGAGCGCCGCCGTCGCGGGAGTGACCTGGTCGGTGCGGGCCCGCGATCCTCGCGCGTCGTCGAGCCGCACACGCGGCGCGAACGCGGACGCCGCACGGGCTGCGACGACGGCGGCTCCCGCCGCCGCCCTCGGCCCGCTGGCCCTGGCCTTCGCGGCCGGCGCGACGGCGATCCCGCCCGCCGTCCATTCCCTCCCGCTCGTCGTGCTCACCGGGCTCGCCGCGGCGGCGGTGCTCGCCGCCGTCATCGCGCTCGTCGCAGGAGCGGAGGCGGTCCGCGACTCCGCAGGTGCTGCGGCCGTGGTGCTGCTGGTGCTCGGCGCGATCTGGGCGCTCGCTCTCCTGCTCGGACTGCCCGCACAGGGGGCCGCGGCCATCACCCTCGGCGCCGCACCGGTGGCCCTGCGGGCGCTGCCGACGATGCTCCTCGATGTGCCGCCCGGGATGTTCATCGACTACCAGCGCTACCAGTCGACGCGCTGGGCCGTCCGCGAACGCGTCCCCGAGCCCGGAGGTCCGGTCACCTTCGCCGGAGCCCGGCGCATCGCCGGCCAATCGACCGCCCGCATGCGCACGGCGACCGGGTTGATCGCCGGTGCCGCGGCAGTCTGCGCACCGCTCGCGCTCGTCCCGCTGCAGGCCGCCGATCCGCTGCGGTACTGGGGTCAGCTCGTGCTCGCGGCGACTGCGGGGTTCTCGCTCGTGCTGGGCGCGCGCCGTTCGTCCGTCCCGCTGCTGCGCTGGGTCCCGCGCGCTGCCGCCCTGGTCGTCGCTCTGTCGGTCGCGACGGCGGCCATCCTCGCGTCCGGCGCTCCGGCTTCCGGGACCCTGGGTCTCAGCGTGGCCGCCGGGGCGCTGCTCGTCGTGGGCATCGCGACGGCCGCGGTGCTCGTCGCCGTCGGACGAGGCGCCTCCTCGTTGTTCTGGTCGCGCCTCGGCGATCTGATCGAGGCGCTCTGCGTCGTCTTCGCACTTCCCGCCGGGCTGGTCGCCGCCGGGATCATCGACCTGATGAGAGGGGTGATGGCGTGATGAGCGCTCTCCCGTGCTGGAACTGCGGGCAGCCGCTGCCCGAGGGCACCGTCCGCTGCCCGTCGTGCGGAGTGCCCCAGACCGGTGAGCACCACGGAGGTGCGGTCGCGGTCGCCTCGCCGGGCGGCCGTGCCGCGGTGGGATCCACGCCGCTCGGTCCCGCCTTCGCCGGCTCGCCGGCATCGGTCGGCGCTCGTCTCGCCGCGCTCACGATCGACGTCGTGGCCGTCGCCGCGATCGGCGCCGGGGTGGCCCTGCTCACCCGTTCCGTGGTGCTGACCGGCGTGGCCGTCGCCGAGCTCGCCGTCGTCCTCCTCGTGCTCCAGGCGCGCGCCGGCCTCGGTCTCGGGAACGCTCTGCTGCGCCTGCGCGTGGCACGGGAGGACGCTCCCTTCTCGCCCGGGCTGGGGCGGGCGTTCGTCCGCTCCTTCCTCACCGGAGCCGGATCGCTCGTGCTCGGCGTCGGCGCCTGGATCGTGGAGGCGTCGGCGGCCTGGGACGGCAGCGCGCGCCGCCGTTCGTGGGCCGATCGCGCCGCCGGAACGGTCGTCGTCGCCGTCCCGCGTCGCACGGTCGCGGAGGAGGCCGCTCCGCTCGCCCCCGCGATCATCGCGCCCCCGCTGCCCGGGGGCGCCTCGTTCGACCTCTCGGAGCAGGTGACCGTGCTTCCCGGAGCCGCACCGCTCGCCGCGCCGCCGCACGCGTCGGCGCTGACGCCCGCGGGTTCGCAGGACGGCATCCCCGCATCGAGCGCACCGGCGGCGCCCGCCTCCCCCGCGGCTCCCGTGCTCACACCGCCGCAGGTCATCCCCGCGCGCGACATCCGCGGTGCGTCCGACGACACAGGCCGGGGCTCCGACACCGGGACGGGAACGGGCACGGGCGTCCCCGGGGCGCCGGGTCCGGTCCCCGTGGAGACCGGCGGGGGAGTCGTCGGCGGCGAGACCGGCGGCGAACTGCTGCTGATCTTCGACACCGGACAGCGCGAGCAGCTGCCCGTCCCCGTCGCGGTCAGCCTCGGCCGTGCCCCCGTGGGCAGCGAGCCCGGGGACCGTCTGATCGTGGTGCGGGATCCCGAGCACACGGTGTCGAAGACCCACGCGCGACTCGAGCACTCGTTCTCCGGAACCTGGATCACCGACAACGGCTCGACGAACGGCACCGAGCTGCTCGACGAGACGGGCGACGCCCGACGCCTCGCCGCCGGGGTCCGCACGCTCGTCGAGGACGGCGTCCGTGTCCAGCTCGGCAACCGCGTCTTCACCATCAGCAGGCTTCTCGGAGGTGCGTCATGAGCGCTGGTCCCCGGCTCGCGCCCCCGCGGGTCCCCGGCGGCAAGATCGTCGTGCAGGCTCCGCCCGAGCTCGTCCCGAGCGAGAGCGGCGGTCTGATCACGTCCCTGCTCCCGATGCTGGGCAGCATCGGCGCCATCGTCATGGTCACCATCTCGAACGCCGGGCCCACGGGGTTCATCACGGGCGGGATGTTCCTGCTGTCCTCGCTCGGCTTCGTCGCGGTCAACGGCTGGCGCCAGCGTTCGCAGCGCACCTCGCAGGTTCTCGGGAGCCGTCGCGAGTACCTGGCGTACCTCGCCGAGCTCCGCGACACCGTGCGCACGGCGGCGCGCCAGCAGCGGCGCTACGGAAACTGGGTGAACCCCGCGCCTTCCGCGCTGCCGTTCATCACGGAGGACAGGACGCGCGTCTGGGAGCGCATCGCCTCGGACGAGGACTTCCTGCAGGTGCGCATCGGCGTCTCCGACCAGCCGCTCTGCATCACGCTCGAAGCGCCCGAACTCCCGCCGCTCGCACAGCTCGACCCGGTCGCCGCGTCCGCCGCCCACCGCTTCATGCTCACCCACGAGGTGCAGCCGCGCCTGCCGCTCGCCGTTCCAGTGGGGGACTATGCGCGCGTCGAGATCACCGGCGGCGACGAGAACGCCGTGCGAGCCCTGGCCCGCGCCATGCTGCTCGGCGTCGCGACTATGCAGTCGCCGGATGACGTGCGCATCGCCGTGCTCGCCGGCGAGGGGCAGCTCGCGCAGTGGGAGTGGACCAAGTGGCTCCCGCACGTGCAGTCCGTCCGGGTGGAGGACCGCCTCGGGCCGGCGCGTGCGATCTCCTCCTCGATCGAGGAGCTGGCCCGGCTGCTTCCGGCCGACCTGAGCGAGCGTCCGCGCTTCTCGCCGGGGGCGAAGGCCGCGCCGCACGTGATCCTCCTGGTCGACGGAGCGCGGGTCCCCGCGGGCGACCCGCTGCTCGGCGGTGACGGGGTCGCCGGGGTCACCGTCATCGAGCTGCCCACCCGCTGGGGCGCCCTGGAGGACGCAGACGTGCTCCGACTGGCCCTGCCGGGCGATCCGTCGGCGCCCGCCGATCGCGCGGAGGCCATCGACCTCCGCGCCGATACCCGCGTCTTCACCCCCGACACCGTGTCCGTCGTCGAGGCCGAGGCGACCGCCCGCCGCCTGCTGCCGCTGTACGCCGGGCCGGTCGCCGCCGTCGAGGGCGGGGCGACCCGTGCGCAGCGCGAGCTCGTCGAGCTGCTGGGGCTGCCGGACGTGCGCGAGATCGACTTCGACAGGGCCTGGTCGGGTCGTCTGGAGCGCGACCGCCTCCGCGTGCCGATCGGTCAGGACACCGAGGGCGGCACACTGGTGCTCGATCTCAAGGAGGCGGCCCAGCAGGGGATGGGCCCCCACGGCGTGCTCATCGGCGCCACCGGCTCCGGCAAGTCGGAGGTGCTCCGCACGCTGGTGCTGGCGCTCGCGTTGACGCATTCGCCCGAGCAGCTCAACTTCGTGCTCGTGGACTTCAAGGGTGGTGCGACGTTCGCCGGCATGGCCGGGATGCCGCACGTCTCGGCGATCATCACGAACCTCGGCAGCGAGCTCGCGCTCGTCGACCGCTTCCAGGACGCCCTGCAGGGCGAGGTGGTGCGCCGCCAGGAGCTGCTGCGCGAGGCCGGCAACTTCGCGAACGTATCCGACTACGAGAAGGCTCGACGCAACGGCCGCGCCGATCTCGAGCCGCTCCCGGCGCTGCTGATCGTGGCCGACGAGTTCTCGGAGCTGCTGGCCGCCAAGCCGGAGTTCGTCGAGAGCTTCGTCAGCATCGGCCGTGTCGGCCGGTCGCTGCAGATCCATCTGCTGCTCGCCTCGCAGCGGCTCGAGGAGGGCAAGCTCCGCGGGCTCGACACCTACCTCTCGTACCGCATCGGCCTCCGCACGTTCTCGGCGGCGGAGTCGCGCACCGTGCTCGGCGTTCCCGACGCGTACACGCTTCCGCAGGAGCCGGGAGTCGGCTATCTGAAAGCGGACACCGAGTCGATGACGCAGTTCCGCGCCGCCTACGTGTCGGGGGCGCCGAAGACGCGTCGCCGTGGCGGGTCCGGCGACGGGCCGGTCGCCGCCACCGCAGCGGACGTCGCGCTGTTCACGGCCGCCGCACAGCCGCTCGAACTCCCCGAGCACCCCGACACCCCGGCCGCCCCCGTGGCCGTCGAACCGGCGGAGGAGCGCAGCACGTTCCAGATCGCCGTCGAGCGGATGAGCGGCCGCGGTCCCGCGGCGCACCAGGTGTGGCTGCCGCCGCTGCGCGACCCGGAGCCGCTCGACCGCCTCATGCCCGACCTGGCCGTGGATGCGGCGCTCGGGCTCGTGTCGCCGTCCTGGCGTGCGGCGGGCTCGCTCACCGTCCCGCTCGGCGTGGTCGACGTACCGCTGGAGCAGCGGCGCGAGCAGCTGGTCGTCTCGCTGGGCGGGGCCGGCGGACACGTCGCGATCGTGGGCGGACCGCTCAGCGGCAAGTCGACCATGGCGCGCACGCTCGTCGCGTCGCTCGCCCTCACGGCGACTCCGCTCGAGCTGCAGTTCTACGTGCTCGACTTCGGCGGCGGCACCTTCGTGGGCATGCAGGGACTCCCGCATGTGGCGGGGGTCGCGACGCGCACCGAGGAGGAGTCCGTGCGCCGCACCGTCGCGGAGGTCGAATCCGTCCTCGACGCCCGCGAGCTGTATTTCCGGCAGCACGGCGTCGACTCGATCGACACCTACCGGCAGCGTCGTGCCGAAGGGCTCGTGGACGACGGCTGGGGCGATGTGTTCCTCGTGGTCGACGGATGGTCCACCCTGCGCACCGAGTACGACGCGCTCGAGCCGCGCATCCAGGCCATCGCCGCCCGCGGACTGAGCTTCGGCGTGCACCTCGTGGTCACCACCAACCGCTGGCTCGAGATCCGTTCCAGTCTGAAGGACCTGCTGCAGACCCGGATCGAGCTGCGCCAGGGTGATGCGAGCGACTCCGAGATCGACCGCAAGGCTGCCGCGAATGTGCCGGCCGACGCTCCCGGCCGCGGTCTCGCGCCGAACAAGCTGCACATGCTCGGAGCCCTTCCGCGCATCGACGGATCGAGCGACTCCGCGCGTCTCGTGGACGGCGTCGAGGGACTGGTCGAGTCCGTCTCCCGGGCGTGGCGGGGGCCTGCCGGCCCGAAGCTCCGGCTGCTGCCGGAGGACATCTCGCTCGACGAGGTGCGCGCCCAGGCGCCGGCCGACGACCGTCGCCTGCTGCTCGGCGTGGACGAGGCCCAGCTTGCGCCGTTCGGCGTCGATCTGACTGCGGAGTCGCACCTCTACCTCTACGGCGACTCGGGGATGGGCAAGTCGTCCTTCCTGCGCGGCATCGTGCAGGAGATCGGGCGGCTCTACACCCCGGAGCAGGCGAAGATCTTCGCGATCGACTACCGGCGGGCGCTGCTCGGGGAGATCCCGAGCGAGTACCTCGGGGCGTACCTGACCTCGCACGACCAGGCGATGTCGGGGATGTCCGAGCTCGCGACGTTCTTCTCGGGCCGTCTGCCCGGCCAGGACGTCACGACGGAGCAGCTGCGCGACCGGTCGTGGTGGAAGGGCGCGGAGGGCTTCGTGATCGTCGACGACTACGACCTCGTCGCGACCAGCCAGGGCAACCCGGTCGCCGGGCTGCGCCCCTTGCTCGCCCAAGCGGCGGATGTCGGCCTCCATGTCATCATCACGCGGCGCACCGGAGGCGCGAGCCGTCAGGCGTACGACCCGATCATCCAGGGCTTCACCGACCTCGGCGTCACCGGCATCCTGCTCGGTGGCAACCCCGAGGAGGGGGCTCTGATCGACCGCGTCAAGCCCATTCCGTCGGTGCCCGGGCGCGCGCAGGTGGTGAGCCGTGAGCGCGGTCTGTTCTCTGCGCAGCTGGCGCTCCCTGCGACCCGAACGGGGCGCTGAGACGACGAGTGGTTTCGATTAGGCTGATCCCGACGCCGGCGCTCCGCCGGCCCTGTGACCAGACCGGGGCCGTGCGGACCGGTTCGTCGGGGGAGAGGATCATCATGCGCGGGCGTGCGGAGCGGGGAGGGGAGGCATGAGCAAGCGGGCCATCGCATCGCCTCCCGTGCTGCCCGGCTACGCCGTGATCCGGCCGCTCGGCTCCGGCGGCTTCGCCGACGTCTTCCTGTACGAGCAGGATCTCCCGCGTCGCGTCGTCGCCGTGAAGGTGCTGGCGGCGGAGGCGGTCAACGACGAGACACTCCGCGCGTTCAACGCCGAGGCGGACATCCTCGCCCGGCTGAGCGCCCACCCGGCGATCGTGACGGTGCACCTGGCGAGCATCTCGTCCGACGGGCGGCCGTTCTTCGTGATGGAGTACTGCCCCGACACGATGAGCGCCCGGCTGCGCCGAGACAGCCTGGCCCTCACGACCGTGCTCGAGACGGGGGTGCGCATCGCCGGCGCCGTCGAGACCGTGCACCGAGCGGGGCTGCTGCACCGAGACATCAAGCCGTCCAACATCCTGATCACCGCGCTCGGGTCTTCCGTGCTCGCGGACTTCGGCATCGCCGCCGCGGGCGACGAGGACGGCGACGTGGCCATGTCCGTTCCGTGGTCAGCGCCCGAGGTGCTGCAGGAGACCACCAACGGCACCGTCGCCAGCGAGGTGTGGAGCCTCGCGGCGACCGTCTACACCCTCCTGACCGGCCGCAGCCCGTTCGAGTCGGACCGTCGCCAGGCGAACACCCGCGACCTCATGACCGCACGCATCATCAAGGCGGTCTACACGCCGACCGGCCGTGACGACGTCCCGCCCCGCCTGGAGGAGGCCCTGCGCGTCGGTCTGTCCAGGGACCCGTCGCGCCGGTTCGCGTCCGCCCAGGCCTTCGCCGAGGAGCTGCGCTGGGTGCAGTACGAACTCGGCATCCCGCCGACGGCGATCGAGGTCGCCTCGCCGGAGTGGGCGCGCGCCGCGGGATTGATCGACCTCGCCGACAGCGGTCGTCGCGGTCCTTTGGTCTCCACCGTCAACCCCGACTCCCGCCGTGCGCAGCGCGAAGCGAAGCAGGCGGCCGCGGCCGCCGAGGCGAAGCGCGACCGTGACGGCCTGGTCGTCCGCGAGCGCCGGTGGGCGGCCAATCCGCTCGTCCCGGCTCTGATCGGCGCCGGTGTCGCCGTGGTCGCCGTGGTCGGCGTCGGTGTCGCACTGATCGCGGGCGGAGTGCTGTGAGGCAGCAGGCACCCCGTCGCCGCTTCGGCCGTGCCGCCTCGGCGGCGGCCGTCGTCGCCGCCCTCGCGCTGGTCGTCACCGGCGCGGTGGTCGCACAGGGGTACGACACGCAGAAGTCCGACGCGGTCGAGAGCTCGGTCTGGGTGACCAAGTCGTCGGGGAAGTACGCGCGCGTGGACACCGACCTCGGCCAGCTCAGCACCGTCAAGGATGCGGAGGATCCGAGCGGGGTCGTGCAGCACGGCTCCGACAGCATCGTGTTCACGCAGGGCTACCGCCAGGCCTGGGAAGTGGATCCCGCCGATCCGAAGGCCTTGGTGGAGGGCTCGTCCAACACCGCGGGGCAGGCGAGCGCCGCCGGGTCGTCGGCCGCCTCGTCCACCGGCGGTTCGACCGGCGCGTCCACGCCGAGCGGCACCCGCCAGGTCCAGTCGGCCGGCGACTGGGCGCTTTATCTCACGGACACCGGAACGATCTATGTGCAGCAGCTGTCTGCGCGGGGATCGGCGGGCAAGCCCGTGCAGATCGACCCGCTCCAGCAGGAACGTGCGACCGCCGGGCCGGACGCGGCCTCCGGGGCGCAGGGCTATGTCGCCACGACGGCCACCGTGGGCGCCGACGGCACCGTCGCCGTGTACTCCGCGAAGGAGCGCGCGGTGCGCACCTACGACGCGACGCAGGGCGTGTGGACCGGTGGGGCGGTGAAGCTCGCGTCGCCTCCGGCCGCCGCGGCGAAGGTGGCGCTCGCGCTCGCCGGGGACACCTGGGTGCTGGCCGCTCCCGCGCAGAGCAGGGCCTGGATCGCGGGGAAGGGCGCGCCCGTCGACGTCCGACTCGGCAGCGATGCTGTCGCCGGTTCGACCTCCGACGGCGGGACGGCGTACTTCGCCGACGGCTCGGGGCTGGTCTCGGTGCAGGTGCGCAGCGGCCAGTCCGGGCGCACAGTCGAGGCCTCGGGAACCCCCGCAGCGCCGACCGAGGTGGCGGGCACCGTGTACGGAGCCTGGGTCTCCACGACGACCGGACGCCTCTGGTCGTCCGCCGGTGGCGCGAAATCGCTCGTGCTGCCGGACGGCGGGCTCGACGACGCCCGCTCGATCGCGCCGCAGATCTTGAGCAATGGCGATCGGGCGGTGCTGGACGAGACGGACTCGGGGACGCTGTGGACCATCCCCGACGGCACGCTCATCCCGCCGTCGCAGTGGAACGCGGACGACGAGAAGAAGACGCAGCAGACCGAGACGACGACGCAGGTGGAGGAGGTCACGGAGGAGACGCCTCCGGTGGCGCAGCCGTCGAGCTTCGGTGTGCGCGCCGGCGCCACCGCCATCCTGCCCGTGCTGCTCAACGCGCACTCGCCCATGAAGCGTGCCGTCCTGAGCATCGTGCCCGGCTCGGTGAGCGGGCTGAGCGATCCGGGGTTCGGCGATCTCTCCCTCACGGCGGACGACCAGCAACTGGCGATCCATGTGCACGCGCAGAGCGGTTCGGCGACGTTCAGCTACGTCGTCACGGACGGGATCATGCAATCGGACCCGGCGACGGTGACCGTTCACGTCGTGCCGGAGGGCGAGAACAGCGCCCCGGTGTGGTGCGGCATCGAGAACTGCGTGCAGACTTGGCCGACCGTCTCGCTCGCCCCCGGCGGCACGGTGTCCGTCCCGGTGCTGACGGCCTGGGTGGATCCGGACGGTGACCCCCTCGCACTGGCGGACGCCCGCAAGTCCGACGCATCCGCGCCGATCCGCGTCGTCGCGACGGCGGACGGCCGCGTCGCGGTACGGCACACCGACCCCAACGCCGGCGCGGGCACGTACGCGGTCACCGTGACGGTCGTCGACGCCAACGGGGCGGAGACGACGAAGGAGCTCATCGTCTCGGTGGCGGCGGACCCGGCGCTGACGACCGTGCCCGCGGCGGTCGTCACAGGCGTGGGCGAGCCGCGGACCGAGGCGATCGCCGATCACGTGGAGGGCGGCTCGGGTTCGTACCGTCTCACCGACGCGGTCATCACCACGGGCGACAAGGACAACGCCACCGTGACACCGAACGCGGCGGCGGGGACCATCCAGCTGACCGCGAAGGCGGCTGGGGAGTATCTCGTCGGCTACACGGTGCAGGACGCCCAGACGAAGGCCGAGCAGACCGGAGTGCTGCGCTTCAGCGTGGTCCCGGGCGGGAGGCCCCTGACTATGCCTCCGCTCGTCGCCTTCGCGCGCGCTCAGGAGGACACCACCCTGGACGTGCTGCAGGCCGTTCAGAACACCTCCGGACGCGTCCTCGCGGTCCAATCGGTGTCGTCGAACCAGGAGCGGCTCTCCGTGAGCGTGGTCGACAACGCGCAGGTGCGGGTCAGCGGCAGCACCGAGGACGGCCGGCCGGGCAGGATCGGAACGGCCACGGTCACCATCGGGGACGGCGCCGGCCAGACGGTCGAAGGGGAGATCACGGTGTTCCTGGTCGACCCGGCGACGGGCATCGGCCCGATCGCGCGCCCCGATGCCGTCACCGTGCGGGCAGGAACTCAGGTGGACATCCCGGTCACCGCGAACGACATCGCGCCGCGTGGGGAGCGTCTGGTGCTGTCGCCGCAGATCGAGGGCTCCGGCGCTCCGGGCGAGCTCGTCTTCGCAGCGGGGGACACCGTGCGCTACCTGGCGCCGACGAAGCCAGGCTCGTACACGCTGCATTACTCGGACTACGTGGAGTCCGACCCGAGCCGACTCGACTCGACGGAGATCACGGTGACGGTCGTCGCGGACGGCACCAATCATGCGCCGGAGCCGACCACGCTCACCGGGCGGGTGCGCGCGGGCGGGACCGTGACCCTCGACATCCCCTCCGCCGGCCAGGACCCCGACGGCGACGCGACCGTGCTCTCCGCGCTGGCCCAGCCGAAGGCGGGGTCCGGGACGGCCACCATCGGTCCGGACGGCCGCTCGGTGGTCTACGCCGCACCCGCCGGCGGCGTGAGCGGCGGGCAGGTCTCATTCGGCTACACCCTCCGCGACCCGGCCGGTGCGACCGGGGACGGGGTCATCCGCATCGCGGTGCTCGCTGCGGCGGACGCCGACGTCGCTCCGATCACCTACAGCGACGCCGTGCGGACGGTGCGCGGCTCGACGACGCCCCTGACCGTGCAGCCCCTGCTCAACGACCGCGACCCGGCCGGCGGGACGCTGAGCCTCGTGTCGGTGGTGCCCAACGCTCCTGAGCTTCCCGGTGCGAGCGAGTACAACCGTCTGAAGGGTCTCATCGCCCCGGGCACCGATCTGAAGTCGGGCACGGTGCGGCTGCTCCCCGGCGACGTGGAGGGCGTGCAGTCGTACCTCTACACGGTGCGTTCCTCCGCGACCTCCAGCACCGCCCAGGGCCTGATCGTGGTGACGGTGACCGCGGAGGCCGCGACGGACATCCCGGTCGTCACGGACACCGTGATCGGCACCAGCGATCGCGCCGAGCTGGCGAGCGGCATCGACGTCGTCGCCGGCAAGACCGTGTGGAGCTCGGGGAGCATCTCCGACCTCACCCTCGCGATCTGGGGGCCGTCGGCATCCTCCTACACCGTGAAGGGGCACCGGATCAGCGGACCCGCGCCCAAGGAGGGTGCACTCGTGCCGTTCTCGCTCACCGGCACGGACCAGACGGGGCGGAAGTCGGTCGGCTACGGCTTCCTGCGCATCCCCGCGTTCGACGACATGCGCCTCCAGCTCGCCGGAGGCCTGCAGGCGTACCGCGTCGGGGAGGAGCAGACCGTCTCGATCCCGGTGAAGGAGGCCGTCGACCTGGCGGCGGGCGATACCCTCCAGCTGCGCGACGACGGATCCTTCGCCGTGCAGCGTGCGAACGCCCGCTGCACGCCGTCCGGGAGCACGACCGCTTCGTACGCCGCTGGGCGTGAGGCGCCGTGGACGGACACCTGCACCGTGCAGGTGCGTCTGGCCGGGCAGTCGACGTGGACGGCATTGCCGATCCCGGTGGTCATCCAGCCCAAGAGCCCGCAAGCCCAGCTCAACTCGGTCAGCCGCACCGTGGCCCCGGGCGCTTCGCAGACCATCGACCTCTACAAGGACCTCACGAGCTGGGAGGGCGGCCGAGTCGGCGACCAGAACGCCCTCGACTACGCGATCGCCTATTCCGGCACGAACTTCGCCGTCACCCAGAGCGGTCGCACCCTGACCGCGACCGCGCGCGCGGACGCCCATCCCGGAGCCCGGGAGACGGTCGGGGTGACCGTGACGGCGTTCGGCGGACTGGTGGCCAACGTGACGCTCGTCGTCGGAGCAGCGCCGCCGGACGCACCCCGCGCCGCGACCTTCACGCAGACCTGCGCGGTGAGCAGCGGCCCTTCGTGCACAGTGACGGTCATCGGCGTGCCCGGGGAGTACGACCCGTTCCAGGGCAAGCAGGGGTCGGGACTCAAGCTGGTCGGGCTCGGCCAGACGACCTGCGCCGTCGCCGCGATCTCCGCCTCCGGGACCACCGCCGTCACCGCCACCTGGCCCGGCGGCGCGAAGCCCGCGGGAGGCAGCTGCCTCGTGCCGTACATCGTCGCCGACGCCCAGGGCCGCACCGGCGGCGGCACACTGACGCTGGACGTGCAGGGTTACCCCGCACCGCCGAGCTCGATCACGACCACCGGCTACACCGGGTCGAGCGTGACGATGCTCGTGACCTTGGGGGAGGCGGCGCTCGCGCACCCCGGCCTGCGCGGCGTCTCGATCGTCGAGAACGGTCAGCCCGTCTCCTCCAGCTGCTCCCCGGGGGCCGCGGGCACCTACTCGTGCACGGTGGGCGGCCTGGTCAACGGCCAGCGCCACACGTTCACCGCGCGCGCGGTCAACGCGATCGGCGATTCGCTCGACACGACGCCGGTCGTCACGTGGGCGTACCAGCCGCCGGTGATCAGCGGCGGGAGCGCCACCACCTCCTACGACCCGGCTCGCACGACCACGACGCAGGGAGTGCTGAACCTCGCCATCCAGTCGAGCGACGACACCAGCGCGTTCCAGATCAGCGTGGACGGGAACGCCGTCGCGCAGATCGCGCGGTCGGGGGCCACGACGACGTGGACGGGCCTCGTCGCACCGGGTTCCCGCAGCGTCTCGGTGATCCCGGTCAGCCAGTTCCAGCCTCCTCTCGGCTCGGGCAACACCGGATCGACCTGGACGCAGACCGCGCAGGTCGCCGGCTCCCCGATCGTCACCTCCAACGGCTCGCTGGTCGCGTCGTCGAACACCTCGCTGCAGCTGCGCGACGTCGCCGTGGACGCGAACAACAGCAGCAAGGGCGTCACGGTGCTGTACGCGGTGTGGAAGAAGGGATCACCGCAGCCGGGGTGCTCGATGGACGGCAACGGCAACCCGGTGATGGCCGGCGGGCAGACGTCGAAGGACTTCAGCGGCCTGGACCAGTACACCCAGTACGACGGGCAGGCGTGCGCAGCCAACGGTTTCGGAGCGGTCACGACGGGCGTTCAGTCGGCGTGGACCTTCCAGACGTCGCCGGGCGGCTCGGCGACCACGTACTCGGTGGGAACCGACCCGTCGCGGACGATCACGTCGGGGGCGTACACCTCGGGATACGAGTTCCTGACCGTCAACCCGCCGAACGTGCAGCAGCGACCGGCGTTCACCGTCCTGTACCGGATCAACGGCGCGCTGACCTCGGACTTCGCGCTCTCGAAGGACAGCGACCCGGGAGACATCACCTACAGCTACTGCTTCCTCGGCTCCTCCGGCGCGTGCGGGTCCGAGTCTCCCGTGACGACCACGACGGTGCCGACGACGGTGACCGTGAACGTCCCGACGGATTGCACGGCGACCCCGTCCGCAGACGACGTCGTGCTCTCCAACGCGGTGCGGTCCGCCAACGCCGCCACCGTCACCGTCGCCACCGACGCGACGACGCTGACCGTGACGTACACGGTGAAGTTCACGGGCGCGTACGCGGCGCTCGGTGAGCGGAAGCTGACCCGCTGCGGGGTGGCGGCGCCGACCAACCCCGACCCGGGCGGCGGAAGCACGCCGTGACGCACCGCCGCACCCGCCCATCCCCGCGACCGACGACCGAGGAAGACGCATGACCATCACCCCCGAACAGACCGCCTGGTTCCAGTCGACGTTCGCCCAGCTCGTCGACAACGTCGAGCAGGCCGTGCTCGGCAAGCGGCACATCGTCGAGCTCGTCTTCGCGACCCTCCTTAGCGAGGGACACGTGCTGCTCGAGGACGTCCCCGGCACCGGCAAGACGGCGCTCGCCCGGGCGCTCGGCCAGACGATCCGCGGCACCTCGACGCGCATCCAGTTCACCCCCGACCTGCTCCCGGGCGACGTGACCGGCATCACCGTCTACGACCAGAAGCGCGGCGAGTTCGAGTTCCACACCGGACCGATCTTCGCCAATGTCGTGCTCGCCGACGAGATCAACCGCGCCAGCCCGAAGACACAGTCGGCGCTGCTGGAGGTGATGGAGGAGGGGCGTGTCACCGTCGACGGCGTGACGCGGCCGGTCGGTGTCCCGTTCGTGGTGATCGCCACCCAGAACCCGGTCGAACAGGCCGGAACCTACCGCCTCCCGGAGGCGCAGCTGGACCGTTTCATGATCCGCGCCTCCATCGGCTATCCGGACGACGCCTCCACGCTGCGGATCCTCCAGGGGGCGATGCGCCCGCGCCGCGAGGTCCCGGAGATCGTGGATGCACAGCTGATCGTGACGATGTCCGATCTGGTGGGCGGCGTCTACAGCAGCCCCCTGGTGCTCGACTACATCATGCGCCTGATCGCGGCGACCCGGCGGGCGAGCGAGGTGAAGCTCGGCGTGAGCGTGCGCGGCGGACTCGCCCTCGCGCGGCTCGCCTCGACCTGGGCCGTCGCGCACGGTCGCAGCTTCGTCACGCCCGACGACGTGCGCGACCTGGCCCTCCCGGTGCTGGCGCACCGTCTCGTGCTAAACCCGGACGCGGAGTTCGACGGCGTCTCGCCGGACGCCGTGATCGGACAGATCCTGCTCGACGTCGAGGCCCCCGTGGAGAACGGGGCGGCCTGAGCCGGATGACCGAGTTCGACGACACCTCCTCACGGCTGACGCGCACCGTCACCGGCACGCGCACGCGCGCGTCGACGGTGACCAGCGTCACGAGGAGCAGCACCGGCCTCGTCGAGGACGGCGTCTTCTGGGGCCGTGCGGCCGCGGCGGCCGTCGGCTCGGCCCTGCGTGGAGCGGCGCGCTGGCTGGCCGAGACCGTCACCGCACCGGGGTGGCTCGTCGTGTGCGTCCTCGTCGCCGGCGCCGTCGCCGGTTGGGTCGCGGGGTGGAGCATCGGCTGGATCGTCGCCTCCGCGGCCGCCGCGCTCATCGTGGTCTGCGTGCCCTTCCTGCTGGGTTCCCACGACTACCGCGTGCAGCTCGCCCTCGACCGGGAGCGCGTGGTCGCCGGGGACGACGTGACCGGATCCCTCGTCGTCCGCAACGCGGGCGCTCGCACCTCTCTCCCCGGCCGGGTGGACGTCCCGATCGGGACCGGCCTGGCCGAGGCCTACGTTCCCCTGCTCGCGGCGGGGGCCGAGCACACCGAGCGCCTGTCGATCGCGGCGGCGCGGCGCGGCGTCATCGATGTCGGACCGGTGTCGGTCTCGCGCGGCGACCCGGTCGGGCTGCTGCGGCGCGAGGCGCTCTGGCCGGAGGTCCACACCCTTCACGTGCACCCTGTCACCACGGTCATCCCTGGCACCAGTGCCGGGCTCATCCGCGACCTCGAAGGGCTGCCGACCAGCACCATCGTCGACGCCGACCTCGCCTTCCACGCCATTCGGGATTACGTCCCCGGCGACTCCCGCCGCCATGTGCACTGGAAATCGACGGCCAAGACCGGCCGGCTGATGGTCCGCCAGTACGAGGAGGCCAGGCACTCGCGGATCGCGGTCACGATCGGCATCACCGCGGAGGAGGAGTACGAGTCCGACGACGAGTTCGAGCTCGCCGTCAGCGTGGCCGCCTCGCTCAGCCTGCAGGCGGTGCGCGACGGCCGCGACCTGGTCGTGACGACGAGCGCGGAACGGCCGGAGCTCGTGCGCGGCGAGGTCGTCACCATCCGCACCCTCCCGACGCGCAACGCCGCGACCATGCTCGACGGCTTCTCCGAGATCGAGCTGGCGGAGCGGGCGAGTCGGCTGGAAGACGTGGCCAAGCTGACGGCCCAGTCGCATCCCGACCTCTCCGTCGTCTTCCTCGTGACGGGTGCGCACACCCCGCTCGGGCGGCTGCGCGCCGCCTCGGTGTCCTTCGGTCCGGACACCCGGTGCGTCGGCGTCCGCTGCGACCTCGGCGCCGATCCGGCGTTCCGCCGTCTGGGCCCGCTCAGCATCCTCACCGTCGGCGCCCTCGTGGACCTCGGCAAGCTCATCGCCCGCGGAGCTCTCCAGTGAGCGCGCCGGCGGGCCTCGACGGCGCGCGGGAGGCCGCACGCCGGGCGCGAGCGCGGCGGTCGTCGTCTCTGCGCCTCGACCTGCCCCAGACCGTCCTGGCGTGCGCGTACGTGCTCGTCGCGCTCGGGCTCGCCTGCGCTCTGGCGTGGCCCATCTACCGCACACCGTTGCTGATAGGCGTTGCCGCCTACGCGGGTGTCGTCGGCGTGGGCAGCGCGATCGCCGCCCGGATGCTCCGTTGGCCGTTGTGGCTCCACCTCGTCGCGGTCGCGGGTGCTTATCTGGTCGGAGTCGTCCCGCTCGCCGTGCCCGCGGCCCTCTCGTCTCCGACGGGTGTGCTCCGCGGGCTGCTGGACGGGGTCACCGGAATCGTCCTCGGCTGGAAGCAGCTCCTGACCCTCGACCTCCCCGTCGGGCAGTATCAGGCGGTGCTCGTCCCGGTCTACGCGCTCTTCCTGATCGGCGCCGCCCTCGCGGCCGGCCTCGCCCTGTCGCCCGGTCGCCGCGCGGCCGTCGCCGTCCCCGTCACGCTCGTGATGGGCGTGTTCGGGATCGCCTTCGGGCCGACTGATCCCGGTGCGCCGCTGCTGGTCGCGGGCATCCGGATCGACGCTCCGCGGGAGGTGCTGCTCGGCCTCCTCCTCGTCGCCGTCTCCCTCCTCTGGCTCTCGCTGCGGTCCCGCCTGCGTCGCCGTGCCGCCCTCGCCGCCGCCCGCGGGACCGTCGGCGTCGTGCGCCAGGGTTCGGCGTCGACCGCCGCGGCCGTCCGCCGCCGTCTGCTGGGGGCCGCGCTGATCGTGGTGGCCCTCGTGGCCGGTTTCACCGCCGGGCCGGCGCTGGCGGGTGTGAGCACGCGGGAGACGCTGCGCACCGCCACCGAGCCGCTCCTCGTCGTGCAGCAGCAGACGACCCCGCTCGGCCGCTACCGCGCCTCGTTCGAGAAGGACGCCTACGACCGGGTGATGTTCACGGTGTCGGGCGCCGACGCGAGCATCGACCGGCTGCGGATGGCGACCCTCGACGACTGGGACGGCGAGCACTTCCTCGTCTCCGGGGATGCGCGCTTCTCGCGTCTGCCGGGCGGCTCGCCCGCCGCGTCCGCACGTGCGCTCACGGTCACCATCGGCGAGGGCTATTCGGGGATCTGGCTCCCGATGCCGTCGGACGCCCGCACGGCGCCGTCGTTCTCCGGCTCCCGCGCGGCCGCCCTCGCCGACGCCTTCTACCTCGACAAGCAGACCGGCGCGGGCATCGATGTCGCCCCCGAGCCCGACGGGGCGCGCGGTGTGAGGGCCGGCGACCGCTATCAGGTTCAGGGGACCGGGACGCCGAGAGTCGCGCTCGCCGACCCGGGGAGCAGCAGCCTGCTCGACCTCACGCAGCATCCTCAGCTCGCCGCCTGGGTGAAGGCGCAGCAGCAGCCGCGCACTGCGGCCGGGTTCGAGGAGCTCGTGAAGCGGCTCCGCGACCGCGGGTACCTCAGCCATTCCCTCGCCGAGGACGATCAGGCATCGGCGTGGATCTCCGCCTTGCGCCGTCAGTCCGCCTATCCGTTCGAATCGAGTTTCGCCGGCCACTCGACGGCGCGCGTCGAGGAGCTGTTCAGTCAGCTCCTCGAGCAGCAGGACCGGGTCGGGAGCGCCTCCAGCGCCGACATGCTCGTCGCGGGGGTCGGCGACGACGAGCAGTTCGCGGCCGCGGGGGCTCTGCTCGCGCGGGCGGTCGGGTACGAGTCGCGGGTCGTCGTGGGCGTGCGGATGGGTGCAGGGGAGACCGGCGGGATCCCCGACTGCTCGGGCGAGTGCACGGGGGCGAACCTCGCGGCGTGGATCGAGGTGCGCGCCCCGGGAGCCGCCGACTGGACGACGGTCGACGTCGAGCCCCAGTTCACCAAGGCACCGACCCTGATCTCGCTCGACCACGAGCTTCCCAAGAACCCCACGGTGCCCGAGCAGCCGCAGGTCGGGACGGTGCTCCCGCCCGCGGCGCAGCACGACGACCGCGACGCGACCCGCGCGGTCGTGACCGAGCAGCCCGAGTGGGTGGTCGTCCTCCTGCGGGTGCTCACGATCGTGGGGCTCGCCGTCGTGACGCTCCTGCTGCTGACGTTGCCGTTCCTCGTCGTGCTCGTCGCCAAGCGGACCCGTCGCCGTCGTCGCCGCCGCGCTCCGGTGCCGGAGGTCGCCGTCGTCGGAGCGTGGGCAGAGCTGATGGACGCCCGTACGGATATCGGGGAGGCCGCCTCCACGGGAACGCGGCGCGACGCGGCGGCGGCGATGGACTCCGCCACGGCGGTCGAGCTCGCGGCTCTCGTCGATATCGCCGTCTTCGCCGAGCACCCGCCCACCCGGGATGCGGCCGACCGCGCCTGGGAGCTGGTCGACACCGAGCGCGCGCGTCTGCGGGCCGAGCACGGTCCCGTCCGATCGCTGCTCGCCGCGCTCAACCCGGCGTCGTTCGTCCGTGCACTCGGCCGCCCGCGGCCCGTGTCGTCCTGGCTCGCGTTCGCGACGCCCCGATCGCGGAAGGCGGGCGCATGACCGACAAGACCGCCACCCTGCTCGTCCTCACCGCCGTGATCGCGCTGATCGCGGTCATCGTGGGGCTCGCCGTCTTCCTCTGGTATGCCGCGGCGCTCTCGCGCGTCTTCGCCCGCCGCGGGGTCGAGCCGTGGCGCGCGTGGGTTCCCGTGCTCAACGAGGCCGAGATCCTCCGCCTCGGCGGCGGCCCGGCCTGGGGAGTCGTGTTCTTCTTCATCCCGGTCGTCTGTCTGTACGCCGTCGTGCTGCGCGGGATGGCGGCGCACCGGATCAGCGCGACGTTCGGGCGCGGGGCAGGGGCGACCGTGCTGGCCGTGCTCCTCCCTCCGGTGTGGGCGACGGTGCTGGCATCGACGCGCGACCCGCGGCCGGCCGGCGCTCCGCAGTCGGGCGGAGCGGGGAGGCGCGAGGCGGCCGTGCGGCCCGACGCTCCCGCGGAGACCGCGGCCCCATCGCCGGTGTCGCCCGTCCCTGTCGCGCCGTCGGCTCCTGTGCCCGTCGCGGGATCAGAGCCTGTCCCGACGGCGATCGCGGAATCCGACACGCGTGCGCCATCCGGTCCGCCGCCGGCGCCCGAACCTGTGCCGACGTCCGAGCCGGTTTCTGCGTCCGAGCCGCCGCCGATCAGCAGCCCCTTCCTCGATGCGCCGATCGCTTCGCCCGTGGTCTCCGCGCCGGAGCCGGAGGCTTCCGACAGCATCCGGTCGCCGTTCCTCGAGCAGAGCCTCCCGGACGAGCCGCCTGAGCTGCTGCAGCCGGTCGAGCCGACTGAGCCGCCGCAGCCGGTCGATCCGGTCGAGTCGGTCGAGCAGCACGCGATCCTGGAGCCGGGCGAGGTCCTCGAACAGGACGACGAGGCCGGCGAAACGATCGTCGTCGAGCGCCCGGTCGCGGTCGCCTGGTCCCTCGTCACCGATGATGGCGTGCGGTTCCCCCTGGAGGCGGACGTCGTCGTGCTCGGGCGTCGTCCCGCGGGTGACGAGCCGGGCGTGCAGTACCTCGCCGTGCCCGATACGACACGCACGCTCTCCAAGCAGCACGCCTGCCTCACCCGGCAGGGGGACGGCTGGACGGTCGCCGACCTCGATTCCACCAACGGCGTCTTCCTCGAGCAGGACGGCCGGGAGCGACGCATCGCTTCCGGTGAGTCGACGGAGCTGAACGGCAGGCTCCTGCTCGGGTCCGTCGGCCTGCGGCTCGAACGCGAGGAGTCCCGATGACGGCGACGCAGTCCGTCCAGCTGAGTTCCGATGCCCGCAGCGACACCGGTCGAAAGCGCGCCGCGAACGAGGACTCGTTCCTCGCCGTGCCGCCGGTGTTCGCCGTCGCCGACGGTATGGGCGGTCATGAGGCCGGAGCCCAGGCCAGCGCGCACGTCGTGGCCGCCCTGCGCGAGACGCTCTGCACCGGAGGCCCCGTCGACCTGGTGCGCGTCTCGGCCGCGATCGACGAGGCGTCGCGCCGGGTCTCGGCGCTTGCCGCGACCCGGGAACGGGGTGCCGGCAGCACGCTCACGGGAGTCATCCTCGTGGTCCACGACGGCCGGCCGCACTGGCTCATCGTCAACGTCGGCGACTCGCGCGTCTACCGCCTCGTCGGCGGCTACCTGGAGCAGCTCACGGTCGACCACTCCCTGGTGCAGGAGCGCGTCGATGCGGGGACGCTGCGCCCTGAGGACCGCGGCACCGCACCGGACAAGAACGTCATCACCCGAGCGCTCGGCTCGGTGGACGCGCGCGCCGACAGCTGGCTGATGCCGGTCACGACGGGCGAGCGTCTCCTGGTCTGCTCGGACGGGCTCCACGGCGAACTCAGCGACGAACAGCTCCGCGAGATCCTCGTGGCGGGCGGGCGCCCGGCGGCGACCACGGCTGCGCTCGTGGAGGCGGCGAACCGGGCGGGCGGTCGCGACAACGTCACGGCGGTGGTCGTCGACGTGCTCTCGGGCGGTGACCCCGGCGGCGACGGACCGGCCGACACCCGCGAATCCCACGCCTGGACGGACGACGGGGACACGGTGCCGGTATGACGAGCGACCCGACGAGCGAAGACACGAGCGGACGCGGGCCGGAGCAGGATCCTCGTGAGGAGCTGGATGAGCGTGACGAGCTGGATGAGACGGTGATCGTCGGTCGTGCCGATGCAGAGCCGGTGGCCGCTGCGGAGGAGCTGGATGAGACGGTGATCGTCCGTCGTGCCGATGCAGAGCCGGTGGCCGCTGCGGAGGAGCTGGATGAGACGGTGATCGTCCGTCGTGCCGGTGCGGAGCCGGAGGCCGCTGCGGAGGAGCTGGATGAGACGGTGATCGTCCGTCGTGCCGGTGCGGAGCCCGTGGCGGCCACGGACGCGCTCGACGAGACGATCGTCGTGGACCGCCTGCCATCGGACGCGGTCGAACCGCCGCTGACCCCTCGACTCGCCGTGGCCGCGACTGTTTCCGTGGAGCCTCCCACCGATGTGGAGCCGTCTTCGCTCGTGGAGTCCCCTCTCACGGCGGGATCGCCCCCGGCGCCCGCGGAACCCGCCTTGGATCCGGCGCCTCCGCGCGAGCCGGTGGCGCCCGTATCCGGCGCGGAGCCGCCCGCCTCGAGCGACGAGTCCTCCAGCGGCGCCCTCGAGACCGACCTCGACGACACGGTCGTTCCCCCTCGCGCGGCCGCACCTCAGGAGCTTGAGACCGTCCCCATCCCGGGCGCCGATACCGATACCGACAGCGACGTCGATGACGACACCGTCGGCCGCGCCACGCTCGACGCCACCCGCGTCGTCCACCGTCACGACGGTCCGCTCGACGCCACCCGCGTCGTCCGACGCGACGACGAGGCTCATGATGATCCGTTCGATGCCACCCGCGTGGTGCGACGCGATGAGGACGAGGACGAGTCCGACGACACCATCATCGCTCGGCGCCCCGTGGGGACCGTGTCCGGGGATATCGCCGGCTCGCCGGTACCGTCGGCCCCTGTGGCGTCCCCGACCGCGCGGGCACAGCTCGCGCCCACCCGGCGTTCCCTGCGCGCCAAGCGCACGCCGATCGTCCTGCCGTCGGGCACCGCCGCGTCGGAGCGCGCTGCTGCAGCGCTCGGGGCGGACGCCGTGGTGCGCTACGAGCCGCGGCCCATCCCGGAGCCGCCCGCACCGGGGCCAGACCTCGGCAGCGGCCCGGAGGCGACCAGAGCCGCGACACCGTCCATGCGGTCGGTGTCGCGCGCGACCCGTTCCGCGGGGTGGATCACCCTCGGAAGCATCGTGGGCGCCTGCGTCGTGTCGATCGTCGGGCTGATCGTCATCGTGACGACCGTCGTCGGCGGCTGAGCCGTCGGAGTCGCCCACGCCGCGCGAGCCGGTACGCGCGTCCTGCCCGGTTACTCAGGCCGTCCCCTCCATCCGCGCCCGCCTGCGGCGCGCCGCGAGGATGCCGACCACAGCGATCGCCGCCAGAATGGTGAGCCCGATCACGGACACGACCACGGCGGCGGCGCTCTGTCTCGCCTGGCTGTCGTCGTTCGGCTGGACCGTCAGCGCAGGCGATTCGCCGGCCGCGGGCGCGTGGGTCGACGCGGTGAAGGGGTTCGTCGGCCCGGCCGTCTCCGCTCCGGGGACGAGGACGATCGCCTCGTACGGCTGCACGACACCCCAGCCCGCGTCGTCGTCACGCGAGCCGGGATGCGCGCGGATGGCACTGGCCATCAGCCGGTAGGCCCACTCGGCGGGGGTCTCGTCGGGATGGGCGGAGGCGACGAGGGCGGCGGCGGCGGAGACGTAGGCCGTCGCGAAACTGGTCGCGGGGGCATCGGACGCATAGACGCAGTCGCCGCCGGTGCTCGCGGCGGTGAGCACGTCCTGGCCCGGGGCGCTGAGCGCCACGTGTGCGCCGTGGATGCTGTCGTCCGTCACCGCCCCACCCGTTCCGATCGCGGCGACGCCGAGGACGCCGGGGTAGCCGGCGGGGTACCGCACGCCGTCCTGCTGGTCCTTCTCAACGGCGAGCGAGGAGTCGCGGTTGCCGGAGGAGGCGACGATGAGGCTGCCGTGGGCGCTCGCGTAGGCGACCGCCTCCCGCAGCGCAGGGTCGTCGACGGCGGTCGAGAGCGAGACGTTGATGACCTGGGCATGGGCGTCGGCGGCGTAGCGGATGCCCGCGGCGAGCCGGGCGATGCTGGGGCCGCTGCCCGCAGCGACGGCCTGATCGTCGGTCCCCGCGAAGACCCGCACCGAGAGGATCCGAGCGTCCGGGGCGAGTCCCTCGACTCCGGAGCCGTCGACGGTCTGCGCGGCGATCTCACCGGCGATCGCCGTCCCGTGGCCGTAGCCGTCTGCGTACCCGGCCGAACCGGCTCCGTCGCCGACCAGATCGGTCCCGCCGGCCAACACGGAGGCGAGGTGCGGGTTGGCTGCGTCGACCCCCGAGTCGACGACGGCGACCACGATTCCCGCGCCGCGGGACTGCTCCCAGGCCGTGGAGGCCTGCAGCTGTGCGAGCGCGGGCGGACGCTGCGGGATGAGCGTGGCCGCGCCGGTGCAGCCTGTGGTGGCCTCGGCGAGCCGGGCCGTCGACGCGACGGCTCGAGGGGGTCCGGACGCGCCGATCGTCGTGGCCGATGCCGGCGTCGCGACCAGTCCGAGCGCGGCGACGACGGCGGCGCCGGCGAGCAGCACCCGGGCGGCGGACCGGCCGTTCATCCGGCGGATGCGCTCGACGTCGCGCCCGCCGCGGACGTGCTGAGCTCCGGTCCGCTGTGCAGGAGTGCGATCCAGGTCTGTTCGACGGTGCCCACTTCGTCCGGCGTGTAGCCCAGGCGCTTCACCGTCTCGTCGTCGGCGCCGGGGAGCGCGAACGCGGTTCCCGTGGCATCGACGAGGGTCAGCATCCCGGCACTGCCGGCTCCACGACCCGCGGCGTCGATCAGGGCGCCGTGTCCGGCCTGCACGGTGACGCCCGATGTCGCCTTCGCCGAGGCCGGCGCCGTCGCGAGCACGGTGGTGCCGCTCGCGCTGAGCAGGGCGCAGGCGCGATCGCTCGCGGTGAGGGAGGTGAAGCCCTCCGCCGGCCAGTCCGCCCCGCCCGCCGGTGCCTTCGCCGTGCGGAGACCGGCGACGGAGGCCGCCGACACCTCACGCACGGTCGACATCGTGCGCCCGGAGCCGAGCTGGTAGAGCTGCCAGGCCAGGGGGCTGAGGGTCGCGAGAGACCCGTCGCCCTGGACGACGAAACGCTGCTCGGCGGCACTGCCGGAGGTGTGGATGACCTCGCCCACCAGCAGGGGGCCGTCGCTCAGCGCCCCGCCCGGGACGGGCGAGCCGGCGTCGGTGATGACGAGCGGCTCCAGAGCGGCGCCGGGCGAGAAGAGGTTGAGCCAGTCGGAGGACACCCGCACAGGCGCCAAGGCGTCGATCCCGGCGGCGCGGAGCACGGCATCGGCGTTCTGCCCATCCACCCCGTAGCGCAGGCCGCCCGCGACGACCCAGCGCTCGCCGCCGTTCTCGACGACCACGGCGCGGTCGGTCGCCGTCGCGGAGGGGCGGGTGCGGATCGATGTCGCGACACCACCGTCGTCGGTCACACAGGCGGTCCAGCCGGTGTTCACGAGTGCGTCGGCGCTCGGGAGAGCGTCGGGTGCGCCGACGATCCCGACCGGGGAGCCGACCGCGATGCCCGAGAGCGCGTGCGAGTCGGTCGTGATGACGGCGAAGCTGGAGGACGGGATGAGGAGACGCGCGCTCGCGGTGTTGATCACCGGGTGGAGGACGCCTTTCACCGAGACGTAGCGGGCGCCGGTGTCCTTCGCGATGAGCATGCGGCCGTTCTGCCAGCCCTGGGGCAGCCCGGGCTGGATGAGCCCGTAGAACGCCCCGGCGAGCAGCACGGCGGCGGTGAGCACGATCGCGATCACGACGGCTCGCAGGGGCTTCGCGGGCTCGAGCTCCTTGCCGCCCGGCGCGCCGCTGACGAACGCGGTGAGGAGCCGTCGGCGCGAGAAGTTCTGGGCCTCGATGAGGTCGGTCTTGCTCGCCACGTGTCAGGCCAGCCCGGCGGCGATCACGCCGATCGGCAGGAGCAGGGCCAGCACCACGACCTCCGCGGTGTCCGCGAGGCGGCCGAGACGGACGCGCACGCGGGGGTCGAGGAGCGTGACGACGATCGTGATCACCGTCACGGCGCCGAGCACGACGAGCAGCGTGGGGATCAGTCCCGGTTGGGCGACAGCGACGGTCAGCCCGGTCGCGGCGACGCCGGCGGTGCCGAGGGCCATCAGAGTGAGCACGTTGCTGCGCGAATAGCTCTGGCGCGCTGGGAACATGAGTCCGACGAAGGCGAGCGCGCACAGCACGGCTCCGAGCGGGGTGGATCCGGCGACGACCGGCGTCGCGGCGAGCACGGCGAGGCCGAGGGCGAGGCGCAGGGCGACGAGGGCGCGCTGTCCGGCGGCCGCCCGGCGGCGCACATCCTCCGCGTCGATCGGCGCGGGCGCGGCGAACACCTCGCTGTCGCTCTGCGGGCTGATGACCCGCAGGCGGGTCGAGCTGAGGGCGAGCCACGGGAGGGCGTTCGCGAGCGTCGCGACGATCGCGACCGTGAGCGAGTAGGCGGCTGTCTGCGCGCCGGGGAGCAGACCCGTGATGACGGCCGGGATGCCGATCGCGGCCCCGGCGGCGACGGGGATGAGCTGCAGCTCCGGCCGGTAGGGGGTCAGAGCCAGGGCCGCCCCGCCGACCACGACCGCGCCGAGGCCCGCGGCCGCGAGCGGCCACCCCCAGAGGTCCCACGCGCCGGGGACGGCCAGGTAGCCGGCGACGGCGCCGAAGGCCGCGGACGCGAGGCCCAGGCCGCATCCCGCCTCCGGCTGGCCGACACGCGAGAGCACGGCCGAGGTGGTGACCAGGAGGACCGCTCCGCAGATCGCGACGATGAGACCGATCGCGAGCGCGTGCCCGGCGGCGACGAGCAGCACCGCGCACACGCCGAGCATCGTCAAGCTCACGGCGAGGGCGGTGCGGGTGTTGTCGGCAGGAGTCCAGGGACGGTGCTGCTCTGTCGTCGCGTCGAGCACGGCCTCGACGATGTCGTCGTACACGAGCGGCTCGGCGAGCAGCGCGCCCCGGGCGAGCGTCAGCAGCTCGCCCTCCTGGAGGCCCTGGTCGAGGGCGCCGCGACTCGGGTCGACGGTGCTGCCGTCGGCGCGCTGCAGCGTGTAGCCGACATGGGTCATGGTCGGGTCGAGCACGCCCAGGCTGCGGGCGAAGCCCGGCATGAGCTCGATGAGCGGGAGGTGCGCCGGCACGCCGACGTCGAGGCGGCGTCCTTCGCTCTGGACCGAGATGCGCAGGAGCGCCCGTACTGTGCTGACGGATTGACTCACCCGGTCCGTGCCTCCCCCTGTGCGACTGGACGACCCTTGTGCTCGTGGACGCCGCTGCTGTGCTCGTGGACGCCGCTGCGTGGTCGGGCGGCGTGTCGTGCCACGCCCACCCATCCTACCCAAGCCGACGCGCAGTGGCCCGCGCATGGGTGCTACCACTGATATCCGCGCGGAGAGGTTGCGTCCACCCCCGAACGCCAATACCGTGGCGGATGTCGACATGACCTCAATTGCGCTCTGCATGTCGGTGAGTTGGGGGGTCTTGCCGTGCGAACAAGCGATGGAATCAGGAATGGAGTGTCATGGCTGATGTGATCTCAGCAGAAGAGGGTGCGCTCAAGCGCGGAGCCCAGGCCGTCGGTACCGCGAAGTCGGGCATCGACCAGCAGGTCAAGTTCGTCCGCGGTGAGATCGAGCAGCTCCGCGGATTCTGGACCGGCGAGGCGGCGGGTGCGTTCACCCAGCTCATGTCCCGGTGGGACGAGGAGACGCGCAAGCTGAACGACGTGCTCATCACTCTCGAGGACGCCCTGAGCGGCACCGAGAAGGACCAGGTCCGCACGGAGGAGTCGCACCAGCAGACGATCTCCGGTCTCTCGTCGATGATGGGCTCCTGAGCCGAGAGGCCCAGGCAGCAGGAAAGGTTTTCAACATGCAGTCGATGTCGGTCGACCCCGGACAGCTCACCGCTCTCTCCGGCCAGATCCGTACCGGTGCCAATGGCATCAAGTCCCAGCTCGAGCAGCTCGAGTCCGAGGTCGGGAAGCTCCGAGCCTCCTGGGATGGTCAGGCGCAGACGGCGTACGACGACGCCCAGCGCAAGTGGACGCAGTCCCTCACCGCGCTGAACACGCTGCTCGAGCAGATCTCGAACAAGACGGATGAGATCTCGCAGCACTACGTGTCGTCGGACAAGTCGTCCGCCGGGCGCTTCTCGCTCTGAACGACGCCGCTCGCGGATCGTCCCCGGCCGTGGCCGGGGCCGGTCCGCGAGCGCATGCGCACCCGGTGCCGTAGAAGGGAGAACCCATGGCAGCATCCGGCAAGAAGGTCGGAGTCGACGGCGAGACCGTCCTCGACCACGCCAAGCGGATCGACGCGGCGACGGTGGCGGACGCCGCGAAACTGGTCCAGGAGTACCAGGTCGGCGGATCGAGTGGTGGTACCGCCGAGCCCGCCCTGTCGGGCTTCATCGCCCAGCTCGGCGACACGCTCGACACCATCGCGGCGAACGCCACGAAGCTCAACAAGACCGTCGCGTCGAACACGGACGCGCTGCGCGACGCGGTCAAGACGCTGAACGAGGCGGACGACCAGGCGAAGTCCGACGCGCAGACGCTGCAGGCGCTGATCGACGACCAGCCCCAGCCGAAGGGCAAGGTGCCGCCCGCGCCGGCTCCCGCTGCTCCTGCCGGCCCGGTGGCGCCGACGGGCTCGGGTGCGTCGTCGCCCGGCGACGTGTTCCAGAAGTCGGCGGGCAGCGACCGGCACTGAGGTCGCGCCACTCGTCGCAGACAGGCGGAAGGCCCCGCGGATCATGGATCCGCGGGGCCTTCTCCCTGTGACAGGAGATCAGCTCACGTTCTCGGTGAAGTCGATGTCCTTCGTCTCTTTGGAGAGCAGGAGGGCGCCGAGCGTGAGCAGACCGGCGAGCGACAGGTAGACGCCGACCCACACGGTGGAGCCGCCTCCGACGGTCCACAGCCACACGGCGATCGTGGGCGCGACGGCTGCACCGAGCACGCTCGACAAGTTGTACGCGATCGCGGAGCCGGTGTAGCGCACGTTGGTCGGGAACAGCTCCGGCAGTTCGGCGCCCATCGGGCCGAACGTGAGACCCATCAGGGTGAAGCCGACGATCAGGAGGGCCATCGTGCCGATCGTGCCGCCCGCGAAGAGGGGCACGAACAGCAGCCCGAACACGATGATCCCGATCGTCACCCAGATCAGCGTCCTGCGACGTCCGAACCGCTCGGCCAACGGTCCGGCGACGAGCGTGAACACGCCGAAGAACACGACCCCGATGATGAGCATGATGAGGAAGTCGTTGCGCGTGTATCCCAGGCCGGGGACGAAGGTCGCCGGGTCGAACGCCTTGCCGGCCTTCTCGGCCGCGGCGCGAGCGGCATCGGCGGAGCCTGCGGTGGTTCCGTACGTGAGCGTGAACGCGGTCATCAGGTAGAACAGCACGTAGGTCGCCAGCATGATGAAGGTGCCGAGGACGATCTGCCACCAGCTGGTCCTGAAGACGCGGGCGAGCGGAAGCTTCGCCACCTCACCCTCGTCGACGACCTTCTGGAAGGCCGGCGTCTCCACCAGTTTGAGGCGCACGTAGAGGCCGACGATGACGAGCACGGCGCTGAGCAGGAACGGGACACGCCAGCCCCAGGCGGCGAAGGCGTCCGCGCTCATCGACAGGTTCAGGATGAGGAAGAGCACGTTGGCGACGATGAAGCCGATCGGTGCGCCCAGCTGCGGGAAGGTCCCATAGATCGCACGCTTGCCGGCCGGCGCGTTCTCGGTCGCCAGGAGGGCGGCGCCGCTCCATTCGCCGCCGAGGCCGAGGCCCTGGCAGAACCGCATCACGACCAGCAGGAACGGCGCCCAGAACTCCCAGCCCGGCGTCTGCGCGGTGGGGAGGCAGCCGATGAGCACGGTCGCGATTCCCATGGTGAGGAGCGAGCCGACCAGGGTGCCCTTGCGGCCGATCCGGTCGCCGAAGTGGCCGAACAGGATGGACCCGACGGGGCGCGCGATGAAGGCGACGCCGAAGACGGCGAACGACGACAGCAGCGCGGCGGTCGGGTCCTCACTGGTGAAGAACAGCGACGGGAAGACCAGTACGGCCGCGGTCGCGTAGACGTAGAAGTCGTAGAACTCGATCGAGGTGCCGATGAGGCTGGCGAGGATGACGCGGCCGCGCGTGTTCGCGGGTGCGGGGGAGGGGGAGTTGACGGAGGCCGTCGTAGACATGCGTGGAGTACTTCCGAGACGGGAGGCGAGACCGCGAGGCGTGCCGGCGTCGATCGGGCGTCGGGAGCTGGTGAGGCGGGAGAGGGGAGAGGGAAGCGCTTGTGGCGCATCCTCCAGCTTATGCGCGCCCCGCGGGACGCACGAATCCGGCGCATCGCTAGGCTGGGCGCATGGATACTCTGTTCAACGTCCTGCACGTGGTCTCGGCCGTCTTCATCGTCGGACCGATGGCCATCCTCCCGATGACGGCGATGCGCGCGGTGCGTGCGGGGAACGCCGGGCAGGTCCAGGTACTCGCCAAGTCGACCAACCTCACCGCGCTGCTGTCGCTGCTCGTGATCGTGTTCGGCTTCGGAGCGATGAGTCTGGCCGACAAGAAGTACGATCTCAGCATCGTCACCCCGTGGATCCTGTGGTCGATCATCCTCTATGTGGTGGCTCTCGGCCTCACGCTGTTCCTGGTCGTCCCGACGATGCGGCGCGCCGCCGAAGCCATCGAGGGCGGAACCGTCTCGAAGTACCCGGCCATCGCGGCCGGCTCCGGCGTGGCGACGCTGTTCCTGGTCGCGGTCGTGGTGCTGATGGTCTGGAAGCCGTAGCAGCCAGACCCTCAGCGCCGAGCTCAGCCCCGCAATCCCCGAAGGACGAGCGCGGTGGCGAGTGCCGCGTGCGCCGCCTCCTCGCCCTTGTCCTCCTTGGAGCCGGGGAGGCCGGCGCGGTCGATGCCCTGGGCTTCGTCGTCGAGCGTCAGCACGCCGAACCCGACCGGCTTGCCGGTGTCGAGCGCGACGCGGGTGAGGCCGTCCGTCGCTGCCGCCGAGACGTACTCGAAATGCGGGGTGCCGCCGCGGATGATGACGCCGAGCGCCACGACCGCGTCGGCACCGGACTCGAGCGCCGCCTTGCTGACGACGGGGAGCTCGAAGCTTCCCGGCACACGGACGAGCGACCAGGTCGCCCCCGCGGCGTCGAGGGTGCGCTGGGCGCCCGCGATCAGGCCGTCCGTGATCTGCTCGTGCCAGGTGCCGGCGACGATCACGACGTTCAGGCCGCTTCCGTCGATCCGTCCGGTGGTCTCCGGGGCTCCCGCTCCGCTCATCGTGTGGTCCTCTCCGCTGCGATCGCAGCCGTGTCGTCCATCGGGGTCCGGTCGATGCTCCCGATCGCGTGACCCATGCGGTCCCGCTTGGTCTCCAGATAGCCCTCGTTGAAGGCGCCGACGCCGACGACGAGCGGCACACGCTCGGCGACGTCGATGCCGTGCTCCTCGAGCTGGCGCACCTTCTCCGGGTTGTTGGTCAGCAGGCGCACGGACTCGATGCCGAGGTCCTGCAGGATGGCCGTGGCCGCGCCGTAGTCGCGGGCGTCGATGGGCAGGCCGAGGGCGAGGTTGGCGTCGAGTGTGTCGAGGCCCTCCTCCTGCAGCTTGTAGGCACGCAGCTTGTTGATCAGGCCGATGCCGCGTCCCTCGTGGCCACGCAGGTAGACGACGACCCCGCCGTCGCGCTGGATGGTGTCGAGCGCGGCGTCGAGCTGCGGCCCGCACTCGCATTTCAGCGAGCCGAAGGCCTCGCCGGTCAGGCACTCCGAGTGCACGCGCACCAGGGTGCCCGTGGCGGCGGGGTCGCCGGCGACGATGGCGACATGGTCGGCGCCGGTCATCCGGTCGCGGTACGCGCGCATCGTGAACGGGCCGTGGGTCGTCGGCACGGTGGTCTCGACCTCGAAGATGACGCGGGAGGTCTCGGGCACGGGGGTGACCGATTCCAGCTGCTGGTCGCAGTGGAACTCCTGCAGGTACGCGATCAGCGCCTCGATCGTGATGACGAGCACACCCTCGCGCTCGCCGAGCTCGATGAGGCCGGGCAGGCGCATCATCTCGCCGTCGTCCGCCACGATCTCGGCGATCGCGCCGACCGGCGTCATCCCCGCGAGCTTCAACAGGTCGACCGCCGCCTCGGTGTGGCCGTCGCGCTCGCGTACGCCGCCCTCCACCGCGCGGAGGGGGAGGATGTGGCCGGGCCGGTGCAGGCTGGTGGGCTGCGAGTCCCGATCGGCGAGCACGCGCAGGGTGTGCGCGCGGTCGGCGGCGCTGATGCCGGTGGAGAGGCGGTCCGCGGCGTCGACGCTCACCGTGTAGTTCGTCCCGCGGGCGTCCTCGTTCGTGGCGACCATCACCGGCAGTTCCAGGCGGTCGGCGATCTCGTTCGTCATCGGGGCGCAGATGAAACCGGACGAGTTCTTCACCGTCCACGCGATCCACTCCTGGCTCGCGAGCTCCGCGGCGAGGACGACGTCGCCCTCGTTCTCGCGGCTCTCGTTGTCCACGACGATGACCGGCCGGCCGGCGCGCAGCTCGGCGAGAGCCTCCGGGATCGATGCCAGACTCATGACGCACTCCGTTCGTCGCGCTCGCTCAGGGCGAGCATGCGTTCCACGTGACGGGCGAGGATGTCCGTCTCGATGTTGACGCGATCGCCCGGCACGCGGTCGCCGAGCGTGGTCGCCGACAGCGTCTCCGGGATCAGGGAAACCTCGAACCAGCCGTCCTCGCGTCCGCCGCCGACGGCGCTCACGGTCAGTGAGACGCCGTCAACGGCGATGGAGCCCTTGCGCACCACCAGCGGCGCGTGCTCCGGGTCGAGGCTGAGGCGCACGACGCGCCAGGCGCTCCCGTCGGTGACGGAGAGCACGGTCGCGGTGCCGTCGATGTGGCCCTGCACGATGTGTCCGCCGAGGCGATCGCCGACCTGCGCCGCGCGCTCGAGGTTGACCCGGCGGCCGGGCGCGACGTCGTCGAGAGTGCTCATCGCGAGTGTCTCGGCCATGACGTCGGCGGTGAATGTCTGCGCGTCCTGACCGATCACGGTGAGGCACACCCCGCTCACCGAGATGGAGTCTCCGTGCGCCGCGTCGCTCACGGCGAGCGACCCGCGCACCGTGATCCGCGCCGCGTCGGCGACGCGCTCGACGGCGGTGATCTCGCCGAGCTCTTCGATGATTCCGGTGAACATGTCAGCCTTCCTGGGCGGGGTCGATGGAGCGGGCGGGGTCGATGGAGCGGGCGGGGTCGATGGAGCGGGTGGAGGACGGGATGGGCTCCGCCCGCACGTAGAGGTCGCCGCCGAGCTCTTCGACGCCGAGGATGCGCAGGCGGCGCTGCTCGTCGATGGTGTCGACGCCGATCTCGCCGAGCGCGAGGCGCGGACCGCCGAGGAGGGTCGGAGCGAGGTAGATCGCGTACTCGTCGACCAGGCCTGCGGCGACGAAGGCGCTCGCGAGCGTGGGGCCGCCCTCGACGTACACCCGGCGGAAGCCGCGCTGGTGCAGGTCGGCGATGACGGCGCGGAGGTCGTGGGTGCCCTCGAAGATCACCGGTCGCGGGTGGCGGAAGACGGCGGCGTCGTTCGGGACGGCGCGCGTGCCGACCACGACCGGCGTCGGCTGCTGCGGGAGCAGCTCGCCCGCATCGCCGCGCGCGGTCAGGCTCGGGTCGTCGGCGAGCACGGTGCCGGTGCCGACGACGATCGCGTCCGACGCCTCCCGCTGCTCGTGGACACGCTGGCGCGCGGCCGTGCCGGTGATCCACTTGCTGGTGCCGTCCACCGCTGCGGCGCGGCCGTCGAGACTGCTGGCCCACTTGACCGTGATGTGCGGGCGCCCGAGACGTGCGGCCATCAGCCAGTCGCCGAGGAACGCCTCGATCTCGTCTGCGAGCACACCTCCGGTCACCACGACGCCGGCCTCGCGCAGGCGCTCGGCTCCGCCGCCGGAGCTGCGGCCCGGGTCGTCGACGCCGTAGATCACCTCGGCGACGCCGGCGGCGATGAGGGCCTCGGAGCAGGGCCCCGTGAGGCCCCAGTGGTTGCACGGCTCGAGAGTGACGACGGCCGTGGCTCCACGGGCGCCGCCCTCGGGCAGCTGGGAGAGGGCGTCCACCTCCGCGTGCGCCGTGCCGGCGCCGCGGTGCCAGCCCTGGGCGATCACGCCACCGTCGGGGCCGAGGATGACGCAGCCGACGCGCGGGTTGACGCCGGTCGCCGGGCCGTTGGCCGCCAGCTCGAGCGCGGTGCGCATCGCTGCTTCCCGGGTCATGGGATGGGGGTCCTGTCTTTCGAAGGCGGACGTATCCCGGGGTCGCGCGGGCGGCGGTCGTCGCCGACCACCGCTTCGTGCTGCCTCCCATCCGGACTGAGCGAGCGGGCTCACGCCTGCACGCATTACCGTCGGTACCGGAATTCCACCGGTTCAGCAGGAGGCGTTCGCACGCCGCCCGCTCGCGGACTCTGACCGCCGGTTCGGACTCTCACCGACCCCGGAGCACGTTGTTCTGTTGTCGAGTGTAGTCAACGTCCCCTGGGCCGGACTATTCCCCGCGCGACGTGGTGTCATCGTCGCGGGCCACGAGCGCCCGCGCGGTGCCCTCGTCGACGACGAGGTCGGTGATCAGCCCGGCCGCGAGAGCACCCCGCAGGCTGTGCACCTTCGACGGCCCCGACACGATGCAGACGCGACGCGGCACGCGCTTGATCAGGTCGATGTCCGGACCGCTGGCCCGCTGGTTCAGGGGGATATCGTGGTGGCTGCCGTCTTCGCGGAAGAACACGGTGGCCACGTCGCCGACCACCCCGGACTCGTCGAGCGACGCGTAGTCGGCCTGGTCGAGGTAGCCGCCGGCGTAGACGTGCGAGCGCACCTCCGAGAACGGGGAGCCGAGTCCGAAGAGGGCGACGTCCATCCGCTCCTGGATGTCCAGGATGCGGCGCGTGCTGCGCTCGCGCCACATCGCGACCTTGGTCTGCGGGTCGTCGAAGAGAGCAGGCACCGGGAACTCCTGGATCGTGCCGGAGTAGGTGTCGCCGAAGCGGCGCAGGATCTCGGACGCGTACAGCACACCGGTCGTATAGGTGTTGCCGGCCCCGTTGAGCTGCACGAACTCCACGTTGTGCAGCTCCTTGGGGATGAGGTGGCGGCTGAGCGCGCTCATGGTGGACCCCCACGCGACGCCGACCGTCTGATTCGAGTCGATGAAGCGGTCGAGAATCCGTGCAGCGGAGATGGCGACGCGCTCGAGGCGGTCGACGTCACTGATGGCGCTCGGCATCGGGACGATGTGCGCGGCGATGCCGTACCGGTCGTGGATCTCCTGCTGGATGCGCGTGGCGCGCTCGTGCGGCTGCGCGATCTGGATGGTGACCAGACCGGACGTGCGCGCGTAGCTGAGAAGCCGGGAGACGCTGGAGCGCGACGTGTGCATCTCGTGCGCGATGGCCTCCATCGTGAGGTCCTGCATGTAGTAGAGGTGCCCGGCCTTGAGGGCGTCGCGCACCTTGTCGGGGAGGGTCTCGGTCTCGGGAGAGGTCATCGGGGTCGTCTTCTCGGCTCGGGAGGGGTCTGCACGTATGTGCAACCGGCTTGATCGAAGTTGTCGGGGCACCCAAGACTATAGCTGCCCCCTTCACCGATCGACAGAAGTACAGGAGTTCCCGTGACAGCGACGTCGAGCGTCCGCAGCGAGGTCAAGCGCCTCCAGGACCGTCCCACCGCCCAGGTCGTCATCATCGGCGGCGGCATCAACGGTCTCGGCACCTTCCGGGACCTCGCCCTCCAGGGCATCGACGTCGTCCTCGTCGAGCGCAACGACTTCGTCTCGGGAGCGTCGGCCGCCTCCAGCCACATGATCCACGGCGGGATCCGGTACCTGGAGAACGGCGAGTTCCGGCTCGTCAAGGAGTCGGTCACCGAGCGCAACGGCCTGCTCAAGATTGCGCCCCACTACGTCAAGCCGCTGCAGACGACCATCCCGATCTACTCGACGTTCTCGGGCATCCTCGCCGCTCCGCTCCGATTCCTCACCCACAAGCAGGGCAAGCCGAAGGAGCGCGGCGCGTTCCTCATCAAGACCGGCCTGACCATCTACGACGCCTTCTCGCGCGACGGCGGCAGCGTGCCGCGCCACAAGTTCCACGGTCGCAAGAAGTCCCTCGAGACCCTCCCGGAGCTCAACCCGGGCCTCAAGTACACCGCCACCTACTTCGACGCCTCCGTGCACGACCCCGAGCGTCTGGCGCTCGACGTGCTCGCCGATGGCCTCGCCGCCGGGCCGCACGCCCGCGCGGTCAACTACGTCGAAGCGATCGGCACGAAGGACGGCGGCGTGCTCGTCCGCGACCGCGAGTCCGGCGAGGAGTTCGCCATCACCGCACAGGTCGTCGTGAACGCCTCCGGCCCGTGGACCGACCTGACCAACGCGGCGCTCGGCCAGGGCACGACGTACATGGGCGGGACCAAAGGGTCGCACATCGTGCTGGACAACCCGCGTCTGCTCGAGGCCTGCCAGGGCCGCGAGATGTTCTTCGAGAACAACGACGGCCGCATCGTGCTCATCTACCCGCTCAAGGGCCGCGTGATGGTCGGCACGACGGACATCGACGCGGACATGAACGTGCCGGCCGTCTGCACCGAGGACGAGATCGACTACTTCATCGAGCTGGTCTCGCACGTTTTCCCAGCGATCCCCGTGACCCGCGACCAGATCGTCTACAGCTTCTCGGGCGTCCGTCCGCTCCCGCACCACGACGACACCGCACCGGGGTTCGTCTCGCGCGACTACCGCATCGTTCCCGGCACGCTGGCCGGTCTCGGCGACACCACCGTGCTCAGCCTCGTCGGCGGAAAGTGGACCACCTTCCGCGCGCTCTCCGAGCACCTCGCGAACGAGACCCTGACCGTGCTCGGCGCGACCCGACGGTTCTCCACGCTGGGCCTGCCGATCGGAGGCGGCGCCGGATTCCCGTCGACGCCGCAGGCCGAGCGTGACTGGATCGCCCGCTACGGGGCCGATGTCGGCGCGGATCGCGCCGCCCAGCTGCTGCACCGCTACGGCACCAAGGCGACCTTCGTGATCGACGCGATCGCGGGCGCGGACGGTGACGACGCAGCGCTCGCCGCGGCCCCCGACTACTCGCGCGCGGAGGTCGAATACCTGGTGCGCACCGAGCACGTCGCACACCTGTCCGACGTCTTCCTGCGCCGCACCAGCCTCGCGTTCACCGGCTCCATCAGCGGCGCACTGGTCCGCGAGATCGGCGAAATCACCGCAAACGCGCTCGGATGGTCGCCAAACCGCCGCTCCGAGGAGGAAGATGCGTTCATAGCGGAACTGGCCGCCGCCCACCGGGTGCACCTCGAATCCGGGGACGGGAGCGAAGCCGCGGCGCTCCGATAATGCACGAACGTGCATAGCACGGTCCTTGTTACGGGTGGGTACGGCCAATAGCGTTCAAGTGCCCACCCTGACTTGGATCACACCTCATCGCACAACAGGGTGCGGGTCAACCGAACAACTGGAAGGTCAACGTGGACAATATCGGTGTAGATTTCCTGTCTGAGTTGGTGGGCACGGCAATGCTTGTCCTCCTCGGTACCGGTGTCGTGGCGAACGTCGCACTCATCAAGAACAAGGGCTTCAACGGCGGGTTCCTGATGGTGAACATCGGCTGGGGCATCGCGGTGTTCTCGGGCGTCGTCGTCGCCTACAACTCCGGCGCCCATCTGAACCCGGCTGTGACGCTCGGTCTGGTGGCCAACGGTGCGAAGACGTTCGGCGCAGGCAACGCCACCGTGGACGTGAACTTCGGGACGGTTGCGCTGTTCATCCTCGCCCAGCTGATCGGTGCGATCATCGGCGCGGTGTTCACGTGGCTCGCGTACAAGAAGCACTTCGACGAGGAGCCCGACCCGGCGAACAAGCTCGGCGTGTTCTCGACCGGCCCGGCCATCCGCAGCTACGGCTGGAACCTCGTCACCGAGATCATCGGCACGTTCGTGCTGGTGTTCGTGGTGATCGCGTTCGGCCACCAGCCCGGCCAGGCGGTCGGCCTCGCCGCCCTCGGCGCTCTGCCCGTCGCGCTCCTCGTGATCGGCATCGGCGCGAGCCTCGGTGGTCCGACGGGGTACGCCATCAACCCGGCCCGTGACCTCGGTCCGCGCATCGCCCACGCCATCCTCCCGATCAAGGGCAAGGGCAGCAGCGACTGGTCCTACTCGTGGGTCCCCGTCGTCGGGCCGGTCATCGGCGGTCTGCTCGCCGGCTGGCTCGCACTCGTCCTGCTCCCGATCATCAAGTAGCACTCCGGGGGCCGGCCCGGACTCCGGGTCGGCCCCCTTCTTCGCAGCACCACCCCTCCCCAAAGAACAAAGGAGTTACCTATGGCCGACTACGTCGTCGCTATCGACCAGGGCACGACCAGCACCCGCGCCATCATCTTCGACAAGTCCGGGTCGATCGTCTCGACCGGCCAGCTCGAGCACGAGCAGATCTTCCCGAAGGCGGGATGGGTCGAGCACAACCCGGTCGAGATCTGGAACAACACCCGCGAGGTCATCGGCCAGGCGCTCTCGAAGGCCGACCTGACCCGTCACGACATCGCCGCCGTGGGCATCACCAACCAGCGCGAGACCGCGGTGGTCTGGGACAAGAACACCGGCGAGCCGGTCTACAACGCCATCGTCTGGCAGGACACCCGCACGCAGCCCATCGTCGACCGCCTCGCGGCCGACGGCGGCGTCGAGCGCTTCAAGCCGATCGTCGGCCTCCCGCTGGCGACCTACTTCTCCGGCACCAAGATCGTCTGGATCCTCGAGAACGTGGAGGGCGCCCGCGAGCGCGCCGAGCGCGGCGACCTGCTCTTCGGCACCACCGACACCTGGGTCCTCTGGAACCTGACCGGCGGCGTCGACGGCGGCGTGCACGCGACGGACGTCACCAACGCCTCCCGCACCCTGTTCATGGACCTCGAGACGCTCAGCTGGCGCGACGACATCCTCGAGGCGTTCAACGTGCCCAAGTCGATGCTCCCGGAGATCAAGAGCTCCTCCGAGATCTACGGCACGGTGGAGCCGTCGAGCCTGCTCCGTGAGGTCCCTGTCGCGGGCATCCTCGGCGACCAGCAGGCCGCGACCTTCGGCCAGGCGGCGTTCGATCCGGGCGAGTCGAAGAACACGTACGGCACCGGCAACTTCCTCATCTTCAACACGGGTGAGGAGATCGTCCACTCGAAGAACGGCCTCCTGACGACGCTCGGCTACAAGCTGGGCGACGAGAAGCCGCACTACGCGCTGGAGGGCTCGATCGCGGTCACCGGTTCGCTCGTGCAGTGGCTGCGCGACAACCTGGGGATCATCTCGAGCGCCCCGGAGATCGAGGAGCTCGCCAAGACGGTCGAGGACAACGGCGGCGCGTACTTCGTGCCCGCCTTCTCGGGCCTCTTCGCGCCGTACTGGCGTGCGGACGCGCGGGGAGCCCTCGTCGGCCTGACCCGCTACGTGAACAAGGGCCACATCGCCCGTGCCGCGCTGGAGGCCACCGCCTTCCAGACCCGCGAGGTGCTGGACGCGGTCAACGCCGACTCCGGCGTCGACCTCACGGAGCTGAAGGTCGACGGCGGCATGATCGCCAACAACACCCTCATGCAGTTCCAGGCCGACATCCTCGGTGTCCCGGTCGTCCGCCCGGTGGTCGCCGAGACCACCGCGCTCGGTGCCGCGTACGCCGCGGGCCTCGCGGTCGGGTTCTGGTCCGACCTGGACGACCTGCGCAAGAACTGGCAGGAGGACTCCCGCTGGGAGCCGAAGATGGATGCCGCCGAGCGCGACCGCCAGCTCCGCCTCTGGAAGAAGGCCGTCACCAAGACCTTCGACTGGGTCGACGAGGACGTCCAGAACGCCTGATCGCCCGTGAGCACGAGAGGCGCCGCCCGGCCCGCCGGGCGGCGCTTCCGTGTTCCCGACGGCACCCCGCCTCCGTGGTCACTCAGCCGCGCCTCTCGATTTCCTCATCGGGCCGCAAGCCCGTGCGCAGGTCCGGCGTCTAACGTCCTCGTGTGAGACATTCCTCGACCAACGTCGCCGTGCGGCACGGCCGCCTGCGTGTCCGGTCGGCTCGCGGGCCGATCGTCCGGCTCCTGTCGGCCGTGGTCGCCGTCGCCGTGGTGTCGGTCGGCGCGGTCACCGCCTACGCCGTCAACGACACCATCCACTCGCTGAAGCCGTCCATCCACCTCGTGTCGGCGTCCGGCACGACGATCACACCGCCGACGGTCGGGGCGGAGTCCGGCGCGGTCAACATCCTCCTGGCGGGCACGGACACGCGCACCGGCCAGGGCGGGGCCTTCTCGACCGCCGACGAGCTGGCGGGCAGCTCGGGCGCCGGCAACAACGATGTGACGATGGTGCTCCACCTCTCGGCCGACCACCAGCACGCGACCGTCATCAGCATCCCGCGCGACCTCATGGCGCCGATCCCGTCCTGCCCGACGCCGAACGGGCCCAGCTCGGCGGAATCGAGTGCGCAGTTCAACACCACGCTGTCGATCGGCGGGCTGTCGTGCACCGTGCTCACCGCCGAGGCGCTCACCGGTCTCACCATCCCGTACGCCGCGGAGATCTCCTTCGACGGGGTGATCGCGATGTCCAACGCCGTGGGCGGTGTGACGGTGTGCCTCGCGTCGGCCGTGACGGACCCGTACGTAGGCCTCGACTTGCCGGCGGGGGAGCAGACCTTGGTGGGCGCGCAGGCGCTGGCGTTCGTCCGCAGCAGGCACGGGGTCGGCGACGGCAGCGACCTCGGCCGCATCAGCGACCAGCAGCTGTTCCTGTCCGCCCTCCTGCGTAAGGCGACCAGCGCGGGTGTGCTGAGCAACCCCATCACGCTCTACGGGCTCGCGAAGGCCGCGACCTCGAACATCCAGCTCTCCGACTCGCTCGATTCTCCGACGACGCTCGTGTCGATCGCCCTGGCGCTGAAGAGCGTTCCCCTCTCCGACTTCGTGTTCCTGCAGTACCCGTCCATGACGGACCCGGACAACGACAACCGTGTCGTCCCGGAGCCGACCGGCGTCGCTGCGCTCCAGCAGGCCCTCGCGTCGGACACACCCGTCCAGCTGACGGGGACGACGGGATCCGCGACGGAGGCTGCGCCGGCGACGTCCGCCGCGAGTCCGTCTCCGACGTCCACTCCCGCGGCGACGACCGCTCCGGGAGGTTCCACGGCGGCGCCGACGGACCCGGGCACCCCCGCGCCGACCTCCACGGCCGTCGCACTGCCGTCGAACGTCACGGGTCAGACCGCGGCCGAGCAGACCTGTACGAAGGGCAACTGAGCCGGGTCAGCCGACGAGCACGCCCGCGAGATCGTCGAGTCCGGTGATGCGACGCACACCGAGCGCGTTGGCTTCCGCGGCGTCGTCGGGCGCAGGGGTCTGCCCGCGGCGATCCAGCCACACACCGGTCAGCCCGGCTGCCGCGGCACCGATCGCGTCGGTGCGGAGGCGGTCGCCGACGTAGACGGCGCGCTCGGGCGCGACGCCCGCACGCGCGCAGGCGTGGTGGAAGATCTGCGGGTCCGGCTTGGCCACGCCGACCTCGCCGGAGGCGACCAGCAGCGGGATGCGACGATCGAGTCCGACAGCCTCCACTTTGCGTCGCTGGAAGGCGAGGTCGCCGTTCGTGATGAGGCCGAAGCCCACGCCCGGCAGCTCGGCCTCCAGCACGTCCAGACAGGGCACGGCATCGTCGTGGAGGGTCCATGCCGCGACGTAGTGCTCGAAGTACGCGGCGAACCAGGCACGTGCCTCCCCGGGGCTCAGCGTCACCCCGTGATGGGCGGCGAAGTCGCGCGCCCGGGCCTCCCGCTGGCCCTCGAAGTCGAGGCGCCCGGCGAGATAGGAGTGGTAGTGCTCCTCCTCCAGGTCGTGCCAGAGGCCGCCGAGTGCGGCCGCCTCCAACCGTCCGTACGGTTCGCCCAGCGTGGCGGTGTAGCGAAGGATGCCCGCCTCCACGGCCGCCCGGTGTGCGAAGAGGGTGTCGTCGAGGTCGAACAGGACCAGCTCGGGAGGGTTCACCCCCACGTCTCCGCAGGCCAGCCGTCGGCCGGGGTCCGCGGATCGTCGGCGAGCAGGCCGGCCTGCCAGTCGTCGCGTCGGCGGCCGCGCTGGACGGCTCCCTGTCGGCTGATGCCCTCGAAGACGAAACCGGCTCGACGGGCGACGGCGGCGCTGGCATGGTTGCCGGCGTAGGCGTGCCAGACGACGCGCTCCAGCCCCACCCCGTCGGGCGCCGCGGCGAAGGCGAAGTCGAGGACGAGCCCCACGGCCTCGGTCATGATGCCGTGCCCGCGCGCCGCGGGAGCCAGCCAGAAGCCGATCTCGGCGGCGGCGTCCGCGATCCCGTCGAGCCCGATCATCCCGACGAGCATGCCGTCGACGCGGATGCCCCAGGTGCAGGAACGCCCGGTGATCCAGCCGTCCGCCACCATCCCGGTCACGAACCCGACGGCGTGCTCACGCGTGTACGGTGACGGCACCGTCGTCCATTCGGCGACGGCCGGGTCGACGCACAGCTCGGCGATGCGGTCGACATCGGCCTCCACGGGGGCGGCGAGCACCACCCGCGCGCCCGTGAGAACCACGGGCGCGGCGGGCGGCGGGGTCATCAGCGGACCCGTCGCAGGAAGCCGACGCGGTCGTACACCTTGGCCAGCGTCGCCTCGGCGACCTCGTCGGCGCGTGCGGCGTTGTGGGCGAGGATGCGGTCGAGCTCCGCCGGATCGGACAGCAGCTCGAGCGCACGCTCCCGCACCGGGCCGAGCGTGCCGATCACGACCTCCGCGAGGCCCTTCTTGAAGTCGCCGTAACCCGCGCCCTCGTACTCCAGCTCGATCGACTCGATGGAGCGGCCGCTGAGGGCGCCGTAGATGCTGAGCAGGTTGGAGATGCCCGGCTTGCCCTCGCGGTCGAACGAGACGACGCCGTCGGTGTCGGTCACGGCCCGCATGATCTTCTTGCGGGTGACGTCCGGCTCGTCGAGCAGCCACACGATGCCCGCGCCGGAGTCGGCGGACTTGGACATCTTCGACGACGGGTTCTGCAGGTCATAGATGCGCGCGCTCTCCGAGAGAGTGAGCGTCTGCGGAACGACGAACGTCTCGCCGAAGCGGCTGTTGAACCGTTCGGCGAGGTCGCGCGTCAGCTCGACGTGCTGCCGCTGGTCGTCGCCGACCGGCACCACCTGGGCGTCGTAGAGGAGGATGTCGGCGGCCATCAGCACGGGATACGTGAAGAGGCCGACGGAGGTGGCCTCCGTGCCCTGCTTGGCCGACTTGTCCTTGAACTGCGTCATGCGCGCCGCCTCGCCGTAGCCGGTGAGGGTGGCGAGCACCCACTGCAGCTGCGCGTGGGCGGCGACGTGCGACTGCACGTAGAGGGTGGAGGCGGAGGGGTCGATGCCCGCGGCGATGTACTGCGCCGCGGTGCGGCGCGTCTTCTCGCGGAGCTCGGCCGGATCTTGCGCGACCGTGATCGCGTGCATGTCGACGACCGAGAAGAACGCGTCGTGCGTGCTCTGCAGGTCTTTCCACTGCAGGAGCGCGCCGATGTAGTTGCCGAGGTGCAGGGAGTCCGCTGAGGGCTGCATGCCCGAGTAGAGACGGGGGAGAGAGGTCATGTCCGTGCTTTCGAATCGATGGATGCGGATGCTTCAGATGGCGTAGTCGACGACCACAGGCGTGTGGTCCGACCATCGCTCGTCGTAGGCGGCCGCACGGTCCACCGCGTAGTCCTTCACCCGCGCCGCGAGGGCAGGGGTGGCCAGCTGGTAGTCGATCCGCCAGCCGGTGTCATTGTCGAACGCCTGTCCGCGCCACGACCACCAGGTGTAGGGGCCGTCCACGTCGCCGGCGGCCTTGCGCCCGACGTCGACCCAGCCGAGGCCGGCGCCATCGTTGTATCCCGGCTCACCTTCGGCGCCGACGAAGCGGTCGAAGTACGCGCGCTCCTCGGGGAGGAAGCCGGCGCGCTTGACGTTGCCCTTCCAGTTCTTGATGTCGAGGGTGCGGTGGCCGACGTTGAGGTCGCCCACCACAACGGCGAGCTCGTTGTGCTTCTGCAGCTCGGGGAGACGCTTCTCCATCGCGTCGAGGAAGGTGTACTTGGCGACCTGCTTGTCGGTGCCGGCCTCGCCCGAGTGAACGTAGGCGCTGACCACGGTGACGACCGTGCCGTTCACCTCGTAGTCGGCCTCCAGCCAGCGGCCCGCGCTGTCGAAGTCGGCCGATCCGAGCTCCACGCGGTGGATGGCGGCGCGGTGCCGGCTCGCGATCGCCACGCCCGCGCGACCCTTCGCCGTGGCGGGGTCGTGGACGATGTCCCAGTCGGAGCCGAGCAGCTGCTCGAGGTCTTCCGTGGAGGCGCGGACCTCCTGGATGGCGAGGATGTCGACGTCGCGCGTGTCGAGCCAGCCGCCCATGCCCTTGCGGAACGCGGCGCGCACGCCGTTCGTGTTGATCGTCGCGATTCGCAGCGGTTTCGTGGGCATGGATCCAGCCTAGCGGGAGCGGCCGACGCTCCCGCTGTCGAGCAGATCGTTCAGCCGGTGCTCCGCCTTCTCCACGCTCCGCTGGGCCGTGAGGCGGCGGAAGAAGCGGGCTTCGGCCAGATCCTGGCGTGCGTTCGCGAGCTCCGCACGGGCCACGAGCACGCGGGCCTCGTGTTCTGCGGCCGCACGCTCGGCGGCCGCCTGCTCGGGCGTGACCATGCGGGGCGAGAGCCCTTGGTCGAACATCCCCACGGCGATCCAGGAGGCGGAGAGGAGGATGACCCGCGAGACGAGGTTGAACCAGAGCAGCAGACCGATGAAGACGGCGAACGTCGCCAGCAGCGGGTTCTTGGTCGCGCCGCCGAGGAGCACGCCGCCGAGCACGCTGAGTCCGGCCAGGATCGAGGCGCCCAGGAGGACGCCGAAGAACAGGTTCCGCCAGGGGATCGCCACCCGGGCCATCACCCGGAACATCGCCCCCAGCGTGACGATGTTGAGGGCCACCGACACGATGAGGCTCGAGATGCGCGTGACGAGACCCGTCGCGACGGAGTCGGAGGGCAGGCCGATCAGGTCGAGGAAGAAGGTCAGCGCCTGCGTGCTGACGATCGTCAACGTCGCAGAGAAGACGAACACCAGGCCGAAGCCGAGGGCGAGGAACAGGTCGCGGATCTTCTGCAGGACGTAGTTCGTGGTGTCCCTGCTGAGTCCGAACACCGCGCGCACGGCCTGGCGCGTGTAGTAGAGCCAGCCGATCGCCGTCCACAGCAGACCCACCGCGGCGATCGCCCCGGCCCAGCCGAACGAGGTCGCCTGCTCCAGCTGCGAGGTGTCGACCACCCCCTGCGACGTCGGCGTCGCGATCAGGCCGGGCACGGCGCGATTGATGAGCGCGACGAGGGCCTCGTAGATGTCCGGGTTGCTCGTCAGCCACAGCCCCGCGACCGAGAAGCCGAGCCAGACCGCGGCGAAGATCGCGAACAGGGCTTGGAAGCCCATCCCCGCGGCCCGCAGGTTGCCGTCCGAGTGCGAATAGTTGATGTAGACGCGGTACGGCCGCAGAGCCTGTACCCACTTCGCGACCAGCGACACCCGCTCGACGGGCTTCTCGAGGCGTTCCTTGATCGGCTCCGTCGCACCCAGGAACCGCTCCTTCAGCGACTCCTCGGGCTCGACCGTCCCCTCGGCGCGCTGCACCGACGGATCGGGGCGCGCCGCGGCACGCACGGGGCGGGTCTTCTTGGCCACCGGCTCAGGATATCGAGCCGGTAGGGTGTCGGGATGCCTTCCGCTCTGATCCTCGGCGGCACCGGCCTGCTCGGCCGCGCGACCGCGCTCCGTCTGGCGAACCACGGGTGGGAGGTGGCGGTCACCGGACGTGACCCGCGGCGGATGCCGGCCGAGCTCGCCGAGGCCGGTGTGGAGCACCGCGCCTCCGACCGCCGGGACCCGGACGCGCTGGACGCGGCCGTGGGGGAGGGTGTCGACCTTCTCGTCGACGCCCTCTGCTTCACCGCGGAGGACGCCCGCTCCCTGCTTCCGCATCTCGGCGGGGTCGGGTCGACGGTGATGTTCTCCAGCAAGGCCGTCTACGTCGACGGGGAGGGGCGGCACATCAACTCGCCGGAGCGGCCGAACTTCGGCGGTCCGGTCGCCGAGGGCCAGGCCACCCTCGAGCCGGCCTGGGACGGGCGATACCGGACCCGCGAGGGCTACGGACGCAACAAGGTGGCGGCCGAGCGCGTGCTGCTCGACAGCGGGCATCCCGCGACCGTCCTGCGAGCGTCCAAGGTCCATGGCGTCGGGGCGGCCCTGCCGCGCGAATGGCACTTCGTCCGCCGTGTGCTCGACGGCCGCCCGGCGGTGCTCCTGGCCCACGGCGGACGCGGCTTCGACCATCCGACGGCAGCGGTGAATGCCGCGGCGCTCGTCGAGGCCGTCGCGGGGCTGCCGGGGAGCCGCATCCTCAACGCCGCTGACCCTGACATCCCGACCGGACTCGACATCGCGCGGCTTGTCGCGAGGACGCTGGGGCACGCGTGGGAGGAGGTACCGGTCGAGGCGGCCGAGCCCGGCTGGCATCCCTGGGACGTCGTGCCCGGCATCCGGCTCGATCTGAGCGCGGCCACCGCGCTCGGCTACCGGCCGGAAGGCGACTATGCGGTGACCGTGCGTCCGGCGATCGAGTGGGCCGCATCCTTCGGCCCGACACCGCCGTGGGCCGCGGAGGTCGAGGAGTCGGACTTCGACTACGCCGCAGAGGACGCATACCTCGCGGGGCGCTGAGCCCGGTGCCCCCTGGCACGCGAAGAGCCCCGGACCCCGCAGAATGCGGTGCCCGGGGCTCTGACGCTTCCGGCTCAGTACGAGTAGCTGGAGTATCCCGCCGACGCCGCTGCGATGCCGGCCACGATCGCGAGGATCGTGAACAGCACGATCAGGGCGATGTAGACGTAGCCGATGATGAGGCCGGCGAGGGCCAGGCCGCGGCCGCTCTCACCCGTGCGCTTGATCTGGCTGAGGGCGATGTGCCCGCAGATCACGCCGGCGAGCGGGATGATGAACGCGCCGACGAGGGCGATGATCGCCAACACGTTCGTGCCGCTCTTCTGCGCCGGGTAGGGCGTGTATCCGGCCGGCGCGGCGGGCGGGTAGGCGTTGGGGTTCTGGTCGGTCATGGTGAGGAGGCTCCGATCGGGATGCGGGGTCGGTGGTGAGGTGGTGCGGTGTTGCTTCTGTTACTTCTGCGAGACGCTGTCGGCCAGCACGCCGGCGGGGTGCAGGACGGCCGCGATCGCGTTGGCGGTCTCCTGGAACGCCGTGTCGGTCTTGGCGGCGCCGATCGCGCCGCCCTTCAGCGCGCCTCCGGCCATGTTGCGGTTGAGGCGCGCGACCAGGCGGCCCTGCTGGTCGACCATGAAGTCGACGAGGAAGGACACCTGGAAGTTCTTGCCGGCCCACGCGCCGAGCCAGAAGGTCGACGCGGCGCTGCCACGCTTGGCCAGCAGACCGCCGGTGGGTGTCGTAGTGACGACGAATCCCTCGGACTGGAGGGCGGAGACGACGAGCTGCCTGGCGGCCTCGTGGTCGCCGAGCAGGAAGAAATCGTGTGCGGAGGCCATGGGTTTCCTCGGGTACGTGGGCGGGTTCGAGTGCATCCGTGTGGACACGATTTGTCACTCTAGCGGGGGACACGCCCCCTTCGCATCCCGCTGGGCCAGCAATGTCGCCGTCCGCGGTCCGAACACGCCCCCACGAAGAGAGCGCCCCTCCGCCGTGCAGCGGAAGGGCGCTCTCGGTAGCCGGAATGCTACGGCTTGCCGCGCATGATGGCCTGCTTCACCTCGGCGATGGCCTGGGTGACCTGGATTCCGCGGGGGCACGCGTCGGTGCAGTTGAAGGTGGTGCGGCAGCGCCAGACGCCCTCCTTGTCGTTGAGGATGTCGAGACGCACCTGGGCGTTGTCGTCGCGCGAGTCGAAGATGAACCGGTGGGCGTTCACGATCGCGGCCGGTCCGAAGTACTGGCCGTCGGTCCAGAACACCGGGCAGGACGAGGTGCACGCGGCGCAGAGGATGCACTTCGTGGTGTCGTCGAAGCGGGCGCGGTCGGCGACCGACTGGATGCGCTCCTTGCCCTTCTCCGGCTTGCTGTTCGCGACGAGGAACGGCTGTACCTCGCGGTAGCTCGCGAAGAACGGCTCCATGTCGACGATGAGGTCCTTCTCGAGCGGCAGGCCCTTGATCGCCTCGACGTAGATCGGCTTGGAGATGTCCAGGTCCTTGATCAGCGTCTTGCAGGCGAGCCGGTTACGGCCGTTGATGCGCATGGCGTCCGACCCGCAGATGCCGTGGGCGCAGGAGCGGCGGAAGGTCAGCGACCCGTCCTGCTCCCACTTGATCTTGTGCAGCGCGTCGAGGATGCGGTCCGTCGGGAACATCTCGACGTCGAAGTCCTGCCAGCGCGGCTCGCTGTCCACGTCCGGGTCGAAGCGACGGATGATCAGCGTCACGGTGAACGACTGGATCGGGGCTTCCGGAGCGGGCGGAGTCTCCAGTACGGCGTTCGACATCAGTACTTCCTCTCCATGGGCTCGTAGCGCGTCACGACGACAGGCTTCCAGTCGAGCGTGATGTGGTCCGCCGCGTCGGCGGAGTGCGGGTCGCCGGTCAGGTAGGCCATCGTGTGCTTCATGTAGTTCTCGTCGTCGCGCTTCGGGTAGTCGTCGCGCATGTGGCCGCCGCGCGACTCCTTGCGGTTGCGTGCGGAGTAGACGACCACCTCGGCCAGGTCGAGCAGGAAGCCGAGCTCGACGGCCTCCAGCAGGTCGGTGTTGAAGCGCTTGCCCTTGTCCTGCACGACCACGTTCTTGTACCGCTCGCGGAGCCGGTGGATGGTGCCGGTCACCTTCTCGAGCGACTCGTCGGTGCGGAACACCTGGGCGTTCTTGTCCATCTCGTCCTGCAGCTCCTTGCGGATCGCGGCGATCCGCTCGGTGCCGGTGCCGCCGCGCAGATCGTCGAGCATGCCGCGGACGAACGCCGCCGGGTAGGCGGGTAGCGGCACGGCGGTCGCGGTCTTGACGTACTCGACGGCGTTGGTGCCCGCGCGCTTGCCGAAGACGTTGATGTCGAGCAGCGAGTTGGTGCCCAGGCGGTTCGACCCGTGGACCGACACGCAGGCGCACTCGCCCGCGGCGTAGAGTCCGGGGACGACCGTGGTGTTGTCGCGCAGCACCTCGGCGTTGTTGTTCGTCGGGATCCCGCCCATCGCATAGTGCGCGGTCGGCATGACCGGCACGGGCTCCACGACGGGATCGACGCCGAGGTAGGTGCGGGCGAACTCGGTGATGTCGGGGAGCTTGGTCTCCAGCACCTCGGCGCCCAGATGCGTGCAGTCGAGCAGCACATAGTCCTTGTGCGGTCCGGCGCCACGGCCCTCGGCGACCTCCTGGACCATGCAGCGGGCGACGATGTCGCGCGGAGCCAGGTCCTTGATGGTCGGGGCGTAGCGCTCCATGAACCGCTCGCCGGACGCGTTGCGGAGGATGGCGCCCTCGCCACGGGCTCCCTCGGTGAGGAGGATGCCCAGGCCGGCCAGACCGGTCGGGTGGAACTGGAAGAACTCCATGTCCTCCAGCGGCAGCTTCTTGCGCCAGATGATGCCGACGCCGTCACCGGTGAGGGTGTGGGCGTTGGACGTCGTCTTGAAGATCTTGCCGAAGCCGCCGGTCGCGAAGATGATCGCCTTCGAGTGGAAGACGTGCAGCTCCCCGGTCGAGAGCTCGTAGGCCACGACGCCCGCGGGCTGGTCGACGCCGTCCACCTCGTTCATGATCACGTCGAGGACGTAGAACTCGTTGAAGAAGTTGATGCCGAGCTTGACGCAGTTCTGGAACAGCGTCTGCAGGATCATGTGGCCCGTGCGGTCGGCCGCGTAGCAGGCCCGGCGGACCGGCGCCTTGCCGTGGTCACGGGTGTGCCCGCCGAAACGGCGCTGATCGATCTTGCCCTCGGGCGTGCGGTTGAACGGCAGGCCCATGTTCTCGAGGTCGATGACCGCGTCGATGGCCTCCTTGGCGAGGATCTCGGCCGCGTCCTGGTCGACGAGGTAGTCGCCGCCCTTGACGGTGTCGAAGGTGTGCCACTCCCAGCTGTCCTCCTCGACGTTGGCGAGCGCCGCGGCCATGCCGCCCTGCGCCGCGCCGGTGTGGGAGCGGGTGGGGTAGAGCTTCGAGATCACGGCCGTCTTCGCGTGCGGGCCGGCCTCGATGGCCGCGCGCATCCCGGCGCCGCCGGCGCCGACGATGACGATGTCGAACTCGTGGTAGTGGACGCCGTCGATGACGGTCGATTCAGAATCAGTCGTAGTCACTGGTGGGTTTTTCCGTTACTTGACCGGGCAGAAGGACGGCAGCTGGTCCGCTGCGGCGCCCACCGGGCAGGGGTCGAAGGTGAAGATCACGAGGGTGCCGAGCACGACCATCACGACCACCGCGGCGAGGATCGCCCAGCGGAGGATGCGGTTCACCGTCTTGTTGTGCGCGTAGTCGTTGACGAGGGTGCGCATGCCGTTGCCGCCGTGGATCATGGCGAGCCAGAGCATGAGCAGGTCCCAGACCTGCCAGAACGGGGTGGCGTACTTGCCGGCGACGAAGGCGAAGTCGATCTGCTTGACGCCGTCGCCGAGCACGATGTTCACCAGGAGGTGCCCGAAGATCAGGACGATCAGCACGAGACCCGAGAGCCGCATGTAGATCCAGCCCCATTTCTCCCAGTTGACGCCCTTGCGTGCCGGACGGGCGGGGGAGCGGGGTGCTTCGATGGTCGTCACGTCAGTTCACCTCCGCGAAGATGTGGATGAGCTGCACCGGGATGAAGCCGGCCATCAGCACGACCCAGAGGGCGATCACGATCCAGAACATCGCGCGCTGGTACTTGACGCCCTTGCTCCAGAAGTCGATCAGGATGACCCGGATGCCGTTGAAGGCGTGGAAGACGATGGCCGCCACGAGGGCGATCTCGCCGAGTCCCATGATGGGGTTCTTGTACGTCCCGATCACCGCGTTGTACGCCTCCGGGCTGACCCGGATGAGCGAGGTGTCGAGGATGTGCACGAGAAGGAAGAAGAAGATGGCGACGCCGGTGATGCGGTGAAGCACCCACGACCACATGCCCTCGCGGCCGCGGTACAGCGTGCCGCCCGGCCGGTTCTTCGTCGGCTGCAGAGTCCCTGCCGCTTGGTCTGGCACGAACAACCCTCCCTGGTTGCGTGGAGCTGAGTGAGGCGCGCTGAGCGCGCTGTCCAGTCTATGCCGCGGCCCTTCCCGCCGCTGCTTAGGGTGACCTCAGTTATCTCGACGTCGAGATAATCGTTGGTGGACGTTCCGAGTCCGTGAGAGCGCTGTGCATCCCTTGTGCGGGCCCCTCCGCGGCGTACGTTCCACCGCATGAGTCAGGACGAACCCGTCATGGACGGGAGCAACGAAGCCGGTGCCGATGCCAAGGTCGCCGGGATCATCGACCAGGTACGTGCGGACATGCAGCTGCGGCCGCGGGAGGACAGCGAGAAGCTGCTGCGCCAGCGGCTGAGCGACGCCGGCATCCAGCTCGACGACGCGGAGATCTCGCGCATCGCAGGAGAGGTGCAGAGCGGCCCGTCCGTCGTCGACTAGCGGCCGACCGGCCTAGAGGACGTCCGTCGAGCCGGTGACCTTGAGGGCGTCGACGACCGACTTCACCCGCTGGGCGTGCTCGCTGGTCGTGACCAGGAGGGCATCGGGGGTGTCGACCACGACGATGTCCTTCACCCCGATCAGGCTGATGACCCGCTTGCTCTGGCTCACCACGATGCCGCTCGACGAGTCGGCCAAGACCCGCGCGTTCTCGCCGAGGATGGCGAGGTCGGACTTGCGTCCGCCCGAGTTCAGCTTGGCGAGGGAGGCGAAATCGCCGACATCGTCCCAGTCGAAGTAGCCGGGGATGACGGCCAGACGGCCGGCGGCGGCGGCGGGTTCGGCGACGGTGTAGTCGATCGCGATCTTCTCGAGGCCGGGCCAGATGCGGTCGACCGCGGGGCCGCGGGTCGCCGGGTCGTCCCAGGCGGCGGCGAGTGCGAGCAGACCGGCGAGGAGCTCCGGCTTGGTGCGCCCGATCTCCTCGAGCAGCAGGTCGGCGCGCGCGATGAACATGCCCGCGTTCCAGAGGTAGGAGCCGGACGCGACGTACCGCTCGGCGGTCGGCAGGTCGGGCTTCTCGACGAAGGAGTCCACCAGATGGGCGGAGGGAGCCCCGTCGATCCCGGCCGGATCCGCGGCGCAGTGGATGTAGCCGAAGCCGACGGCGGGCTCGAGCGGCTGGATGCCGATGGTCGTGATGTACCCGGCGGCCGCCGCGTGGACGGCCTCCCGGACCGCCTGCCGGAACCGCGTCTGGTCGCGGATGACGTGGTCGGCGGCGAAGGAGCCGATGATGACGCCGGGCTCGCGGCGTTCGAGGATCGCAGCGGCGAGGCCGATGGCGGCGGTCGAGTCGCGGCCTTCGCTCTCGAGGACGACGTTCGCGTCGGCCAGATCGGGCAGCTGGGCCTCCACGGCGGCGCGGTGGGCGCGACCGGTGACGACCATGATCCGCTGGTCGCCGGAGAGCGGGGTCAGCCGGTCCCAGGTGTCGCGCAGCAGCGTCTGCCCCGATCCGGTCAGGTCGTGCAGGAATTTGGGCGCGTCGGCGCGCGAAAGCGGCCACAGCCGGGACCCCACGCCGCCGGCGGGGATCACGCTGTAGAAGCGGTCGAGCGGGGTGCTGCGGGTCATGGTGGACAGGATACCGATCGGTGCTGGACATCCGCCGTTCACGGGTGGGCAATGGTGGGGCCACCCTCGCCGCCTACCGTGAAGGCCATGCGGGTAGCCGTCGTCAGCGAGAGCTTCCTCCCCACGGTCAACGGGGTCACCAACAGCGTGCTCCGCGTGCTGGACCATCTCGCGGAGGCGGGACACGAGGCGATCGTCATCTGCCCGGACGCGGGGGCGCCGGCCGAGTACGCCGGGTTCCGGATCCACCAGGTCCCGTCGATCGCGTACCGGCAGTTCCCGGTCGGGCTGCCGAGCCCGCAGGTGCAGCGCATCCTCGCCCGCTTCGCGCCCGACGTGCTGCACGCGGCCTCTCCCTTCTTCTTGGGCGCGCAGGCCATCGCTGCCGCCAACCGCCTGGGCGTCCCGTCGGTCGCGATCTACCAGACGGATGTCGCCGGCTTCGCACGCCGCAACGGGCTCGGCCTGACGTCGGCGATCGCCTGGAAGTACGTGCGCTGGGTGCATGAGGGAGCGGATCTCACGCTCGCGCCGTCCGCGGCCTCCGAATACGACCTCCGGGAGGCCGGTGTTTCGCGCATCGGGCGCTGGGGTCGCGGTGTGGACCTCGAGCGCTACCACCCGAACAAGCGGCGGACGAAGGCGGCGGCCGCTCTGCGCGAGCGCCTGTCGCCCGACGGCGAGGTGGTCGTCGGCTACGTCGGACGCATCGCGCCGGAGAAGCAGGTCGAACGCCTGCGCACCCTGCGCGGCGTCCCCGGCCTGTCTGTCGCCATCGTCGGATACGGACCGGCCCGTGAGGCTGTCGAACGCGAGCTGCGCGGTGTTCCCGTCACCTGGCTCGGGCGCCTCGGGGGCGAGGAGCTCGCCGCCGCCTACGCCGCGTTCGACGTGTTCGTGCACACCGGCTCCGAAGAGACGTTCGGCCAGACGGTGCAGGAGGCGCACGCCTCCGGGCTGCCCGTCGTCGCGCCGCGCGCCGGCGGTCCGGTCGACCTCGTCGAGCACGGCGTCGACGGCCTCCTGTTCCCGCCCGGCGACGAGCGGGCGCTCCGGGCAGCGGTCTCCATGATCGTGAGCGACACCGGGCTGCGGTTGCGCATGGGGGAGGCCGGCCGCCGTGCCGTCCTCGGCCGCGGGTGGGACGTGCTGTGCGGGGAGCTGATCGGGCACTACGAGCGGGTCATCCTGAACGCCTGCGCAGAGCCGGAGGGGAGCGGCGTCCAGCCGGTCGGCAGGCAGCGCGCGTACAGTTAGGTGGCCGCTCGCGGCGGCCGTCCACCCTTCCGCACGCTCCCTGGAGGTGAACGATGGCGAACATCAACCGACGCGGCATTCCGATGCCTTTCGTGTCCCGGTCGCGGAGGACCGACCCTCCCAGTGCCGTCGTCTCCGCCGAGCCTGTGGAGGCGGGCGTCCGGTCGCGCAACAGCATGGTGGACAGCGCGGTCTACCGCGATGGCGTCCGCGTCGCCTCGCCGACCACGCTCGCCGAGACCTACCACGCGCTCGACAGCACGCCCGGGGGCGTCGCGTGGATCGGGCTCTACCGGCCGAGCGAGCGCGAGCTGATGTCGCTCGCGGAGGAGTTCAACCTCCACCCCCTGGCGATCGAGGATGCGATCGTCGCCCACCAGCGGCCCAAGCTGGAGCGCTACGACACCGTGTTGTTCGTCGTGCTCAAGGCGGCGAACTACCTCGACGTTCCCGAGGAGGTCGACTTCGGTGAGCTGCACCTCTTCGTCGGCCCGAACTTCGTGATCACCGTCCGCCACAGCGAGTCTCCCGACCTCTCCACCGTGCGCCACCGCATGGAGGCCGAGCCCGACCTCCTGGCCCTCGGGCCTCAGGCGGTGCTCTACGCGATCATCGACGCCGTCGTGGACGCGTACAGCCCGGTCGTCGCGGGTCTCGCCAACGACATCGACGAGATCGAGACCCAGGTGTTCGGCGGGGACGCCCTCGTCTCCCGACGCATCTACGAGCTGTCGCGGGAGGTCATCGACTTCCAGCGCGCCACCCATCCGCTCTCCGCGGTGATGGTCGCTCTCGAACGCGGCAGCGCCAAGTACGGCGTCACCCAGGAGCTCGAACGCCGCCTCCGCGACGTGGCGGACCACCTCACCCAGGTGAACGAGCGCGTCGACGGCTTCCGCTACCTGCTGCGAGACATCCTCACGGTGAACTCCACTCTCGTCTCCGAACGCCAGAACGAGGAGATGACCCGCCTCGCCCTCTCCACCCACGAGCAGGGCGAGCAGGTCAAGAAGATCTCCTCCTGGGCGGCCATCCTCTTCGCCCCGTCCCTCATCGCCGGCGTCTACGGCATGAACTTCGAGCACATGCCCGAACTGAGCTGGACGCTGGGCTACCCGCTCGCCATCCTGGCGATGCTCGGGCTGAGCACGCTGCTGTACGTGCTGTTCAAGAAGCGCGGGTGGATGTAAGGAGTCCGTTCGACGCGCGGTTGGTGACTGCTCAAATGAGCAGTCGCCAACCGCGCGCGCGTTTGTAACGCTTGCATGAAGAAGCCGGATTTTCGGACGGAGCGGTCTGTCACATTCGGTAACGTCAATGCATACCCTGGCCGGCGAGCACCCACGCCGGTCACGCATCTTGGAGGACAACCTTGACAATCACAGCTCGTAAGGCCGGCCTCGTCGGTCTTGCGGCGACCGGCGTCATCGCGCTGCTCGCCGCGTGTTCCGCTGCACCGTCCGACAGCTCGTCGACCGGCGCCGCGAAGAGCGACTTCCTGCCCTGCATGGTCTCCGACTCGGGCGGGTTCGACGACCACTCGTTCAACCAGCTCGGGTACGAGGGTCTCACCGAGGCGGCCAAGTCGCTGAACGTGACCCCGAAGTCGGCCGAGTCGAAGAGCGAGAACGACTTCGCTCCGAACATCCAGAGCATGGTCGACGCGAACTGCAACCTCGTCGTGACCGTCGGCTTCCTGCTCGCCGACGCCACCAAGAAGGCCGCCGCGTCGAACCCCGACGTCGACTTCGCCATCATCGACGACAACTCGATCCAGGCCAAGAACGTCAAGCCGATCATCTTCGACACCGCGCAGGCGGCGTTCCTCGCCGGCTACGCGGCCGCGAGCTACTCGAAGACCGGCATCGTCGGCACCTTCGGCGGCATGCAGATCCCGACCGTCACCATCTTCATGGACGGCTTCGCGGACGGCGTGAAGTACTTCAACGACCAGAAGGGCAAGTCGGTCAAGGTCGTCGGCTGGGACGTCGACGCGCAGAACGGCTCGTTCACCGGCGGCTTCGACGCCAACGAGACCGCGAAGAACACGGCGCAGGGCATCATCGACCAGAACGCCGACGTGATCATGCCGGTCGGCGGCCCGATCTACCAGTCGGCCGCGCAGGCGATCAAGGACTCCGGCAAGTCGATCGCCATGGTCGGCGTCGACGCCGACGTCTACGAGTCGGACCCGAGTGTGAAGGACCTCCTCCTCACCTCGGTCATGAAGGGCATGAAGCCCGCCACCAACGACGTCGTCAAGCAGGCGGCGGGCGGCAAGTTCGACAGCACGCCGTACGTCGGCACGCTGAAGAACGACGGCGTCGGCATCGCCCCGTTCCACGACTTCGCCTCGAAGGTGGACTCGGGCCTGCAGGGCGAGCTCGACAAGATCAAGGCCGGCATCATCGACGGCTCGATCAAGGTCACCTCCCCTTCGTCGCCCAAGCAGTAACGACGGACAACACTCGACGGGGAGGTCAGCATGGCTGGCCTCCCCGTCTGCCGTTGTCACGCATGTGTCGGGATGCTCATCTGAGCAGAGACTGACATATGCGCAGAAGGTAGATTGATCTCGCGCGACGAGGCCACCAGCGTCGTCGCGCGCCACCTTTCACGTGTCTCTGTGCTCACCACGGGCGAGGAGAGAAGGAACCCACCCGAATGAAGCTCGAACTCCGCGGCATCACCAAACGGTTCGGTGCCCTGGTCGCGAACGACCACATCGACCTCACGGTCGAACCCGGCGAGATCCACTGCCTGCTCGGCGAGAACGGCGCAGGCAAGTCCACCCTGATGAACGTGCTCTACGGCCTCTACCAGGCCGAGGAAGGCGAGATCCTGCTGGACGATGTGGTCCAGCACTTCGCCGGCCCCGGCGACGCCATGAAGGCCGGCATCGGCATGGTGCACCAGCACTTCATGCTCATCCCCGTCTTCACCGTCGCCGAGAACGTCATGCTCGGCCACGAGCAGACGAAGTTCGGCGGTCGCCTCGACCTCGCCGCGGCCCGCGCGAAGGTGCGCGAGATCTCGGCCCGGTTCGGCTTCGACGTCGACCCGGACGCCCTGGTGGAGGACCTCCCCGTCGGCGTCCAGCAGCGCGTCGAGATCATCAAGGCTTTGTCGCAGAACGCGAAGGTGCTCGTCTTCGACGAGCCCACGGCCGTGCTGACGCCACAGGAGACCGACGAGCTGATGGGCATCATGCGCCAGCTCAAGGAGCAGGGCACCGCGATCATCTTCATCACCCACAAGCTGCGGGAGGTACGCGAGGTCGCCGACCGCATCACGGTCATCCGCCTCGGCAAGGTCGTCGGCGAGGCGGAGCCGACCGCGACGAACGCCGAGATGGCGTCGATGATGGTCGGCCGCGCCGTCTCCCTCACCGTCCACAAGGACCCGGCCACCCCCGGCGACGCGGCGCTCGTCGTCCGCGACCTCTCGGTGATCGACCCGATCGGCCAGCTGGTCGTCAACCGCGTGAACTTCGAGGTCCGCGCGGGGGAGATCCTCGCGATCGCGGGAGTGCAGGGCAACGGCCAGACCGAGCTCACCGAGGCGATCCTGGGTCTGCAGCCGCGCGTGGAGGGCACGATCGTGCTCGACGGCGCCGAGATCCAGAGTTACAGCCCGCGCAAGGTGCTCGACGCCGGCGTCGGGTTCGTCCCCGAGGACCGCAACGAGGACGGCCTCGTCGGCGAGTTCACCATCCAGGAGAACCTGATGCTGGACCGCTCGACCGGGGAGCCGTTCGTCAAGGCCGGCAACATCCAGTTCTCGTATCTCAAGCAGTTCGCCGAGGAGAAGGTGCGCGAGTTCGACGTGCGCACCCAGTCCATCGACACCGCCGTCGGCCGCCTCTCCGGCGGCAACGCGCAGAAGGTCGTCCTGGCCCGTGAGCTGAGCCGCGAGCTGCGGCTCTTCGTCGCGGCGCAGCCGACCCGCGGTCTCGACGTGGGCTCGATCGAGTTCGTGCACAAGCGCATCGTCGAGACCCGCGACTCGGGAGTCCCGGTCATCGTGGTCTCGACCGAGCTGGACGAGGTCGCGGCGCTGGCCGACCGCATCGCGGTGATGTACCGCGGCGGGATCGTTGGAATCGTGCCGGGGGACACGTCGCGCGACGTCCTCGGCCTCATGATGGCCGGCGAGTCGCCGGAGCAGGCAGGAGCAGCAGCATGACGGGGACCCCCACCCCCAGCCGGCCCGTGGCGCCCGCACAGCCGGGTCAGCCCGCCGGCAAGGCGGAGAACGACGACCGCTGGAACAAGGCGGTCCGCGACATCATGGGCGGCCCGGTGATCATCTCGATCCTGGCCGTCGTGCTGGCGCTGATCGTCGGTGCGATCCTGATCGCCGCGACCGACCCCGAGGTGCAGAAGGCCGCCGGGTACTTCTTCGCCCGCCCGGGAGACACCTTCAAGGCGATCTGGGACTCGGTCTCGAGCGCCTACGTGTCGATGTTCCAGGGCGCGATCTACAACTTCCGCCGTCCGACGTTCGCGGCGGGCATCCGCCCGCTCACCGAGACCTTGACGTTCGCCACGCCGCTCATCGTCAGCGGCCTCGGCGTGGCCCTCGCGTTCCGCGTCGGCCTGTTCAACATCGGCGGTCAGGGGCAGATCCTCATCGCCGCCGCAGCCTCGGCCTGGGTGGGCTTCTCCTGGAACCTGCCGCCGGTCATCCACCTGGTGCTCGCGGTCGTCGCGGGCATCGCGGGCGGCGCGATCTGGGCCGGCATCGTCGGCGTCCTGAAGGCGCGGACCGGTGCGCACGAGGTGATCGTCACGATCATGCTCAACTACATCGCCTTCTACCTCATCGCATACATGCTGCGCACCCAGGGCCTCCTGCAGGCGCCCGGCTCCAACAACCCGAAGGCTCCGCCGATCCACGCCAACGCGGTGTTCCCGCCGCTGTTCGGCGAGCAGTACAACCTGACCTGGGCCTTCGTGGTCGTCATCGCCGCGACGGTCTTCGTCTGGTGGCTGATCAACCGATCGAGCCTCGGCTTCCGCTTCCGGGCGGTCGGCGAGAACCCGAACGCGGCCCGCGTCGCCGGCATCAACGTCAAGAACGTCTACCTCTACGCGATGCTCATCGCCGGTGGACTTGTCGGCATCGCCGGCGCCAGCCAGGCGCTCGGCGTCTTCCCGCAGGGCATCAGCTCGGGCGTCGACGCGGGCATCGGCTTCGACGCGATCACCGTCGCGCTGCTCGGCCGGTCGCGGCCGTGGGGCGTCTTCGTCGCGGGCCTCCTCTTCGGCGCTCTCAAGGCCGGTGGATACACCATCCAGGCCGCGAACGACATCCCGATCGACATCGTGCTCGTGGTGCAGTCGCTCATCGTCCTCTTCGTCGCCGCGCCGCCGCTGGTGCGCGCGATCTTCCGCCTCCCGACGCCGGGCAGCACGCCCCGGAGACAGCGTCCGATCGTCACGAAGGAGGTGGCGGCCAAGTGACCACCACGGCCCCCGTCGTCCCCGACTCCTCGCCCATCGTGCTGGAGAAGGCCGAGATCCGCTCCTGGAAGGCGCCCATCGCCTTCGCGGTGTTCGTGGTCATCAGCCTGGTCCTGTTCCTCGGCTTCTCCCGTCACGGCGCGAGCACCTTCCGGTTCTCCGAGTCGTCCGACGCGATCAAGCTGCCGAATCTGGTGGTCGACACCTTCTCGACCACCGTCGTCGTGATCGTCCTGCTGGCGATCGTCACCGGATTCAGCGCGTGGCTCTCCTGGAACGCGCGCAAGACGCCGATCTGGCTGGTCGTCGTGTTCGCGCTCGTGTTCATGTTCGGCTTCCTCGCCTGGGCCGGGTCGGGCGAACTGCCCGTGCCCGTGACCGGCCTGCTGCTGGGCACGATCAGCCTCTCCGTCCCTCTCGTCTTCGGCGCCCTCGGCGGCGTGATCTCCGAGCGCGGCGGCGTCGTCAACGTCGCCATCGAGGGTCAGCTGCTCGCCGGCGCCTTCGTCTCGGCCATGACCGCGACGCTCACCGGGAGCTGGGTGGTCGGCCTGCTCGCCGCGATGGTCGCGGGCGTCCTCGTGTCCTTCGTGCTCGCCGCGTTCGCGATCAAGTACCTGGTCGACCAGGTGATCGTCGGCGTCGTGCTCAACGTGCTCGTCACCGGTCTCACGAGCTTCCTGTACTCGAAGGTACTCGCCGCAGACCCGACCGTGCTCAACCACCCGCCGCGCCTGCCCGACTGGCCGATTCCGATCCTGAGCGACATCCCGATCCTCGGCAAGGTGCTCTTCAACCAGACGATCATCGAGTACCTGATGTACATCGCGATCTTCGTGGTCTGGTTCGGGCTGTTCAAGACCCGCTGGGGCCTGCGCCTCCGCTCGGTCGGCGAGCACCCGGAGGCCGCGGACACCGTGGGCATCAAGGTGAACAGCACCCGCTTCTGGAATGTCTCGCTCGCGGGTGCGGTGGCCGGCCTCGGCGGCGCATATTTCACGCTCGGCTCGGTCGGCGCCTTCTCCAAGGAGATGACGGCCGGTCAGGGCTTCATCGCCCTCGCCGCCGTGATCTTCGGACGCTGGGACCCGATCCGGGCCACGCTCGCCGCGCTGCTGTTCGGCTTCGCCTCGAACCTGCAGAACGTGCTCGGCATCATCGGCTCGCCGGTCCCGAGCGAGTTCATGCTCATGCTGCCGTACGTCGTCACGATCTTCGCCGTCGCCGGCCTGGTCGGGATGTCGCGCGCGCCCGCCGCCGACGGCAAGCCCTACATCAAGTCATGACCGGAGACACGATGACCGGGATCGACTGGGCCGCCTTGCGCGACGCGGCGAACGCGGCGAAGGAACACGCGTACGTCCCGTACTCGAAGTTCCCCGTCGGCGCCGCCGCCCTGGTGGACGACGGTCGCATCGTCAGCGGCTGCAACGTGGAGAACGCCAGCTACGGCGTGACCCTGTGCGCCGAGTGCGGGCTGGTCTCGTCGCTGGCGATGACCGGCGGTGGCAAACTCGTCGCCTTCACGTGCGTGAACGGCGACGGCGACACCCTCATGCCGTGCGGCCGCTGCCGCCAGTTGCTCTACGAGCACTCGGCTGAGGGGATGCTGCTGGAGACCGTGTCGGGGATCCGCACCATCGACGAGGTGCTGCCCGACGCGTTCGGCCCGCGCCAGCTCGACGAATACCGCAACAACGATTAGGACAGACACCCCGTGACTCAGACCGCAGGAACGGTCGAGGCGTTCGACGCCGTCGACCTGATCAGGACCAAGCGCGACCGCGGAGAGCTCAGCACCGCGGAGATCGACTGGCTGGTGGACGCGTACACGCGCGGGTACGTGGGCGACGAGCAGATGTCGGCGATGACGATGGCCATCTTCCTCAACGGGATGACGCGCCGCGAGATCAAGGACCTCACCCTCGCCATGATCGCCTCGGGCGAGCGGATGGACTTCTCGGGCCTCGGCAAGCCGACGACCGACAAGCACTCCACCGGCGGCGTCGGCGACAAGATCACGCTGCCGCTGATGCCGCTCGTGGCGACGTTCGGCGTGGCCGTCCCCCAGCTCTCGGGCCGCGGTCTCGGCCACACCGGCGGGACCCTCGACAAGCTGGAGAGCATCCTCGGCTGGCGCGCCAACCTCAGCAACGAGGAGATGTTCGCCCAGCTGCGCGACCAGGGCGGCGTGATCTGCGCCGCCGGCTCCGGCCTGGCGCCCGCGGACGGCAAGCTGTACGCGCTGCGCGACATCACCGGAACGGTGGAGGCCATCCCGCTGATCGCCTCCTCGATCATGTCCAAGAAGATCGCAGAAGGCACCGGCGCGCTGGTGCTCGACGTGAAGTTCGGCTCCGGCGCCTTCCTCAAAGACATCGAGAAGTCGCGCGAGCTGGCCCGTACCATGGTCGAGCTGGGGAAGGACGCGGGCGTCGCGACCTCCGCGCTCCTCACGGACATGAACGTGCCGCTGGGCCTCGCGATCGGCAACGCCAATGAGGTCCGCGAGTCCGTGGAGGTGCTCGCCGGAGGCGGCCCAGCCGACATCGTCGAGTTGACGGTCGCCCTCGCGCGCGAGATGCTCGCGCTGGCGGGCCGTCCGGACGAGGACGTGGAGGCAGCCTTGAAGGACGGCCGCGCGATGGACAAGTGGCGCGAGGTCATCCGCGCCCAGGGCGGCGACCCCGACGCCCCGCTGCCGGTCGCGAAGGAGACGCACACGGTGGTGGCGGAGTCCGACGGCATCCTCGTCGAGCAGCAGGCGCTGCCCTTCGGCATCGCCGCCTGGCGGCTCGGCGCCGGCCGGGCCCGCAAGCAGGACCCGGTGCAGCACGCCGCGGGCATCGACCTGCACGCCAAGCCGGGGGACACCGTCCGCGCCGGCGACCCGCTCTTCACGCTGTCCGCCGACGAGCCGGCCCGGTTCGAGCGTGCCCTGGAGGCCGTCGAGGGGGCGTACCGCATCGCCCCGCTCGGAACGCCGTTCACCCGCGGTCCGCTGATCGCCGACCGCATCTCCTGAGCGGCCCCTCCTCCGCACCCGCTGCGACCGATAGATTGAAGGACATGAGCGAACAGAACGCCGGGTACACGCTGGCCGACGGCACCGACATCCGCGCCCTGCCGAAGGTGTCGCTGCACGACCACCTCGACGGCGGCCTGCGCCCCGCCACGGTGATCGAGCTGGGCGACGCGATCGGCCTGGAGCTGCCGACCACCGATCCCGTCGAGCTCGCGCGGTGGTTCGGCGAGAAGTCGAACTCGGGTTCGCTCGTCGAGTACCTGAAGACCTTCGACCTGACGACCGCGGTCATGCAGACCCGCGAGGGCTTGGTGCGCGTCGCACGCGAGTTCGTCCAGGATCTCGGCGCCGACGGCGTCGTCTACGGCGAGATCCGCTGGGCGCCGGAACAGCACCTGACCCGCGGGCTCAGCCTGGACGAGACCGTCGAGGCCGTCCAGGAGGGCATCGAGGCCGGTATCCAGGACGTGCGCGACAGCGGCAAGCGCATCCGCGTCGGGCAGCTCGTCTCGGCGATGCGTCACCTCGATCGCGGTCTGGAGATCGCCGAGCTGGCCGTCCGTCACCGCGACAACGGGGTGGTCGGCTTCGACATCGCCGGCCCGGAGGCGGGTTTCCCGCCCGCGAACCACCGTGCGGCGTTCGACTACCTGGCCGAGCAGTTCTTCCCCGCCACCATCCACGCGGGAGAGGCCGACGGCCTCGACAGCATCCGCAGCGCCCTCCTCGACGGCCGCGCGCTGCGCCTCGGCCACGGCGTGCGCCTCGCGGAGGACATCGCGATCGAGCGCCAGGACGACGAGAACACCTACGTCACGCTCGGCACGCTGTCGCAGTGGGTCAAAGACCGCGAGATCGCGCTCGAGACCAGCCCCACCTCCAACCTCCAGACGGGCGCCATCGCCGCCTGGGGCAAGGACCTCCTCGACCACCCGTTCGACCTGCTGTACCAGCTGGGCTTCCGGGTGACCGTGAACACCGACAACCGCCTGATGAGCGGGACCACGCTGACCCGCGAGCTGAGCATCCTCGCCGACGCCTTCGCCTACGACCGCACGGACCTGGAGATCTTCCAGCTCAATGCGGCCGCGGGCGCGTTCCTCCCGCTGGAGGAACGTGAGGAGCTGGCCGACATCATCACAGCGGGTTTCGAGGGTTCCTGAGCCGGCGGCGGCTACGCTGAGATCATGCCGCTGCCACCGTTGCCCGAGTCCGCCGTCACCGTCGGGGCCCACGCCTCCGACTGGCGTGATGCGGTGCGGCTCGCGGGAGCGGCGCTGACCCGGTCGGGAGCGACCGAACAGGGCTATGCCGACCGGATGATCCAGGTGATCGAGGAGTTCGGCGCGTACATCGTGATCGCGCCCGGTCTGGCTCTCGCGCACGCGCGCCCCGGCCCCGACGTGAACTTCGACGGGCTCTCGGTCGTGACGCTCGACGAGCCCGTCGTGTTCGGTCACCCGCACAACGACCCGGTCTCCGTCGTGCTCGGCCTCGCCGTGTCGACGCCGGAGGCGCACGTGACGAGCGTCGCCGAGCTCGCGAACGTGTTCAACGACCCCGAGGCCATCCCGGCCCTCGCGGCGGCCCGCGACGTCGACGATGTGCGGCGCGTCATCGCCCGGTCGGAGGAGGGCGCCCGATGAAGATCGTCGCCATCTGCGGCGTCGGGCTCGGCACGTCCGGCATCCTCAAGGTGAACGCGGAGCGGGTGCTCGAGCGCCTGGGCATCGACGCCGACGTGACGGCCACGGACGTCGGCAGCCTGTCCACTGCCGCCGCCGATGCGCAGGTCATCTTGTCGTCGCCGGAACTCGTGGAACGGATCGGCACGACCAACGCCGACGTCATCGTCGTCGAGAACTATTTCGACCTCGACGAGCTGGAGCGCAAGCTCGACGAAGCCCTCGGCTGACCGCCGGCGTCGCTAGTCGCTCAGCAGAGCGGCGATCAGCCCCGGGAAGCGGGCGTCGAGCTCGGCGCGGCGCAGCTGGATGTCATGGGTGCGGCCGTTGACGATCGTGTTCGTGAGACCTGCCTCGCGCAGGGTCTTGAAGTGGTGCGCCATGGTGGATTTCTGCACGTCGCACCCCCACTCGGTCAGGGCTTTGGGGTGCGGTTCGCCGTCGGCGAGGACGCGCACCATCTGCAGGCGGACCGGGTCGGCGACGGCACGGAGGAGGTCCACCAGCTCGACCTCGTCCATCGGCGGCGAGGGGTATTCGGTCATGCGGCGTCCAATTGTTTGACAATCATCGAACAATCGCCCTACGCTAACCGTATGACGATCATCGAACAATCGTACCGCAGGACCACGCCGGCGCTCGTGGTCCTCGCGCTCGGGCTCTTCGTCGTCGGGACGAACGCCTTCGTCATCGCGGGCCTCCTGCCCCAGATCGCGACGACGCTGGGAACGAGCCCGGCGGCGGTCAGCGTGTCGATCACCACCTACTCGCTCGTCGTCGCGGTCGCCGCTCCGGCGGTCTCGATCCTCCTCCCGCGGGTGCCGCGGTCGGCCCTCATGGGCGTCGGTCTCGGCGTCTTCGCCATCGGCACGGCCGTCGCCGCCGTCGCGCCCGACCTCGGCTGGTTCATCGCCGGACGCACGTTCTCCGGCATCGGCGGCGCAGCCCTCGTCCCGACAGCCACGGCGGCCGCCGCCTCCCTGTCCGCGCCCGAGAAGCGAGGTCGCGCCCTCGCGCTCGTCGGCGCCGGGTTCACCCTCGCGACCGCCGTCGGCTCGCCGCTCGGGACGGCGCTCGGCGGCGTCGCCGGTTGGCGGTTCGCGCTCTGGTGCGTGGTGGGCCTCGGCGTCGTCCTCGCGGCGGCGATCCCGCTGCTCGTCCGCCGGGTGCCACTCGCCCCTCCCGCGACGCTGCGACGCCGCCTCGCCACCCTCGCCGATCTGCGGGTGCTCGCACTGCTCGCGACGACCGTGTTCATGATCGCGGGCTTCAACATCGTCTACATCTTCTCGGCGGCCGTCACCCATGCCTCCACCGGCGGGTCCGGTCCCCTGCTGGCGGCGCTGCTGCTCGCCTACGGCGCAGCGGGCGTGATCGGCAACAGCATCGCCGGTCCTCTCACCGACCGCTTCGGGAGCCGCACGGTCGCGGCCGTCGCGCTGCTCGGGCAGGTCGTCGCGCTCATCGTGCTGCCGTTCGTCGAGGCATCGTTCGCGGCTTCGCTGGTGGTCTTCGCGCTCTGGGGTGTGACGGCGTTCGCCATCGCGATCCCCGTCCAGCACCGGCTCGTGCACGTGGATCCCGAGTCCTCCGCCCTCGCGCTCTCCTGGTACTCGACGGCGATGTACGTCGGAATCGCGATCGCCCCGCCCATCGGGTCTCTCGCGCTGGGTGCGGGCGGTGCGGAGGCCGTCCCGGTCGCGGGAGCGGTGGTGACCGTGGCGGCGCTGGCAGCGTTCCTGCTCAGCTACGCGGCCCGCGCCGCCACCCGGCCGGTCCCTACGCCGTGAGTGCCCGCATCGCCTCGCCGAGCGCGGCGACGCGCGCGGTGGCGGTGGCACGTCGCTCGGCGAGCGTGCCCTCGTCGCTCGAGGCGTCGATGTAGATCTTCAGCTTGGGCTCGGTGCCGCTCGGGCGCACCATGACGCGTGAGCCGTCCTCGAGCAGGATACGCAGAACGTCGCTCGGGGGGAGGCCTCCGAAGCCGTCGCGGAGGTCGTCGATGCGGTCGACCTTGACGTCGCCGAGAGTGCTCGGCGGGGTCGCGCGCAGGGCTGCCATGATCGCGTCGATCCGCGAGAGGTCCGTCACCCGCAGGGAGATCTGGTCGCTGGCGAAGTAGCCGAACCGCTCGGCGAACGCATCCAGACGATCCGCGATGGTCAGGCCCTCCGCGGCGAGCGTCGAAGCCAGGTCGAGCAAGGCCGTCGCGGCGGAGATACCGTCCTTGTCGCGCACCGTCCCGGGATTGACGAGGTAGCCGAGGGCCTCCTCGAAACCGAAGATCAGACCGGGTGCGCGGGAGACCCACTTGAACCCGGTGAGGGTGTCGGCGAAGTCGAGGTGGTACGCCTCCGCCACCGCCGCCAGCGCGGGCGAGGAGACGATCGAGCAGGCGAGCACGCCGTCGGCCGCTCCGTCGCCGGCGGCGGCCTCGGCCAGCTCGGCGGCGCGCCAGCCCAGGAGGGCTCCCACCTCGTTGCCACTCAGCCGGCGATAGTCGTCCGCGGACGACGGGTCCGGGATGGCGACGGCCAAGCGGTCGGCGTCGGGGTCGTTCGCGATCACCAGGTCGACACCGGTGGCCCGCGCGGTCTCGAACGCGAGATCCATCGCTCCCGGCTCCTCGGGGTTCGGGAACGACACCGTCGGGAAGGCCGGGTCGGGGTCGATCTGCGCGGCGACCACCTGAGGCTCGGCGAAGCCGGCGGCGGCGAACACATCGCGCGCCGTGCGCCAGCCGACACCGTGCATCGCCGTGTACGCGAACGACACCGCGTCGCGAGGGGCGCCGGTCGCCGCGACGCGCGCGGTCGCGTCGATGTAGGCCCGCTCCACGTCGTCGGATGCGATCTCGTACTGCTCGGAGCGGGGGAGGTCGCTGACGCTCCCCGAGGCGACCTCGATGATGTGGGCCGCGATCTCCGCGTCCGTCGGCGACACGATCTGCGAGCCGTGGTCCTCGCCGCCCAGATAGACCTTGTACCCGTTGTCATTCGGCGGGTTGTGGCTCGCGGTGACCATGACACCGGCACTCGCGTCGAGGTGGCGGACCGCGAACGCGAGGACGGGGGTCGGCAGCAGGCGGGGGAGGAGCACGGCGCGCACGCCGGCCCCGGCCATCAGCTCTGCCGTGTCCCGCGCGAAGACGTCGGAGTTCTTCCGGCCGTCGTAGCCGATCACGACCGACGGCGTGACGCCGCCGGCGTGTTCGAGCAGCCAGCGCGCGAATCCGGCGGCGGCCTGCGAGACCAGCACGCGGTTCATCCGGTTGGGGCCGGCCGCGATCTCCCCGCGCAGCCCGGCGGTGCCGAAGGCGAGGCGGGTGTCGAAGCGCGAGTGGAGGTCGGCGAGGGCATCCGCGGAGCCGTCGGCCGCAGCGGCGACCAGCGTCTCCAGCTCGGCGCGGGTCTCCGGGTCGGGGTCCTGATCCTGCCAGGCGCGAGCGGCGGCCAGCAGGTCGGCGGTGGCGAGCGCGGGGCTCACAGGGCCGCCACGATCCGGGCGAGCAGCGCGCTGATCACCGGCTCGGCCGCCTGGCCCGCCTCGATGACCTCGGCGTGGCTCAGCGGGGTCTTCTGGATGCCCGCCGCCAGGTTGGTGATCAGGGACATGCCCAGGATCTCCATGCCGGCCTGGCGGGCGGCGATCGCCTCGAGGGCGGTCGACATGCCGACGATGTGGCCGCCGATGGCCTTCGCCATCTGCACCTCCGCCGGGGTCTCATAGTGCGGGCCGCGGAACTGCGTGTAGACGCCCTCGTCCAGCGACGGGTCGATCGTCTTCGCGAGCGCCCGCAGGCGGCCCGAGTAGAGGTCGGTCAGGTCGATGAAGGTGGCGCCTTCGAGCGGGGAGTCCGCCGTCAGGTTGATGTGGTCGCTGATCAACACCGGGGTGCCGGGCTTCCAGTGCTCCTTGATACCGCCGGCGCCGTTGGTGAGGATCATGGTCGTCGCACCCGCCGCGGCCGCCGTGCGCACGCTGTGCACGACCCGGCGCACGCCGTGGCCTTCGTAGTAGTGCGTGCGCGCGCCGATCACGAGCGCGCGCTTGCCGCTCGGCAGCAGTACCGAGCGCAGGGTGCCGACGTGGCCCTCCAGCGCCGGCCTGCCGAAGCCCAGGATCTCGGTCGCCGGGATGGTCGCGGTGGTCTCGCCGATGAGGTCCGCCGCCGTGCCCCATCCGCTGCCCAGGGTGAGGGCGATGTCGTGCTTCTCGACGCCGGTCTTCTCGGCCAGCTGCTCCGCCGCCTGGCGGGCCACCTCGAACGGGTCGGCCTGCGGGTCGTCGAGCGGGTTCGTGTTCGTTTCGAGCATGAGCCAACTCTACTGAGCGCTCCCGGCGCGTCCAGGCGGCGCGGGATGCGCATCGGAGCGTGCGCGCCGGCGCGTGCGCATGCGGAAGAATGGGGGCATGGCCTTTGAATTCGAGCGCAAGCAGCGCATCGCCGTGCTGGGCGGCGGACCGGGCGGCTACGAGGCGGCGATCGCGGGCGCGCAGCTGGGCGCCGACGTGACCCTGGTCGAGCGTTCCGGAGTCGGCGGTTCGGCCGTCATCACCGACGTCGTCCCGTCGAAGAGCCTCATCGCGACCGCCGAGGCCACCAACTCCATCGCCGAGGCGGCCGACCTCGGCGTGCAGTTCTTCACCCGCGGGAGCCACGGGAAGCCGGTGCGCCCCGAGCTCGCGGTCAACCTCGCCGCCGTCAACAAGCGGCTCATGGGCCTCGCGCGCCAGCAGTCCGAGGACATGCGCGCCGAGCTGGTGCGCTCGGGTGTTCGCATCGTGAACGGCGAGGGGCGCCTCGACGGCGACGACGCCGTGATCGTGTCGACGTCGCGCGGCGACCGCGGCACCGACTTCGACCGGGTGGAGGCCGACACGATCGTCATCGCCGTCGGCGCCAGCCCGCGCGTCCTCCCCACCGCCGTCCCGGACGGCGAGCGCATCCTGACCTGGACACAGCTCTACGATCTGGGGGCCGTGCCCGAGCACCTCATCGTGGTCGGCTCCGGCGTCACGGGCGCCGAGTTCGCCTCCGCCTACACGGCGCTCGGCTCCAAGGTGACCCTGATCTCCTCCCGCGACCAGGTGCTCCCGGGCGAGGACGCCGATGCCGCCCGCGTGATCGAGAACGTCTTCAAGCGCAACGGCATGCAGGTGCTCTCGAAGTCCCGCGCCGAGTCGGTCGTGCGCACCGAGAACGGCGTCGTCGCGACGCTCGCCGACGGCCGCACCGTCGAGGGCAGCCACTGCCTCATGGCGGTCGGATCCATCCCGAACACCGCGGGCATCGGGCTCGAGGAGGCCGGGGTGCAGCTCACACCGTCCGGCCACATCCGCGTCAACCGCGTCGCCCGCACCTCCATCCCGAACATCTACGCCGCGGGCGACTGCTCGGACCTGCTGCCGCTCGCCTCCGTCGCCTCCATGCAGGGGCGCACCGCCGTGTTCCACGCGATGGGGGACGCGGTCAACCCGATCGAGCTGCGCAACGTGACGTCCAACATCTTCACCCAGCCCGAGATCGCGACGGTCGGCTGGAACCAGAAGCAGATCGAGGACGGCATCGCCCAGGGCGACATCTACAAGCTGCCGCTCAAGTCGAACCCGCGCGCGAAGATGCTCGGGCTGCGCGACGGCTTCGTCAAGCTCTTCGCCCGCACCGGGTCCGGCACCGTCATCGGCGGCGTCATCGTCGCCCCGCGGGCATCCGAACTCATCTTCCCGCTCGCGCTCGCCGTGGAGCACCGTCTCACGGTCGACCAGGTCGCCCGCGCGTTCACCGTCTACCCGTCGCTCTCCGGATCGATCTCCGACGCCGCACGCGCCATGCATATCGTCCTCTGAGGTAGGGTCCCGGCATGGAGATGGGAGTCCTCATCGGTGTGCTCGCCGTGCTGGCGATCGCCGCGGCAGCCACGATCGGCCCCAGGTTCGGCGTCGCCTCGCCGCTGATCCTGGTCGCCGTCGGCATCCTGGTGAGCCTCCTGCCGTTCGTCCCCGCCCTGCACATCGAGCCGGAGTGGATCCTGGCGGGCATCCTCCCGCCGTTGCTCTATTCGGCGTCCGTGTCGATGCCGTCGATGAACTTCCGGCGCGAGTTCGCGGCCATCGGCGGGCTCTCCGTCCTGCTCGTCGTGGTCAGCTCCGTCGTCCTCGGGCTGTTCTTCTCGTGGGCCATCCCCGGTCTGGACCTTGCCTGGGGCATCGCGCTCGGCGCGATCGTGAGCCCCACGGACGCCGTGGCCACCTCCATCGTGAAGCGCAGCGGCGTCTCGCCCCGCGTCGTCGCGATCCTGGAGGGCGAGAGCCTGCTCAACGACGCCACCGCGCTGGTGCTGCTGCGCGCCGCGATCGCCGCCGCCGCGGCCTCCTTCGCGGTCGGCACGGTGATCTGGACCTTCACTTACTCCGTCGTGGTCGCCGTCGCTCTCGGCTGGGCGGTCGGCCGCCTCAACCTCATCGTGCGCGCCCGGGTGAAGGACGCCACCGTCAACACGGTGCTCTCGTTCACCGTGCCCTTCGTCGCCTCCCTCCCGGCGGAAGCGCTCGGCGCCTCCGGACTGGTCGCCGCCGTCGTCGCCGGCCTGGTCACGGGGAGCCGCGCGCCGCGCGTCCTCTCCCCGCAGCATCGGCTCTCCGACGCGCAGAACTGGAAGACGGTCGAGCTCGTGCTCGAAGGCCTCGTCTTCCTGACGATGGGTCTGCAGCTGTTCGGCATCCTGCAGGAGGTCGAGGAGGTGCACGAGGGCGTCGGGCCGGCGGCCCTCGTCGCCGCAGGGGCCTTGGTTCTGACCATCGTGGTCCGTGCCGGCTATGTCGCGCCGCTGCTGCGTTCGCTGGGCAGGCGGCACCGGCGCACCGCGGCGATGAAGCCGCGCCTCGAGACGATGCAGAAGCGGATCGCGGACGCCGACAACGATCCCACCGCGCTCGTGCGGCAAGGCGGCCCCGGCAAGGGTCGCGTGCCGTCGCAGCGCGACGTGGGGCGCTTCACGACGCGCATCCGCCGGACGCTGGCGGATATCGACTACTTCACAGGTGCCCCGCTCGGCTGGCGCGAGGGCGCGGTCGTCGTGTGGGCCGGGATGCGCGGCGCGGTCACGGTCGCGGCGGCGCAGACCCTGCCGACTGACACGCCGGGCCGCCAGGTGCTCGTGCTCATCGCGTTCCTCGTCGCCGCCGGTTCGCTGCTCATCCAGGGTGGGACGATCGGCTGGGTGCTGAAGTGGCTCAAGCCCGCGCAGGTCGATCCGGAGACGGAGAACGCCGAGCGCAAGCGTGTGGCGTCGATGCTCCACGAGGCCGCCCGCCACATCCCACTGCCCGAGTCCCGCGAGCGCACCCCCGAGAACATGGAAGTGATGAAGAAGTTCGCTCTCGACCGCCTCCACGCCCAGCGCGCTGCCCTCCTCGACGCGCGCGACGACGGCACCTTCGACGCCGACGTGCTCGACCGCGCGCTCACCAACCTCGACGCCGACGAGATCAGCATCTCCCTCAAGGGCTCGCCCCCCGAGAACTGACCCCGCTGCCACCCGCCCCCCCACCCCACCCCACCCCACCCCACCCCACCCCACCCCATCCCACCCCACCCGACTAAATCCGGAGATGAGCCGCGACAGGCGCGTTTCCTCCGTTCGAACGGCGAACTGAGCGGCGTGGCGATCTCAGCCTCCGGAGTTACGGAGTGCACCACAGGCGGCCCAACGGACCGGTTCTCCACCGATCCTGCCGAGGCACGCCACGTGTGCCCGTCGCCCGGCACGCTGGGGCCATGGATTGGATGATGCGTTTGCGAGACCTCGGGGGTGTCGCATCGTCGGCGCAGCTGATCGCTGCGGGCGCGACAGCCGAGGCCCTCACCCGTGGTGTGCGCAGTGGCACGATGATGCGCCCGCGGCGCGGGTACTACGCGCTTCCCGCCGCTGATCCGATGGCTGTCAACGCGGTGCGAGCGGGAGGTCGGTTGTCGTGCCTCTCGGCGGCGGCGAAGTACGGGCTTTGGGCAGGGCGCGATCCGCGGCTGCACGTCACCGTCCCGGCAAAGTCGACGCGGCTGGCCGATCCCGGCGTCGACGTCGTGCGGCACTGGACGACGCGGAGCGGCGGTTCGGAGGTGTGGCGGGTGTCCGTGGTCGACTGCCTGCGCTCGGTCGTCCGATGTGCACCCCGGGAGGATGCTGTCGCAGTCTTGGACACGGCGGTCACCTCGGGGTTGGCACGTCTCGCGGACATGGCCTCACTGGTCGCCGGTGAGCCTGCATGGACGGCGGGCGTGTTCGCGCGCGCTCGCCCCGGTTCGGATTCAGGGATCGAGTCGATCGTCCGGCAGCGACTCACAGAGGGCGGCCATGTCGTCGAGCAGCAGGTGCATGTCGCCGGCGTCGGACGGGTGGACCTGCGCGTCGGAGGACGCCTCCTCGTCGAGATCGACGGGTACGCGTTCCATTCCGACCGCGGTGCGTTCGAGCGGGACAGGCATCGCGATGCGGAGCTCGCGCGTCGTGGGCTGCGCGTGCTCCGGTTCTCCGCCGCGCAGGTGCTCGACAGTTGGCGCCAGGTCGAGGCGGCAATTGATCGGGCGGTCACAGATCCGGAGGTCCGGTACGACACTCCGCTCAGAACGCAGCAACTCCGGAGTCTTGCCTGATGTCGGGCAAGAACGCCGGAGTTACTGGGGAGATGCGCGAAGCGCTAGACGATGCTGAGGAGGAGGTGGCCGGAGGAGACGGTCTCGCCGACGGCGGCATTGATGCCGGAGATCGTCCCGTCCTTGTGGGCGGTGAGCGGCTGCTCCATCTTCATGGCCTCGAGGACGAGCACGAGGTCGCCCTTGACGACCGCATCGCCGTCCGCGACGGCGACCTTGACGACAGTCGCCTGCATCGGGGCCGTGAGGGAGTCGCCGGTCGCGGTGTCGACCGCGGCGGCACTGCCGCGGCGACGCGGGGCGGGAGCGCTGGACGCGGATGCGGAGCCGCCGCCGGTGAGGAGCTTCGCGGGCAGAGACACCTCGATGCGCTTGCCCTCGACCTCGACGACCACGCTGCTGCGGCGCTCGGCCGGCGTCTGGTCGCCCAGCTCGCCGGACCACGGCTCGATCTCGTTGGTCCACTCGGTCTCGATCCAGCGGGTGTAGATCGAGAACGGCTCGCCGTCCTGCGGGGCGAAGGCGGGGTCGCGGACGATCGCGCGGTGGAACGGCAGGACGGTCGGCAGGCCGGCCACCTCGAACTCGTCGAGGGCACGGCGGGAGCGCTCGAGCGCCTCCTCGCGGCTGGAGCCGGTCACGATGAGCTTGGCGAGCATGGAGTCGAAGGCGCCGCTGATCTCGTCGCCGGCCTGGATGCCGCTGTCGACGCGGACGCCGGGTCCGCCGGCGGGCTTGAAGACGTGCACCGGACCGGGGGAGGGGATGAAGCCGCGGCCGGCGTCCTCGCCGTTGATGCGGAACTCGAACGAGTGACCGCGCGGCGCGGGGTCCTCGTAGTCGAGGGTGCCGCCCTCGGCGAGGCGGAACTGCTCGCGGACGAGGTCGATGCCGGTGACCTCTTCCGAGACGGGGTGCTCGACCTGGAGCCGGGTGTTGACCTCGAGGAAGGAGACGGTGCCGTCCTTGCCGATGAGGAACTCGCAGGTCCCGGCGCCCTGGTAGCCGACCTCCTTGAGGATGGCCTTGGACGCGGTGTAGAGCTGCTCGGTCTGCTCCGTGGTGAGGAACGGGGCCGGCGCCTCTTCGACGAGCTTCTGGTGGCGGCGCTGCAGCGAGCAGTCGCGGGTGGAGACGACGACGACGTTGCCGTATGCGTCGGCGAGGCACTGGGTCTCGACGTGGCGCGGCTGGTCGAGGTACTTCTCGACGAAGCACTCTCCGCGGCCGAAGGCGGCGATGGCCTCGCGGGTGGCGGAGTCGAAGAGCTCCGCGACCTCCTCGCGGGCGCGGGCGACCTTGAGGCCGCGACCGCCACCGCCGAAGGCGGCCTTGATGGCGACGGGGAGGCCGTACTGGTCGACGAACTCGAGGACCTCTGCGGCGTCTGCGACCGGGTTGAGGGTTCCGGGCGCGAGCGGGGCGCCCACCTTCTCGGCGACGTGACGAGCCGACACCTTGTCTCCGAGACGCTCGATGGCGTCGGGCGACGGGCCGATCCAGGTGAGGCCGGCAGCGATCACCGCGCGGGCGAAGTCGGCGTTCTCGGCGAGGAAGCCGTAGCCCGGGTGCACGGCGTCGGCGCCGGACCGCCGGGCGATCGAGAGCAGCTTGTCGATGACCAGGTACGTCTCCGCGCTGGTCGTGCCCTCGAGCGCGTAGGCCTCGTCGGCGAGCTTCACGTGGAGGGCGTCGCGGTCCTGGTCGGCGTAGACGGCGACGGAGCCGATCCCGCTGTCCTGAGCGGCGCGGATGACGCGGACGGCGATCTCGCCCCGGTTTGCGATGAGAACCTTGGTGATGGCTGGCACAGTTCTCTAGCCTATGCCGCCCGGCACCCCTCGTTTTGGACGATCCTCACAAAAATGAGTGCCGCGGTGATTGGAGGGTCTACAACCGATTCCAGAGCGAGGTCCACTCCACGCCGAGTTCGCGGACCAGGGTGCGCAGTGTCGAGAGCGAGAGGCCCACCACGGTGCTGGGGTCGCCGTCGACGCGTGTGATGAAGGGGCCGCCCAGGCTGTCGATCGTGAACGACCCGGCGACCTCGAGCGGCTCGCCGCTCGCGATGTAGGCGTCGATCTCGGCGACGGTCACGTCGGCGAACGTCACGGATGCGGTCGCGGTCGCGCCGACCGCGGCGTTCTCGCGGCCGTCGCGGTGGTCGATCAGCCAGTGGCCGGAGTGCAAGACGCCCGTGCGGCCGCGCTGGGCGAGCCAGCGCTCCCGCGCGACCTCGGGCCGATGCGGCTTGCCGTGGATCAGCCCGTCGATCGCGAAGGCGGAGTCGCCGCCGAGGATGAGCCCGTCGATCGGTGCGCCGTCGAGCGTGCCGCGGACGGCCTCGGCCTTCAGTCGCGCGAGGAGGTGGACCATCGCGTCGGGGGCGAGCGGACCGTGCTCCGCCTCCGCCGCGGCGACAGCGGCGGGCTCGTCGACGTGCGACGGCACCACGATCGGCTCGATGCCGGCGGCGCGCAGGAGCGCGAGGCGTGCCGGGGACGTGGACGCGAGGTAGAGGCGCATGGTCACCTGTGGGATGCTCGAAGGATGCCCCAGAACGATGAGGTCGACCTCGACATTACCAACGTCGCCCACGGCGGCGTGTTCGTCGCGCGCCATGAAGGACGGGTCGTGTTCGTTCCGGACACGCTTCCGGGCGAGCGCATCCGCGCGCGGATCTCCGACCGCACCCACGACCGATTCTGGCGCGGCGAGACGGTGGAGGTGCTGGAGGCCGCCCCCGAGCGGCAGGAGCACGTCTGGGAGGCGGCGTCGATCGACCGCGCACCCGGGCGGCGGGCCGGAGGCGCCGAGTTCGGGCACATCCGCCTCGACCATCAGCGCGAGCTCAAGCGCCGGGTCATCGAGGACGCTCTGCAGCGCACCGCGAAGCTCGACGCCGACGCGATCGCGCAGGTCGGCCCGTCGGGAGGCCGGGTCCGGGTGGAATCCGTGGCCGGTGAGACGGCGGACGGCACCGGCTGGCGCACCCGCGTGCGGCTGCAGGTCGGTGCGGCCGGCGAGGTGGGCCCGTACGCGGCGCGCACCCACACCATCGTCCCGGTGCGCAGTCTCCCGCTCGCGACCGCGCTGGTGCAGGAATCGGCGCCGTTCGGGCAGACGTTCCCCGGCGCGGAGTCCGTCGACGTCGTCGCCACCGGGGCGGGAGCCGCGCACGTGCTCGTCAACGAGGCGCCCGTCCGCACGGGCAAACGTCTCGCGCGCCCGCGCCGGCGTCCGGTCCCGATCCGCGAGCGCGTCGGGGACCGGGAGTTCCGGCTCGACGCTCGCGGATTCTGGCAGGTGCACCGCGGTGCGGCCGAGACCCTCACGCGGGCGGTGCAGGAGGCGGTGGACGAGGCCCTCTTCGACCCGCGTGCCGCGAACCTCGACCTCTACGGCGGCGTCGGCCTGCTGGCGGCGGCGGTCGGGGACAGGTTCGGCTCCACCCTCCGCATCACCTCCGTCGAGAGCGACGAGGCCGCGACCGATGACGCCGCGGAGAACCTCGCCGACTGGGTGGGCGCCTCCGCCGTCACGGCGAGGGTCGAGCGATTCGCCGCCGACCTCGCGGCCAACGCGAGCGCGAGCGAGCGTGCGCGGCTGCGGGCCGCGACCGTCGTCCTCGACCCGCCGCGCTCGGGCGCCGGACGTGCGGTCGTCGACTCGATCGCCGCTCTCGCGCCGGCCCAGATCGTCTACGTGGCGTGCGACCCCGTCGCGCTGGCGCGCGATCTGGCGTTCTTCGCCGACCGCGGCTACCCGCTCCGCTCGCTGCGCGCGTTCGACCTCTTCCCGAACACGCACCACGTCGAAGCGGTCGCCACGCTGACGCCCTGACGGGGGTCATGGGGTCCTGCACCACTACGATGAACCACATGGTGCGGGTATCTATCGTCGACGATCACGAGTCGGTGCGGCTGGGGCTGAAGGCGGCCTGCCAGGACGCCGGTTACGAGGTCGTCATCACCGCCGCGACGGTCGACGAGTTCGTCGCCGAGATCGGCGGCCAGGAGTGCGACGTGGTCGTGCTCGATCTCTCGCTCGGCGATGGGTCGAAGGTGACCGACAACGTCAAGCGCGCCCAAGCCACCGGAGCCGCCGTGCTGGTGCACAGCATCGCGGACCGCGTCGCCAGCGTCCGGGAGGCGCTCGCCGCGGGCGCGGCGGGAGTCATCCCGAAGTCGTCGCCCACGACGACCGTGATGAACGCCATCGCCACGGTCGCGCGGGGGGATGTCCTCAACAACCTCGAGTGGGCGACCGCGATCGACGCGGACAGCGACTTCGCCAAGGCCCAGCTGGGCCGGCGCGAGCGCGACGTGCTGCATCTCTACGCGTCGGGCCTGCCGTTGAAGGCGGTCGCGGCGCAGCTCGGGATCGCGAACTCGACCGCTCGCGAGTACCTGGACCGGATCCGGGTCAAGTACGTGGAGGTCGGCCGCCCGGCCCCCACGAAGGTGGATCTGCTCCGGCGCGCGGTGGAAGACGGCATCCTGCCGGGTCTCGACCCCGACACGGGCAATGAGCGCGTCTGACTTCGCGCGCCCCGGCAGCGTGCCGGGTGCTCCGCGCGAGTCGTCGAAGCCTCGCAACCCGCTGAGCCGCGCCCGCATCGAGCGCATCGCGGACCGCACCGTGGCGGCGTTCGGACTCGTCTTCGGGCTGCAGACCATCCCGTCGGCACTCGCCCAGCAGCACGCGCTCGTGCAGCCGTGGGGTCTCGTGATGACGATCGTCATCTTCGGCGGCATCGTCGTCACCGTGCTCCTGGCGATCCTGCAGCGCTGGGTCAAGGGGGCGATGGCCGTCCTGGCCGTGCTCTACCTCGTCGCGATCGTAACGTGGCCGTTCGTGGTCTCCGACCCGGCGGCGTTCACGGCGGACAAGCCCTGGATCTGGTTCCTCTGCAACGTCTTCACCGCGTTCGCCGCTGTCGCCTACCCGCTCTGGCTGGCCGTGGTCTACACGCTGATCGCCCCGATCGCGTACGGCGTCGTCCGGGCGCTGCCTGCCGGTGGCGGCGTCGGCGCCGAGCTGGCCGGCTTGGACGCGGTCTACGCGATCATCCTCGGCGGAGCCATCCTCGCCATCATCGCGATGATGCGTCAAGCGTCGTCGGGCGTCGACGCGGCGCAGAGCCAGGCGCTCGCCCGGTACGCCACCGCCGTCCGTCAGCACGCCACGGAGGTGGAGCGCGTCCAGGTCGACGCCATCGTGCACGACAGCGTGCTCACGACCCTGCTCTCGGCGGCCAGCGCGCGGACTCCGGCGCAGAAGGAGCTGGCGGCGACCATGGCGGCGGACGCGATCGGCCACCTGCACGCGGCCGAGGCGTCCGGTCCGGAGGACCAGTCCCTCGTCGGCCTCGACCGCCTGAGCGACCGGCTGGTGACGGCCGCCAACGCGTTCTCCTCGCCGTTCGCGATCGAAGTGCAGGACGTCGAGGTCCACAGCCTGCCCGTCAACGTGGCGGAGGCCGTGTACTCGGCCAGCGTGCAGGCGATGGTGAACAGCATGCAGCACGCGGGCGGGCCGGAGGTGCGCCGCAGCATCAGCATCCGCGGGGGCACTCCGTCCGCGACCGTTCATATCGTCGTGCGCGATGAGGGGAAGGGCTTCGCCGCGGACGAGGTGCCGGCGGAGCGTCTCGGGCTGCGGGTGAGCATCCGCGATCGCCTCGCGAAGGTCGGCGGGCGCGCGCGCATCGAGTCCGAGCCCGGCGCGGGGACGACCGTCGTCATCCTCTGGCCGTCCTCCGACCGGGAGCCGGAGGTGGTCGAGTGATCACCCTGAACCGGGTCCTCTTCCTCGGCCTCGGCGCCCTGTTCTCGGCGTATCACCTGTTCCTCGCGCTGTCCTCGCTCTCGATCCCCGCCAATCCCGGGCCGCCCATCGCGGCGATGATCCTGTACGGGGTCGCGACCGTGATGAGCCTCTGGCCGACGAGCCCGACGAAGATGCCCCTGTGGCTCGCGGCGTTCGACCTCGCCGTGTGCGTCGTCATCCCGATCCTCGTCACGAGTCAGCTCGACCCGGCGAAGGACAACGGCTACGGCACGTGGTACGTCGCGGCCGTCGGCACGCTGATGACCATCTGCGCGGTGCGCAGGCAGTCCATCTTCGCGTGGGCCGGAGTCGGTTTCCTCGCCGTGCAGACCGTCGTCTGGGCCGGCCCGGGGGCGCTCGCCGGGCTCGGAGTCATCGGCTCGGTCGTCTGGGTCGGCGTCGCCGTGGTGATCGCGGGCTCGCTCGCCAAGGCCGGCCGCGACTCCCTCCAATTCGCCAGGGCCGAGCGGGAGGCCACGGAGTGGCAGGCCGCTCAGGAGGCGCACGTCATGGAACGTCAGCTGCGGCTGCGGCAGACGTATCGTGTCGCGGCCCCGATGCTCGCCGAGATCGTCCGCCGCGGCGGCGACCTGACCGAGGCCGAGCGTCGCGAGTGCCGTTATCTCGAGGGCGCCATCCGCGACGAGATCCGGGGGCGACGCCTGCTGAACGACGACGTGCGCCGGGAGGTCATGGACGCCCGTCGGCGCGGCGTGGTCGTCAGCCTCCTGGACGAGGGCGGGATCGACGACCTGGACCAGCGCGGCCTCGAGACGGTGTTGCGCCGTCTCGCCGAGGCGATCCGGGGAACGACGACGGACAAGCTGATCGTCCGCACCGTGCCCCGCTCGTCGAAGACGGCCGTGACCGTCGTCGGCTTGCGCATGTCGGACGACGGCGCTGCCAACGCGCTGGGCGCCGAGTCGGATGACGACGAGGTCGATCTCTGGCTCGAGATCCCGCGACCGGTCGTCTGATCCTCACCCGCCGGCCCGGCCGACAGGCGTGGGTGAGCGCGAGTTAACAGGAGAAAGGGGCCGACACCCGAATTGTCGGCCCCTTTTCAAACCCCGAGTCAGGGCGACAACCCGAATATCGCCCTGACTCGCCCCCAAAGCACTCGCCCGCTTACCCTAGTCGGCGAGTGATTCGGCGGTGTGACTCACGAGGAGAGACACCTAGCAACAACAATATTGGCGCGCTTCCCAGGTATTACATAGTCGTCATTTTGGAGGACATCGGGGGACACTCGGTGTCCTCCCTGTTCCCGCTCGTCCGGAATCGCGCCTGTACCGCATCCGGGGGACGCCTCCTCCGGGGTACAAACCGGGGGACGCGACCGCTCAGGCGGAGAACGACCGCCAGGCCCCGGGACCGGGGGAGAGCGGCGTGCGGAGGCTGCGCTGGCTGCGCCCCCAGGCGTCCGGACCCGTCGCGGGTCGGGCGTCCCGGGCGGCCGCGGCCTGCTCCGCAGCGGCTGCCGTCAGCACGGCGGTGACGGCAGCGACTTCCTCGGCTGTCACGCCACGCGTAATGAACCGGATCTGCGACGGGTCGAGGCCGGCGCTCACAGCGGGATGTTCCCGTGCTTCTTCGGCGGCATGGTCGCGCGCTTGGTGCGCAGCGACCGCAGCGCCTTGATGACCGAGACGCGGGTCGCCGCCGGCTCGATGACGCCGTCCAACTCGCCACGCTCCGCGGCGAGGAACGGGCTCGCGACGTTGTAGGTGTACTCGTTGGCGAGCTTGGTGCGCACGGCGGCGACGTCCTCGCCGGCCTCCTCCGCCCGCTTGATCTCGCCGCGGTAGAGGATGTTGACCGCGCCCTGTCCGCCCATGACGGCGATCTCGGCGGTGGGCCAGGCCAGGTTGATGTCGGCGCCCAGCTGCTTGGAGCCCATGACGATGTACGCGCCACCGTAGGCCTTGCGCGTGATGATCGTCACGAGCGGCACCGTCGCCTCCGCGTACGCGTAGAGCAGCTTCGCACCACGGCGGATGACGCCGGTCCACTCCTGGTCGGTGCCCGGCAGGTAGCCCGGCACGTCCACGAGCGTGAGGATCGGGATGCCGAACGCGTCGCAGAACCGGACGAACCGCGATGCCTTCTCTCCGGCGTCGATGTTGAGCGTGCCGGCCATCGCGCTCGGCTGGTTCGCGACGATGCCGACGGAGCGGCCGTCCACGCGGGCGAAGCCGATGACGATGTTGGGCGCGAACAGCGGCTGCACCTCGAGGAACTCCGCCTCGTCGACGATGCCCTCGATGATGGACTTCACGTCGTACGGCTGGTTGGGGGAGTCCGGGATGACGGTGTTGAGACGTCGATCGGCGTCCGTGGTCTCGAGCTCCGGCTCCGACTCGTACTCGGGCAGTTCGGCGAGGTTGTTCTGCGGCAGGTAGCTGAGCAGGTTGCGCGCGTAGTCGAGGGCGTCCTCCTCGTCGCTCGCGAGGTAGTGGGAGACGCCGGATACCTTGTTGTGCGTCAGGGCGCCGCCGAGCTCCTCGAAGCCGACGTCCTCACCGGTGACGGTCTTGATCACGTCGGGGCCGGTCACGAACATGTGGCTCGACTTGTCCACCATGATGACGAAGTCCGTGAGGGCGGGGGAGTACACCGCGCCGCCGGCCGCCGGGCCCATGACGATCGAGATCTGCGGGATCACACCGGAGGCGGCGGTGTTGCGGCGGAAGATCTCGCCGTACTTGCCGAGGGCGACGACGCCCTCCTGGATGCGGGCGCCGCCGGAGTCGAGGATCCCGATCATCGGCACGCCGGTCTTGAGGGCGTGGTCCATCACCTTGATGATCTTCTCGCCCGCGACCTCGCCGAGCGATCCGCCGAAGATGGTGAAGTCCTGGCTGAACACGGCGACGTTGCGGCCGTGGATGGTGCCGACGCCCGTGACGACCGCATCGCCGTACGGACGCTTGGCCTCCATGCCGAACGCGTGGGTGCGGTGGCGGACGAACTCGTCGAACTCGACGAAGGAGCCCTGGTCGAGCAGGAGCTCGATGCGCTCGCGGGCGGTGAGCTTGCCTTTGGCGTGCTGCTTCTCGATCGCGGTCTGCCCGCTGGCGGTCACGGCCTCGTGGAACCGCTCCTTCAGGTCCGCGAGCTTGCCTGCGGTGGTGGAGAGGTCGGGGGTCTGACGTGCTTCGGTGTCGGTCACGCCGTTCACTCTACCTTCCAGCGCAGAGGCGATGCCGTTGAGGAGTTCCTACAAAATCGGGGCCTCACGCTGGCAGACTGGGCCAATGCAGCAGAGCGATCCTCACGCCTTCCGTCGCAGTCGAGCCGTCGTCCCCGTGCTGGAGGTGCTCGACGAGGCCGGGTCGACGAACGACGTCCTCACCGCGCGGGCGGCCACCCTCCCGGACCTCTCCGTCATCGTGACCGGCAACCAGACCGGAGGGCGTGGGCGCCTCGGCCGGGTCTGGGTGGCGCCGCCCGGTCGCACGCTCGCGATCTCGGTGCTCCTGCGCCCGGACGGGCTCGCGCCGGAGGCGTTCGGCTGGTTCCCGCTCCTGGCGGGCCTGGCGATGAGCAGAGCGGTCGCACCCCTCGTGCCCGGCACGGTCGCCGTGAAGTGGCCCAACGACGTCCTGATCGACGGGGCCAAGGTGAGCGGGACCCTCTCGGAGCTGCTCCCCGACCTCTCCGGTCTGGTCATCGGTGCGGGAGTGAACCTTTCGCAGGAGGCCGAGGAGCTGCCGACCGAGACCTCCACGTCGCTCGTGCTGGCGGGGGCGGAGTCGCCGGATGCGGACATCGTGCTGTCGTCGTATCTCACCCAGCTGACCGCCCTCTACCGCGAGTACCTCACCGCGGGCGGCGATGCGGTGCGCAGCGCCCTCCGCGACGAGGTCGCCGAGGCGTGCCACACCCTCGGCCGCGCCGTGCGCGTCGAGCTGCCGGGAGGGGACACGCTGCTCGGCACGGCCGTCGGCATCGACGCCGACGGCAGACTGATCGTGGAGTCGGAAACGGGGCGCACGGCTGTCGCAGCGGGAGACGTCACGCACCTGCGGTATTAATGGGAAGCATGAGCAACACGACGGACGGGGTGCCCGGCCAGCCCCCGGAGCGGGTGATCGCGCGCCTGCGCCGCAACGCCCGCGTGCTGTTCTGGCCGAGTGCGGCGTTGATCGCCGCGAGCGGTGCCGCCGGGTACTTCGCCGGACGGCTGGACGAGGTCTGGGAGATCGTGCTCCTGTGGTCGGCCGCTGCCGCGGTCCTACTGCTGCTGTTCCTGCTGCCGCTCGCCGCGTGGCTGAGCCGGCGCTACACGATCACCACGCGCCGCATCGTGATCCGGCACGGCTTCTTCGTGCGGGTTCGGCAGGAACTGCTGCACAGTCGCGGCTACGACGTGAGTGTGAAGCGCAACTGGCTGCAGAGCGCCTTCCGCTCGGGCGATGTGCGCATCAACGCGGGTCTCGATCACCCGGTCGTCCTCAAAGACGTGCCGAAGGCCGACCAGGTGCAGCGCGCGCTCGGCGAACTGATGGAGCACGCGCAGAACGTGGTCGCGCTGCGGCGTCAGCAGTCGGAGTCAGTCTCCGACGAGACCACCGTCTGGGGCAGCCGCTAGCGTCGAGCCGGTCAGCACGGCGGGCTCGACGGGCCGGGTGTCGCCCGCAGCCCGGTTCGTGCGACGCGCCGCGCGCCGTCCTGCACGCTCGGGTGAGAACACCCACCAGCGGTAGAAGGCGAAGCGGAACACCATGCCGAGGGCCAGGCCGACGACGTTGTTCGCGATGTTGTCCGCCAGGAGCGACGTGAAGCCGAGCGCGTAGTGGGAGACCCAGACGCAGAGCAGCGGGATGGCCATCCCGGCGAGGCTGACGACGAAGAACTCTGCGCCCTCGCGCGCGGTGTTCTCCTGCCGGTTCTTCGCGAACGCCCAGTACCGGTTGCCCACCCAGTTGGTGCCGATCGCGACGAGGGTGGCGATGGCGGTGGCGATGAGCGTCTTGTGGGGGACGTTCGAGAGCACGGTGAGCATCAGTCCGTTGAACACCGCGAGGTTGACGACGAAGCCGACCGCTCCCACCGCGCCGAACTTGATCAGCTGGGGGAGCAGTCGCGCTTTGCGCGCCGCGGGGGGATTCTGGATCGTCATGCTCCGGCCGGATCGATGCGGGAAGATAGGAAGTGCGTTCGCCACGATACGCGAACCCGGTTTCCCGTTGCTGAGAGTTGTCACGGGGTGCATGAAGAGTCGAGGAGAGAGCGTTCGATGGTCAGGAACACAGTCGGAGTGATCGGCGGCGGGCAGCTGGCACGGATGATGATCCCTCCGGCGGTCGAGCTGGGCATCGACATCCGGGTGCTCGAGGAGGCCGCGGGCATGAGCGCGGAGATCGCCGCGACCGGTGTCGGAGACTACCGCGACCTCGACACGGTGCTGGCGTTCGCGGAGACCGTCGACGTGATCACGTTCGACCACGAGCACGTGCCGCCGGCGATCCTGCGGGAGCTGGTCGAGCGCGGGATCCCCGTGCATCCCGGACCGGACTCCCTCCTCTACGCCCAGGACAAGATCCAGATGCGGGCCAAGCTCAGCGAGCTCGGGCTGCCCGTTCCGGACTGGGCGGCCGTGGAGTCGGCCGACGAGCTGGCGGCGTTCCTGGCCGACCACGGCGGCCGCGCCGTCGTGAAGACCGCGCGCGGCGGCTACGACGGCAAGGGCGTGCGCGTGGTGTCCGAGGCGGGCGAGGCGGACGACTGGTTCCTCGCGCTCGCCGAGGACGGGCGCGGCGGCGCCCTGCTCGTGGAGGAGCTGGTCTCGTTCCAGCGCGAGCTGGCGCAGCTGATCGCCCGACGGCCGTCCGGCGCGTCGGCCGTCTGGCCGGTGGTGGAGACCATCCAGCGCGACGGCGTCTGCGCCGAGGTGATCGCCCCGGCGCCGGGGGCGTCGGGGCGCGTGGCGGACGCCGCGGCCGACATCGCCACCCGCATCGCGGACGGCCTCGGGGTCACCGGCGTGCTCGCCGTCGAGATGTTCGAGACGACGGACGGCCGCCTCCTGATCAACGAGCTCGCGATGCGCCCGCACAACAGCGGGCACTGGTCGATCGAGGGGGCGGTGACGAGTCAGTTCGAGCAGCACCTGCGCGCCGTGCTCGACCTGCCCCTCGGCGAGACGCGTCCCCGCGACGAGTGGTCCGTCATGGTCAACATCCTGGGCGGTCCCGCGGAGGGGACCCTGCAGGACAGGTACCCGGCCGCGCTCGCCGCGCATCCCGAGGCCAAGTTCCACGGATACGGCAAGGAGCCGCGGCCGGGCCGCAAGGTCGGCCACGTCACGGTCGGCGGCGACGATCTCGACGACGTCGTCTACCGCGCCCGCGCCGCCGCTGCGTACTTCGAGGGCTGAATTCCGGGGGTGCCCGCACCGCGTGCCGTAACCCGGACGCGGGGGAGCCCGCCTTTACGATTGTGGGCATGCCCGAGAAGTCGCAACCCCTGGTGTCCGTGGTGATGGGGTCCGACTCGGACTGGTCCGTGATGCAGGAGGCGTCGCGGCTGCTCACCGAGTTCGGCGTCGCCCACGAGGTGGAGGTCGTCTCCGCGCACCGCACGCCCGTCAAGATGATCGACTTCGGCCGGGCCGCTGCCGGCCGTGGCGTCCGCGTGATCATCGCGGGTGCCGGAGGCGCGGCCCACCTGCCCGGCATGCTCGCCGCCGTGACCACCCTCCCGGTCGTCGGCGTCCCTGTCCCGCTCGCGCGCCTCGACGGCCTCGACTCGCTGCTCTCCATCGTCCAGATGCCGGCGGGAGTGCCGGTCGCGACGGTGTCCATCGGCGGCGCCCGCAACGCGGGACTGCTCGCCGTCAAGATCCTCGCGACCGCCGACCCGTCCCTGGCGACCGCACTCGAGCGCTTCGCCGCCGATCTGGAGGCGAGCGTCGAGGAGAAGAACGCGGCGCTGCACGCGAAGCTATGAACCCCACGAGCCCGCTGCGTCACCCGGACGCCTCGTCCGCGCCCGTCATGACCAGGCGGGCCTGGTGGCTCGTCCTCCTGAACGTCCTGCTGCCGGGTTCCGTGCAGCTGGTCGCCGGAAATCGTCGGCTGGGACGCGTCGGCCTCATCGCCACGGGGCTCCTCTGGCTCGGGGCGATCGTGGCGCTGATCACCTACCTCGTCGCCCCGACCGCGATCTACACCTTCTTCACCCAGGCCGCCAGCCTGACCGTGCTCCAAATCCTGCTCATCGCCTTTGCGATCCTCTGGGTGGTGCTCACCCTCGACACGCTCCGTCTCGTGCGCCTGGTGAAGACCAGGCCCAACGCCCGTGGCTGGATCGCGGCCTTCGCCGTGCTCGTCCTCGTCGGGCTCACGGGCACGGCGGGCTACGCCTCCGTGGTCGCCGGCTCCGCGCGCGGGGCGCTCGGCGACATCTTCTCGGCGGGGCCGTCCGAGCCGCCCGTCGATGGCCGGTACAACATCATGCTGCTCGGCGGTGACGCCGGACCCGACCGCGAGGGCCTCCGCCCCGACAGCATGTCGGTCGTGAGCATCGACGCCTCGACGGGCAAGGCCGTCACGATCGGCCTGCCGCGCGACCTGGATCCGGTGCCCTTCCCCGAGACCTCCCCGCTCCACACGCTCTATCCGGACGGCTACGGCTACGAGGACCGCTGCGACGTCGACGTCTGCCAGCTCAACTCCATCTACACCGAGGTCGAGGTCTACAAGAAGGACCTCTACCCGAACGCCACGAAGAACAAGAGCGAGCCGGGCATCGAAGCCATGCGCGACGCCCTCGAGGGTGCGACCGGTCTGACCATCCAGTACTACGTGCTCATCGACATGCAGGGCTTCTCCGACCTGATCGACGCCCTCGGGGGCGTCGATATCACGGTGACCGACCGCGTCCCGATCGGCGGGGATGAGAACCTCAACGGCGTCGCCGAGTGGATCGAGCCCGGCCAGCACCACATGGACGGCTACCACGCCCAGTGGTACGCCCGCGCCCGGCACGGGTCGAGCGACTACGACCGGATGGCGCGCCAGCGCCAGCTGCAGGACGCGATCCTCAAGCAGGTCAACCCGGTCAACGTCGTCAGCAAGTTCGAGGGCATCGCCAAGGCTGGATCCCAGGTGATGAAGACCGACATCCCGCAGTCGATGCTGGGCTACTTCGTCGACCTCGGGATGAAGACCCGGAAGCTGCCCGTCGACCAGCTGGAGCTGGTGCCGCCGACGATCGATCCCACCGACCCCGACTACACGGAGATCCACCAGCTCGTCCGGCAGGCGCTCGCGCCGGCGGCGCCGAAGCCGACCGCGAAGTAGCCGAAGCGCACTCAGCCCACCCCCCAATAGGTCACAGGGACCGCTCAGCGCAACCCCGTAGCGTCGCCCGCCTATGACGGGTACTGGTGGAAACGTGGCTGAGACGACGACACGACGACCGGCGACGGGCCGGCTGACCGCGCTGGACGGGCTCCGCGGACTCGCGGCGGTGATCGTCGTGTTCCATCACGCTCTGTACACCAACCCCGACTTCCCTGGAGCCCCCGGCGGCGGAGACGCCCCTGTCGGCTCCGCACTGTGGTGGATCAGTTACACGCCGCTGAAGTTCCTCACCGCGGGCGTGGAGTCGGTGATCGTCTTCTTCGTCCTGTCCGGCCTCGTGGTGACCCTGCCCGTCGTGCGGCATCGCGGTTTCGACTGGGTCGCCTACTTCCCGCGCCGAGTCGTGCGGCTGATGGTGCCGGTGACGGCGTCGGTGCTCCTGGCAGCCGCGTGGGTAGCCGCCATCCCGCAGATCTCGACACAGGCCGCCGGAACGTGGCTGAGCAACTCCTCGACGCCGGACTTCGGCTGGGAGTACATCGTGAAGGCGATCGACCTGCTCGGGGGTGACGGGCAGATCAACAATCCGCTGTGGTCGCTGCGCTGGGAGCTCGTCTTCTCCCTCGCGCTGCCCGTGTTCGCCGTCGCCGCCATCGCCGTGCGGAAGTGGTGGATCGGCGGCCTCGCCGCCGCCTGCGCCCTCACCTGGCTCGGCGCCCGCACCGGGTCGGGGGAGCTCGAGTATCTTCCTGCGTTCTTCGTCGGCGCGGTGATCGCCGTGCGACTGGAGGCCGTCCGCAACGTCGCCGATCGCATCAACGCCCGATGGTACCGTCACCCGCTGTGGGCGGCACTCACCGTCGGCAGCGGCCTGCTGCTCATCGCCCCGTGGCTGTTCGGCCCGGGCATCGCGGAGCTGCCCGAGTTGCAGCACGCACTCAAGGGCCTCATCCCGCTCGCCGCCGCGGGCCTGGTCGTGGCCGTGCTGGGGTGGAAGCCGCTGCGTGCCGTCTTCGAGTCACGGCCGTTCCAGTTCGCCGGGACGATCTCCTTCAGCCTCTACCTGGTGCACGTGCCGATCCTGATCTTCAGCACCTACCTCTTCGCGGACGAGCCCTGGTACGTCGCACTCCTGTTCGGGATCCCGCTCGCGACGGCAGTGGCCGTCGCCTTCACCTGGCTGATCGAGAAGCGCAGCCACGGGTGGTCGAAGAAGGCCGGCGCGTGGGCGTCCGAGCGTTATCGCGCCTGGTTCGGCCGGGAAGAGCCGGAGCAGACCGCGCGTCCTGCCCTGTCGGCCCTGGCCGAGCGCGAGCGAGAGGACGCCGGCCGCCGCTGACGACCCCCGCGCGGGCGGTCACAGATCGGCGTGCAGCTGCCAGACCCGCTCGGCGGAATCCCGCCAGCTGAATGCGCGCGCCCGGTCGGAGCCGAGCACTCCGAGCCGCTCGCGCAGGGCATCGTCGTCAAGGACACGGCCGATGGCGGCGGCGAGCCGCTCCGAATACCCGTCGTCGTCGTCGGGGGAGGAGACGCGCTCGACCACGACGCCCGCGCCGCCCGCCACCTCCACCAGGGCGGGATCGTCGGAGTGGATGACGGGAAGACCGAACTTGAACGCCTCCACGATCGGGAGGCCGAAACCCTCCGCGAGGCTCGGGTACACGAACACTGTCGCACGGCTCAGGACGACCGCCAGATCGGCGTCGTCGAGGCGGCCGAGCGCCCGCACCCGGTCCTCGGGAAGGCCGGCGGCGGCGGCGACGCCGGTGGCGCTGCCGTCGCCGTAGCGGTCCGGACCGGCGATCAGCAGGGGGATGCCGTGGGTCTCGGGTCGAGCGATCGCGCGGATCAGCGGCGCGACGCCCTTGCGGGGCATGATCGATCCGAGAGTGAGCGCGTACGAGTCGGGCAGCGCCAGGCGAGCGGCGCGCTCGTCGGCGTCGGCGGGCAATCGCAGTGTCGTGGCGGGGGCGCCGCCGATCACCCGGATGCGATCGCCGAAGTCCAACTCCTCCGAGAGGCGTGCCGCCACGGCGTGGGTCGGCACGACGATCGCGTCCGCGTGCTTGCGCGCACGTTTCGCCATCGCCTTGGTCCAGAGGGCGCCGCCCGCGCCGAGCGAGTCGGGGTGCGTCCACGCGAGGGTGTCGTGGATGGTGACGGCCACCTGGTCGCCTTCGTCACGGCGTTTGCGCAGCGGGGCGAAGAGCGAGGGAGCGTGCACCATCCCGCGCACCGATCCCATCGAGACTCCGCCGGGCAGGGCGACCGCGAGCTCGCGGTGGGCGAGCGGGAGGCGCGCGATGTCGGCGATGCCCGGGAGCGCAGAGCGCAGCGCCTCGAGCTCTTCGTCGGGCACGGCGGAGACGATCCCGACCACCTCGCACCCGCGAGGGGCGGTCCTGATCAACTGACGGGTCAACTCCTCGGTGTAGCGGCGCGCGCCGCCGGGAGTCTCGCCGATCAGTTCATCGATCACCACCCTGAGGGTTGTCATTCTGCTCCAGGACTCCGTGACGCGCCGCGTCGGCCAATGCTTCCTCCCATGCGCGCATGGGCTCGAGGCCGGCTGCGCGCCAAGCCGCGTGACCGAGCACCGAGAACGCAGGCCGCGGGGCAGGCCGCACGAAGGTCGAGCTGTCGGTCGGTGTGACCCTATCAGGGTTCAAACCGGCCTCGCTGAAGACCGCCTTCGCGAACTCGAACCAGCTCGCGCGGCCGGAGTTCGTGCCGTGGTAGACGCCTGCAGGGGCATCACCGTCGAGCAACGCGACGATCTGCCGGGCGAGGTCGCCCGTCCACGTCGGCTGGCCGATCTGGTCCGCCACCACGCTCACCGTCTCGTGGGTCTCGGCGAGCTTCACCATGGTCTTCGCGAAGTTGGGGCCGCCGGCCCCGTAGAGCCACGCGGTGCGCACGACGTAGGTGCCCGTGGGATGGGCGGCGAGGGCGAGCTCCTCACCGGCGGCCTTGGTGCGGCCGTACGCGTTGATCGGGTCGCGGGGGGTGTCCTCGGCGTACGGCTCGGTGGCGAACCCGTCGAACACGTAGTCGGTCGAGACGGTGACGAACTTCGCGCCGTACTGTGCCGCGGCGATCGCGAGGTTCTCGGTGCCCGTGGCGTTGATCGCGTAAGCGTCGTCCTCGTGGGTCTCGGCGTCGTCGACCTTGGTGTACGCCGAGGCGTTGATCACCACGTCGTGCCCGGCGACGGCCGCGATGACGGCGTCGCGGTCGGTCACGTCGAGGTCGGCCCTGCTCAGCGCGGTGATATCACGGCCGCCGAGGGCCTGCTGGAGGTCCTGGCCGAGCTGGCCGGCCGCACCGGCGATCAGGTAGCGCGTCATGGCGTCGCCGCTCAGGCGTCCAGCGCGGCGCGGGCCTTGAGCGGCTCCCACCACTCGCGGTTGTCCCGGTACCACTGGACGACGTCGGCGAGGCCCTGCTCGAACGGCACCTGCGGCTCGTAGCCGAGCTCGCTGCGGATCTTCGAGATGTCGACCGAGTAGCGGAGATCGTGTCCGAGGCGGTCGGCGACGCGGTCGACGTAGGACCAGTCCTTGCCGGTCGCGTCGAGCAGAAGCTGGGTGAGCTCCTTGTTGGTGAGCTCGGTGCCGCCGCCGATGTTGTAGATCTCGCCGGCGCGGCCGTTGACCAGCACCATCGCGATCCCCCGCGTGTGGTCGTCGACGTGCAGCCAGTCGCGGATGTTGTTGCCCTCGCCATAGAGCGGCACGTGCTTGTCGTCGATGAGGTTCGTGACGAAGAGCGGGATGACCTTCTCGGGGAAGTGGTACGGGCCGTAGTTGTTCGAGCAGCGCGTGATCGACAGGTTGAGGCCGTGGGTGCGGAAGTAGCTGCGCGCGAGCAGGTCGCTGCCGGCCTTCGACGCGGAGTAGGGGGAGTTCGGCTCCAGCGGGCGGTCCTCCGCCCACGAGCCCTCGGCGATCGAGCCGTAGACCTCGTCGGTCGACACATGCACGAAGCGCTTGAGGTCGTTGCGCAGCGCGGCGTCGAGCAGCTGCTGCGTGCCGAGCACGTTGGTCTCGACGAAGATCGAGGCGTCCCGCACCGAACGGTCGACGTGCGACTCTGCAGCGAAGTGCACGACCGCGTCCACCGTCGGGAAGAGCTCGTCGAGCAGCGCGCCGTCACGGATGTCGCCCTTGACGAACGTGTAGCGCGGGGAGTCGGCGACGGGTGCGAGGTTCGCGAGGTTGCCCGAGTAGGTCAGTGCGTCGAGCACGACGACCTCGGCGCCTTCCAGGCCCGGGTATGCGTCCTGCAGAGTGCGTCGGACGAAGTTGGAGCCGATGAACCCGGCGCCGCCGGTGACGAGGATCTTCATAAAGTGTGAGTGCTTTCTTACTGGAGATGGTCGACAGACATCCTACCCGGCGGGATAGAATCCCCCGCATGCGTACTGGGGGGACGAGAGCGTCGACGCTCCTCGTCGGAATTCTGCTGGCTTCGATCGTGGGACTGGGGGCTCTGCCTGCGGCGGCCGCCCCGACGGGTGGTGACGGCACCGATCCGGGCGCCTACTACTCCCAGCTGGCGCGGCAGCGCGCGGCGGAAGGGCGGACGACCACCCCGGACAAGCCGAGCGACGGGGCGACGGCGCTCTCCCTGACGGCGTCCGCCGCGGTGGACAAGTCGCTCTTCGTCGCGGGAGACCTGATGAGTGACGCCGTGTTCTTCAACGGCAGCGCGATGACCGCGTCGGCTGTGCAGACCTTCCTGAACTCTCAGGTCGGCACGTGCAACCCGCAGAACAAGCCGAACGTGGAGCCGTGCCTCAAGAGCTACACGACGGCAACGGCCGACCGTCCGGCCGATGCCATGTGCAACGGCTACACCGGACTCGCCAGCGAGACCTCGGCGCAGATCATCGCCAAGGTCGGCACGTCCTGCGGCATCAACCAAGGTGTGCTCATCGCCCTGCTCCAGAAGGAGCAGAGCCTCGTGACCGACGATTGGCCGTCCGCCGCCCAGTACTCGTATGCGACCGGGTACGACTGCCCGGACGACCCGGGCGTCGGCTGCGCCCCGGAGACCGCCGGCTTCTTCGCCCAGGTCTACGGGGCCGCCTGGCAGTTCAAGCGGTATGGCAACCCGGCGGGCACCAGCGACTACTACACGTGGTACCCGGTGGGCAAGGTCAGCGACATCCTCTACTCGTCGACGAACAGCTCATGCGGCGCCGGCCCGGTCGCCATCTGGAACAAGGCCACGGCCGCTCTGTACTACTACACGCCCTACCAGCCGAACGCGGCGGCGCTGGCGAACTTCTTCGGCACCGGAGACGCGTGCTCGGAGTACGGCAACCGCAACTTCTGGGGCAGCTTCAACCAGTGGTTCGGGTCGTCCACGGCGGGCAACGTCCCGTCGATGTCCCGCATCTCGGGCGGAGACCGGTTCGAGACGTCCGCCGCCATCTCCCGGGCGGCCTACCCCTCGCCCGGCGCCGGTGTCCCCGCGGTCTACGTCGCGAACGGACTGTCGTTCCCCGACGCTCTCGCCGCGGCGCCGGCCGCTGCGCACCGCGGGGGACCGCTGCTCCTGAGCACGGCCACGTCGGTCCCCGACGCGATCGTGACAGAGCTTCAGCGACTCAAGCCGGAGAAGATCTACGCCGTCGGCGGCACGGCGTCGCTCTCGGACGCCGTCGTCACGCAGCTCTCGTCCATCGCCCCCGTCGAGCGGATCTCCGGATCGGACCGCTTCCAGACCTCGCAGGCGATCGCGGCGAACGCCTTCGAGGACTCCCACCCCACCACCGCCTACCTCGCGTACGGTCTGAACTTCCCCGACGCGCTCTCTGCCGGAGCAGCCGCCGGCGCGAAGGGCTACCCGGTGCTCCTCATGTACGGGACGGCCCCCGACGCCGGCACGATCGCCACATTGCAGGGTCTCGGCGTGAGCGCGGTGAAGGTGGTCGGGGGAACGTCCGTCATCCCGGACAGCTATCTCGCCGGACTGCGCTCGGCGGGGTTCACCGCCACCCGGATCAGCGGCGACGACCGGTTCGACACGAGCCTGGCGATCATGCGCGACGCCTTCCCGTCCGCGACCCCCGGAACGTTCCTGGCGTCCGGGATGCAGTTCCCCGACGCGCTGTCGGCCGCGGCGTACGCCGGGCATGCGGGGAACGCCCTGCTCGTCACCTCCGGCGCCTGCGTCTACGCGGGTTCCGCGGAGCTCGCCCTCCGCTCGAACGCGATCAGCGTGATCGGCGGCACCACCGCTCAGGGGCCCGCGGTGGGCGCACTCAGTATCTGCCAGTAGACTCCCGGGGTGCAGATCCGAGAACTTTCGATCCCCGACGCCTATGAGATCACGCCGAAGCAGCACGCGGACGACCGCGGACTCTTCACGGAGTGGTACCGGTTCGACCGGTTGGAGGAGGCGGTCGGCCACCGGCTCGATCTCCGCCAGGGCAACCTGTCGGTGTCGAAGCGCGGTTCGGTCCGTGGCATCCACTTCGCCGACATCCCGCCGAGCCAGGCCAAATACGTGATGGCCCCCCACGGCGCGGTGCTGGACTTCGTGATCGACATCCGCGTCGGCTCGCCGACCTTCGGCCAGTGGGATTCCGTCCTGCTCGACGACGTCGACCGTCGCGCGATCTACGTCGGCGAGGGCCTCGGCCACTGCTTCGTCGCCCTGACCGAGGGCGCGACGGTGAGCTACCTCGTGACGGACACCTATAACCCGGGGCGTGAGCACGGCATCAACCCGTTGGACGCCGACATCGCCCTCGTCTTCCCCGAGGAGGCGGGCGAGCCCCTCCTCTCGCCCAAGGACACCGAGGCGCCCGGACTGATCGAGGCGCGCGACGCCGGCCTGCTCCCCACCTGGGAGGCGGCCCGCGCCTTCTACGCCTCGCTCAACGAGAAGTAAGGAACGACCACCACCATGCGCGGAATCATCCTCGCCGGCGGCTCCGGCACCCGGCTGTGGCCGATCACCAAGGGCATCTCGAAGCAGCTGATGCCGATCTATGACAAGCCGATGATCTACTACCCGCTGTCGACCCTGATGATGGCGGGGATCAACGAGATCCTCGTCATCACGACGCCGGAGTACAACGAGCAGTTCAAGGCGCTCCTCGGCGACGGGTCGCAGCTCGGCATCCGCCTCGAGTACGCGGTGCAGCCCTCACCGGACGGCCTCGCGCAGGCGTTCATCATCGGCGAGGAGTTCATCGGAGACGAGTCCGTCGCACTGGTGCTCGGCGACAACATCTTCCACGGCGCCGGCCTCGGCTCTAATCTGCGCAACCACAACACGCTCGACGGCGCGCTGATCTTCGCGTACCACGTGAGCAACCCGCGAGCCTACGGCGTCGTCGAGTTCGACGACGACTTCAAGGCGCTCTCCATCGAGGAGAAGCCCGAGACGCCGAAGAGCAACTACGCCGTCCCCGGGCTCTACTTCTACGACAACCGCGTGGTCGAGATCGCCAAGACGATCGAGCCGAGCGCGCGGGGCGAGCTCGAGATCTCGACGGTCAACGAGCGCTACCTGGAGGCGGGGACGCTGCAGGTGCAGGTGCTGGACCGCGGCACCGCGTGGCTCGACACCGGGACGTTCGAGTCGATGATGCAGGCGTCGGAGTACGTGCGCGTGATCGAAGACCGTCAGGGCTTCAAGATCGGCTGCATCGAGGAGATCGCCTGGCGTGCAGGCTGGATCGACGACGCCGCGCTCGAGGCGCTCGCGCGTCCGCTCGTGAAGAGCGGCTACGGCTCCTACCTGCTCGGGCTGCTGGAGGCGAAGCGCCAGCGCGCCTGACCCGCCGGGGGAAGCCGACGGCTACGCTGGCACGGTGAACCGGGACGAGAGACGACAGGCCGCGCGCGCGGCAGCGCTGGCCGTGGCGATCGGTGGCCTCCTGGGAGCGATGCTCCTCCCGGTGCCCGCGTCGGCGACGCCCTCTTCCGCGCCGGTGCCGGGTTCCGCAAGCGCGCGGGTGTCCGACGACGCCCCGACCATCGGCGAGCACACACCCGCGCAGTTCGCAGCGGCAGCCGGCCAGCTCCCTCCGGCGCTCGTGGAGGCCGTTCGCACGGATCTGGGCCAGTCGGCCGAGCAGTACCTCGCCGACGCGGCGACGGCTGACGACGCCGCGGAGGTGGTCTCCCACCTCGAACGCCGCGGCGTCGACGTCACCGGTTCGCGCGTCGACGGGTCCCGGGTGACCATCGGCGTCTCCTCCGCGGCCGATCTGGCCGCGGTGCAGGCGACCGGCGCCACCGCCGTCGTGGGCGACGTCACCGCGCCGGTCGACGTGCCGAGACTCCATCCCGCCGCGGACCTGCTCGGCGGGACGGCCTGGGGGTACCTGACGAACGCGACGACCGGTGCGGGTGTGCGCTGCTCGGTCGGGTTCAACGGCAACGGCCCAGGGGGCGCGGCACAGTACGTCACGGCGGGCCACTGCAAGATCGGGACGCCGCAGTCGGCGATCAACCAGATCGTCCAGACGGCTCCGGGGCAGAGCGGCCCGTTCGGAGCCACGATCGGCAGCATGGTCGAGGGAAGCTTCCAGTACGGCGGGGGAGTCGACTCCGGCCGCATCGCCGTGACGGGCTCCGGAGTCGCACCGGTGCCCGGCGTGTCGACCTGGGCGGGAGGAACAGGGTCCCCGTCCGCGGCACCGCTGACCGTCCGCGGCGACACGACCGGCGTCGTCGGCGCGGCGGTCTGCAAGTCCGGGTCGACCACCGGTTGGACTTGCGGGCACATCCTCGCCGTCGACCAGCTCGTAGACGTCGACGATCAGGAGGTCAACGCGATCCTGACCGACGCCTGCGTGCTGGAGGGGGACAGTGGAGGAGCGGCGGTCGTGGGCTCCTACGCCCTCGGCGTCACCTCGGCGAGCTCGTACACCACCGCCTGTGGGTCCGATCCGATCTCGGCGTTCTTCCCGCTGCGTTCATCCTCCGGGGCGCCGAGCGTCGCGACCGCGCAGAGCGGCTGGCAGCTGCAGGTCGGCCTCGCGACCCCGGTCCCCGACCTCGCGAGCGGGGGCTCGACCTTCGCGGCGGCCCCGTTCACCGGAACGGTCGCGGGCGCGAACGGGGAGACGCGGGTGGACGTCTACTTCGACGGCAGGACCGATGCGCAGGGAGCGAGCGCGAGCGCCACCCTCTCGTCGTCCGGTCGCTGGAGCGTCGCCCTGCCGAGCGCGACGGGGACGCACTCCTACCGGATCGTCGCGCGCTGGGGCTCCCAGAGCTCCGCAGAGGCGACGGGGACCGTGGTGGTCACAGCGAACCCCGCGGTCGACCGGATCTCCGGCTCCGACCGTTTCGAGACCGCGGTGAAGGTCTCGCAGGCGGGCTTCCCCGGCACCGCAGGCACCGTCTTCGTCGCCTCCGGCGTCGGCTTCGCGGACGCGCTCAGCGCCGGGCCCGCCGCGGTGGAGGCGGATGCGCCGCTGCTCCTGACCACGCCGGGCGCGGTCCCCGCGGTCGTCCTGACCGAGCTGAAGCGGCTCTCCCCGACGCGGATCGTCCTCGTCGGCGGGACCGCTGCGGTGTCGGCCGACGCAGAAGCGCAGCTCGCGACCGTCGCCCCCGTGCGGCGCATCTCCGGGTCGGACAGGTTCGAGACCTCGCGGGCGGTCGCCGGATACGCGTTCGGCGGCGGGGCGAGCAGAGCGTTCCTCGCGACAGGGGTGGCGTTCGCCGACGCCCTGTCGGCGGGCGCGGCGGCCGGGGCCAACCACGCACCCGTCGTGCTCGTGCGGGGCTCGGACAGCGCCGCCGACCAGGCGACCGTGGCCTTCCTGCGGACGCTGGGCGTCGGCGCGCTCGACGTCGTGGGCGGTCCGGCGAGCATCACCCAGGCCTACGCGGACTCCCTGACCACGGTGGCCCCCGTGACGCGGGAGGGGGGTTCCGACCGCTTCGAGACGGCGATCGCGGTGAACGCGGCAGGCTTCGCCTCGGCCCGAGCGGCGTTCGTCGCGTCCGGGCTGGCGTTCCCGGACGCGCTCTCGGGCAGCGCACTGGCGGGTCTGCGCGGCGCGCCGCTCTACGTCGTCCCGCCGTCCTGCCTCCCGGTCGGCGTGACGAGCGAGCTCTCCCGCTACGGCGTCTCGACCATGACGATCGTCGGCGGCCCGGCGGTCGTCGCCCCTGCCGTCGCCGCCTTCACCCCGTGCGGCTGAGCATTCGGCCACGCCGTCCCGATCGCTCGCCGGGTTTCTTCGCATATTCGAAGAAAGCGTGCGCGCTTGGCGCCTGGATGCGCGAGGCCCCCGTACTCTAGGGCGTGTGTTGAACTCGCGGAGACGTGCCTACCTCGGCGCCCTGGCGCTCGCGATCGTGGCGTCGCTCCTCGCGGTCGCGGCTGTGACCACTCCTGCTCAGGCCGCGCCGTCGGCGGCGGCGCGCTCCGGCGTGAGCGCGAGCGGGCAGGTGAAGGCCGCGGTCGCCTCCGACTTCCAGCCCGGCTACATCATCAGCGACTACAACTTCTACAACGGGCAGGCGCTCGACGTCGGAAGCATCCAGGCGTTCCTGAACGCGCAGGTCCCCACGTGCCGTGCCGGCTACACCTGTCTGAAGGACTACCGGGAGACGACGGGATCCCGCGCCGCCGACCCGATGTGCGCAGCGTACACCGGCGCCGCGAACGAGACGGCCGCGACCATCATCGCGAAGGTGGGCGCTGCATGCGGCATCTCGCAGAAGGTCCTCCTCGTGCTGCTCCAGAAGGAGCAGAGCCTGGTCACCGACACGTGGCCGACGACGAGCCAGTACCAGAAGGCGACCGGCTTCGCCTGCCCCGACACCTCGGCGTGCGACCCATCGACGCTGGGTTTCTACAACCAGGTCTACAAGGCCGCCTGGCAGTACAAGCGTTACGGCAACCCGCCCGGCACCTCGAACTACTTCACCTGGATCCCGGTGGGCCAGGTCAGCGCCATCCGCTACAGCCCGACCGCGTCCTGCGGCTCGAGCAACGTCCTCGTGCGCAACGCGGCGACCGCGGCGCTCTACTACTACACGCCCTATCAGCCGAACGCGGCCGCCCTCGCCAACCTGTACGGGACGGGCGACGGATGCTCGGCCTACGGCAACCGCAACTTCTGGCGGCTGTTCACCGACTGGTTCGGCTCGGCGACCGGCGGTGTCGCCCCCATCGGCAACTTCGAGTCCGCCGCCCTGACGGCAAGCGCCTTCACGGTCTCGGGCTGGACGTTCGACCAGTCGCAGCGGATGACGTCGCTGAACGTCCAGATCACGTGGAACACGCCGGCCGGCGTCTCGACGACCACCGTCGCTGCGAACGCGAGCAGACCGGATGTGGCCAACGCCTATCCCGGGGCCGGGGCGCTGCACGGTTTCAGCGCCAGCGTGCCGCGCGCCGGCGAAGGCCAGTATTCGGCGTGCGTGACCCCGATCGCGACGGCGGGCAATCCGGGCGGCAACGGTGATCTCGGGTGCCGCACGGTGTTCTACTCGGCTGCCGCGACGAACGGCCCCGCCATGTTCCGCGTTCAGGGCACCGACCGATTCGAGACGTCGGTCGCCGCGTCGAAGTCGGCGTACCCGAACGGCAGAGTCCCCGTCGTCTACATCGCATCGGGGGTGGCGTTCGCCGATGCCATCACCGCCGGTCCCGCGGCATCGGTGCAGGGAGGTCCGCTTCTCCTGACGACTCCCGATGCCGTCCCGGCGACGGTCCTCGCCGAGGTGAAACGACTCGCACCCAAACGGATCGTCATCGTCGGCGGTCCCAACGCGATCTCCGGATCCGTGCAGGCCGCACTCGCCGCCGTCCAGCCGGATGTCGTGCGGCTCGCCGGGTCCGACCGGTTCGAGACGTCGCAGGCGATCGCCTCGTACGCGTTCCCCACGGCGACCAGCGCCTACTTCGCCTCCGGCATGACCTTCCCGGACGCCCTTTCCGCGTCGTCCACCGCAAGCGCCTCGCGCCGGCCGATCATCCTGGTGAGCGGGTTCGGTGCCGCCGATGCGTCGACGCGGGCATTCGCCGCCAAGGCCCGGCTGACCTCCGCAACCGTCGTCGGCGGGAGTGCGGCCGTGTCGGCGGCGTTCGACGGTTCGCTGCCCGGCGTCGCCATGACGAGGATCGGCGGATCGGATCGCTTCGAGACCAGCCAGCTGCTGAGTGCCAGCCAGTTCTCGTCGGCATCGACGGTGTTCATCGCGTCGGGGATCGACTTCCCGGACGCCTTGAGCGGGTCGGTCCTGGCCGCGGCGAGCGGCGCCCCGTTGTTCGTGTCGCAGACGCGCTGCCTGCCGCGCGTCATCGGGAACGCCATGGTGAAGCTGAAGACGACACGCGTCTACCTGATCGGCGGACCCGCCTCGCTCAGCGCGGATGTCGCCGCGCTCCGCCCCTGTTGAGCGGGCGGTGAGCGCGGCCCCTCAGACGCCGTCGTCGAGGCGCAGGTAGCGGTAGAACTCCGCCTTGCGCTCTGCGAGCGTGTGGTGCTGGTTCGTCTCGTCGAGCACGAACTCGATCGGAGTGTCGACCTTGCGGAGCACCCAGCCGCGGCGCCGGGCGTACCCGCACATCCAGATGTCTTCGAGGAAGGCGAAGTATCGCGGGAGCTCGGTGAAGAACGCGGGGTCGGAGACGATGTCGATGTCGCAGGCGCTACCGCCCGTTCCGACGTAGCTGACCCGATCGCCCGGCTCGGCGGGCGTGCGCGCCCAATAGTCGCCCTGCATCGTCCACGCCCAGTATCCGGCAATGATGTGCGGGCCGGAGGCGGCGAGCAGATCGACCACCAGGTTCTCGCTCACATCCTGGTCGTCGTCGAGCATCAGGAACGTCCCGCGGTATCCCTCGACCCAGAGCCGGCGTGCGACGAAGAAGCGTCCCAGTCCGCCCACGTTGACCCGGCTGCGGACGAAGACGACCTTCGCGAGGGCGCCGTGCGGCGCGTAGGCACGGATCCGCTCGAGGTAATACGCGTCGTCGGACGGCCGGTTGTTCCACAGCACGAGCGAGAGGCGGGGGCCACGTTGGGCGTCGAGCTGCGTGAGCACCGCGTCGATGCGCTCGCGGCGGTTCCAGAGACACATGACGACGGCGACCTCGGGCGCGTCGCCGTGGCGCAGGACGGTCTCCGCGCGGAAGCGGCCGGCGCGATAGCGGCGCATCGCGGTCCGCCACCGGACCGCGGAGAGGGCGCGCCGCGCGAAGGCGATCGGCCCGCTCACCGCGAGACCCACCAGAGGCGGCCCCACAAGCCGAGGCGTATGGCGAGCCGCAGCGGCGCGAAGTACCAGGCGCTGTATCGACGGGAGAGGTAGCGGTAGGCGCTGTCGTGGTGCGCCTTCTCCATGCTGCGTCGTACCCCGGAGGTCGAGTGGGCTCCCGTGTGGGTGACGATGGCCTCCGGCACGTAGACGTTCCGCCACCCGGCCTGGCCGAGCCGAGCTCCGAGGTCGACGTCCTCGAAGTACATGAAGTAGCCGGGATCGAATCCGTCCAGCTCGCGGTAGGCCGTGCTCCGGACGAGCACGCAGGCGCCCGAGAGCCAGCCGGCGTCGCGTCGTGTCTCGGTCTCGCGCTCCGCTCGGTATCGCACCGTCCAGGGGTTGGCAGGCCAGATGCGACCGAACAGCGCGTGGGCGACACCGGTGCGCAGCGACGGGAGGCGCCGCGCCGACGGGTAGATCGAGCCGTCCGCCTCGAGGATCTTCGGGCCGAGGGAGCCGGCGCCCGGCTCCTGCTCGCCGGCCTCGACCAGCGCATCCACGGCTCCCGGCGCGAACACGACGTCGGGGTTCGCCACCAGGATGTAGTCCGGGTCGGAGGTCGCCGCCTCGACTCCGGCGCGCACGCCGCCGCCGTATCCCGCATTGCGGTCGAGCTCCACGAAGCGGTGGCCGGCCGCAGAGACCGCAGCGCCCACCTCGGCGGCCTCCGCGGAGGCGTTGTCGACGACGACCACCTCATCGACCCGGCCGGCGCCCGCCAGAGAGTCGAGGAAGGGGGCGATCGTGTCGGCCGAGTTGTACGTCACGGTGACGACGAGGACGGAGGGTGTCATACGGATTCCGGCGGCTCCCGCGATCAGACGGCGGTCTCGACGACCTCGGGGACGGCGTGGACCGTTCCGACGGCGAGCGGGTAGTACGGCACGTCGAACGAGGTCGCCTGAGGCCGATCGGAGAGATGCCGTCCTGCGCGGTCCATCAGCGAAGCGTTGATGAAGTACTTGCCCGCCCCGAATCGGGCGTCGCGCAGGATGAAACCCACCGTCCTGCTGCCGTGCAGGCGGCCGAGGTTCGCCCCGATGCGCGCGGTGGTCGTGCCGTAGACGGGCTGCCCGAGGGTGTTGTCGATCTGGATGGCGCACATCCAGTCGTCGATCCCCTCATCGTGCTCCAAGGTGACTTCGATGCGCAGATCGTCGCCCGGCTGGACGGGGTCGGCGGGATCGCGCCCCTCTGCCCAGGCCCGTGCTCCGATGACGCGACCGTGTTCGACGACGACGGCCTCGCCCTGCTTGGCGGACTGCACCGCGGCCTCCGCCTCGGCCTCGACGACGCGGCGGCCCTCGAGGATGTTGCGGAACTCGGTCACGGCCTCGCCGGGCTCGCCGTCGTAGACGACCTCTCCACGGTTGAGCAGGATCGTCCGGTCGGCGAGCTCGGTCACCTGGCTGAGGTTGTGCGTCACCAGGATGATGGTCCGGCCCTCTTCCTGGAACGACCGGATCTTGTCGAGGCACTTGCGCTGGAACGCCTCGTCTCCGACCGCGAGGACCTCGTCGACGAGGAGCAGGTCGGGGTCGGTGTGCACGGCGACGGCGAAGGCCAGGCGCACGTACATGCCGGACGAGTAGAACTTGACCTGGGTGTCGATGAAGTCGCCGATGCCCGAGAAGCTGAGGATCTCGTCGAAACGCTCCTCGGTGTCCTCGCGGCTGAGGCCCAGGATCGACGCGTTCAAGTACACGTTCTCGCGACCGGTGAGATCGGGGTGGAAACCCGCGCCGAGCTCGAGGAGGGCGGCGATCCGCCCGCGGCGCGCGACGCTGCCGCTCGTCGGATCGATGATGCCGCCGATGACCTTCAGGAGCGTGCTCTTGCCGGAGCCGTTGTGGCCGATGAGCGCCACCGTGTGGCCGGCGCGGATGTTGATGCTGACGTCGCGCAGCGCCCAGAACTCCTCGCGGTGCTGGCGACCGCGGCCGAACGCGACGAGCCGCTCCTTGAGGGAGTTGTCTTTGCGGATCACGAAGCGCTTCGAGACGTCGGTGACCCGGACGATGTCGGGGGTCTCGTCCTCCGGGATCGTGCCGGCGGGGGAAGGGGTCGTCGTCATGTCACACCACCTGTGCGAAGTTGCCCTGCAGGCGTGCGAACACCCGCTGGAAGCCGAGGAGCAAGACGATCCCCACCACGAACGCGATGCCCATGCGCAGCAGCAGCTGATCCGGATACACGGCCGTCTCCTGCCCGGCGACCCACATCGCCTTCTGGAAGCCGAGGACGGAGAGGGTGACCGGGTTGTCCGTATAGATGTCGAGCCAGATGCCGTGGCCGAGCGCGTCGCGCACCATCTTCCACGAGTAGACGATCGGGGAGGCCCAGAGGAGCAGGAGGAGGACGACCTCCACCAGGTACTGCACGTCGCGCAGGTAGACGTTCACCGCCGACAGCAGGAGTCCGAAAGCCGTCCCGTAGACGAGGAGCAGAAGCACGGCCGGGATCACGTACCACGTCTCGGCGTGGAGCGGCGCCTTGCCGATGACGATCGTCGCCACGAGCAGGATGCCGAACTGGATCAGGAAGTTGAAGCCCGCGGAGCCGACGCTCGCCAGGGGGAAGATCTCCCGCGGCAGGTAGACCTTCTTGATCAGCCCGGCGTTGCCGACGATGGACGCGGTGGTGCCGCTGATGATCTCGCTGAAGAGCCCGTAGGCCGTCAGGCCGGTGAACACGTAGATCGCGAAGTCCGGGATGCCCTTCTCGGCGCCCAGCACCTTGCCGATCACGATCGCGTAGATGAGCAGCTGCGTGAGCGGACGGACGAGGGTCCAGACGAAGCCGAGAACGCTGTCCTTGTAGCGGGACTTGAGGTCGCGGCGGACCAGGAGGGAGAGCAGCTCGCGATGCCGGAAGATGTCCCGGATGGAGGCCCAGGAGCCGTTCGATCGTTCGTCGCCGCCGACCGTCACCATGCGTTCCGCGGACAGCGCACGGTATCGATCTTGTGCAGTCATTCAGTCGTCAATCTTGTCGGGGACTCGATGGATTATAGCTTGCGGGCTCGCTGCGCCAGCCAGTGGGAGGCCGTGCGCAAGGGCTTCGTGAGGCGCCACGACGAACTGGCCTCGAGCCCGGACACCCGCCGGCGCAGGTCGTTGGTGATGCGGGTGCGCTCCGACTCGACACCGGCGACCAGGTCGGGTGCGCGGGAGGGGTTCTTGCAGAACGCGACGAGTGCGCGCAGCGAGTGCTCCCAGGTGTGGCTGCGCGCGAAAGCGGCCACGTTGGCCGAGATGCGCGAGCGGGCCTCGGCGTCGTAGAGGAGTTCCTCGATCGCGGCGGCGAGCGCGTCGACATCCTCCGGGGGGACGACCCGGCCGAGGTCGTTCTCGCGGATGATCCCGGCGAATGTGTCGCCGTCCGTGCTGATGATCGGGAGCGACGCCCACAGGTAGTCGAGGATCCGGGTGCGGAAGCTGAACTGCGTCTCGAGGTGCTCGTAGTGTGTGCTCACACCGAGGTCGGCGTCGAGCAGGAAGTCGGCGCGATCGGCGTACGGGACCCACGACTCGTTGAAGAAGACCGCCTCGCCTGCGAGACCCAGCTCGTCGGCGAGGGCGCGCGCCTCCACGGCCATGCGCATCGCGGGGATGTCCGGGTTCGGGTGCGCCGCGCCCATGAAGAACAGGCGGAGGTCGGGGTGCGCCGCACGGGCGACGGCGACGGCACGGATCAGGGTCAGCGGGTCGAACCAGTTGTAGATCCCCCCGCCCCAGATGATGACCTTGTCGTCGGGTCCGATGCCGGGCACGACGCCCTTGATCCCGTGCTGCTTCTGCACGGGCGGCTCGTTCTGCACGCCGAACGGCGCCACGTCGAGCAGGGACCGCAGACTCGGGTCCGCATCGTAGGTGGCCGGGTTGATCCTGGCGAGTCCCGCGAGCTGTCCGAGCCAGAAGTCACGCTGCTTGTCGGAGGCGCAGACCATGAAGTCGGCGCGCTCGAGCTGGTCGTTGAGCACCTCGACGGTGTCGATGGAGACGGCCATCCGGTCCACCGGTTCGAGGTCCTTGCCCTGCTCGAGCTGCTCGAGGTGCATCGGGTCGTAGATGTCGGCGACGATGATCGTGTCGGTCGTCTTGATCCAGGGGAAGCTGCGGAGCACGTGTCCCTGGAAGACGAGCACGTCGGCCCAGTCGACGTGGGTGCGCAGCCGCACGTCGTCGGCGAAGGCGACGTGGAACCGGTCGCTCGTCAGACCCTGCGCGCGGTTGGTGGAAATCAGCCGGACGTCGGCGAACTGGGAGAGCGCCGTCGCGATCTCCCAGGCGCGGATGGCGGGGCCGGCCATGAGCGTCCCGAGCGTGTCCGGGGTGACCACGAGGATGCGACGGCGCGCGGTGGGCTCGTCGGGCGCGTCGATCGCGCGATCGGTGGACGGCATGGGGCTCCCCTGTCTGGATGGGCGGTGCAGGACGTTCTGCACTGGCTGGACGGGGCTCTCGCCCGCGTACGGGTAAGCGCTGAGCACGAAAGCCGCTCGGCAGGCTACCACCGCTTCCGGTGAACGAGGTGTGGACGCGCTCTCTCAGCCGCGCCGGCCGCGCAGCAGACGTGCGGCGCCGTCGGTCAAGCGGACCACGCGGCGCGAGTGCATCCGGGCGAGCTGCTGGTGCAGCGCCTGGATCTCGTGACGCGTGGCCGCGAGCTCCTGCTCGGCGAGCCCGCGCGCCGCCGCCTCGCGGGCCGCGCGATCGTCGGCCTGGGCGAGACAGCGGTCCAGATCGGCCATGGCGAGGCCGAATGCGCGCTGCTCGTCCGCATTCGCCGGATCGACGGGGACATCGGGGACGGGGGAGGGGATCCGATCTGCGATGCGCGTGTCCAGCACGTACTCGCCCGAGGCGAGGCCTGCCTCGATCGCCGCGTCGTCCGGGTGCCTGCACAGATAGAGCGGATACAGGACGCCGTCGAGCAGCCGACGGTAGTCCCGCATCCCGTGGTGGTTCGGACTGGGGGTCAGGTCCGACGCGTCGTAGGCGGAGCCGGCATTGCGAACCTTGCGGCTGTACTGCTCCCAGGAGCGCCACGGGAAGTGCAGGACCTCGATCTCGAGCCCGGCCGGAACGGGTCCGCGGCTGTCGATCGACACGAAGTGGTTGCCCTGCACGACCTCCACCTCCGGATCGCCCACATGGGCGACGTCGTGCGTCGCGTGCGCCTTGAGACCGACCGCGTTGAGGGCCTCCACGCTCCGCAGATCCCGGTAGCGCAGCCGTTGGAGACCGCTGCCGGAGGACGCCGCGGGACCGATCATGTCGTGCACGGGGACGTCGAAGGCGCGGATCGAGACCGGGATGCGATCGAAGGTCTCCTTCAGGGTCGAGCCGTCCGCCGCGGGCAGCCAGAACTCGTCCGCGTCGGCGTTGAGCACCCAGTCGGCACCGTGCTGGACGGCGGCCTCCCGTGCCATGCGGGTCACGGTCGTCGCCTGCTGCTTGCGGTGCTCGGGATCGTGATGGAGGACGAGCTGTCCGCGCGCCGCGTAGTCCTCCAGGATCTCGGTCGTGCCGTCGACAGAGCCGTTGTCGGTGACGATCAGGGTGTCGACGCCCTGCTCGAGGTGGTGGTCGATCATCGCACCGACGATGTCGGCCTCGTCGCGCACCATCAGGGTCATCGCAAGCTTCACGTGGCGCCTCCCGCGAACAGTCTATGCACCGATCCGGCACGTGCCCCGCCGGTACACTTGACCGGATGAATGCATGGATGAGCGGTCCGCGCCGGGTGGTCGCCCGTCTCGCGCCGCCGGACTCCGTCCCCGGGAAGGCCCTTCACGCCGGCCTCCAGGCGGCCCGCACCTTCCGCGCGGAGCTGCGACCTCCAGCCCCGCCGGTCGAGGAGGAGCCGACCGGCCCCGGGCTCACGGACTATGCCGAATGGCGCGCACAGCAGCCGGCCTTCGAGCCCCTGCCCGAGGGGGCGGGACGTGCCGCCTTCCTGGTCGTCGTGGAGACGCCGGGACCGGTCGACGACGAGTCCGCGCCGGCCGTCGCCACCACCGTGGCGAGCATCGACGCTCAGGTGGCGTTCGAGCCGCGCACCGTGGTCGCCCCGTCGGGGACCCCCCTCCGTGAGGTGCTCGACGGCGCCACCGAGGATCTTGTGCTCTTCCTGCATGCCGGGTCGGTGCTCGATCCCCATGCCATCGAGCAGATCGCCAAGGAGTACCGCGTCGATCCCGTGCACCGCGTGATCGCGTTCGACACCGATCGCCTGACAGCCGACGGCGACCGGGTGGGACCCCGGTTCCGCCCCGCCTGGTCGCCCGAGATCATGCTCGGCGCCAACTACCTCGGGCGGGGGTTCGCCATCCGACTCGCCGACGCGCTGCGGTCGCCGGGGCTGGCGCTGGACGACACGGGCATCTGGCGCATGCTGCTCGGCGCGGAGCTCGCCGAAGCGGTGGTCGGACGGCTGCCGCGCATCCTTCTGTCCGAGCCCGATCTGCCGCGCGCGGAGGCGACCGTCCACGACGCGGGAATGGTCGAGTCGGCGCTGCGCGACCGCGGGGAGCGGGCGACGGCAGTGGTCGACTCCGGGATGGTCCGGGTGCGCTTCGAGCCGGAGGACTGGCCGACGGTCTCGATCGTGATCCCGACCCGGCATTCGCGCGCCAACCTCGACCGCCTGCTCCCGAGCCTCGCCGCCACCGACTACCCGGCGTTCGACGTCACGGTCGTCGACAACGGCGAGGCCTCCGCCGAGGCGGAGGCCTGGTATGACGGCTTCGACCCCGGGATCGCCTTCCGCCGCCGGTGGTGGACGGAGGAGCCGTTCAACTATTCGCGCGTCAACAACGTGATCGCGCGCGAGTCGACGGGCGAGGTGCTCGTGTTCCTCAACGACGACACCGAGATCGTCGACGCAGGCTGGCTGAGCGAGATGGTAGGGCTGCTCCTGCGCGACGGGGTCGGCACCGTGGGCTTCCAGCTGCGCACCGGCGACGGGCTCGTGCAGCACGGCGGGGTCACGCTCGGCCCCGGCGGGTTCGCCGCGAACCTCTTCGCAGGCATGGACCCCGCCGACGACAGCCTGCTCGGTCCCGTCCGCTGGTATCGCAACGCGCTGGCCGTCACCGCGGCCTGCGTCGCGGTGCGCCGGTCCGTGTTCGACGAGGTCGGCGGCTTCGACGAGCGGTTCCAGCTCACCGGCAGCGACGTCGTGCTCGGTCTGGACCAGGTCATCCGCGGGCGCCGCAACGTGGTCATCCCCTTCGACGCGGTCCGGCACTTCGAATCGCTGACGCGCGGTTCGCACGCGCCGCGGGCCGACTCGTTCGCGAGCTACTGGCGCTACCAGCCGTGGCTCGCGGGCGGGGACCCGTACACCTCGCCGAACGTCTGCCGGGTGCTCCCCGTTCCCCGGTTCGCGGCCGTCGACGATCCCACCCCGCTCGAGCTGGCGATGGCGGGGCTCGGGCGACCGTTCAAGTCGGACGCCCAGCAGCAGTCCACCCTGTCGTCCGACGCGACGGCCCTCCTGCCGCTCGCCACCATCACGGCGGAGGAGGTGGCCGCGGTGGTCGAATCCCATCGCACCACGACCGGGCGTCGCGAGGTGCGGACGATCAACTGGCTGCTCCCCGGCTTCGATTCCCCGTTCTTCGGCGGCGTCAACACGACACTGCGGATGGCGGACAAGCTCGCACGCGAGCACGGTGTGCGCAACCGCTTCCTCGTCAACGGTGATCCGGCGGACGAGTTCTACGAGTCGGCGATCGTCGCCGCCTTCCCGGGTCTCGCGGGCTCGGAGGTCGGTAACTACTACGGCACCGACGAGGGTCTCGCCGCCGTGCCGCCGGCCGACGTGGCGATCGCGACGTTCTGGCTGACCGCGCGCGATGTCGCGAAGACGCCGGGCACCCCCCGCAAGTTCTACCTGATCCAGGACTACGAGCCGTCCTTCTATCCGGCGAGCACGATGTTCGCGATGACGGAGCAGACGTATCGGCTCGGCCTCTACGGGATCTGCAACACCCGCAGCATGCACGAGATCTACACGGGCGGCTACGGCGGGACGGGCACCTGGTTCGCGCCGGCGGTCGATCGAGGGCTGTTCCATCCCGACGGCCGTGTTCCTCCGGCGGAGGGGTCTCCTGTGACGATCTTCGCCTACGCCCGGGATCACTTCCGCAACTGCTGGGAGCTGGTCTTCGCGGCCCTCAGCGAGATCAAGCGGCGCCACGGCGACGGCGTGCGGATCGTCGCCGCCGGCGCGAAGTACCTGCCGCCGAGCGCCGACTTCATCGACCTCGGCCTGCTCGACTTCCGCGCGACCGGCCGGCTGTACCGCGAGACGGACATCGGGATCACCCTGCAGATCTCGCGCCACCCGTCGTATCTCCCGCTCGAGCTGATGGCGAGCGGGGTGGGGATGGTCGTTCCCGACTCGCCGTGGTTCCGCTGGCTCTTCGAGCCGGGTGAGAACGCCAGGACCACGATGATGACGTACGAGGAGGTCGTGGCGGCCCTCGACGAACTGGTGCTCGACACAGCGAAGCGCGAGCGCATCCAGCGCGCCGGCCTCGCGACCATCGACGCGCAGCACTCCGACTGGGACGCCGCCCTCGACGGGATCTACGAGTTCCTGTGCGATCCCGAGGCGAACGCGATGGCGTCGGAGGGGACCCTCGTCGCCGGAGTGTAGCAGGCGGGCCGCGGCCTATCGGACGGGCGGAGCGGCCGGCTCGTCCTGCTCCGCGAACCACCCGGGGAGCGAGCGCCAGACGAGTACCGCACCCAGCGCGAGCAGGACGGTCATGAGGAGGATCAGCCCGATCGTCCCTCCCGGAGGGAGCCAGCTCGGGCGGAAGAGCGCGTCGATCCAGGACGAGTCCACCACGGCATAGCGGCGGACAACCGTGGCGAACGCCACCAGCTGGCCGACGGCCAGCAGGATCAGGACGGCGCGGAGAGCCGAGACGGTGCGCCTCGTGCCGCCGAGCGCGGCTCGGTCGAGCGCCAGACCGCCGGTGATGGCGAGCATCAGGAGCACGGCGAGGATGTAACGGCCCTGCCAGACGTCGCCGACCTGCCGCCAGAGCGCCACCTGCGTGACGACCGGGACGAGGATGAACACGATGACGAGCCCGAGCGTCACCCAGCGCTGACGGCCACGGCCGAGCACGACGGGCAGGAGGCAGACGGCGAAGATGATCGCGGTCCAGAACGACGGGACCAGCTCCTGCATCCCGTAATCGACGACTCCCTGGCCGGCCATCTGGCGCCAGTAGGCGACGGTCGCCTCGAGCATGTTCTGGGCGACCTGCAGACGGCTGCCCGCGACGGATGTCGAGGTCGGGCGCACAGCGTTCTCGGGCCGCGTGAACCAGTAGAGCTGTCCGAGGCAGATGATCGCCAGCAGGCCCACGACGACCCAGGTCGACGTGCGTCGCAGGAGCGCCCGCCAATCGAGCCTGCTCATCACGGTGATCACCGCGCCGGTCGCCAGGACGACCCAGAGCAGGGCAAGGCTCCTGCCACCGGTGACCAGCAGCGTCGACACCACGGCGGTCGTGCCGGAGAACCAGAGCAGCCACCCGGACGGGCGGATCAGAGCCAGGACGAGCAGGGAGACGAGGAGGCTCCCGGACGACGCCACCTCGATCCCGTTCGGATTGATCGAGCCGCTCAGGAAGAGCACCTGCGGCGTCACCACGGCGAGTCCGAGCAGCGGGGCCCAGCGACGCCGGGGGAGGCACCACAGCAGCGTTGCCGCCGCGGCGAAGAGCAGGGCGGTGAGCGCGGCGGAGAGGATGCGCATCGCGTACAGCGCGGGCGCGCCCTCCAAGAGCAGGGAGGGGAGGCCGACCGCGAGGTAGTAGACCGGGCTGTTCGTGCCCGCGCTGCTGAGCGTGTTCTGGAGCTCCGCCCCGGTCTCGGGGTCCTTGGCGCAGGCGGGGGTGCGATCGAAGCGGCCGGCGTAGCAGGAGACCTTGCCCGGGTTCTGGGCTCCGGGGATGGTGAGGTACCGCGGGGCCTGGAATGTCGAGCCCTGCCCGACGATCTCGCCGCGAACCGCGGTCGCCGCGCGCACCGCGTGCGACGCCTCGTCGGGGACGGCGTAGAGCGGGGTGGCGAGCGACCATGCGGTCATCAGCCCGAAGAGGAGCACGAATGTCGCGGAGAAGAGACGCCACGGGAATCGGAGCGCGGTCCGGGGCGCCGTGATCGCTGTGGCGGATGCTGCTGGGTGGTTCATGTCGGTGGGACCTTCGATCGCCTGGAGGCCGGTCGGGGGACTGCGCCATCCTAACAATCGACGGGCGGGCCCCGGACCGTCCCGGGGGCCGCGACAGTTCTGGTTGGTAGGCTGACGTGCTGATACGCCAAGGAAAGGACCGCATGCCCACCACGCGACCCGGGGTCGTCTCCGTCGTCCTCGTCAACTTCCGCGGCACGGACGACACGCTGACCGCCATCGAGCACCTCGGCAGGCTGGACTGGCCCGCCGACCGCCTCGAGATCGTCGTGGTCGAGAACGCCTCCGGCGACGACAGCGCGGAGCGGATCCGGCGCGCCGCCCCCCACGTGGTCCTGATCGAGTCGAAGGAGAACCTCGGCTTCGCGGGCGGCTGCAACCTGGGCGTCCGTTCGGCCGCGGGAGAGTACGTCGCGTTCCTCAACAACGACGCCAAGCCGGACACCGCATGGGTCGCGGCGGCCGTGTCCCGGTTCGAGTCCAGCCCGCGCGTCGGCGCGGTGGCGAGCCGGGTGCTCGACTGGGACGGCACCAAGGTCGACTACATCGGGTCGGCCATGACCTGGTTCGGTCAGGGCTACAAGCCGCTCACGGCGCAGCCCGTCCCCTCGACGCCGGACGTCGCGAAGGATGTCCTGTTCGGCACGGGATCGGCGATGTTCGTGCGTCGATCGGTCTACGAGCAGCTGGGCGGCTTCGACGAGCGCTACTTCATGTTCTTCGAGGATGTCGACCTGGGGTGGCGGCTCAACCTGCTCGGTCACCGCTTCGTCTACGAGCCGGCCTCCCTCGCCTATCACAAGCACCACGCGTCCATGTCGTCGTTCGGCTCGTTCAAGGAGAGCTACCTCCTCGAGCGGAACGCCCTCTACACGCAGTACAAGAACCTCGGCGACGAGGCCCTCGCCGTCGCTCTCCCGGCCACCCTCGCCCTGACCGTGCGTCGCGGCGTCGCCAAGGGCGGTCTCGACTCGACCGAGTACGACCTGCGGAAGGGCGGCTCGAACGACCCGACGGCGGAGATCTCCAAGGAGACGGTCGCGACGGTCTACGCCATCGACCAGTTCGTCGAGAACCTCCCGGGTCTGACGGCGGACCGCGAGCGCATCCAGTCCACCCGCGTCGTCGCCGACGGTCGCATCTGGTCCCTGTTCGGCGAGACCGACGCCCCGTCGTACACCGACGAGCACTACCTCGAGGGCTACGACAAGCTCGCCACCGCGTTCCCGGTCACGGAACGACCGTCGGTGACGCGCGTCCTCATCATCACGGGAGACCCGATCGGCGCGAAGATGGCCGGACCGGCGATCCGCGCCTGGAGCATGGCGGAGGCGCTCTCGCAGGACAACGAGGTGACCCTCGTCTCGCTCGCCGGAGTGGAGCCCGTCTCCGCGCCGTTCGGCATCACGCACGTGCGGCCGGGGGACGATCGCGAGATGCGGAAGCACGAGCGCGAGGCCGACGTGATCGTCTTCCAGGGCCTGGCCATGGCGCTGTTCGACAGCCTGCGCACGACCGACAGGATCATCGTCGCCGACGTCTACGACCCGATGCACCTCGAGCAGCTCGAGCAGGGCAAGGAGCTCGGCCGTGAGCAGTGGGACAAGCAGGTCCTCGACGCGACCGACGTGCTCAACGAGCAGCTGGAGCGCGGCGACTTCTTCTTGTGCGCGTCCGAGCGCCAGCGTCACTTCTACCTCGGGCAGCTCGCCGCGCTGGGGCGCATCAACCCGGCCAACTACGCCGACGACCCCGACCTCGACCACCTGATCGACGTCGTCCCGTTCGGTCTGTCCGAGAACCCGCCGGTGCACGAGCGCGCCGTGCTGAAGGGCGTCCTTCCCGGGATCGGGGAGGCCGACAAGCTGCTCCTGTGGAGCGGCGGCCTCTACAACTGGTTCGACCCGAAGTCGCTCATCTCGGCTGTCGCCCGTCTGTCCGAGCGGCACGACGACGTCCGTCTCTTCTTCCAGG